>CAZKEM010000026.1:0-54146 GCA_964551835.1 uncultured Acidimicrobiaceae bacterium | reverse complement strand
GCGGCTTACGTGACTATACTTCCGTGTTCGAAATCGGGAATGTCGAGGTGGGCTATCTCGATGCGTTGACCTCGTTCACCGTTCCGGTTTCGCTCATGGGAAACCCAGTCGTAACCATCCCACTTGGCTTAGACGCTGATGGTCTGCCAGTGGGAGCCCAACTTGTGGGCAAGAGAGGCGGTGAATGGGAACTCCTTCGTATCGCTAGTCAACTCTCGCAGTCCTTGCCTACACTTCGGAACCCGTATTTACCAGGCCAAGAAGCCCCACCTAACAGTCACGCCAACTTCGTCGAAGGCAACGTGTCGGAACGAACCCAAGATGACACCGTCCGCTAAAGATCAACCCATGCAATTCGACACCGACATGAAAGCCGCCCACAAAGAGCTTTTTGGTGCTGTAAGGAACCTCTTGCTCAAAGACTACGAGTTAGTCGAGACCAAGAAGGTTCGAATAACAACTTATGCTGACGTCAACGGCGGCATATGTCATATGAGGACCATGAAGCACGGTATAGATATTGGGTTTCTGAAAGGAGTCCACATGGAAGACAAATACTCCCTACTTACAGGCTCAGGCAAGGTCATGAGAGTGCTGCCAATGAGTGACTTCGACGTCGTCATAGTGAAGTACTTTGTTGACCAAGCAGTCAAGATAAATGCCGCAAGGCAGTGAGCGTCAGGCAGGTCTTGACGGAGTTGGAAACCCTCGCTGATCCAGAAAAGGTCGGCCTCAAAGAGAAGAAATTTGGCATTTATGCAAAGAACTCGCTAGGTGTCTACCACAAGGACCTAATAGCATTGGCCAAGGAAATCGGGCGGGACAACCAACTTGGCATCGCACTCTATGAAACCGGCATCTATGAAGCGAGAATACTCTGCAGCAAAATATGTGATCCCGAACATATTACGGAACAGCAAATGGACAGATGGGCAGCGGATTTCGAAAACTGGGAAATTTGCGACTCGTTCTGTATGGGTTTCTTCGCCATGAGCAAGTTTGCCGTAACGAAAGCACACGAGTGGGCCAAGGCGGAACCCGAGTTCGTAAAGCGAGCTGGTTTCGTACTTATGGCTGCCTATGGTTTTGCCAACAAAGAGTCGGACAATTCAGTGTTCGAAGAATTCTTGGAGCCTATCGAGCGAGAAGCAGGCGACGATCGGCTATATGTGAAGAAAGCCATAAACTGGGCGCTTCGAAATATCGGGAAGCGAAATATTGATCTGCAAGCTGAGGCGATCCAATCAGCTGAACGAATTTTGGCCACTAGGTCGAGGGCAGCCGGGTGGGTCGCCAGAAATGCGTTGCGTGAACTTCAAGGTCCGAACGTCAAAATCATGGACTACCCAAGATCTGTATACCGGTTGTGATCCGGGTCATCAGGCCGACGGGTCGGTGGACTCTTGGTTCCGTGTAATCAGTTGTTTCTTGCGGCTGTAGCGCTGGTAGAAGTTCATATGTGCCTTCCGGGAGAAAACACCGTCCCTCGTCGGGTACTGCCGGATCCAGCCGATCAACATTTCTAGGTTTTGATCTTGAGCGTTTTTGGATTCGTATTTGTGTGGTTCCCACGGACGGCTTCGAGCATTCTTTACACAGTTATCAACTGGAAGATCGAGAAAGATTATGTCGGTGGAAGATGGTTCTGCTAACTCTAAGAGGTCGGTATAGCCGCCCTCGATAACCCAGCGTTCGTTGCTCTGGACGAAGTTGTCTAGTTCTTGTCCCGAACTCGATTTCTCTCTGCGGGTTGGTGGTTCGGTTGGTAACCAAGCGAGTGTGTCGAGGTCAAGGTGGGCGACTTGTTCGGTTTCAGCGAGTTGTCGGGCAAGCGTTGATTTGCCAGATCCCGAGTTGCCGAAGATCAATACCTTTCGGGGCGTCATTCTGAGAAGAGTAGCACGACGTCTGAAAGATTGGCAGCGAAATTCGAGCCGTCAACGGTACACAGAGGCGTCGAATCCGTAATGGACTGGTTGATTCTGGCCATCGGCGCAGGCTAGGGTTCAACCATGGCCCGCAGGAACATCCACGACATTGTCGCCGAAGCTCGTAACGAAATCGAAGAACTCGATGTGCGAGAACTCCAGGCCGAAATTCAAGACGGAACGTGTACCGTGGTCGATGTTCGCGACATTCGCGAACGCATAGGCATGGGTGTCATCCCTGGCTCGATTTCAGCACCCCGAGGCATGCTCGAATTCTGGTTCGACCCTGAAAGCCCTTACCACGACGACCGCTACCAACTCGATGAGCGTTATGTACTTCACTGCGCCGCCGGGTGGCGTTCAGCCCTCGCCGCAAAAGCCCTCAACGAATTGGGTTACACCAGCGTCGCCCACCTTGAATCGGGCTTTGACGGCTGGAAAGAAGCCGGTGCTGAGATCGAAGACATCAGCGAGACTTCTCGTTGGGTTAAACGCGACAAACCAAGTCACCAATGAGCTGCGTACGGATCTGGCCCCGCCAGAAAAGTTCACGACCGTCGTTCATAGCCGAGGTCGGTTAGATCGGGTGTTTGAGTGCCTCTTCGATCCAGTTAGTAACAGTGGAACGTTCGACTTCGTCGACTGATTCTGCTTCCCACGTTGGCCGATGTCCTTTGTCGACGATGGCGGACCGTATGCCTTCAATAAAATCGGGGCCTCGAAATCGTCGTTTGAGTAAGACCTGATCCGACGTCGTTACTTCCTCCCGGGAGTTGCCGCGGCATTTCTTCAGGTAGAGGTCGGAAAGAACGACCGAAGTTGGGCTGCAAGTGGCAACCGATGCCGCCGCGGCGGCAAAGAACGGGTCTTTCGGCGCAAGTTGGGTGATTCGCTCGAGGCAATCCTGCAATGAGAGTTTCGCCAATTCATCGAAGTCAGAGCGGAACCGGTCGTATAGCGTCGGTCGAACTTCGGCGATTGGGGCGACCGTCGCAAAGTGGTCGGTTAGAAGTTGATGGTTGGCGGTGTGGTCGCCAGCGATCCACGGGAGTTCAGGTAGCCCCTTTAGCAACTCCGCCCGCTTATCGTTTGCTACCTGCCCAGTAAAGAAGCCACCGATGGTCGCCACAGTTTCCTCGAACGTAACTCCCGAGATAGTCAGGGTCCTCGCTAGGCCGTACGGGAACTTGTTGAAGAACCAGCCGGCACCAACGTCGGGAAACAAGCCTATGCGATTCTCCGGCATAGCAATCTTCATGTTCTCTCCGGCGATGCGATGCGATCCGACACTGGCTATCCCGCACCCAAACCCCATGCAGATGCCATGGGCAATTGTTATGACTGGGGCATCCCATTCGTAGAGCCTGGAGAGAAGGTCGTATTCGACGTCGACGAATTCATTTATTGCTGCGAGAGAAGCTTCGGATTCGCCTGAGGTTGCCAGCAGCTTGTGGATCGAAACCACGTCGCCCCCGGCGCAAAAGGCCCGGTCGCCTGCCCCCACGATCCCGATTCCCACGATCTGGTCGTTTGATTCCCAAGATGAGAGTTGTTGGTGGATTAGTTTGTCCATTTCGACCGCTACTGCATTTAGCTGCTTCGGACGATTCAGAACAACCAAACCAAGCACGCCGTCGCCGGCCGGTTCCTCACCAAACAGGACCGTCGCGTCTGGGTTGGCGGCGCCGGTCAGGGCTATGGTCATATCGGTGTCTGTCATCGACCTCGGTCCCGTTTAATCGTTGTGGTCTCTCCCGGTCCGATAGCAATAACCCGGTTAACCATCTTAGCGGCAGTTACTATACAGGTCCCGGCAATAACGAAGCTTCCACTATTCGGGTGAAGTATTTTTACTTAGCTCAAAAGGGGGTCGTCAATGGGTGGTCGTTTGCCTGGACAGGATGAAGTAGAATTCTCTATGGCCCAAATCACGAACCTCGCGGAGATGGCGCCGTCCCCAATTTTGGAAGTAGACGGGGTGGGAATCACCTTCGGATCTTTGGCTGCCCTCCGCGATGTAAGCCTGTCTGTTAACCGTGGCACTGTCCACGCGATTATAGGCCCCAACGGGGCAGGCAAAACAACGTTACTCAACTGTCTTTCTGGTCTGTACGTGGCCGGAGAGGGCTCCGCTGTTCTTTCTACCAAGATGGGCCGAAACGACCTGATCGGGATCAAGCCACAAAAAGTCGCCCGCATCGGGATGGCCCGAACCTTTCAGAACATTCAACTTTTCGGCCATCTGAGTGTCGTGGACAACCTAATGCTCGGAAGGCATGTGCACCTTCGCCCAAACTTGTTTGGCGCTGTCTTTCGTTCACCAGGTTGGCGCAAAGACGATTCGGAAAACCGCGAAAGAGTCGAAGAAATAGTGGATTTGCTTGGGCTCGACGCAATTCGCGATACAGCGGCTGGCAGCTTGGCCTACGGCATGCAAAAGCAAGTCGAACTAGGTCGAGCGCTCTGTATCGAGCCGGAGTTATTGTTGTTGGATGAGCCAATGGCAGGCACGACAGCCTCGGAACGAGAAGCGATGATCGAGACGATACTTTCAGTGAAAGATTCAGGTGTAACTATTTCAATGATCGAACACGATATGAGAGCCGTGATGTCGATGTCTGACTCGGTGACTGTTCTCTCTTTCGGCCAGGTCATCGCCGATGGAACACCTGAAGAGGTTTCCGCAGACTCCGCGGTTATCGAGGCTTACCTCGGGGCCGAAGACGTTCCGCATCGCGAGGAATCTAAAGCCTGATGACGACCTTCTTGCAACTAGCGCTGACCGGTTTAGCGAACGGAGCGATTCTCGCCTTAGCCGCCCTAGGATTCGCCTTAATCTACAAAGCGACCGGTGTACTCAACTTCGCACAAGGTGAGCTTCTCGCCATCGGTGGATACATGGTCTACATGGGCATCGTCGAGTTTTCGATGCCGTGGCCAGTAGCGATCTTCTTTGCAATTGGGGTTGCAATCGTCCTTGGAGTGACTGTCGAACGCCTCATCTTGAGGAAGATGACCGGTCGAAGTCATGTCTCGATCATCATGGTCACGATCGGACTCGCCGAAGTCATAAAATCAATACTCCAGCTGAAGTTCGGCACGTCACCAAAGGCGTTACCTAGATTTATTCCAACCGGCGTTGTTGAAATCGGCGGCGCCACGATGCCCACAAACAAGATATGGGCCGTCGGATTGGCAGCTGTGGTACTCGCTGTGTTCTCCCTCTTTTTCCTGAGGACCAAGTTTGGCCTAGCCATGCGGGCGGTCGCCGACGACCAACAAGCCTCGATGGCGATGGGCATTGACGTCAATCGCATCTTCGCTCTCGCCTGGGTGTTGGCTGGCATCAGCGCAGTTGCCGGAGGAGTCCTCGTCGCCAACATTACCGGCGTGTCCGGTGAGATCGCCGGTTTCGGGCTAATTGTCTTCCCGGTCGTCATTTTGGGGGGCCTGGAGTCAATCTGGGGCACCATCGCCGGCGGACTAATTATCGGCCTTTCGGTGGCCTTTACCGGCGGCTATATCGGGGGAGGGTTGCCTTCGGTCCTGCCCTGGGTGATCCTCGTCGCGATTCTCCTTATTCGCCCATACGGTCTGTTCGGCCAAAAAGAGATTGATAGGGCATGACTACCTCAACCCAAGACCTGGCCCCGGATTCGTCGCAAGAGTCGACGGAGGACGGCTCAGAAAAATCGTCGGGATCAACTGGATCCTTCCTTTCAGGCTTCCTCGATCGTAGCAACTTGGTTTGGATACTGCTTGTTGCGGTACTGGTGGCGATCTTCCCGTTTTTTGCATCGCCCAAGTGGCTGCTGGTCGGTGTGCAGATCGGGATCGCCATCATCGCCGCGTTGGGACTCAACCTCTTGGTTGGCTACACCGGCCAAATCAGCATCGGTCAAGGTGGGTTCCTGGCCGTTGGCGCTTATACATCTGGTTTTCTCATTACCCGAACAGGGCTTCCGACGGTCGCAGCGATAGTTCTCGCTGTCATTCTCACCACCGTGATCGGGGTGATTGTAGGTCTTCCGGCTCTACGCCTGCGAGGTCTCTATTTAGCCATTGCAACGCTGGCGGCCCAGAGCATAATCCTGTGGGTCATTGTCAATTGGAAATGGTTGACCGAAGGCTCAGGATCTATCGATGTGCCACCCCCAGAACTATTCGGATTCGCCTTCGATAACAATTTCCGCTGGTATTGGCTGACGATAACTCTGTGCGCTGTATCTGCAATTCTGATGAAGAACCTGGTCACGAGTAATTTCGGCCGGTCGTTCGTCGCCATTAGAGACGCAGAGACCGCAAGTTCGGTTGTAGGGGTAAACATCACCCGATATAAGTTGCTGAGCTTCGCGATCTCATCGGCCTACGTTGGTTTGGCCGGTGCATTGATCGGTTCCTGGCGCGGCATCGTCACCTTCGAACGATTCGAGGTCGAGGTTTCTATTCTCTATTTAGCCATGATCATCGTTGGCGGCCTGGGCACTCTCAGAGGCAGCTTCTTCGGGGCAATCGCAATGTCGGCCCTGCCAGTCCTGATCGACGACCTAGCCGTCTCACTTCGAGACGAGGTGCCGTTCCTTGTTACCAAACTGCCTTCGATCCAGACATTGATATTTGGCATCGTGATTGTCGTCTTTCTGGTTCGCGTGCCGGGCGGCATCGCCAGTATCCGGCTCGGACGCTGGGGGTCGCGATCGGTTGAAGGTAATGGCGTAAACACGACAAGTCTCAAGACCTCATTAGAGGATTGATTAATGATGAAATTGCTACACAAAGGGGAAATCAAATGAGAAAACAAAAATGGATGGCGGTGCTTGCACTGTTCAGCGCCATGGCATTGGTCGCAGCCGCATGCGGCAGTTCCGATGTCACGGCCGGGACAGGGGGAACCGATAGCGGGGGCGAAGGCGGAGAGCCAACCGAGCTCGAAGGTGAACCCATCGTTGTCGGAATGATCGCCGACTTGACCGGACCGACCTCAGATGTTGGTGTCGACTATTTCGAAGGCCAGAAGGGATACATCGACTACATCAACGCCAATGGTGGAGCGAATGGTCGTGAGATCGAACTGGTCTCGCAGGACTACCAATATGACGTAGCCATCGCTGAGCAGCTCTACGAGCAATTTGTTTCTGAGGGTGCGGTCGCGTTTATGGGTTGGGGAACCGGCGATACCGAGGCGCTAAGAGAGAAGATAGCGGCGGACGAAGTTCCTTTCATGAGTGCTTCGTTGTCGGAAGAGTTGGCAGACCCTTCTGCCACCCCGTACAACTTTCTGCCAGCTTCAACCTACTCTGAACAGATGCGCGTAGCGCTGAAACATATTGCTGACGAAGGCGGAACATCGGTTGCCGTCTTCCACAATGACAGCCCATTTGGTACCTCTCCTCTTGCAGACGGCGAGAAGTACATTGCTGATGAGGGCCTCGACATTGCCTTTGAGGCTATTCCAATGCCTGGCGGCGTGACCGACTACGTTGGTCAGATTACCCAGGCTGGCGACGTTGACTACATTGTCATCCAAAACGTTCCTAGTCCTGCGGCGACCTTGGTTCGAGATCTGGTTTCGTCGGGTAGCGACGCACAGGTAATTTGTTTGAACTGGTGCGGCAATGAGGTTCTCATTGAACTAGCTGGTGAAGAAGCTGAAGGTGTCTTAGCGGTACAACCGTTCCTCGGAGCGAACTCGGGCGCCGAGGGCTTAACGGACATCACCGCTACTGGTGGCGACGACGTGTCGATTGGCTATATCCATGGCTGGACGGCTATGCGATCAATGGTCACCGCCATTTCTGATGTGGTCGAGAGTGGCGATGAGGTTACCGGCCCGGCGATCAAGGAAGCACTAGAAGGTCAAACGCTGTCTACCGGAGGGCTTTCGGCCGACATCTCCTACTCGAGTGATAGCCACGCCGGAATGACAGGTGCTCCGATTCAGGTAGTTGCCGACGGTAAGTGGACTACGCTAAAAGATGTAATAGTTCCGTGACCGAAGCCATGGAAGGGGCCGGGTCAATCGACTCGGCCCCGGCCATGGAGATCGCCGATCTCCATGTCACATACCAACGAACCATAACAGGACTCGCCGGTATTGATTTGGCGATCATGCCCGGTGAGATCGTTGCCTTGCTTGGCCCGAACGGAGCTGGCAAATCAACAACGCTCAAGGCGATCTCAGGACTCCTACCGTCGGAAGACGGTGCAATAGTCAATGGTGAAATCAAGGCCTTCGAACGTTCTATTGTTGGCATTTCGCCAGCCAAGATCGTGCGGCGAGGCATAGCCCAGTCGCTCGAAGGACGCCGAGTTTTTAAGCATCTTACCGTTGAAGAAAACCTGGCTGCTGGCGGCTACACCCGTTCTCGATCAGAGATTGCCGATGGCCAAACCAAAGCCTACGATCTCTTTCCCCGTCTTGGTGAACGGCGAAAACAAAAGGCAGGATTTTTGTCCGGAGGGGAGCAGCAAATGCTTGCCGTCTCACGGGCTCTAATGGCACGACCGAAGATTCTGTTGCTCGACGAACCGTCGCTCGGCCTTGCACCTTTGATCGTCGCCGACATCTTCCGCATCATCGAAGATTTAAACGACGAACTCGATGTGACAATATTGTTAGTTGAGCAGAACGCAAAGGCAGCGCTTCGAATCGCCGACCGGGCTTACGTGATGGAGAACGGACGGATCGTTCTGTCAGGTGACGCTGATGATTTGTCGGCTTCGGACGAAGTGCAACACGCATACCTTGGCGTACGCGAATAACGGCGCCCACCCATAGCTACTGACGACGACGAGAAAGAGTGAAACTAATGTCCAGCACGTTCATCCAGGCCCGGGACTACCTTCTTGAACATCGAGCCGACTACGAGACGGCCTATGAGAACTTCTCGTGGCCTGATCTGCCTGCCGATTTTAACTGGGCGAGAGACTATTTTGACTCGATAGCGGATGGGAATGACTCACCTGCATTGCATTTGGTTGAATCGGATGGAGCTCAGTCGAAGGTATCTTACGGCGAGCTAGCTGACCGCTCTCGACAGGTAGCCAACTTCTTATCGGAGCTGGGCCTAAAACGCGGCGACCGCATTTTGATCATGTTAAATAACGAGGTACCGCTGTGGGAGTCGATGCTAGCGGCATTGCGGATAGGCGCCGTAATGATTCCAGCCACCACCTTGTTAGCTGGCACTGACTTAGCCGACCGGTTTGAACGCGGAGGCCTCAAATTGGTTTTAACCAACGAAAAAGGCATGGGGGCAGTTGACGCACTAGAGCCATCCGCTGTCGCCGGTGTTATCAAAGTGTCGGTTTCCGGAGTGGGAGGTGAGTGGGTCGACTTCGCTGATTCTCATTCAGCTTCGACTGAATTCACAGCACCTGAACCCACGACTACCTCGGATCCACTCTTCGAATATTTCACCTCGGGAACTACGTCGAAGCCGAAGCTTGTTCGCCATTCTCAAGTCAGCTATCCGGTCGGACACTTATCTACCATGTACTGGATGGGCATTCAGCCTGGCGATGTGCATTGGACCCTGAGTTCACCCGGGTGGGCGAAACACGCATGGGGCTGTTTTTTCGCTCCATTCAACGCACAAGCCTGTATCTTCGTCTACAACTACGATCGATTCGACGCGCCAGCCGTTTTGGACGTACTGGTTGAACATAAGGTGACGACCTTGTGCGCCCCGCCGACAGTATGGCGGTACCTGGTCCAAGAAGACCTTGGGTCGTATCCGGTTGTCATTCGGGAGGCGTTATCAGCGGGTGAGCCACTCAACCCAGAGGTTATTGAGTCGGTTCGGTCCTCATGGAACGCCACGATTCGCGATGGCTATGGTCAAACTGAAACTACCGCTCAGGTCGGCAACCCGCCCGGCGCTAACCTCAAGCCGGGTTCTATGGGACGACCGATGCCCGGCTACACCATAAACCTCCTAGACCCCGATGGTCTTCCGACGACCGAGGGCGAGCTTTCGATCGCGTTCACCTCTGGTCACCCGCTACCGCTGATGGACTGTTATGCCGACGATGCCTCGAAGACCTCCGAGGCGATAGATGGCAAACACTACCGAACTGGTGATGTGGCCGAGCGAGACGAAGATGGCTACCTAACCTACGTCGGCCGATCTGACGACGTGTTCAAGGCGTCGGGGTATCGAATAAGCCCGTTTGAACTTGAAAGTGTCCTTATCGAGCACAGTTCGGTCGCCGAGGCAGCCGTTGTCCCGTCACCAGATGAACTTAGAGGTAATGTGCCTAAGGCATATATCGCCATTGTCGGCGATGCCGAGCCGACGGCGGATACCGCTCGGGATATCTTCAGCTTCGTGCGCGACCGGGTACCTGGTTACAAGTTGGTACGTAGGCTGGAATTCGCTGAGCTGCCTAAAACCATTTCTGGCAAGATCCGCAGGGTGGATCTTCGAGGACAGGAGGATGCTCGGGATGGTCAGGGTGCGCGTAACGAGCTTGAGTTTATCGAAGCGGATCTGCGCTAAATGTTCGTAGATGACTTGTAGGCCGTACGAACTGGTTATTGAGTGTCGCTTTTCACACGTTATAACGCCTGGTATCTTGAACCATATCGCTGCAACTAGGTCTAAGAGGGAGGTAAGCATGCAAAATCAAGATGGTTTCGTATTCCCAACCCTTGCCGAATCGCGGCATTTCGTACTTGACCCGGAAGGGCTCATGCGCGATTTGGTCGTTCAGATCTCTGATCGTCTTTCGACCGATATGGGCATGTTCGCGATACGGCGACAGTACGGTAGCTACGAGACTGGTGGCCTGTTTGGTACATGGACTGACTCGCTTAAGGGTTTATTCGTGCTACCAACCATGGGTCTCGGTGGTCAGGTGATAGCGACTGATGCTCCTTTCTCTGTCGACGACTACCTGACTTCGCCCGCTATCTCCCATCAGTATGACGAAGCGGTCCGGCGAGAGCGGATCGTTTCTATGTTGGCGGTCCCAGTTGCCATAAACGGGCATGTAGCGGCCGTTGCGTATGCGGGCCGTCGTGATGGCGCTCCGTTCAGCGACCGGGCAACCAAAATTGCCCTCGAAGAAGCTGAGCGTACAGCCCAGAAGTTCTCCGCTGCTATCGAGACAGAAGAGGTAGCGAGAGTCGCGGTTCAAGAGGAGCGAAACAGGTCAGCTCAACAGTTGCACGATTCAGTCGGGGCTCTGCTCTTCGCCATCGAGGCTGGCGCCAAACGGCTGGGCGAAGTAGCGAGCGACAACGAGGATGTTTCGGACCGTGCCCAGGAGATCAGCGACAATGCTGTGGCAGCGGCTAGTGCTTTAAGAGAGTCTATTGCCGGCTTAGTAGAAGCAAACGACTTGTCTACTCTTGCTGCGCTTCAGGCAGACGTGCGGGAAATGGAACGACGAAGCGGCATCCTGGCCAGGCTGATTCTTCCTCATGGCTCGCCCATGATCAGCGACAACCAGGGCGCAATTTTGGTTACCACCTGCCGGGAGTTGTTGCGCAACGTCGAGCGCCACAGCTACGCCGATCGAGTAACGCTAACGATTTTCGATGGTGATAGCGGTACCAATGTAGTGATGTCTGATAACGGCACTGGTCAAGCCGACGAAATCATCGAGGGAGTTGGATTGACCGGATGCCGTACGCGCGTCGAACGAATCGGCGGCGAACTGTCCTTTAAATCGCAACCGGACGAACCCGGTCTGACAGTTAAGGTTTGGGTACCCAAATGAGCACCAGTCGAACCGCCGCAGTGAGCCTTGTCGTAGTCGACGACCACCCGGTCGTCTCGAGGGGAGTCCAACTTTTGGTTGAGGCGACGCCCGATATGGACGTCGTCGGCTGGGCCCAGGACCGTTCTGAAGCCGTCGCAGTTGTTGAGTCATGCAGACCTCAGGTCGTGCTGGTTGACCTATGCCTGAAGGACGGCACAGGTGTAGATGTGGCGCGAACGATACAGGCGGTTTCGCCTTCGAGTAAGGTCGTGATCTTCACCGCTCATTCTGAGCATCAGGCGTTCCATCAACCGATGCCATCAAACGTCTTCGGGGTTGTGCTCAAAGACACGGATTCCATCGATTTGATTTCGATTCTTCGTCGGGTGGCCCAGGGTGAAGACATTCTCGACCAGCGAATTGGTGTTACCGCAACCCAGCGTTCCCGGATTTCTCTTACGGCTCGTGAACTCGACGTTCTCCGCCTGATGTCAACCGGTGATTCAAATCGCGAGATCGCCATGAGTTTAGGCGTGGCTCCAAGCACAATTAAGACGTACGTTCGGTTTCTGTTCCAAAAACTTGGCGCTCGTAACCGGCTCGAAGCGGTCATGCAGGCTCAAGCCGAAGGTTTACTGTAGACAACACTCCGTCTTCGGTCCTGTAATCGTCTCACGACCGCTTTTGTTGGACTGATCGCTCTGGTTGTGTCAGCAATCTGGTTCATGTGGCGACATAGGATAGAGACCTCATTGGGGGCTTAGGTCGACAGAGCGGTTAGAAAATCGGCGACGACGGGAGCAGCCACGGAGCCACCAGAGGCACCATCCTCAACTATCGTGGCAATAGCGAGCCCATTTCCTTCAGCGATAAACCAGGCATGAGTCGGCAAAGGGTCACCCTCGCCATATTCGGCCGTTCCACTTTTACCTCGGACTTCGACCCCCGACACGCTAGCCGCCTTACCGCTGCCGTCGACGACAACTTGGCGCATTAAGCCCGAGAGTTCGGCGGCTGCCTCGGTAGGAATCGGTTTAGTTATTTGTTCTCCACTGTTTCCGCGAACCAAAATCGGGCTTCGCCAAGTGCCTTCGATCGCTGCCGATGCAACCGTCGCCATATGAAGCGGGCTAGCGGTGATATTGCTCTGCCCGATCGAACTAGCCGCTTGATCTGTAGTTCCCGAGTTTCGTAGAGAAGATAATCGCACTGGTCTTCCTCGGCGACTACCCGGACCGAGCTTGATCGGTGCTTGTATTCGATAGTAGTTCTCTGGCCGTCCGGTGGTTACGCGGCCGGTTGTAGCTTTGGCCGGATCGACATTCGGTGGAGCAGATTCTTTGCCGTCTTGTCGCGACGTTTCTCTGTCGAGGTTCGCCAGTGTTTTAGCCCGACTTCCTGTCTCCCCTTGGTAAAGTATGAGCATGTGGAAGCATCGACTACCACAATGAATGCCACTTTGTGTAAGGTCGTACCTCGACCGCACCCGACTATCAAACAACGAGGATCTATGCCGACGAACGTTTCGCCCCGCTTCCGTATAGCAGTCATAGGTAGCGGCGTCTCCGGGATCGCCGCCGCTAGTGTCTTGCAGCGGTGCGGACACGAGGTCGCAGTCTATGAGAGATCGAATCAGATCGGTGGCGTCTGGTCGTCTACCTACCCACAAACACGGCTACAAAACCTCGGATCCCAGTACCGTATTTCTGGGTCTCTCGACAACAGCGGTATGGATGAACATCCAACCGCCGAGCAGATCAGCGCCTACTTAGAGCAAACCATTAAGGTGCATGACCTGCTAGTCCAAACGAACCATGAGGTTGTCAACATGGTTGAGCTGGCTGGTGAAGGCTGGGAGTTGACTGTTGCCCACAACGGAGAGACGACGGTTGAGAACTTTGACAAAGTGGTCATCGCTGTTGGGCAGTACACCCAAAAGAAGAAACGCCCCGACTTTCCGGGCGAGGCTGATTTCGCCGGTCAGATAATGAACGAGAAAGACATCGAAGACTTCGCCCAGTTAGAAGGTAAGCGGGTTGCCGTGGTCGGCTTCGGTAAAAGTGCTTTAGACGTAGCCGCACTGTCAGCTAAGAATGGAGCAGAAGTTTCGCACGTTTTTCGTCAGCCTCGATGGATGATCCCTAAACACATTTTCGGCATTCACTACAGCCATCTGCTCTTCTCGCGTCAAAGCACTGAAATGATGACATCGTGGGCCCACGCAAGCGCTCGAGCTCGTTTCCTCCATGGCCCGCTGTCTTTCGTCGTCAAGGGATTCTGGGCCTTTCTCGGTCTTGTTCTTAAACTCAACGTGAAGCGAAGGGTCCTTCGAACGTCATCCGAGGGGCGTAAAAGAATCGCTAAGATTCGCCCTGGGCACCCGTTACTTCCAGACCTGCGCTCGGCCGCAGCTCTGGAGCCAGATGACTATATTTCGATGGTCGCCAGCGGAGAAATCGAACCGTATCACGGGGAGCTGGAACGGTTCAGTGCCGATGGTTTGGTTCTCGATGGTGGAGAGAAGATTGATGCCGATGTCGTCTTTCTTGCTCTAGGGTCGACAACTCCCGTTTTCCCGTTCCTTGCCGACGAGTATCGTCAACTGCTGGAGGCTGAGCATGATGGTGTACAGCTTTATCGACACCTTATTCACCCCCGCATCCCAAATATGGCGTTCGCCGGGTATAACCACGGTTTCTTGCATATTCCAGCCGCCGAGATCGGAGCGTTGTGGACCGATGCCCTTTTCTCAGGCAGGATGAACTTGCCAGGAGTTGATGAGATGGAAGCCTCGATCACTCATATTCAGGAATGGAAGCGAGAACATATTCATTTCGAGCCGTCCCGCTCGTGCGCGGTAAATACCCGCTTTCACCAATATCTCGATGTTGTGCTGCAGGATCTCACCTTGTCCCGCTACCGGAAAATGCCGAACATTTTCGCTGAAGTATTGATGCGGTACAATTCTGATGACTATGAAAACGTTGTGGAGGAATACCGGGCTATCTCGCCTAGTACGACGTTTACACCCCTACCTTTGGACACGTAGTCGACTACTACCCGCCCCAGAACTTAGGACTCGATGCGAGCAATAAAATTATGTGCCTCAACATAGTCTTCAAGAATTGGTGAGCCGATTAGCTCGTTTGGAATGTCGAAGCTGTGGACCAGATCGGTTCTCTTGTCGTAGAGTCGGTCGGCGATCTCGTTGATCTTGCTGTCAACTTGTGCCATCTGATGGCGACTGATTTGTCTCTCAATGAGATACCATCCGGCGGTGTCCTTGAGATGGCTAAGGAAGAACATTGAACAAATATCGGAAAGCGTCGCTTCGCCCTCCTTGTTCTCGCACTTGTTGATTCTTGACAAGAACGCATCGTGTGCCATACGAAATGCGTGAGTGTCAGCGACTTCGATCGTATCGATGGAGTAACTGTTCCATGACTCAAAGATTCCGATGCCCTTGAGCTTGTCATCGACCAAGTTCTTTTTGAGGCGCCTAATTAGTTCGATCTCTCTTGAATGAAGAAGTATCTGCTGGAACTTCAGGTCTTCCAATGTCGGGACCCGTGGCCCAGAATGGACGATTTGTGGTTGGCTAAATGTATCTGTGGTAAGCATCTCTTTGACGAGCTTTGACTTGATCACTTGATTGTCGCCTTCAGCCGTAGCCGTCCCATGAGCTGATACGAGGTATTCGAAGATTCTATTTTCCTTGAACATTCCCTGAGCACCGACGCGTGTGCGCAAATTATTTAGAATCGATATTGCGTTTTCTGATGCGAAGTACTTAAGCGCATAAGACGAATTCTCAAAGTGTTTGTCATTCTGGTGGCGTAGCTCTTTTGTTTCCATATAGAAGGCCCGCAGAGCGAATGTCGTCGACAGGTCCTTAAACAAACTGTTCTTGTGGGTTCGATACTCAAAGATCGAAACGTCGACGTGCTTTGGAGCGAACGTCATTCGTTGATCCGAGTAGCAAAAGGCAACTTTCAACGCCGCCAATAGACCTTTGGTAAGCGACGCTGTCAAACAGAGCTTTCCCATTTGGACTCGGTCAACCGAGTTACGGAACCGACGTGTCCTGTTGTCGATCTCTGAGTGGAAGTTTCCGTGTCTGTCTATGTGGCTCATCGTTCCGAGAAGGCCTGCTTCGAAAGGTACCCGAACCTGGGAGAACCAGGTTACGGCATTATCAAGCGGATAGACAGGCTTTTCTCCAAGCGGCTGAACGTGAACTCCGTCTTCGAGCTGGCCGTTTGCGCCCCTAATAAGCCCGATAAAAGGAAACACCCCTTGGTTTTCGCCTTTTACGTGGAGTCTTGCCATTACGCACGCCAGTTTGGGTGTATTCTCCTCACCCGTGTTGGGCATATATTTTTGCGCCTTGGGTCCCGGCGTATGGATGACAAACTCTCGTTTGTCGTGGTCGTAATCGGCGCGGGTTTCGAGGTTGACGACGTTGTTGCCGTAGGCTAACTCGGTCGCCAAGAAGACGCCGATAGATTCTAGACTGGTCAGTTCCCGGACGCATCGCCTGATGTACGCGTTGTCGGAAGCCTTGTTCTGAAGAATGCACCCCAAAGCAAGGTTGTAGTGAATGGTTAAGACCGTCAGCAATGTCGGATCTGTGACTCCCGCCCACTCATGCAGTAGAAGAAGCTTGTCGGAAACATTCAAGACTTCGTCTTTAGTGATATTGAGTTCATGAAGCCGCCGGGCAGATTTGTAGATTTGAGAAATCTGCTCGACTTCTAGTTCGCCGGTGACCGACGAAAGGTGAGTCTTCATAAATGCCTTCACGTCGGCATTATCTTGAGGGTTTGCATCTTCCAAGAACACCTCCAAGGATTTTCGATAGCTCACCCCACCCTGAAAACGTGTCGCCTCTTTCGCCCCGGAGCTGGACAATTCTGTAACCAATTTTAACATGATAAACCTATCGTCGCTTCTTGTCGCAAGCCATCCTTGCCGATGACGTACACGTGTTTCGTAAAACGCACGACTCTTAGCCTTTGGGGGACAACGACTCCAGAAAATACTTGAGATGGAAGCCCGCCGCCGCATTCGAGGGTGCACCCCCACCGCGGCTAATATGACTTCAATGAATCGCTTTGAAATCCCGCCAACCCACATCGCCAACTGCGCAGATGGCTCAGCCGTCCAGCAGAACCCGGGGCCTGCCGTTTCCCGCCGAAATACAACGCTTAGTAAAAGCCCAATTGCCTTTTATACTGGCGATTAACGAAAAGCAATTACCCAACCTTGGACTGGCTTTTGACGAGTCCACCCCTCATCGAAACAAGCAAGGTAGCCGCCCGAGTCAGTCAGCGTTTGTCGCACTGCAGATCGCCCTCGCTAACAGTCTTGGAGAGCCGTTTCCACAACAATCGGGCGGGGTGGATGGTATCGTCCAAGACGTATTCCCAGCGGAAGAGCAACTGGAAAACTCGGATACGAGCGCTGGCTCCCAGAAACCGTTTGGGTTTCATACAGACAAGTCCTGCAGTCCAGACCAAAGTCCCGACTGGGTCACACTTGCCTGTGTCCGAAATGTCGAACGGGGAGCGACGCTTGTCAGCCCTGTCCAACAAATAATCTCCGGGCTAGCCACGTCCCAAAGACAAGAACTCAAAAGTAGATACTTCAGGTTTGGTATCGCTCGACTGTTGCGGTGTGGCGGCAGTGTTCGAAGCCTGGGAAGCCCTTTACTAGTGGATATTGGAACTCGCCAGCTGCCCAAACCACATGTTTTGCTCTGGCGCTCCCTTCTGCGATATCGATGTGAAATTCGTCGCCGACTTTGGTAACGGCCAGAACATCGGTGCGTCCACAAACAGGAAACTCGAAGTACTGGGCAAGCCGACGGAGGTAGGCCGCATATTCGGCACCGGTGGGGTGTTCGGCCCCGAGCATTACCGCTGGTGATGTGCCGATGGCAACCGAGTTCAGGTCCAGCATGCCGATCGAATTGGTCGCGAACGTTGGTGTGATAAAGCGAGTCTCCGCTGGCCAGGACGCAAACGACGCCCCGACGTTGTCTCGATCGAGCAACACCACATCTTCGATCCCCGCTAGCTCTCAATTTCGGGAAGTTTCAGGCAGGCCTTGTTTAGCACCTCGAAGGTTGTTTCAAGATCGATTCAAGAATGGCCGACGCTGCCTCTCCTGGACTAATGGAACCAGACCTTCGGCGAGCTTACGGTCGTCGATCCAGGTCGTGATCATGTCGGTGAACAGGTCAGGCTTATGGCCGTTCCATGGGTGTCCGACCTCGGGGACCGTACAGCCCGTTGCGTTCGGCATCATCGACGACAAATGTCGAACGCCTTCCAGGCAGGGTTTCGTGTCGCCGTCACCTACGACGGCGAGTGTGGGTACCGCAATATCCTCAAGCGTCGTTGGTAGCGGCTCGCCGTACACTTCGGCCGTGATGGTCTTTATAGCCGAAGGGTTTGTCTTCTTGGCTGTTTCGGTGAACGCCGAGCGGACCTCGCCCTTTGGTAGCCCGATCAGGCGGGAAAGTACCCGCAACCCGAGGGGGTTTCCGTAGAGAGCGTTAAAGACCTGGCCGAAAACTGTTAGGCGTTTCGGAACCGGTCCCGATGGGACGCCGGAGACAACTAGCGATGAGGCCTTTTCTGGGTGGCGTGCCGCGAGGTGGAGTCCGACTAGCCCTCCGAGAGACAGTCCGACGACGTGGGCTTCCCCTGAGTTGTCCGCTATGACTTCGCTGACTTGGTCGGCGGTGTCGGAGAGCGAATGCCATGGCTGGTCGCCGCTTGCACCAATGCCGGGTAGGTCGGGGACGATGCATCGACGAGACTCCAGGCGATCGAGCTGGGGAACCCACATCCAACCGCCCACCATTGAACCGTGAAGAAGGAGAATTGGAGTCCCTTGATCCGAACCGTGTATGTCTACATGCATGAGTGAAGTCTAGACAGACTGGGCTCGAAGGTGTTTAGGCGATGACAGTTCGAACCGCTATTCTACTGTTATGAGCGATGTTGTAATCGACGCTGAAGGTTTGACAAAACAGTACGGCCCGGTAACTGCGCTCGACGGTCTTGACCTCACGGTCAATAGAGGCGAGGTCTTCGGTTTTCTCGGCCCAAACGGAGCTGGTAAATCCACCACGATCAAGATTTTGTTAGATCTAGTGCGCCAAACTTCAGGAAACGTCAAGGTACTCGATCTCGATCCACACGGACATGGTCCGCATTTGCGGCGCAGCATTGGCTATATCCCCGGCGAGTTGCGAATGCATGGGCGATCGACGGCGGGCGCGTACCTTACGTATTTGACGCGACTTCGAAAGGGTAGTGGCCGCGATCGAATTGCTAATCTGGCCGGTCGATTCGAGCTTGACCTGACAAGACCGATCGGCAAGCTGTCGAAAGGAAACAAACAAAAGGTCGGGTTGATTCAAGCGTTTGCCCATGACCCAGAGTTGCTGATCCTGGATGAACCGACCAGTGGTCTCGATCCGCTGTTGAGGCGCCAGTTTCAGGATCTGATCAAGGAGCGATCAGCTGAAGGGGCGACGATCTTTATGTCATCTCATGTCCTCGGCGAGATCGAAGACGTCGCTGACCGAGTAGCAATAATTCGTTCTGGTCGATTGGTAGATATCGATAGCATTGCCGTGCTTCGCCATCGGGCCGGTCAGGAAGTCGAATTGAGGTTCGACGACAGCGTCGAAGTTGCTGTCTTCGAACGGCTAGCCGGCATCAGTGATATCGAAGTAATCCCATATAGACATACCAACGGTGTTGTCCTTCGTTGCGTGCTACGCGGCGAGCCCGATGAGCTGCTGAAGGCGGCGGCGCAGTATCGCGTGGTTGCGTGGAGCGCAGCGGATCGCGATCTTGACGACCTGTTCTTGGACTACTACCGAACAGATAACGCCGAAGCAGAAAACCCCTCCGCCTCGGAGGTCCTTAGCGATGCGTGACGCCGTGCCCGTTTTCACCGAGGTAGTTCGGCAGCATCGCCGGTCGTTTCTGGTGTGGAGCCTTGCCTTAGCCGGGGTTAGCGCCATGTATCTCAGCTTCTACCCTTCGCTGGGCGGCGACGCCTTGGACGATTTGGTAGCAGACCTTCCAGAAGAGCTGGTATCGGTACTTGGTTATGACAGAATTGGGACCGCTGGCGGCTGGGTGACAAGCACCGTTTATGGTCTCTTGGGCCCGACCCTCCTACTTGTCTTTGCCATCACCGTCGGTGCTCGGCTGATTGCGGGGGAAGAAGAGGCTGGAACAATAGAGCTGGAGGCGTCGACCCCACTCTCGCGCGCTCGTCTGTTGTCCGAAAGGGCGGCCGCACTAACGGTCCTCGTCGTAGGGTTGGTCTCTGTTGTGACGGTGGTTTGTTGGGTCTTTATCACTGCGCTGAATATGGACGTGGCTTTCAATCACTTGCTGGCTGGGAGCGCTGGTCTCTTGCTATTTGGGCTCGGTTTCGGTTTGACTGCCTTCGGAGTCGGTGCAGCAACAGGTAATAAGTCGATCGCCGTTGGTGTAGCTACTGGCTTGGCGGTCCTGGCCTTTATCTTGGACGCGCTTGGCCCAGTCGTCGATGTTCAATTGATGTCAGAAATATCACCCTTCTACTGGTACTTGGGGCAAGATCCGCTCATTGAAGGCTTCGACTGGTTCGGGCTGGCCAAGCTAGCGACCATTCCACCTTTGGCCGTCGCTGGCGGGCTAACGATGTTTCGAAGTCGCGACCTACAGTTGTAGTAAATCGGCGCCGATCAAGCGTGCGGTATAGGCCAGTAGTTGAGGTCTTTTTCGGGAAGAGTCCCCAGTAACAGAGGAAATGAGAGCTGCCGGGGTGTACTTCTTCGGCGAGCAATTGCAAGATACATCGGACCCGATCTGTTGCTGGAGCGATGCGTCGCTTCGAACTCCGCTAGTTGGATGAGTTGGAGACCTCGCACGTTTCGGGAACGCAGTTTATATCGAAGCCAACCGAACCGTCCGGCGTGAGGTCGGCGCTGCCCGAAGTGTTGTCGTCGTCTGAGTTGTCGACGCCGTCTGTCGGCTCTGTTCTGTCGGAGGTGTCGGAGGTTGAGGATTCCGTAATTGACTGATCCGAAGGATTGATTTCGGTCGCTTCGGAATTGTCACCACCTCGGGCGACCAGAAATACTGCAGTCGAGATCATCGTCACCGTCAGCGCCCCGGCCGTCACGAGCCAAACCCGGCGATGCCGTGAAGTCGGACTGCTCTCGGACATACTTGCTGATTCCATTTGTTGCATATAACTAAGACTGACTATTAGCGATGGAAAGTTCCAAATCAGACAAGAAAGTTTAGCCGAGTGGCGTTGACCGAAGGACGCGGTCCAGGTGTTCCCAGAAGGGTTTCACCTTGTCTTTCAACTGGCCCATTATTCGACGATCCGGATCGGCAGGTCAATTTGGAAGGGTCAGGAGTCGGTGTCGTCACCCATCGTTTCCCAGGCTGGGAGTGGGTCTGAATGTTCAGCCCATCCTCCGAAACCTTGGGCGATCTCGTCGTCGTTGAGGACACAAGAGTCGAGGCTCGAGCGAATGGCATCCTCGTCCATGTCGATGCCGATGAAAACCAATTCGATCGCTCGGTCGCCGAGAAGAGGGTCCCAACGTTGTTCGATGTGCTCTACCTCGTCTGGTTCGACATCCCACTCTTCTCGCGGTAGGGAGGCGAGCCATGGCGCGGCGGGTTCAAACGTGACCGCAGGCCCGGCTTGTTGCCAGAGGGCTTGGGTGTCGGGTCGGCTCGAAAGCCAAAAGAAACCTTTTGAACGGAGGACGTCGTTTAACTCGCCCGAGGTTAACGTCTCGTAGAGTCGTTCGGGGTGGAACGGCCAACGTGAACGATACACAAAATGGCCAATGCCGTATTCTTCGCTCTCGGATACAACTGGTTCGTCGAAGGTATCGGCGTTTAGGAACTGGGCCCAACCGGGGTAGGCGCCAGTAGCGTCGGGGTCGAAACGACCCGTATCGAGAAGCTGGTCAACGGAAACGTCACCGTTTTCGGCGATGGTGATAGTCGTGTCGGGGTTGAGGGTGCGGCAGAGGGCCACGACCCGTTCAAGGTCTGCCGCTGACACTAAATCTGGTTTGGAGACGATGAGCATGTCGGCAAATTCGATTTGGTCAACCAGAAGTTCGGCGATTCCTCGTTCGTCGCCTTCTTCAGCCCCGATGCCAAGTTCGGTCAAGTCGGCGTCGGAGTTCAGGTATTCGAGCAGTCGGGCGGCATCGACCATGGTGATCATCGAATCAACGCGTGCACGGTCGGTCAGGGTTAGCTCGTCGCCGGTGTCGACGATGAACGTAGCAGCGACGGGCATTGGTTCACTGATGCCCGTCGATTCGATCACCAGATTATCGAATCGACCCTCGTCGGCAAGGCGGCCGACCTCGATCAGGAGATCCTCACGCAGCGTACAACAGATGCACCCGTTGCTCATTTCAACGAGCTTTTCTTCGGTGCGGTCGAGTTCGATTTCACCATTGACTAGGGCAGCGTCGATATTTATCTCGCTCATGTCGTTCACGACTACCGCGACCTTACGGCCTTCTCTGTTGTTGAGAATTTGGTTGAGTAACGTGGTTTTGCCTGCTCCGAGGAATCCAGACAGGACTGTCACGGGAAGTGGTTCGGTTACCTTCGAGGGCATTGCAGACTCATTTCTTAGGGTTTGGGTTGGAGTTCGCGTTGGTTGGTTTGGTCGCGTGGTTAGCGCGGCCGATTTGGCGTACGTTTCGTGGTCGATGCCGGTGATCGCTTTGGTGATACGCCTAGCGGCGTGCCTGGCACCCCAAAGATTGCCTGCAGCAGGTCCTAGGGTGAGTGTGGCGAGTCGGCCCATCACATATATCGGGTGTTCGCCGAGACGGAGGTTGTCGTCGAGAATAGGGTAGCCATCGACAGTCGGATGGCCAGGGATCGGGGCAGCGAGACAGCGCATGGTCGTGATGTCCGGGATTGTTCCGGTCGCTAGCCAGACTCTGTTGGCTTGGATCGCGGTTTCATCGGACAAGTGGAGCTGACCACGAGTGTTGTCGTATTCTGCCGATGTGGCTTCATGAACGGTTAGGGCGCCATTGGAGACAAGAGCGTCGAGTTGATCGCGCATCCAAGGCGGGATTGTGCCTCCGCCCCGGGCGGCAAGGGCCATATCGAGGCGTTTGGCGGGGTCTGCTTCGTTGGTAAATGCTCGAAGGTTTTTGGGGCCGAGCCAGCCAGGGTCGGTGTCGAAGTTTCGCGTTTCTAGCGGTCGACGGGTGACGAGATGTACCTCAGCACCTCGTTGAGCGGCTCCGCAGGCAAGATGGGCGGCACTCAATCCGCCTCCGGCAACAACTATTTGCTCGTCGGTTAGGTCAGGGGTGTTTCGGAGGTCGACGCTGCTGGCGTGAGTGAACGGCTCGGCTGGGTCGTCAAGTTGATCTAGCGCCCAGTCGGGGATCTGCCTGCGGTGCGGGTTAGTGGCTACAACTAGATGGTTTGCTTTGATGACTTCGTCGCGAGTCTCGATGTGTATTGAATCTTGCTCGCTTGCGACGTTCCTCGGCCGCACAGCGACAGGGGGATCCAAGTCTAACTGAGCGATTAGGTGGATACAGAAAGACTCGAACGCGGCAACAGTGGGAGCATCGTAGGGGAGGCCTGATCGCTTTAGCCGCTGATTTGAGAGATGTTGAGGTAACGCCGAGGGGTCTGGCGCCGGGCTATGCACGATGGGTGAACGCAATGCCAAGATCTCTGCCCGGGCCATCTGGCTATGCCATGTCGACAACCATTTACCGGAAGGGTCTAGAACCCGCAGCTGAATTGATGGTTCGGCCATACGAAGATGGGCCGCGGCAGCCAATCCATGTGGGCCAGCTCCAAGAATGCAGACATCGACGTCGTAGTGTTTGGCATTACTCACGCACTCATACTACCAAGAATAATAACCATTCTCATTTACACGGGTTGTCACCTATTTGGGTGACTGGTACCGAGCAGCAGCGCGGCTCCCGAGGCCACGCCGCTGCCCACCAGTCTCACCAACCCGAAGAAATCGGTTTCCCAAATTTTTCAGTTGGTAAGTCTGGAGGCTCGGGGGGGGGGGATTATCCCCAAGTCACCGCGTCTGTCGTGGTGACCACATAGGTAAGACCGACGACGCGCTCGTTTTGGGGGACAACTATGTCGAAATTATTTTTTCCACTTGTCGTGCTACGTCGACCTAGCCGGGTCGGGCGATGTGGCTACTTCAAGTTGCGGGTGTCGCCTTAGGTGATTGCAGCCTCGACGAGGTCGGCGGGATCGATGCCCATTTCTTTGAGAGCACGGGCCGCTGAGCCGTGTTCGATCGTGGCGATCCCGGCGACAAAATGCGCACCGGAGAGCGGTCCGTTGGCTTCGGCTGAATTGTGGAAGCCGTGGGTTGCCTTCACCGCTGCGTCGTAGGTGGCGTCGGGCTTAAGTTTCATGGCTGCCTTATCATTTGCGTCGGCTGTTGTCTCGGGCATCTCCAGAGATGGAACCGCCGACCCCAATTGGGTATCGATGGCTGCAGCGAAGTCGTCTGGGTTGGCGTCGACACGTTCGAAAGCTCGGCGGGCTGTTCCGTCGTTCATGTTAAGTGCCGCCAGCATTAGATGCTCGGCCCCAGCATGTTCGGCATTGTTTCGCTGGGCTATTGCGAGGGACTCGGTGAGCACGTTCGACAAGGTCGACATGTCTCGCTTTCGGTCGCGAAGTTTCCTAAGGGCTTTCATTTTAACTCCTTGTCGTCGATGGTTTCTAGGCGCTTGCGGTGACGTTTATGGACGGCCTGCCGAGTCACCCCTAACGTCTGGGCGATTGCCGTCCAGGTCCAGCCTTGCTGGATGGCGTGGGCGACAGCGTCGTTCTCGAGTTGGTTGGCCGCCGTCCGGAGAGCCACAACAGCGGGAAGTGCCGCCCCTGGATCATCTGGGCTCGGTAGTACGAGTTTCGGGTTTTGAGGGGAGGCCATCTGTCAACCATAGTTGACAGGGCTGTTATGTGTCAACCCGAGATGACATCATGACTATTTGCTTGGTATCTCATCGGTGTTTGCCCGCAGCTCGCCGAGGCGGCTTTGCTTGCCCAGGTGCGCCTTCTGGTTAACGGTTGATGTCGGGGCTTTTGGCTTGGCCCCATTCGTCTGCTTTGGCGTACCAGGCATTGGCTTCGTCATTACGACCCTGCCTGTGGTGGTGGTTGCCTAGATTGACCATCGCCTTTGGCGCCGCTTCGATGTGTTGCGATTCGATCGCCTTGTGCCACCAGTGGCACGCCTTCTCGGGCCGACCCTGCATGTCATGAAGATACCCGAGGCTGACCATTGCTTCGGGTGTGTAGTCTGCGTGGCTAGAATGTACCGCCTTCGTAAACCACTCCAAAGCCATGGCATGTTCTTGTCGTTTCATGTGGAGGATTCCGAGGTTAAACATTGCTGACGGGGTTTCATGTTGATGGTCTGCTTCAGCGACCTTGGTCCACCAATCGACGGCGAGGTCGTAGTCTCCGCGCCTGCGGTGAATCGAGCCAAGACCAAACATCGCAGACGGGACGTGATCGGCGTGACCTGAATCGATCACTCTCACGTACCAGGCAATTGCTTCGTCGTGCATTTCATGGAGGTATCCGAGGTTCAGCATTGCTGCTGAGGCTTGATAGCTTTCGGTCTTGGCGGCTTGGTTGTACCAGAAGTGAGCTTGGTCGTACCGGCCCTGCTTCTGATAAAGAAGCCCCATATTGAACATTGCTGACGGGGTGTTCTCAGGGTGCCCGGTTTCGACCGTTTTCGTGTACCAGGCGATGGCTTCGTCGTATTGCCCATGACTACCGTGGAGGTATCCGAGGTTGAGCATTGCTGGCGGGGTGTATTGGGGGTGTCCGGTTTCGACTGTTTTGGTGAACCAGTGGATGGCTTCTGGGTGGCGGTTTTGTTCGGTGTGGAGGTATCCGAGCTCAAACATCGCTGAAAGCGCTTCGTCTGGGTCGCCGATCTCGGCCACCGTGGTGAACCAGATGATTGCTTGGTTTGGCTGGAAAGGCCGGTCCGCCGAAGTCTTCCCCATGCAGACATACCTTACCGCTGATGAGCAGCACAACCCCGCGGTATGGGTTTACCTATAGCCGACGCCCCGACGCCCCGACGCCGCAACCGGCGACAACAGCGCAGATCTAAGCTGGCCGGCCCATTTCTGTCAGAGAAAGAACGTATTCGGGTTCAACGATGCGCTTCGCCCACATTATTAGTGCGTCTCCACCGTCTTGATAACAGTTGGGGCGGGTTCCAGCTGCGGAAAATCCGAAACGTTTGTAGAGAGCCAATGCTGCCACGTTCGACGGTCGGACTTCGAGAGTTGCGTTAACCGCTCCGCTTTCTACAGCTCGTAGCAGCAGCGCAGCCAAGAGTTGTCGACCTGTACCTTGGCGTTGGGCGGGAGGGAATACGCCGATATTCAAAAGGTGGGCATCGCCGGCCGCTAGTGTCAGCCCGCCATACCCAATAACGCGGCCGCTGCTCTGAGCGGCGAGCCAGTACCGACCGTGAGCGTAAACGTCGAACTGGCTTTCGAACATTTCCAACGACCAAGGATCGCTAGCGACCGTCTGCTCGATCGACGAGACTTGGCAAAGGTCAGAGCGTCTCAGGGGTCGGATCGATATCCGAGGGAACGTGGCCAGTTCGGTCTTCATGGGTTTACACGAGTTGTTCCGGCCGGGCGTCTATCAGGCCCACAGCCTATGACGCGGTCGTTTCAGACTGGGCTGAATTGGTCGTTTCCGGCTGGCCTGGACTGGTTGTTCCAGGCTGGGCCGGGTCTGTGCCGGGAATCGCGTTGATAACGGGAACGCTTTGAACGACCTGGTCGGTCGATGGACGGTAGATAACCTGTGTCCCAGAGAAGACAAGGAACAGGTCGCCGACCTCAGCTTTTTGGGTGATCGGTTCCGGTGCTATTTCTTGGAGGCTTAGGAGCGCTTCATCTGTGTTGACGAGAATCGTACTTCGCAGCTCCTGATCATCGAGTGACACGATTTCTCGGACCCGTTTCTCAGCATCTTCAACGGTGATGTTGTCACTAGCCGAAGACGTTTCTTCAGTACTTTCGGGGCTCGACCCGCTGGAGCATGCGACTAGCGCAAGAATCGAAAGAGAGAAAATCGAGATCGACAATTTGAGCTTGTTCGGGAGCATATGCGGCGGCCTATCGTGAGAATTCCGCTAGCTTAGCACTCTTTGCCTCAGACGTGGGTTTCTACGCTTTGCGAGACCACGGCTGGATCGACTTCGCTAGCTGAAGTCGAGGACTTCGAAGTACCAGTCTCGATCTGTCAGGTTGTTGGCGGCCGTTCCGTTGTCACCCTCGGCGATCTCGACCGTAAACCCGGTCGTCGATTGGGAAGAGACGTAGGCGTGAACACTGTCTCGGGTACCTGATGGTTCCAGCGAGGTCAGCAATATTGTGTAGTCTCCGGTCGACCTTGGGGTCGCTAGCGTTACCGAATATTGTCCGGTTCCGGTGCGAGTTACGATTGCACCGTTTACTCGGAGGTTGGTTCCGTTACCGGCGACCTTTCCGAACGCCTTGGTGTATTCCTCAGTAAATTCGACTTCAGTTAGCTCGACTGCCTTGAGCGACACTGGTGAGGTGGCGGCGCTGGTTGGGGAGTCCATTGTTCTGTTGTCGTCTTCGTAGCTCACGAACGTGTACGTCGGGTTGGCGCCTGGGTTGAGGTCCACCATTGAGATAACCACGGTTCCATGCCCTGAATATGTATTGTTCTGGATCATGAACAGTTCGCTGCTTTCACCTATCTCGACGCCGTTTCTGAACACCACGACTTGAGGTCTCGCCCAGTGGTTTCTTGAACCGTCTCTGATGTTCGCCATGAATTCAATTTCGACGTGATCAGGCGACCCCGTGTATTGAGCACCGTTCGATCCGACAGCGCCCCAGCCGGCGTCGGCTCGAGACTGGACCAGTGTTACCGGGTCATCGTTTAGATGTAGATCAGGGTCGTTGACGTTGCCACCCCAAAGGAATTCTTCGGAAACGATCGCCACGTCATCGATGGCAGGTGTCATGTTGTCATCAACACAGACCCAGTCTGTTCCGTTGAATTGTAGAAACTGACCGACTGAACAGGTTACATCGATGCCGCCCGCCGAGTCGCCGCAAACCCACGCTCCGGCCGTACCCGAGTATGTTGCGATTTGTCCGTCGGCGCATGACAGCGATGCGAGCGTGTCTGTGTCTGTGTCGGTATCGGTGTCTATATCGTCGCCGCAAACCCACGCCGACCCATCCCATTTGATGACCTGGTCGACTGCGCATGCGATGCCCGCGAGCGTGTCTGTGTCCGTGTCTGTATCTGTGTCGGTGTCGATGTCAATGTCGCACGCCCAGGCCGTTCCGTTCCATTTGACGAGTTCACCGGATGCGCAGTTCAGGGTGGCGATCGTGTCTTCGATCACGGTTGTGACGCCGTTTTCGTTGGTGTACGTGTATGTTCCGTTGTTGTTGTTGGTGAGTGTGGTGGTGGTTTCGAGTGCTGCGATGTCGGCGATGCTGGTGGTGTCGTTTTCGGATGTGTAGGTGATGGTTCCTGCGGTGTTGTCGACGGTCATGGTGGTGATGGTTTCGTCGATGTTTGTGGTGGTGCCGTCTTCGTTTTTGTAGGTTCCGATGAGGTTGCCGTCGGTGGTGTTGGTGAGTGTGGTGGTGGTTTCGAGGTTTTTGATGTCGATGTTTGTGGTGTTTCCGTTTTCGTCGATGTAGGAGATGACGGATCCGGTTGCTGAGATTTTTGTGAGTGTTTCGAGGGCGGATAGGTTGGTGCAGATCCAGGCGGTTCCTGACCAGACGGCGAATTCGTCGGTGGCGCAGGTGAGTGTTCCGAGGGTGTCGGTGATGACGGTTACGGTTCCGTTTTCGGATGTGTAGGTGTATGTTCCGTTGTTGTTGTTGGTGAGGGTGGTGGTGGTTTCGGTGTCGATGTCAATACCGCAGTTCCAGGTGGTGCCGTTCCATTTCAGGATTTCGTTGGTTTCGCATGTGGATAGGAGTCCGTAGGTTGTGGTGTCTGTGGCGGCGACGTTTACTTCTAGTCCGGATCCGGCGGCGAAGGTGATGGTGTCTCCGTTGTTGATTGTTTCGGTGGTGGTTCCGTCGGTGATCGACAGGGTGTTGTTGGTGTCGATTGTTGAGGTGACGCCGTTTTCGTTGGTGTAGGTGTATGTTCCGTCGCCGTTATCGGCCAAAGAAGTAATAGTCTCATTGATAGTGTGCGTGTTGCCGTCTTCATCGGTGTAGGTGGCGATCTGGTTTCCTGCGACGAGATTTGTGAAGGTTGTCAACGTCTCAGCGGCGGTAATGTCGAGAACGGTGGTTGTTCCATCTTCGGCGGTATAGGTGAACGTCTGGTCACCGTTGTCGACGAACGACGTAATCGTCTCGAAAATATCTGCGGTGTTGCCGTCTTCATCGGTGTAGGTGCCGATAATTTGCCCGGTGGCGAGCGTGTTATTTAGGACAGTAAGCGTTTCGAGATCTGGTATGGAAATGCTGGTGACGTTGCCGAGTTCATCCGTGTAATCAATTGATTGGGTCCCGATGTCACCCGCCAGAGAAGTGAGGGTTTCGTTGGCGTTGACGTCTACACATTGCCAGATCGAACCGTCCCACACGATGTATTCACCGGAAGCACAATTTAGAAGCGCAAAGGTGTCGGTATCATCCAAATATGGTGTGAGGTCGATTATCGAGTCTGGATTGTCTCCATTTGACAGTGTTAAGGTGTTGCCGTCAAGGTTGAGTTCTTGGTCGTCGGTGCCGGTGCCGGTGTCGGTGTCAGTGGCAACGCTGGCAAGGTCTACCACCGCCGAGCCGCCGTCTTCGAGGGTGACGATTAACTCTGTTCCTACGAGCGTCGCTGAAATCGATTGGTCGTCGGATCCGGCCAATCCGCTTAGGTCGACTGTATTTCCGTTGACAATAGTAAGTGTGTTGCCGTCGAGGTTCAACGTTTGTTCATCATCACCCTCAAGGTAGACGTCGCCTTCTTGGATGATCACGTCGCCGCCATCAAAGTCGGCTTCGGCGATTAAGGAGTTGATTTCCTCGGATAGGTCGACAACTTCGCCGCCCGGTAACAAGATCGAACCATCGGCATATGAGATTTCCGAGTCCTGGTCTGAGAATGCGAGAAGGGGAGGGGACGATTCGGTACAAGACACGTCGGCGGCATAACTAAGTTTAGCGCCGAAGAATGAATGCCTTGAAGAAAGGGCAGACGTCGAGCACGACATTGTGTCGGGGACCTCACCTTCGAGTAACTCACCTCCTTCACAGTTAGGGGTGGCGTTGTCCTGGTCAACACAAACCCTAAAAAAACTAGCGTCAGAGAGTCTACGCGATCGTTCTGAAGCCATGAGCACCGGATTTTCGCCGCCGTTATCGACTTCGTCCACAGGAACCGTAGCCAACAGTTCACCATTGATAGGTTGGTCAAAAAGTTGGATTTCTACCTCGCCGCCCGATTCCAATGCCGACTCGATTGCCTGGCCATTGAGGGCAGTTACTTCCAGTTCGGTGGTTTGGAAGAAATAGCTGTAGCCAATAATCAAGAGAGCGGCAACGCCGGCGAGGCCAGGCAGCCATGTAAGAATTCTCGACTTTGTTGCCATCAAATCAGCTCCGAAGTTTTTACCCTTCGTTAATGATCGAATCAATTTCGCCAATAGTTAAGCAAATTGCTCAATTGGTAGCGCAAAGCTTGCCGGCTTTGGCCGTATGCGGGTCTTGATCATGAATCTCCAGGAACTTATTAGCAAGATAGAAGCACCGTTTGCAACTAACTGGTAGAATGCCGATCGGTGACTGCTGGAACTGATGTACGTGCCCTATCCCATAATCATGATCATTCCCATGATCATGGAAGCGGCGGCCGATGGGCTCTTGGCCCTTGGTTAGCGGCTGGCCTGGTGGTGCTGGCGATGATGGCTCGAGGTCGTCTCGGCTTCGTTAACGATGACGACGTCCGGCTTTGGTCGACCTTGTTCGTATCAATTTGTGTCCAAGCCCTTCCGTTTCTGGTTTTGGGAGTCGCCGTCAGTGGTCTGATCGCAGCTTTTGTGTCACCAGAGTTTGTTCAAAGAGCCGTTCCTAAACGCACGTCCTTGGCTGTGCCGTCCGCAGGCTTGGCCGGTCTGGCGCTTCCTGGTTGCGAGTGCGGTTCGGTGCCAATCGCCGGTCGGTTGGTGTCAGCGGGGACGCCACCAGCAGCGGCATTAACATTTCGGCTTGCTGCGCCCGCCATAAACCCGGTCGTCCTAGTTTCGACGGCTGTAGCTTTTCCCAACGAGCCTCGAATCGTGCTTGCCCGTTTCTTAGCGTCGTTTACGGCTGCCGTTGTCGTTGGTTGGATATGGGCCCGGCGTCGCGACGAGAACCTCCGAGACACGTTGAGAAACACCCATGAACATGAGACTACTAAACTAAGACTCTTTATAGATGTAGCTTCTCGAGACCTCATCCATGCTGGCGGCTATTTGGTTGTTGGCGCCTTAGCAGCAGCAACACTTCAGCTTGTGGTACCCCGCTCCGTGCTTGAGGCCGTCGCCGACAACGAGCTGTATTCTGTCCTTGTATTGGCAGGACTGGCCATCGTCTTGTCGATTTGTTCCGAGGCGGATGCTTTCGTGGCGGCAGGTCTTCCCCAGTTTTCGCTAACCTCCAGACTGGTGTTCCTGGTAGTCGGCCCAACGATCGATATAAAACTCATTGCGATGCACATTGGAGTCTTCGGCCGATCCTTTGCCCAGCGGTTCGTTCCCTTAACTCTCCTAGTTGCCGTCGCGTCAGCGGTCTTGTTAGGGCAGGTGTTATTATGAATCGGCTTGGTCGAGCATCAATACTCGTTTTGATAGGGGCAGTTCTCGCCCGTCTGTTATCCACCGGGTCATACGGTTGGTTCGTGCAACAGCGAATGTTCATCCCGCTGGCTGTTGCGGCAGCGGTATTGATACTCTTTGGGATTTTCGAAGTCGTAGAAGGCCTACGTGAAGAAAGCCGGGACAATAGTGTAAGCCGTCGATCCGTTGCACCGACAGTCGGCTGGCTGTTGTTGCTTCCAGTCATGGTTCTTTTGGTCGTTGCTCCAAAAGGGCTCGGCGCGGCCGCGGCTAATCGGGTTGAGACCTTCACGCCGACTGAGCAAACCGATAGGTTTGCTCCCGTAGAAAACCTCGACGGCGTAGTCGAAATGAGGGTCTACGATTTCCTTGACCGCGCGATTTGGGATGAGAACGGTTCGCTTGAAGGTCAAACCGTTCGTCTCGAAGGCCTCGTAGTGAACGATGAAAGTGCGCCCGACGGGTTTCTTCTAACCCGGTTTTTGGTGAGCTGTTGCGCCGCCGACGGAATTCCGCTCCAGGTTACCCTCAGTGGTCTCGAAGAGCCTCTCGAAGATGATACGTGGGTCGTCGTCGACGTTGAATGGATAGTTCCCGATGTGCCTTACAACGATAGCGATGACGCAATTGTCGTCAGGGCAGAAATAGTGTCGATCACGCCCCAGCCCGGGGTTCGCCCCGACCCATACGAGTCCCCATACTAAGCAGCGGGGACGGGTATCAACCGATGGCTGATGCGTTCATCGATGCCATTACCGACCGAAGATAGTCTGAGATGGCTCGGACCTATCTCAGAGCCGCTGACGATGATGCCGGGGGAGCTCATTCGGTGCTCAGACTGGTGAGGTGTGGGAGCCCTTGCAGTTTTTCGATCCCTTTGGCAGTTATGTTATTACCTGTAACGTCGAGCTCCCGAAGTGAGGCGACTTCGGAAAGAGCGAGGGCACCATCATCGCCGATGTTGTTATCTTTGATGCTTAGATAGCGCAGCTTGGGTAGCCGACCGAGCGTGTGAAGATTCTTGGCGTAGATGTGGCAGCTATCGATCGTCAGGTGAACTAAGTTGCCAAGCTCACCAAGAGCAAGGATTTTGTCGCCACCAAGACTGTTATGGGAAATGTCTAAGTCTGTGAGTTGCCATAGCGATTCGAGCGCCGCAACACCACGGCCCACTCCGTTGTTTGCAACATGTAGTGACGTAAGGGTTTCGATCTCGGAGATCGCCCGCAGCCCGGCAGCTGCCATTCGATTGTTGTCGAGATACAGAACCGAAAGCTCTGCCAGGTTCTCGGCGATCGCGACTGCATGGCTGGTATCTAACGAAAACCCGATCGCGGCAAACCTGGTGACACTGATGATGCCGTCGACGCCTGAAAAATCTATGACATCGGCACTCTGGACAAAATATATTTGGTCGAATTCGCTTTCGAGAGAACGAAGTGCCGTCGGAGTAAGTGAGTCCTCAGAGCCATGTACGAGGGCCAAGGAGCCAGACTTTGCCGCACCGGATGGAAGGTCCTCAAGTGATGCAATTTGTACGTGATTCGTTGAAGAGTGTAAAGCCATGCCCGACGATCTGTATTAGAAGCACGACGATAGCGATCTTGGCCCCGGCCATCAACCTCCTGTTGACGGCATTGGTCTTGTTGACAGTAATTGCTGGGGCCCGGCTCAGTTCGCTAGCCGGGAAGAAGGCTCGCGGCGAGTGCGAGCTGAGCGTCGGTGAACTCGCCGTGGGCTGAGTTGCTGGGCGACCCGACGAGCACCGCCGCAACGGCCTCGGCGAAGTCGCCTTGGCCTACCGAGAAATCGTTTTGTCCGTCGCCAACCCACCAAACCTGAGGCAAACCACGGCTGGCTAGCCACTGAAGTCGCTCATCGTCAGAAAGGTGTTCAAGATCTAACGCGTGGCCGAGTTCGTGGGCTAGAACATCGGCGATACTCGCTGAGGTGTCTTCCGCTCGGAGGAAGATGGTTATGGTCTTTGCCGGGCGGTTGGTTATTCCACGGTATCCTGGTCGGCTAGCTTCGTATTCAAGCGTCCAGCCGGGCAGATGGGTTTTCCAGTCGTAGCTGATCAGGGCTTCCGCCTTTTCGGTGATACTGGGCTCGTTGACTGTCGTAGGGGTTTCTGGTGGCGGAACGACTTCGACCTGTGGTCCAGCAGGTGCAATCTCTTCTGACCCCTTGGCCCCGCCTCCCGGTTCCGGTGGCGCATCGTCGGCCGGGTTGTTAAGGGTTGAGACGCTGTCTTGGTCGGCCTGGTCGAGCGTTGTCGGCATAGTGAGTTCTGGGCCGCCGCCAGTGGTTGAGGACAATTCACTATCGCTGGTCGACACAGATGCGTCAGTCTCCGAAGATTCGGTGGCAGCCGACGACACCTCCGGGGCCAGGATAAGCGCCCCAATGGAGGTAAACCCGACGAGGAGACCGGCCGCCGACACAGCTACCTTTTTGCGGAGCGAATATGTTTGTTGCTTGACTTGCTTCGTTCCCATCATTACGATGAGTCGCCGATCGATTTGTTCGGGCGTAGCGTTCAGAGCTCGGGCCAGGACGGCAACGTCGTCGCTCCTCAGGTTCAGCCTGGTGCCAGGTTTCTGACTTCGCATCAGGTACACGAAGGCCAGGTATCGTTCGAGGATCTCAGCCGGTTCTGTTCGAGGAAGCGAGGTAGAAGCGCCGCCGGAAATTATCTGGCCGCGATCGACATCAATGATTAGTCGGCAACGGACAGGAACAATAGGACCCGAGCTGCATTCATAGACAGCCGTGATTTCTTCAATCAAGGCGTCGTCAAGCCAACGGTTTCCTTGCTCGGCCAGTCGCAAGTCTTCAGCCGATAAAGATCCACCCGACGACGCCGCCAGCTCCTCGACGGACAAGCCGAGTTCCAGCCTGCGTTGTGATAAAAGTAGACCAAGCCGGGCCGGAGGAACGGTACACGCGGAGCTTCTTGTCACAGCAGTCATAGAGTCTACATCGGTGAGAGGAAGTGCTACCTTAAGATCGGCGTACCGGCTAGAACACCGCTATTTTTACGCAACCGTTAGCTAGAATTGGCGGTCGTGAAGTACCGAGAACCCGAGTTCCTCCCATGGGAAGGTAGAAGAGTCCCCTTGACCTTTGTGGGTGGGTATCTCGGCGCCGGTAAAACCACGGCTATCAATGAGCTTCTGGCCCGGAGCGACCGACCTATCGCGGTACTGGTGAATGATGTTGGAAGCGTAAATATTGACGCCTCGCTGATTCGGAGGCGTCACGGCGACACAATAGAGCTGACCGATGGCTGTGTTTGCTGCAGTCTGGTGGATGGCTTCGGCGCCGCCTTCGACGAGATCAGGTCTCGTGACATTGCACCCGACCAGGTCATAGTCGAACTGAGTGGAGTTGCGGAACCAGCGAGAGTCGTACCCTGGGGAAGAAGCGCTGGCTTCGTCCTGGACGGCATTGTCGTTTTGGTAGACACCGACCAGTTCGAATCCTCGATCCAAAGTTCGGTGGCCCGGCACATCGTCAACCAAATAACGCAAGCTGACCAACTCGTGTTAACCAAACAAGACCTTTCCGGCTCCGCAACCTCAGCGAGAGTTCGCGACGCGTTAGCAGAGCTGGCACCTGGAACCCCGGTTGTTGGGTTTGCGGAAGCGATGGCAACGGCCGGGTTGCTAAGTACCGGCGCCCGACTGGGTGAACGAATAGTTACTACGCCAGAAACTACTCTCTTTGACGCCCACACCGTAACTACCGTCGGCCTTGACCACGTTAAGACGGTAGGCGACGTCGAAACACTACTAGATCAGCTGGCACCAACGACAGTGCGTGCGAAAGGGATAGCGCGGCTAGTCGACGGGACTCTAATGCTCATTCACCAAGTAGGTTCCCGCCGGTCGGTAACAGAGCTACCGGCGGCAGAACCCCAGGACGCAACCGACCTGGTTGTGATCGAAGTCGCATAGCCAACCATGGCCTCAACACAGCTAAGGGCTCGACCTAGCGACCGGGTTCGGTCAGAGAATACAAATTCCTCGATTTGATGTCCCCCGAATTAGCTTGCCGAAACGTCTTACTACTTTGTAAGGAAATTTCGAGTTGATTGGATATTAGATGAAGAGAATTCTAACGCTGCTCCTCGCTGGAGTAGCAATCGTTAGTGTCGCTGTGCAGACAGCGTTAGCTGAGAACACGCTCCAGGCGCCCCAAATTGAGGTAAACGGTACAACCATTAGTTGGCCTAGTGTGGCCGAAGCTGACGGCTACAACGTCTACCTGGACGGCGAGTATCTCGAGACCATTTCAGAACCCACGTTCGCTGCCGCCACAAACGGCACTTATTATGTGACCGCGTTCGATAGAGACACCACCCCCACAATGTTCTCCGGCATGTCAAATAAGGAACCTGTCACGGGGACAGCCATACCAGACCCACCCGGTACATCTTCTGGCGAATACGGCGAACCGGATTTCGTCGAAGACTTCGAGGACGAAGAGGCGTTCAGATCGAGGTGGACTACCGAGACATCCGGCACCAACATCAGTGATAGTAACAACAGTCTGGAAATGTGCAACCTTTCAGACGGAGCGTTGACTCTGCAGGCAGAGGTCCGCAACGATGAAGTTGATGTTTGTTACCTCAGTACAAAGAAGGAGTACTTATTCGGCCCCGGAACTAACAATACAGTTAAGGTAGAGTACCGAGTAGATGTATCGCAGCTCGAGGCTGCAGGAACGTGGTTCGCGGCGTGGATCTTCGCCCACCAGGGTGAGCTGGATGGAGCCTACAACCCACCCGGGGATCCGTCAACAGGATCTGAGATCGACGTAGTCGAATACATCCCATTTCAGAAACCCGACTACAACGGTGACGGCAAGCCCGACTATGACGTGTCCAATGCGTTCCACCCCGCCGTCCACACCGGAAAAACCAAGGAGTACCAATATTACGCTCCCGACAGCTTTGATAAGGGCTACTTGAAAGGAGAAGATTTCGGACTGAACCTAACCGAACCAGGCTATGAAACGTGGACCCTGGAATGGAACGCTCAGTGTCAGCGATTCTCGGTAAACGGTCGACCATACTGGAAGAACAAGAACGCCGCCAGTGTGTCATCGGCGGACAACCATTCCCTTATGCTAACACTTCAAGCATCGCAGGCCCGTCAGAGCGATGGCCGCAATTCTTGGTACCACGAAATTGGCAACTTAAACAAGAACGTGCAGAGTAGTCCAAGCTCAGCAAAAGTCGAATCGGTGACGGTATGGGAGAAGAGCTCGAGTGACGGAGTGGCCCTCTGCGATTAGGGCCGGCAAATTGATTGGGTTCGCGACCTAGGATCCTCGATTCATCTGAGATCCTAGTATTGACTGAACTGACGACAGTATTCGTAGATCGTCATCGAAGCGGCTGTCGCTGCGTTAAAGCTGTGCGGCAGTCCGTAGACCGGTATCTCGACAGTGTCATCGAGCGCAGCCAAGACTTCTTCGGAAATCCCGAGGCGTTCGTTGCCGACAACAAGCAGCGTGCGTTCCTCGAACGAGTAGTGGTGGATGTTCTGTGAGTTTGTGGTCTGTTCGATTCCGACCAGTCGGTAGCCGTCTTCTTTAAACTTCTTGAGTGCTGGAAGTAACGTGCGTCGCACAACGATCTCTAGTTCGTCGGCGCCGTCGCGAGCGATCTTGTTGATCAGCTTGTTGGTACCGCATAAGACCAGCTTCTGGACACCTGACGCGCTAGCAGTTCTGGCGATAGTAGAAATATTGACGTTACTTCGCATCGGGACACAGGCCACGACCAACTGGCGAGGATACGAAAGTTCGGTTTGTGGCCGGTGTCTTATTTGTTCAAAGGTCATCTTGTTCGGATCGCTTCGGTGGCAGGTCTAGGACGGTGCCGATTTCTCGTCTAATTCTGTCGCGAACGGCGTCTGTCGCCTCGAGTATTTCCGATGTTTTTAGGAAATCGAGTACGCCGAACTCTGAAACCGGTGGCTCGATCAGTACATCTAGTGACGGGTTGGCTTCAATTTTCGATCTGAAGATAGTGTTCATCGAAATTTGGCTCACCCCGACCAGAAGGTCAAACCCAGAGGGGATCTTCGTCTCCAGTGGTTTTGCTTGGACTGGGGCGCCGGTAACGTTCACCGCCACCACGTTGTCGCAGTCGATTGGGATGTGGTCGAACGGTACAGGGTTCGAAACGCCACCATCTACAGCGACTCTCCCATCGACTAGTTGAGGTTTAAACACCATTGGCAACGCAATAGATGCGGCAACGGCTCGTCGCAGGTTGCCTGAACGAAGCACGATGTCTTGCCCGTTGTAAAAGTCGGTAGCGATTATAGCTAACGGAATTTGCAGGTCTTCGATATCTTGTTCCAGGAGGTCGACTGGCGTGAACCGGCTGAGGATCAGCTCGGCATCGATTCGTCCTACTACATAGGATTTGGGGTTAAACCAGTCTTGTAAACTGGCGGGACGCATGCCCCATAGCTTCGATGCGACCTTTGATCTGTCGCCGAACGTGTCGACGGCGTAGTCTCGGATTTCTGCGCCGCTCATGCCGCTTGCGTAGGCCATCCCAATTATGGAACCGATTGACGTGCCGGAGATAGCAGCGACTTCGACCCCAAGCTCGTCGAGAACTTCGAGCACCACGACGTGAGATATGCCTCTTGCCCCGCCGCCTCCGAGTGTTAGACCGACCCTCATTGAGGCGCCTTCTTTCCTTGTCGTAAATACCAAGATACTCGGTTCACATCGCCTGCGAGAGGCATGAGAGTGAATCAGGTTTAGGACCGCGTTTTGGGTGGAAACGGAATTGACCGTTCTAAGAGCCCGTCGCCGAAAACTTCGTAGAGGCCGAGTTCGGGGCGGTGAACGTAGCCAATATGGCAGTCACATAGCTGTTTCGAACAGTTTGTTGGGGTCAAGGCCTGGTCGAATTTGGGGTCATAAATGTTCCCGATTGGGGTTTCGATGAAGTGGCAACGGCGAGCGACGCCTTCGTGGTCGACAGTGAAGGAGGTGTGGCCGGCTCGGCAGGCGCGACCTTTGGATTCGTAGTCGCGAAGGTTAACTGGAAACAGCGGATCGACCGAAGTTAGACGGTCAAGTTGTTCGTTCCGATAATAGTTTGGTTCGTCTTTGTACGCGTTGACCCACAGATAGACCGACGGGTCGAGCTCGGACCGAACAGCTTCGATTTCGTCCAAGTCTTCTTGTAGCCCGACCATGCCGACGCTGTACCGAATACAGCTTCGGTCGAGTTGGGCGCACTTTGTGAGAAAGGCGGAACGTGTTGTCTGGCTGGGGTGGTAGGTTGCCCACAGAGCAACGGTGTTTCGTTCGGCGTTCTCGAGCCAGTTAAGACCGCAACTCAAGTTGGTTTGGATCGCGACACGTTCGACATGGTGGAGGTGGCTTAGCTCAACCATGGCTCGCTGGTAGCTCCGATGGATCAGCGCCTCACCCCAAGGGGTGAACAACACTCCGATAGGTCGCTTCTGTTCTTTGATCCATTGGATGAACCGTTGAAGAGCGACTGTGTCGGCATCCAGCTCGGCTCGCGTGTTTGTAGTCTTGGCGAACGGGCAGTAGGAACAGTCGTAGTTGCAGCTGCTAAGCGAGCCTCGGTAAAGGACATTCCAACGTTGCAGCTGGGCGGTGCTGGTGCTTGCTGGGCTCCTGGCTAACGTCACCGCAGTAGAGGCTTGGTCGACGGCGGGGCGTTCAGACGAGCTCAAAGGTGTCCATTTGTGCGTTGACGGCGGCCGAGTAGAGCCAGGGTCCAATAGTGTCCGAATATTCCATACCAAGCGGAGTTAACACGAGTTGATTGGGTTGGCTGTGTTCGGCCAAACCCAACTGTTCTAATTCGACGAGCTGGGGGAGAGCTTCGATCGGGTCGAGGTCAAATGCTCGGTGAAATGCAGCCTCGTCCAGCCCAGGTGACCGCAGCAAGCTCTTGATTACGTAACGGCGATGCTGCTCTTCGATGTCGAGCCGTATGCCGTAGTCGATGGTCGAAAAATCCTGTTGCCGATTAAACCGGTCGATAATCGAGTCCACGCCCGATCGCTTTACCGCATACTCGCTCGAATAATGAAGCGCAGACGTGTACGAACGTGCGCCCGGACCGAGACCCACCATCGCATCTTCTTGGCACGAGTAATCGACGCTGTCCATCGATGAGGGTTGGGTAGTTGAAGCCCGGCGAAAGAGCCGCATTGATTGTTGAACGAAGCCAACGCTGGTGAGGTAGTCACGGGCCAGGCGGTAAAGCTCCCTACGATGATCGCCGGCTTGTCTACCGGTTCGACCCAAGCCAGTCAACGCTCGAACATACAGCGGGTAAAGGTAGAGCTCGTTCGGTCCGTGTTCGACGGCCTGTTCGAGACTGTGGAGCCAGTTACCAGCGGTCTGATTGGCAGTTCCGTAGATGAGGTCCAAATTGAATGTGTCGAAACCCAATTCGTTTATCCAACCGCAGGCCTGCTCAACCTCGGTGGCTTTCTGGGGGCGGGCCATTGCCTTTAAGTCGTGTTTGACAAACGACTGCACTCCCATGCTGATCCGGCTAATTCCGACTTGTTTTAAGGCCGCGAGCTTTTCTCGGTCGACGGTGCCAGGTGAGATTTCGAACGATGTCGGGGTGTCAGCCCAGTCGACCGACCAGGTTGAAGCTAACTGGTCAAACATTTTCACTAACTCGGGGGTGCGAAGGAAACTTGGTGTTCCGCCCCCGAATGCTGCCAAGGTAACTTGATCGGGTTCGACGAGGTCCGCAACTTGGTTCGATTGCCGTTCGATCGCAGCCATCGTCGCGTCAATAAAATCTTGTTCAGGGCCGATTGAGGTGAACAAGTTGCAGAATCCGCATCGCATTTCGCAAAACGGAATGTGGACGTACAGAAATAGTGAATCTCGGTTCTCGGTTTCCCACGCAGTTCGAAACGTAACCGGGGGGTCTAATGGCCGGTAGGAGGTTTTGTGGGGATACGCATATGCATAGCCAGCGTAGGTTCCGGCCTCCATCCTCTGAGCCAAACCCGCTGGCCGTGAACTTGGTAAGTGAACCGCGCTGGTCGAGGTCTTTGCCATAGTTTAAGAACTTTCCGTTTCGAGTCCGTCGAGGTCGAACGAAGCGAAAGGCACATCCCAAATCACCGATTGGGCATGTCTGTGACCGAAATGGCCGTTCTCTCCGTAGGCGGTGCCGTGGTCGGAACAGATAATCCAGGAAGAGCGTCCGCGTTTTGTAACTTCGTTGAAGAGGGGAGGCAGAGCTGAATCGACCGCCACCAGAGCAGCGATGTGGGAGTCCAAGGTGTCGACGTTCCGTTCGGCTGTTGCGTCGTAAAACCAGTTTGGTTGGTGCAGGGCCGCGATGTTTATAAATAGGAACACCGGCTGTTGTTGGTTCTGCGAGGTCTCTTCTTGTAGTAGCTCACTTGCGAGCTTGACTTGGTTTGTGGCGGAATTTGGATCGGTAACGCCGAGCGTTTCGTCCCAGTGGGCTTCGTCGAACAAGTTTGGCAGCACCGACCCGAGTTCGTTTTGCTGGTTGAAGAAGCCGGTGCCGCCGATACAGATAGTGCGAAAACCTCGAGCGGAAAGCGCCTCGGGCAGGGTGGCTTCGGGGAACACGAACGTCGATTCGTCGGTCGATTCGCTGCCGGTGAAGGCTGCGGCGTAGGGCCGAGGGTGGGGTCCGGGAGTGGTTGGTGTCGGGAGAAATCCACTGAAGAACGCGTGATGGGCGGCGTAGGTAAAGCTGGCGGGGGTGTGGCGCCGTTCCCAACCCGTCTGGGGTAAATATGGGAGCAAGGTCGGCAGTCGCCCGTTGGCAAAGGCGCGTTGGGCGGCGTCGTAGCGCAACGTGTCTAATGTGATGAACACGATCGTCTTGGCATGGTCCAATGAGTGGATCATGTATTGGCCGTAGTTCGGGTTTGGGTCACCGTAGCGATCATGGCTTCCACACAGGCTTCAGAGGTCGACTGGCCTTGGTTTACGATTCCGGGAAGAAGGTCACCGAACGCGTTTACTTCAACGATGAAGGGTTCGAGGTGAACGTCGAGCAGTACGTCGACGCCGACCACTAAGGAATCTTCGAAACAGGCGGCGGCACGTTCAGCCATTGTTTCACACGCCTGCTTCGCGGCGTTGCCGAAGCGTCGACGAAACGACGCCGAGTCGCCGCGTTTGTTGCCGAGGTGTAGGTTCGTCATCGGGTAGCGGCTGGCCCGGATGACGGTGTGTCGAGCCTTTCCGGCAATAACGACGATCCGCAAATCAAACTTTCGTCCGTCGAGTTCTGCTTTTGGAATCCAGGACTCGACCACAACGTGCTCGGCGATCAAGGGTCGCAGGATGGTTTCAATATCGTCGGGATCCGTGTAGCTGCGAATCCGAAGCGAGTTGAACAGCCGGCGTCGACCGAGCGCTGCATCGAAGTCTGCTATCTCGATCGGAGCGATGACCCGGTGACCGTGACGGCATCGCTCGATGGCGCAAACGCCTGAAGCCGACGAACCGTATCGGGGTTTGACAAAGACCCGGTCGCCGACGTCGAGTGCTTTAAGAGATTCGATCGCTGGCCGGTGACGGTCCGCTTCGGTTAGGAGGTGAGTTGCCGGCCGCGTAGTTGAATTGGCTAGCTGTCGATGACTTTCCCATTTGTCGAACATGGTGACTATGTCGCTTGGCGAGTTGGACCAGCGGTGTTTGGCAGTGTGAAACGAGTTCAACAGCTCGGACAGTCCACGGTATGTCGTGTCTATATGGCGGACTTCGCCAAACAACAGGGGCGGTCCGGCCGGTCGGGTTGCCCCTCGCCTAATCAGCTGTTCGCCCACATGCTGGTCTTCGCCAAACGAGTCGATCCGGACCAGGTCGCAAGCATCGAACGCCTGGAGTAATTCGGGGTTTTGGATCAGGTCAGCCCACTCGACGCAGACTGGTGCGGGGAGCCCAGCTGACCTCACGGCATCACAAAACGACGACGCTCTCCGGCTTTCCAAGTTTGCAACCAGACCAAATGTCGGCTCAGACACCGCTTTGACCTCCCGGCCATAGAGAAGAACCGCGCAAGGGTCGTTTATTCACCGACCGAAACGTACCTGTATTCTTTGCCGTCGTAGTCATGCGGGGTTTCCCGTTCGCTCGTGTCGACTTCGAATGGTAGGGCTTCGAGTTGGGTGGCGACTTCGTGTGTTAGATAGTTGTGGTTTAAGTTGAGGGTCTTGAGTGCTCCGTCGGTGGGAAGCTTTAGTAGCGCGGTTCCTCCGGCGTCGGACAAGGTGCCCATGGAAAGGTCGAGTGTTTTAATGCGGTCGACTAGGGGTGAGTTGGCGATCACATTTGCGATGTCGTCGACGAAGTGGCAATTCCGTAAACCGAGGTACCGAAGTTTCGGAAATTGTTCACCGTTGAGTAGTGGTTGTAGATCTTCTACGGTGCCGGTCGCCCCGTAGTGTTCTGACCCTAACCAAAGTTCAAGATATTCCAAGTTGGGAAGGTCGGCATTGGCCACAGATTGGACCACGCTGGCATCCATTCCGCCGGTTTCAAACGCTAGACCCCGCAGGTTTGCGTGCCGGTTTTCGGTAAATGCCAGACCGCTACCTCCGCGAACTCTTAGCAGTTCAAGCTTTGGAAACGCGGCCAACAATGGAGACACATCGGCCTGTTGAATCCAGGAGATCTCGTTTTCTTCAGCGATAATATCACCCAAGAAAAGCGCTCGAAGGTCGGGTAGCTTTGACGCTTCAGCACACAGTTCTTCAACTGGCGCCTCTGTGTCATAGAGTTCTTCTCCTGCCCACGCTCCGATCACTAGGTGAGTTGCTGGCTGTGGTTTGGAGAAGAACTTCTCCCAAGCCGGATCCCATGTTTCTTCATAGCTAGCGGCCAGTCTGTAAGCAATGTTGGCTTCAATAGTCACAGGCGCTTCATCGTTGCTGATGCCAGTCACGGGGGCGCCAGCGAGCGAATCGACGTGGCTCCATTGACTTCCAGCCCTCGCGAACGTCGAAAAGTCCAGGGGCGTGGCGCTCGACATGGTTGGCTCCGAGGCTGTGTCGGCGTAGCCCTTCTTTAGCTTGGCGGCGACGATCTTGTCGTAGTCTGCTTTGGCGTCGTCGGCAGAGTCAAACGATTTGGTATTTGTTTGACCTTTTGTGCCGACACGCCCGTAGTTGACGGTGTAGTCAGAACCATTGAGCTCGATGTTCCAAAATTTGTTTGATTTCGAGTCGGAAAATATCAACTCGCGCCGTTCGGTCATTGGGTCCATCTCCATAGTTAGGTAAGGCTGAATGACGTGTCTTACAGTCTTCATCTTACCGATACAGGAAAAAAAACTACACGATAGTATATGAGTGAATTGATTTCCTGTAGCGTTGTCGCTCAGGCCAGGTTGATGCGCTGACGATTTTGGGCGGTGTAAACTCTGTCTCGATGGCCTTCCAGGCGGGCCGTTATTTCCCAGGTTTCGATATCCCGAGTTCGAGATTGGGTGACCAGAAACCACGTGGGCATAGAAGGGCGTCGATGAGGTACTCGAGCTGCGGCCCGAACCGGTTCCGTAGCACAGCGGAACGTACGAGCGCTTCGCCGTAGGGGAGTAGTTCGAAACCGTGATCCTCGAGCCTTCTGTAGAGATCCGAGAATAACGCGTTTCGGGTCCCGTCACGGTCTGTGTGAGACGGATCGATCATATGATGTTGGTAGTCGCAGCGCAGTCACCCAATTCTGTTGCCGATCATGGGATCTGAAGAGGCGCAACAAAGGGAGGGTTGAATGGGTTTCTAACACGGAGCTAACCCACTGCTCCCATTCAGAGAATCGGGCATTGAGTCGGTCGATGTCTCCGTCCGGCGACCACGCCAGGACAAGGTTGGTCGGTAAGATCCGGTCATCTGAGCCGTCGTCGAGCGTCATCAGTTTCTGTTCCCGCGCCGAGTAGGCGCCGTAAAGAGAAGGAAGGTAGCCAATCACCAACGCGGTTGTCGTAACCCCGGCAAATGCTTCGACGAGCGCCCCGAGTCGAGCGAAGCCAGCCGAGGGAACCAGTTCACCGAACCCCAAGGTGAAGTAAACGACGCCAGAATAGTAGTCGGCATCGGGCAGAGACCCTACGTCGTCGATTCCGCCAAAGTCCCACCAAACCATGCCGAATCCGACGATTTGCATCGCTGCCCACGTGGCGAGAAGAAGCAGGACGAGAATCGGAGCGAAGAGCGCCAGCATCCGTTCCCGGACCCACGACTGTTCGGCTAGCCGAGACGACGTGAACCGGATGGCGGCGAACGCCCGGAAACCGATTAGGCGCGACGGCCACCATTTCCAATCTGATGTAGAGGTCGTAACCAGCGTGTTCATCAGGTCAGCCAAGGCGACGATAATGAGGCCGAGCCCTACTATTGCCGCAACAACGTTCATGTCGAATTCTCCCGTACTCCCACCAGAACTTCAGCCAAGCTCTAACCGTAGCGTGGAGGTTTAAGATGCGGCGACGTCGCCGCCTCGCTTTCAATTCTGAGTAGGCTCTGGGCAAGCCGCATCTCGCGAACGTTAGAAAGTAGATTCGACCAACATGGCCAGCTTCGACCCAAAGTTATTTCGCCAGGCGTTAGGAAAGTTTCCAACCGGGGTAACCGTCGTTACCGCAAACGACTCTGGAGGGGCTCCCGTAGGAGTCACGGCGAGTAGCTTCAACTCGGTATCGATTGAGCCCCCTCTAGTTCTGTGGAGCATCGACAAAAGTGCCCGCAGTGCTGGAGCGTTCGTCAACGCCGACTATTTCGCCGTCAATGTTTTGACCGATGCACAAGTTGATGTATCAAACCGGTTTGCTAGTCGGGGTGAAGACAAGTTCGGCGATATCGGCTACGAGACTAATAGTTACGAAGTGCCGTTGCTTGACGGTTGCGCAGCCCGGTTTGAATGTAAGACATGGTCGGTCTATGACGGCGGAGACCACGACATCATCGTTGGCGAAGTTCTTGCATTCGAATGTTCAAATGAACGTAAACCGTTGCTTTTTTCCGAAGGTAGCTATGGGGTAACGGCCGCGCATCCCGATAGATAGCGCCCGTAAGTCGAACGATCGGTCTTGCGTTATCCAGCGTCTTTTGGCGTACCGCAAGACTCCATATTGTTGACGATGGCGAAACGACCAAGCCGACGTTCTGGGCTTTCACTCACCTCCAAGTCAGAAACCAAGAACCTGGCATCCTCGTTCACGAGGAGTTCGTCGGCGTAGCGCACGCGGTCATCTAGCAAGATGCCCCAGTGCGTCAACCATTCCTCCCGAAGTGCAGCGTCGCGGTCCGATTCGTTTGGAATCGATACTTCCCCTAAATCATCGACCATCTCGGCGAACAGCTCGGTAGCTTCGAGTAGTTGGGCGCTCCGCTCGGCCGCTGTTTCGGTGAGTGATGCGTCTGGGATCTTCCCGATCTCGACTAGTGTGGCGGCACAAATCGGCTCGGCTTGGTTAGCGAAGGTATCTGTTTCGAGGACATCTGGCGGTGGTCGATCGGCTAATCCCGAGTACGCATACAGCCATACTCCGAAAGATGTCACGAGTATCAAACCGACCATGATTGTTAGCGGGCTCACGCGTAGCCGGTGGGCGCTGATGTCGTCGAACGCTATTTCGTCGGCAGTCGGCAAATCACGCAGATCTGCGTTCTTGGTTGCTGTGGTATCTGTCCCACCGGTGGTGGATCCGTCGTCTGTCTCGGTCACAGAACAAGCTTGCCCGGTCGAACCTTGAATCGCCACATCGAAGTTCGTAATTTGATCTGGTCGAGCGGCAGTTGAAACAACGTTCGACATACCACGCATCGGGAGGGCCCTCGAGGTGTCGCATCAAAGTCGAGCCATACTTCTGACGCTGACCTCTTGTCTGGCTCCCTTTTGGCGATGTAGATTTGGATATGGTAAACGAACACCAAGGTAGGTTGGTTCGTCGGCTCTTAACCGTTGCTCTAGTGTTTGCGCTCGTGCTGCCACTGGTGAGAAATCGAGACGGTCTACCCTTGTCGACATACCCGATGTATGCTGGCACGCGTTCGAGTGAAGTGACGCTTGTGACCGCAGTAGGCGTCGCCCCCGATGGCGGTAACATCGCGCTCTCGATGCCGATTATCGCGGATACGCGTGATGCCCTTATTGTCGAGGCGTACATGCGAGATGCCGTCGAGCGAGACCGAACAGCCGAGGTTTGTGTTGAAATCGCGAACCGGCTCGTTGGAAGCAGCCCACAGGTTGCTTCGGTGGAAATTGCTAGCGAACGCCATGACGCTGTCAAACGAGTGGCAAGGGAACCGTCGTTACTCGAACGTGAGCTGCATACCGTCTGTGAGGTGGGCTCGTGACGACATCGCCTTCGTTGGGTGTCGGGCCTGGCTCGAATGGGCGGCCAATAGGGACAATTGTGGGTGCGACGAGCCGTGTAGATCGCTGGTTGCTTGCCGCAGCCCCCGCACAGCGGCTGGCGGCACTGCGCATTTTGGTCGGCGGGTTTGTAGCGGTTTACATGACTGTCATGGTCAACGAATTCGGTCGGGTATCTCGGCTACCGACCGGAGATTTTAAGCCGGTAGGCATCGCTACGCTGTTGAGTGGGCCGTTATCGCCGGGCCAGGTTTGGGCGTGTTTTGTTCTAACGCTGGTATCTGGCGTGGCGTTCACAGCGGGTATTGGGTTCCCGCTCAGCGGTCCAGCATTCGCCTTGGCCGCGCTGGGTTGGGCGAGCTATCACAGTTCGTGGGGTCAGATGCTTCACTTCGAACACCTGTTCACCTTGCATGTTCTGATACTCGGTTTTTCGCCGGCTGCAGACGTCTGGTCTCTGCGATTTCAACGAGGGACGGATCGGCCTTTCCGCTTGTCTTTCACTCGTTCCGCCAAAGCGCCGCCAGCTCATGTTCGGTATGGCTGGCCGATTAAGCTCTTGGCCATCGTCACTGCGGTCACCTATGTCGTGTCGGCGCTCACGAAACTCCGGATGAGTGGTTTCGCTTGGGTTGACGCCAGCAATCTGGGAAATCACATCGCCTACTCGGCGACACGCTTGGACCTGTTGGGGGCATGGCAGCCACCTTTGGCTGGGTTCGTTCTTAGCAATAGATGGCTCCTAGGGCCAATGGCATGGGCCGCCCTGCTGATTGAACTGTTTGCACCCGTGGCTCTGCTGGGCCGTCGATGGCGTCGGTGGTGGGTAGTGGTAGCACTACTGATGCACACGGGAACAGCCGCCACGATGCTTGTCTGGTTCCCATTTCATGGTCTAGGTTTTGGTTTGCTCCCCCTATTTCGTTGCGAAAGACTGATCTCCGAAGTTTTCAGCCGCAGTTGTCGGGTCGCGTCTCGGTTGCGTGGCTGAACAGGCGTTGACCTATTCCCGCTGTCTTTTCGCGGCTTCTGGAACCTGAGCCATGTGTTCCAATGTGGGTGGGACCCAAATCGATAGGGTATTAGGTGTACATCGAGCGACATGAAGAAACTGGTAATCCAGAACTCCGCCAAGAGATTTTGTTGGGATTCCAATCTTTTTGCAACTTTCTACTGGTACGGCTGCATCAAACAACAAAACAGCCAATGGAGGGCTACATGACTACGATTAACAGGCCGAAGCGAATTCGAATGACGGTGGCCTCGCTGGCAACCAGCGCAGCCATTATCGCTTCCGGATGTGGGAACTCCCTGTCCGCCGACGCTTCGAGCAGTTCGAGTACCGAAGAGTTCTGCAAGTATGCAGTCGAGGACTGGCCTACGTATGGCGACGGAGGGATGACCGAAGACGGGCTGGAGGAGCTTAACGAAAAGGCGAAGGAAATTCGGGAACGGACTCCCGCCGATGCACCCCCGGAAGTAGCCGAGTACATAGACACGTTCATTGAATTCACTGGAGGTGACCTTGAGAAGTTAGCCAGTCTGGTTGAGGAGGAGTCCTTAACCGAACTCGAAAGGCAAGAAGAGATCTTTACCGAATACATCGACTCGACTTGCAACGAGGATGGCACTGTTATCGAACCCGCTAGCGGCGACTCCGACCGCTCCGATGACGCTAGCCCGACCGGCGAAACCCGTCCCGTTCAAGCAACTGAGCCAGCGACTATCGTTACCGACGGGCCTGCAGGTAACTACGAAGCGGTTACCATCGATATCGGAGAGATCAACACAACTAACGATCCGGTCGGCTTCGTGAAAGGCGAGCCTCAAAATCCAACGGAACAGGCACATCTCGTCGCTGCCATCGACCTCGAGTCGGGCATTGACAGCGCTAACCGATTTCAGGCCGGGGATTTTAAACTTCGACTGTCAGACGGAACCGTCATTGCAGCGACGTCGGTTCTTGACAACAGCGGTGATGTTACATCGCCAAGCCTCCAGGGTAAAGACTCCACTAGCTTGGTGGCCGTGTTTGAAACCGACACACTGATTCAAGACGTGACGGGCGTGTCGGTCGGCATTGAACGAGATGGCGACGTCCCACTCTACTTGCCCTTGGATGGCGAAGCCGGTTCGACGTATCCATTGGTACTTGAATCTGGCCAGACCGCCCAGATTGCGGGCGAACACGTTACAGGTAAATGTGACACGCTGTTTGATGCCAAAGTTGCGTCTGCCGAAGTCCAGCTCGAAACGTTTGCTGATGTCACCGAGACTGGTCGGGTGAGCGGACAGACCCGTTTCGTCGCAGTCACACTGGAGATGACAAACGTTACCGACGTCCAAGAGGACACTGCTAGTGAACGTCAGACCTGTGGTTTTTATAGTGGCCAACTAGTGAAAACCAATATTCGACTTCTGGTTGATGATAAACCCCAATCGAACAAGACGGCCGCCTTTAGGTGGCCGAGTATCGATATTGGTTCGGCGGAAAATATTGAACTACTGTACGAAGTCCCTATCGACACCGAAGAGATCACCCTGATTGGCCATGAAGACGATGACGTCATCGCTTCCTGGGAACTTAACGCTCCTCCGGTCCTTGGCGAAGCCTAAGTTGACCGGTTAGCCGGTCCGCTAGCGTCGCCCGAGCTCTCCGAACTCTCGACTTTGCAGTCGAGACAGGCACGTTTAGACGCGACGCTATTTCATCATACGTCAAGCCTTGCTCCTCGCGTAGGAGCAAGGCTTCTCTTTGATGTCTGGCGAGTCGTTCTATTTCGCTGGACACGAGGTCCTGGTCCGCGACCATCGATGACACATACCGAACGAAGTTCTCAGCATCATGGCCGTCTGATTCGTCTGCCGCTCGGTTTGTGTGGCGAGCTTCGCTGCGGAGTAGCTGTTTCGCCTCATTTCGTGCAACGGTATGAAGCCAAGTAGTAAATTTGGACGTGCCCCGAAACGAGCCGATTCGATAGGCGACAGCGACAAGAACCGCTACTTCGGCAACGTCGACATCTTGTTCGGTAAAGAGATATTGCCGCAATGTCCGTCGAGCCAAACCGTGGGATTTGATGATGGTGGCGAGACAGCTAGCAGCCCCAAAGTCGTCTTGAGCGGCTAAGGTTGCGAGCTTCTCAACAATCTGTTCTTGCTCGGCGTCAGACGCAGCCTGCATCGTCCGTTCGATTCGACGATGGCCCGACGGGCTGGTGACCGCGTTGGCTAACCAATCAACCATTTGACACGGTCACTGTGTGGCGTTCGCCTCGCTCAACGCCGTCTGCGTCAATGGCGAACAAGATTATTGTCACCTCGCCTGGGGTTGACAACACAAGCGACAGGTCCTCGGTTGTGACCTCTCGACCGGTGGGATCTACCCAGTAGTGATCGGTGGTTTCCTGGTGCAGCACCGGCCTAAACACGGCCGTCTCATCTTTGTTCGACCGGGTCGGGCCTTCGATGTCTGGACTTTTGGTCGATGCTTCTACTGTCACCGTACGCTCCGTGGTCTGGCCATCGGCGGTCAGGAAAAACGTCAACTTGCCCGGCAAGCGAGGCCTGACGACCAAGCCCGAATCATCAATCTTGTCGCCATTCCAGTCGGTCCAAAACATCGATTCGACAGAGTCAACGTCAGCCTGGTATGTGACCGCCTCGCCAACTTTAATGGTACCCGGTCCAGCTATTCGCGAATCGGAACTCCAGCGTAGAAACATGGTTAGAGAACCCAACGCAAGTACGGCCAGCACAGCAGCGATAACAAGACCGTTCCGAACGCGAGTGCGAGGGGGGCGACTCTTTTCCGTGGCTGGCTCCTTGGGCTTGGTGCCTGTATTAGGGGGAGGCGTTGACGGTGCAGGCCGGCTCGGCGTCCTGGCCGGCCCGACCGGTGGATTCGTCGACTCCGTAGTTGACAGAACCGACTGGTACCATTCGCGCATTGTCGCCGGTCGGTCGACTGGGTCTTGTGCCTTGCCGACCGCTAACGCTTGGCGTAACGATTCAGTTGGTTCGTCAACCAATAATTCGAGGAGAACACTCGCTGCGTAAATGTCGGCCCGATGATCTATCGGTCCACCAATCTCGTGTTGTTCAGGAGCCATATATCTAGGCGTGCCTCCAGCCATACTCAAACCCGACATTGTCTGGTTGTTTAGGTCTTTGGCCATTCCGAGGTCGCTTACCAAGACCCTTTCACCCGGCTGAAGTAGCCCCGAACTCGCCGTCGAGGGCGTTCGTTTAGACTGGAAGAAGATGTTTGACGGTTTGAGGTCGCGATGGATGTAGCCCAAGCCATGTAAGAGCGCCAACGAATGGCTCATGCTCCGAATTACCGGGAGCACGTCATCGAGAGTCAGTGGCCTTGCGCCAATGCGAGCTGCAAGTGTCCCACGGTTGGCATAGGACATGACAAAAAATGGTTGACCTTGCTCTGTCTCGTCGATATCGAAGACATTGACGAACCCAGAGACTTCGTATTCGGTCTGGAGTCGCCGAAGTATGACGGCTTCAGAACGGAACCTCTTGCGCACCTCGGGCATCGAACTCCAGTTTTCGGCCAAGACCTTGACCGCTACTGTGTCTTCGAGTCGGGGGTCGAGCGCCTTGTAAACGCTGGCAAATCCGCCTGCGCCGAGAAGCTCTTTTGGCTCGTAACGCCCGATGCGAGTGAATTTCATCAGTTCCAGTATGCCGCCACAGGCAGCCGAAACCGAGAGCCAACAATCCCCTCAACTCGGACCCTGGGCGCTTCGACCAACTCGAATCGTTAAACCGGTGCTAGCTTCCCGATCGATGTCGCCCGCAATCGAAAAAGTGTTTATGATAAGGGCCTATGTCTGTTGACCCTGGCCTATTGGATGATCTTATTGAGCGTGGTTTGGTCCAGGACACGACCGATCGGACGATTCTGGCTGAACGGCTTAATTCTGGGCCGATCACCGTCTACCTGGGCGTCGACCCGACAGCTGACAGTTTGCACGTCGGGAACCTGGTTGGCCTTTTGACGCTGCGACGGTTTCAACTCGCTGGGCATAGACCCATTCCCCTGGCGGGCGGAGCCACGGGTATGATCGGCGACCCGTCCGGTAAATCGGCCGAGCGAAATCTTCTTGACGACGACGCCCTCGAGCGGAACCTCGCTGGCATCGTTCCGCAGCTGAAGAAATTCATCGACTTTGATGATGGTGCAGCCAAGTTGCTGGACAATAGGGCCTGGACGGTCGGTGTTCCGTTCATTACGTTTTTGCGCGACGTCGGCAAACACTTAACTGTCAATCAGATGATGGCGAAGGAGTCGGTGAAGTCTCGAATGTCTGGGACCGCCGGGCTCAGCTATACCGAGTTCAGCTACATGTTGCTCCAGGCATTTGACTATTGGTGGCTGGCTGAGAACGAAGGGTGTGAGCTGCAAATTGGTGGGTCAGACCAGTGGGGGAATATTTCGTTGGGCATCGACTTGGTTCGTCGGCGGGCTGGCAAGAAGGTGCACGGGTTGACGTGGCCGCTGTTGGTCAAGCAGGACGGCACAAAGTACGGTAAGACCGCCGAGGGTGACACCATTTGGCTGAGCTCCGAGCATATGTCGACGTACAAGTTCTATCAGTCATGGATCCAGGTTGGAGATAGTGAGATCCGGAAACTGCTTTGCTGGCTCACTTTCTTATCGATCGAAGAAATTGATGAGATCATGGCCGAGCATTCTGAAATCAAAGATAGGCGGATCGGCCAGCGAAGGTTAGCTGCTGAGATCACGACCCTGGTTCATGGTGAGGCCGCAACGAAAACGGCTGAGGCGGTTAGCGCAGTAATCTTCGGCGGAGCCGTCACAGATCTCGATCGACCCACCTTCGAGTTATTGCGGGAAGAGTTGCCGACGACCGCTATTGACCGGTCCCAGCTGGCTGTCCGTCAGAACTTAGTGCCATCGTTGGTAGCCGCCGGAGTAGCTTCGTCGAACGGTGAGGCTCTGCGGTTAATCAAACAACAGGGAATCTCGGTGAACGATCAAAAAGTCGACAAGGACTTTCGATTTGAGTCGTCTTCATTGCTGCATGAAAAGTACTCGGTCGTTCGTAAAGGAAAGAAGTCGATTTTTCTCTTAGCGTTCGACTGACGCATCGCCTTTTCTCAGCTACTTACAGCAAGACGAACGCATCGTCAAGCTGTTAGCAGCATGAATTATATGCTCCACTGATCGAGCTACTTCGAAAGGCGTTCGTTGCATAACTGAGGTGCTGCAGTAACGTGTCAAGGAAATTTTGAAAGAATTCGTAGTCGACGTTGCACAAAGGCCGAAATTGTATTATTGTTCTAACTCGCTTCAACGACACGAAGTTTCGCTTACTAATCGGTATGCGAGCCACCTAAGTCGCTCTGAAGCAACAGAGTTCGCAGCTACACCTTTCTATAAGGGTGAAGCTAGATCAACGCAATGTGTTGTTCTTTGACCGCTGCGGGTAGCCCTGATGGGTTGCACTTGCTCCTTGAAAACGGAAGAGAGGAATATGTACGCAGCGTGTGGGAATGATTTTATGCCACCGACTGTGAAGTGCTTGCCATTTCATTGTCGGAAGTAAAACCAAACCTGTCAATTTAATAATATTAAGCCTGGCCATATCTTTCCTGATATGGCCGTTGAAGTTGGCTTGGCAGCCAAGCTTCAACAATGGATCTAGGCAACACCTTCGGCGTTGCTTCAAGAAAGCCTTTGGCTTTCTTGCGGCTAACAAACGAAGATGTTGCTTTAATTCTCTAACGGAGAGTTTGATCCTGGCTCAGGACGAACGCTGGCGGCGTGCTTAACACATGCAAGTCGAACGCACTCGACCTTCGGGTCATATAAGTGAGTGGCGAACGGGTGAGTAACACGTGAGAAACCTACCTCGAAGTTTGGGACAACTAATGGAAACGTTAGCTAATACCAGATACCCTCTTTCGGTCGAGTGATCGATAGAGGAAAGATTTATCGCTTTGAGACGGTCTCGCGGCCTATCAGCTAGTTGGTGAGGTAACGGCTCACCAAGGCATCGACGGGTAACTAGTCTGAGAGGACGAATAGTCACACTGGAACTGAGACACGGTCCAGACTCCTACGGGAGGCAGCAGTGGGGAATATTGCACAATGGGCGAAAGCCTGATGCAGCGACGCCGCGT
>CAZKEM010000025.1:0-2759 GCA_964551835.1 uncultured Acidimicrobiaceae bacterium | reverse complement strand
GAAAGCGACGAGCCTTCCAAACCGAGGGCTGTTCTGAGAATGTCGGCCCCAGACATTCTTGTCTGGTTCGCTCGCTCCTCCAACGCAGCCGCGGCCTCGGCGAGATCGGCCTTGTCAAGCTCAACCCATTGACCGTGCGATTTAACAAGCGGCCGGGCCTCAGAGGCTAGCCGTCGTATATCAGCTGCGGTAAGTTCGATTTCGTCGAACACTACCGACCAGCTAACGTTGGCTAGCTGCTTGGCTCCCACTACTGAGTCTTGGGCCTCATCCGAGGTTAGTCGAAGACTTGGTGTGGGCTTTTTGGTCGACAATTTGGGCGCTCGGACTTCGAAACCCGCATCGGTCAATCGAGGACCGACAACGGTCATCAGTTGCCATGCTTCGTCTTGGCTTAGAATCACTTCACCTCGACGGCGGGCCCCAGGACGGAGCAGTTCTGGAAACATCCGCTCGAGACGGGAAAGCTCTTCTTCTACTTCTTTGCGACGGGTGTTGGACGAATTTACGATCACCTGTTCAACTGGCTGCAGTCGCTTTTGTGAGCTCATACCTAATACCGATAAGTACCACGCATTCTGATCATCTGGTGGGTCAAGTTGAAGTACAAGCCCGGACTTCGTCGCTCCGATTACTGAACGAGACCACTGGTCAATTCGTCTAGAGAGCTCAGATCCGTGTCGCGAAGGGGCCAAAAAGGTGTCGCCAGCGAGATTGGCCAGAAACAGTTCGGCGACATCGCTTCTCGTCGATGGCTGCGGGGGTCCAACTGGCACTTCTAGGCGCCCGGCGGCTTCAACACATAACGCGTGGGTGATATCGGATAAGAGCGCCAACGTAAACGCTTGTTTGTCGGCTCGACGCTCGAGCACGGCCACCGAACCTGGTTGAACTTGGGTGAGCGTAGCAAGTTCTTTTTGGTCGACTAAGGCTGGAACCCAACGGACCTGAAACTCTGATGCTGGGGTTTCATCGCTACCGATCACTTCCGACTTTTTTCGACGCGATCGCCGTAGTTTCTTAAGTTGAGGGACCACTCGACCTTGAGCGACAAGCCTAACCGCCAAAGCCGCTACGTTTCCAACCCATACAGTGCTCAAACCTATAGAGTCATCGGAACCTAACTGGCTGAGGCCAACAAGCCAACCCAAGGTGGCGCTGAGAGGCGCCGACATTGCGGGAGCCTTGCGCCCGTCCGGGATCTTGATCGACGAGTGCGACTCCCAATCTACCGCACTTGCTCCTGCCTCTTCGAGACGCGCTAGTAGCTGTTCTTCTGGTTCGACACCCGCATGCATCCCCGATGCCCAGGCGATGACTGAACCGTGCTGCCAAGATATCTGGAGCTGGGGTTCGTGGCTCTGATTAGCGCTCTCTGCTTCGGTTGTCCGCGCCTGCACTGTTGGGGGTCCGATTAGCTGCGTTAGCATGGCGTCGATCTTCGCAGATTCAGCCTCAAAGTCGGCTACAACTATTTTCCGTTCAGCACCGCGAACGTTGCGACGCACATCTTCCAGCGCCTCATCTGCCTCGTCGAGTAGTAACAGCAGTGCTGAGACCCACGACTGTCGATTGTCCTCGAGGAAGGCTATCTGTTCGCTAGAAGCAAGCCCATCGAGATGGGTCTGAACGAGCGATGTAAATTCTGCCGCGGACATAGTCTGAGCGGTTATAGCCATTGTAGTAATTGCAGGTCTCCGTTCGTGCCGCCGGGCATGGTAAATGGGTTGGCTACCGAACCGTAGTCGGTAAGGGCACCCTTCTTGCTACACGAAGTGCAGGCCCAAACACAGTCGGCCCTATTTGGGGCGAACTATTGGGCCAAACCCGGCGAGATGCCCCGATTATAGCCCCAACGTTGACCTTGAGCACACCTACGACTCGTTATCGTCAACTTTACTTGCTGGTTGTGGTAGGCCGATTTCCAGCCAGTCCACGACAATGCCGCCATTGCCTGACCAACGAAGTTCGAGTTCATGCTCTCCCTGGTCGAGTTCGACCTGTCCGATTTCTTGAGTCACAAAATCAAACGGCGTCGACGATTTCTCACCGTAGAAGGTCCCGATTCTTCGACCATCGACGAGAACGTTTAGCGAACCCGGCTTCTCAGAAGAAGACCAGATACCAGTAGAAATCACAAATGACTTCGTTTCGCGAACCCTGAAGGTATATCTTAGCCACTCGCCATCCTGGGTATTTACTACGACAAGTTTCGAAGGTTGGTCCGGCACCGCAGCTATGTCAACCCCGTCATTTCGATAGACGCCGCCCGAATTTCCCTTGGTGGTATCTACGTAGGAAACCTCATCACCTCCGACGTCATAGTCCTCGGCTTGAAGAACCGTCGGTGCGATTGGGGTCTCTTCCGGTGGCTGAAAGGCAACGACCTCTGATGGTCGGTTTGAGTCTTGCCACGAACTGTCCGAAGCGGAACTGAAGATCAGCCATATGCACAACAACATCGTGGTAATAAGTACGACCAACCCGACCAAGAGCAGAGACACCCGGTAGTCAGTTTGCTTCCTTTCACCGCCAGGGTCATACTCAAGCTGGCTCTCCTCACCCACCAGGTCATACTCAGAGCCCATAGGGGCAGCCGAGGCATTGGGCTGCCCGGTTACGACTAGGTCGGGGGTTTCGACAACGACAGGCACATCCAACGACGGCATACCACCCAAACCATCAGACACAACAGGCACATCCAACGACGGCATCCCACCCACATCACCCGGCCCAAGAGACACAACCAAAGACCGTAT
>CAZKEM010000024.1:0-8872 GCA_964551835.1 uncultured Acidimicrobiaceae bacterium | reverse complement strand
GGTTATGGCGGGCATGGACCTGAAACCCGACGACAAAGAGGGCACACTCGACACGTTCGAGCTTTGTGTCGAACAGGGTATGGCCGTCGACTGTCACGGGTTTCCGTTGGAGCTGTGTCGACCAATAAAGCTGAACTTGGCCCCTTCTTTGACGCCTTGTGCGGGGAACGTTATCGACCTGGTGAAGATGAAGACTATCTTCTCTTCTTTTTCGATCTGGATGATGGTTGGCGTCGACGGGGCTGGAGGATCGATACATATGATGGTTGGGTTGACGAGACATTGTAAGTGCCACTGCTCACCTGGGTGAGGAAACAGTTGAACCCAACGAAGAGGAATAGGGCTAGATGCTGGCCTGCGGGAGTGGTTTGTGTAGCTGGGGTGAACTATCCCTCTCCCCTTAGGAGGTCAATAACCAGCACGGTGGTTGGCTCTTCGCCGATGTTTGTCAACCGGTGATCGGTTCCAGCGTCTTCGAACCAGCTCTCGCCGATCGCCAAGGTTCGAGCCTTCTCTGGCCGAATTTCACTGAACTCGCCTTCGAGTACATAGCCAAACCCAGGCACCATGGCGTGGCTGTGGTCCGGAAACGCTGCCTCAGGTTCAAAGGTGATACTGCGCATACGAAGCTGGATGCCCTCGGCTCCCGGTACCTGCTCGCCGACGTCGAACAAGCCAAGAGCGTCTACCTCGACACCACTAGCTTCGGTAGGAGATGGGGTATCTAGCTCGATTTTGGTTCCCGTCTTCGGGCCTAGCTGTTCGACTTCTTCATCGGTGGTTTCCAGAAGGTCGATTGCGATCTACGAAAACTCAGCGGCCCGTTTGCCAAGTACTTCGAGCACGTCTTCGAAAGCTGTCGCGAACGATGCGACGCCGGCCGCCTCAAGTTTTTGTGCAACCTCTTCGAGGTCGATCCCGAGAGCGCTTAGTTTGGCGACGACGGCCTCAGCATCGTCAACGTTTGCATCGATGGTTCTGGCGACCGTGCCGTGTTCATCGAAGGCCAGAAGCGTCTTCTCTGGCAGTGTGTTGACCGTGTCGGGACCGATGAGTTCATCGACGTAGAGCGTGTCGGAATAGGAAGGGTCTTTTGTCGAAGTCGATGCCCATAACGGTCGCTGTTTTCGTGCACCTTTTGCAGCCAGAGCCTCCCACCGAGGTCCTGAGAATTTTTCGCCAAACAGCTTGTACGCCAGCTTCGCCTGAGCGATCGCAGCCTTACCTTTCAGCGCCAGTGCTTCTTCGGTCCCGATCTCGGTCAACCGGCGATCGACTTCGGTGTCCACACGGCTTATAAAGAACGAGGCTACAGACGAGACCGAAGACAAGGTGGCGTCATCGGCGTTTTCGAGCCCAGCAATGTAGGCCTCCATAACCGAGGCATAGCGTTTCAAGCTAAATATTAGGGTCACGTTAATGGATCGGCCCTCACTAATGAGAGTTTCGATCGCCGGAATACCTTCAAGTGTCGCAGGAACTTTCACGTAGAGATTCGGCGCCGAAATTAGATCGTCTAGTTGGCGCGCCGCCGCAACTGTCGCCGCTTCCTCGTGCGCCAAAGTGGGCGAAACTTCGATTGAAACGTAGCCGTCTTCGCCGCCTGAACTGTCGAAAACGGGACGGAGAAGTCCAAGAGCTGTGTTAACATCGGCGACCGCCATTTTCCAGTACGCGTCATCGACAGAAAACCCAGCCTTAACCAGCTCCTCCAGCTCGGCGTCGTAATCATTGGTCGTCATCATCGCCGCAGCGAAAATCGATGGGTTGGAGGTCAGGCCCCGGACGCCTCGATCAATGAGCTTCTGCAGCTCACCTGATAGCATCCAAGCCCGGCGTAGGTTGTCGAGCCAGGGGCTTTGCTTTTGTTGTGCATACACATCTTCGAGTGCTGCCATTTCTCTCCCTAATTTGCGTCTTGCATAACATCGAGAAGTTGTCTTGCTGTCTTGGCTATGTTTTCCGTACTAACCCCCAGATTTTCCATGACCTCGCCGCCCGGCGCAGACATGCCGAATCGATCAATGCCAATGGCTACGTCGGCGTAACGTTCCCAACCAAGTGTTACACCAGCTTCGACAGACAACGCAGGCAAGTTCGAAGGCAGAACCAGTTCTTGTTCAGCGAAGTCCAAGGCGTCGAAACGTTCCCAACACGGCATCGACACGACCCTAGCCGAGATACCTTCAGTCTTGAGTGTTGCCGCGGACTGAACGCAGAGATGAAGTTCGGTACCCGTTCCGATTAGTACGATGTCTGGGTCGGACGCATCTTGGACGATGTAGCCGCCGCGCAGTACACCCTCGGTCGAGGTGCCCTCAAGCTCTGGAACTTTCTGCCGAGAAAGCACAAGAGCGGTCGGTCCATTGGTGTCCAAGGCTGCTTGCCATGCCCCGATTGACTCGCTTAGGTCCGCTGGTCTGATAAGTTGCAGCTGTGGAATTGCCCGCAAACTCATGATCTGTTCGACGGGTTGGTGGGTCGGCCCATCTTCTCCGACGCCAACGGAATCATGAGTCCAGACAAAGACACACCTGGCGCGTGACATCGCCGCCATACGAACAGGGGGGCGCATGTAGTCAGCAAAGACTAGGAAGGTGCCACCGAATGGCACAACGCCGCCATGTTTTGCCATTCCTACGAGAGCCGAGCCCATTGCGTGTTCACGGACCCCAAAATGGATCTGGCGACCGGTCGGGTTCTCCCGACTCAAGGGGTCGCCGCCGATTGAAGCCCCGTTACTGCCAGTGAGGTCAGCAGACCCTCCAATAAAACCGGGAATAGCTTCAGCGAGGGCCGTCACGCACTTCTGAGAGGTCTGACGAGTCGCATGGTTAGTTCCTGGCGTAGCCACTTCGACTTTGGTCTGCCAGTCAGGTTCATATTCGCCCGATAGCGCTAGGCGCCAGCCTTCTCGGTCTCCATCAAAAGCGTCGACTCGTTTGTTCCAAGCTTCAACTTCTGCTTTTCCGCGAGCCCCCGCTTTGCGGTACAGGTCGAGAACCTCATCTGGCACCCAGAATGGTGTGTTCGGAAGTCCGAGTTTTTCCTTGACGGCAGCAATTTCCTCGTCATCGAACGGTAGGCCATGAGCTTGCGGCGTGTCCGTGAACTTGTCGGACGGATATCCAATGTGGGTACGTAAGATAACCAGGGACGGCTTGTCTTTTACGTCTTTCGCCCGGTTGATCGCCGCTTCTATCGCATCCAGATCGTTGGCTACGTCACCGATATTCTCAACATGCCATCCATAGGACCCAAATCTGGCTGCGGCGTCGTCTGACAACGACAGCTCGGTTGGTCCATCGATAGAGATATGGTTGTCGTCATAGATTACGACAAGCCGGCCGAGCCCAAGGTGGCCAGCTAGTGAGGCGGCTTCGTGGCTAACACCTTCAGATAGGTCTCCGTCACCCGCTATCACGTAGGTAAAGTGGTCGCATACTTCACCACCGAAGGTTGCCCGTAAATGGTTTTCTGCAATCGCCAGTCCAACCGAGTTGGCGATTCCCTGGCCCAGTGGACCAGTGGTAACTTCAACTCCCGACGTATGTCCGGCTTCTGGGTGACCTGGGGTTGCTGACTTCAATTGCCTGAATTCTTTTAGGTCTTCGAGTTCGAGGCCGTATCCGGTCAAATACAGCATGGAGTACAGAAGGATCGACGCGTGTCCGGCGGACAGGACGAACCGGTCTCGGTCAGGCCACTCTGGGTTGGAAGCGTCGTAACGCATGATCCGAGTGAATAGAACGTGCGCCAATGGTGCTAATGCCATAGCGGTGCCTTGATGGCCCGAGTTCGCTTTGTGGGGACCGTCCATCGCTAGCGCACGAATTACGTTAACGCCTAGTTCCTGGGGGTCAACCTGACTTTTGTTCACTCAACTAACCTTCGTTCATATGGTCCTACAACAACCTGACAGGCTGGTGGATTTATACCCACTGGCAAGCCCGCCAGCAGGCGCTAAAACAGATCTGGCTTCGCTAAAGCGTATCGTAACGAGCCTGCGATCTGGATGGGGGTTCACCGACGATTCGGCCCTAGTCAGAGCCAACGGGAGCCAGGAGCGTAAAGGGAACTTCTACGATGTTTCCGGCATCGATACGACACGCCGCAACTATTGTCCCATAGTCATCGAAATCTAGTTCAGCACGAACGAGACGATAATTGAACTTACCGGGTTCGATCTGTAACGGCTGCACATTCCTGGCTTGTAATTCTCGTGATTCTTGGTTGAAGAACTGTACTTCTAATGCCCCCATCGGTTTACCTTCTGGCGGGTTCCAAACCAAAATAATCAGGTGCGGGGTCAGCTTCGCCGGTAAGGGCTGAGTCGCCGCGACCGAGAATTGGATTCCCGTCAGGTCAATCTGGGTCGAGGGACCTGGCGCCGGCTTCATATCTATATTCTCTGCGAACACCGCTGTCACTATTTGCATCTCGTTAGAGGGCTCGTACGCGGTTCCTGTAGCGGCATCGTTCTGAGTAGTCACGGCTCTAACGGTAGCTGCCAGTGTTGACGATTAACGTGTCATGCGTACAGTATTTTGCGATGGCAAGTGAACAGTGCTAAGAGCCAACCTCAGCTAGTATGTGAAGCGATGTCGACAGGCGCAAATATCAAACAATGGGGCCCTGGCCTTCTCCTCGCTGTCCTGGCTATTGCCGGCTGGATGGCAGCCATCGCTGCAGATACCGACACTGTCAGCACCACTCGAGTTGACTACAGCAGCGACGTTCAAACCCCGGTGTTGTCCGCTCGCCGAATGCCCAGGGCCGTCCAGGCACCATTTGCCGACAGCGAACTCGAGCCGAGGATCCAAGAGGCAATTGCGCAGACTCCCGGAGATCCGTGTGTACTGGTTCGCTCTGGAAATCGGAATATTGGCCCGCAACACAACATAGATGTCCCTGTCGTTCCCGCTTCCAACCAAAAGATAATTACGACCTTTGTAGCGCTGGAACGGCTCGGACCGAACTTCCGTTTCAGGACCACCGTTGAAAGTGACGGCCAGGTTGTAGACGGCAAGCTTACCGGCAACCTGTATCTTGTCGGCGGCGGCGATCCATTTCTTACCACCGATGACTGGTGGACCCAGTACAGCACCACTGAAGGCCGTTCAGCTACTCGGCTCGAGGACTTGGCCGATGCCGTCGTCGAGCTCGGCATCACAGAGATTGAGGGAGCGATTATCGGTGACGAATCCCAGTTTGACCAAGAACGGGCCGGCCCTTGGGCGCAACGATTGATCGATAGTAACCAATCGGGACCGCTGTCTGCGCTTACCGTCAATGAAGGCTTCGTCGATTGGCCCGAAACGTTTCCGGGGTCGTCGGCTCAAAGGTCTCCAACTAACGAGCCTGCGCTGCATTCAGCATCGGTTTTTAGCCAGCTCCTGGCCGAGCGGGGAATTACTATAGGCAACGTCTCGATTGGTGCAGCGCCAGCAGATGCGGTTGTACGGGCTGCCGTCGAATCCCCGCCATTGTCAGAGACCATTACCCATATAAACAGCTTTAGCTCGAACATCGGTGCCGAACTCCTGCTAAAACAGATAGGTGTTCAGTCGTCAGGGTTGGGCACCACCCAAGAAGGGATCAAAGCGGTTGAGGCCACTCTTGCCGAATTTGTCGAGGCGACCGATGGCGACCTTGTTATCCGTGACGGATCTGGTCTTTCCGAGGAAAACCGTCTTACGTGTTCGGTTCTAGCTTCAGTGTTGGACGCCGTTGGCCCAGGTTCGGCCGTCGTTGATTCGTTGTCGATCAGCGGGGAGCGAGGGAGCTTGTCAACAACCTACGTTGGAACACCGGCTGAAGGTACTGTCCGAGCAAAGACGGGAACCCTCAACGGAGTCACTTCTTTGGCGGGTTATGTCATGCCGGAAGGAAATGGCGGCGAGTCAATTATGTTCGTGTTCGTGGCGAACGGTCCAGCCGTTGTAGCTGACCCAGCCGCCACAAACGCAGCCCGAGATGCTCTAGTACTTGCTGTCGCTGACTACCCAGAAGGTCCCGCTCTGGCGGAGTTGTCACCGCGGCCTGCCGCCGGCTAAATTGGCTCGCCATCGGCTTATTCTTGGGACAGGCTCATTCTTCGGAGCTGCTTAGCGACCTAAATTGGTGACCGAGTCTCCGTTTCGGGCATAATCTGGGTACTGTCGTGTCATGCCAGTATTGCGTCAGTTTCCTCTTGGGTCCGTGCTTTTCCCCACGATGGTTCTTCCTCTGCACGTCTTTGAGCCGCGCTATCGAGCCCTGGTATCCGATGTGCTGGAAGAAGAGGCCGACTTCGGCGTCGTGCTGATCGAGCGGGGTCGCGAGGTCGGAGGTTCTGATGTCCGAACAGACTTTGGCACGGAGGCGAAAATCGTTAAGGCGGAGGAATTCGTCGACGGACGATGGAGCATCGTCGCCGTTGGCACTCGACGGTTCAAAGTCAACGACTGGCTAGAAGACCTGCCGTACCCGCGCGCTGATGTCACCTACATCGACGAGTCAGACGACGTTGAAGAACACCCAAATATCAAACCAATCGTTTCCAAATTCGGCAGATTGATGGCGTTGGCATCCGAAGCTGGAATCGATGTCGGTGCAGTACCAGACGAGTTAGGCGATCATTCCACGGCAAGTTTCCAGATGTCGGCTCTCGCACCGATCAATATGCTCGACAAATACCAGCTACTATCGGAAAGGTCGACTGTCAAGCGCCTCGAGTTACTTGATGATCGTCTCAGCGCCGCCTTGGACGCGATGCGGTTTCGACTATCCTCAGACACTAACCTCGATGAGTGAATTTGCTTGTCGAGACGAGTGTTCGCTGGTTGTTTTGTGCCTCAGATCGCCGTAGTATTTGCTTTGTTTTCACTTAGAGAGTTGGAGCCTTGTGGCTGACAAAAGTCCTATAGAAGAAGTGCAAGAACTCCAAAAAATGGTAGTCGATTACGCCAAGCAAGAGACACTCGACCCAATGAAGTCTCTCGGCCGCTATTTGGGCCTGGGCCTTGCCGGCTCGGTCATGATTTTCCTCGGTATTTCGTTTGTAGGGTTTGGCATCTTACGCCTACTCCAAACCCTCGGACCCTTCGAGCAGGCCTCTGACGCCGCAGATGCTGTATCAGGGCCGGCACCAGGTTGGGGCTCGACAGTACCTTATGTCGCCGCTATCGTTGTGTTGAGCCTTGGTCAGTTCGTCATCTACCGTGGTCTTGTACGAGCTAAAGAAAGTGTGAAATAGTGACTGAGACAAGCGGTATAACTCCCGCCGATATTGAATCAAAGTTCCGATCAATTCAAGACCAGGTCGACGTTGTGACCGACGGCCCCAAAAAGAAGGCGATGGCTGGCGGTGCTATTGCACTGATTCTCCTGTTGATCATCTACGTTCTCGGGCGCAAATCAGGGAAGAAGAAAAGTACTGTGCTCGAAATCCGACGGATGTAAACTTGTTATCGAAACTCGTTTTATGGGCCATCAAGAACTACTTTGGTGGCCGCCAGAAATCATGGGTCATCGTTTCCGCAGTCGCATTGCTTATCCGGCTAGTTAAGTCCTTTGTCGGCCGCAAAGAGCTTGTCGATCTATCAAACGTCAAGCCGGGGGAGCGCCTGGTTATCGAACATCTGAGCACGTCCCATAAATCTCAGATAAAGGAAGAAAAGAAGCCCAGGTTGGGATCGAGACGGACAGATTATTCTCTGTGGAAATCGCGCAACGGTGACTGACCAACCGAAGTCATTTGGCTTTGAGCTTGGCGAACTTGTCCTTTTGATCGACCCTAAAGACCGGCGCTACCTGGTCACGCTTGAAGATTCAGGTTCGTTCCAGAACCATGCGGGTTCGTTGCAACACCAAGACCTGGTAGGGGTTGAAGACGGTTCCGAAGTACAAACAAGTCTCGGCCAGAGTCTCCAAGTTTTTCGCCCGACATTGTCAGACTTTATCCTGTCGATGCCGCGAGGTGCTCAAGTCATTTACCCAAAAGATATCGGTCCAATCCTGATGCTGGCCGATATCGGACCAAACACGAAGGTCTTCGAATCGGGAGTCGGGTCTGGGGCACTATCTATGGCTATGCTTCAAACGGGAGCGTCCATCGTCGGGTACGAAATCAGAGAAGACTTCGCCGGACGGGCTACGAACAACGTTAGAACGTTTTTGGGCGAAGAAGTCCTGAACCGGTATCAGGTGCATATTCGCGATTGTTACGAGGGGATCGACGAACGCGACTTTGACCGAGTCGTTTTGGATATCCCGGAACCGTGGAATGTGGTTGCTCATGCTGGCTTAGCGCTAAAGTCAGGCGGAATTTTCGTGTCCTATAGTCCTTCGATCACCCAGTCTGTGCAAACGACACATGCTCTGAAGCGGTCCGGGTTTGGTGAGATTAAGACAACCGAGGTCCTCCATCGAGGTTGGAACATCGCTGGTTCGTCGGTTCGTCCAGATCATCGGATGGTTGCACACACTGGCTTCTTAACTCGCGCCAGACTGTTGAATCGGTCGTGAGGGCGTTACATAGTCAGGCAAATTTGGAGACGACCCGCTAATGGCTAACAGACGTTGGCTAAGCTGGCGTCCAGGTTATAATTCCTGCCTTTATCAAACTCCGGTTGGCTGGATTAAAAGTCGAGTGCTAGGAGTGAGGTAGTGGCAGACGAAAAATTCGAACGACAAGATGTTGTTAACGGCCTCGCACTTGCCGCCATGTTATTGTTCCTACTGCTCCTGATCTTGCTAGCGGTGCGGAGCTGTACAAATTCTCTAAAGGGCGTGGCCGAGAGCGAAAAAAAGGTCGTCGAGACCACGGCCCCAGCCTCCGATGCGCTGACCGTCCCCGAAGAACCCAAAGAAGTAATCCCCGCCAAGGATC
>CAZKEM010000023.1:0-10711 GCA_964551835.1 uncultured Acidimicrobiaceae bacterium | reverse complement strand
TGAGCCATTTCCACTCCCCTTTGGCCCGACCGTTCGAGCCTTCTCACTCAACATTCTAGGCTGTGACCAGCCACGTTATGGTATGCCAGCCGACTCCCCCGGTCCGAGTCTTTGTGGGTGGGTCTTCCCTCAGAACCATCTCTTCGTTCGCCGTTCAAGACCCTTTGCGCACAATGAGCATGTGCCGTCCTCGAAAAAGATTTTGGGATGTTCGCCTAATCGGCAAATTGTTTCGGCCGATGGTAACCCGGCGAGCCCTTGGTAACAATATCACCAATGGCTCGCCGCATTTTCGAACCCAAAACAACCCGACCCAACACTAACCCGTCCAGCCCAACATCTCCTCAATTCCGAACCGTCGAACCAACCAGCCCCACCACCACACAACCCATAACCCGCCCAACAGACGATCAGGTCACAGATCAAAAGAACAGGTGTTTTAGTCCGTAACATCCGGTGAACGGTGACCGATTCTCGTTAACCTGACGCCATGGCCGAACGTACTGAACACGACCAGAGCACTGCCAACAAACAACTCGCTGACCAGCAAGCCTCCAGCGAGATGCCCTCGCATCAAGAACTCCGGTATTCGCCCACCGATATCGAGCCACAGTGGCAAAATCACTGGGTCGAAAACGGCACCTACGAAGTCGACAACGACGACCCTCGGTCAAAATACTACGTTCTTTGCATGTACCCGTACCCGAGCGGTCCAGCGCATCAGGGACACGTACGCAACTACACGTTCGGCGACCTACTAACTCGTTATCGGACCATGCAAGGCGACGCTGTCCTCTCCCCTATCGGCTTCGACTCGTTTGGGTTACCAGCAGAAAACGCCGCTATCCAAAGCGGTATCCACCCCCGGGTGTTTACCGAACAGCGAATGGAAGAGCTATCCAGCTCGCTGAAACGGATTGGGGCCAGCTACGACTGGCGTCGGATGGTAAGCAGCCATGACCCCGAGTACATCCGATGGACCCAATGGATCTTCCTACAGTTTTACGAAGCTGGACTGGTATATCGGGCGGAATCTCCCGTGAACTGGTGTCCGGGTTGCCAAACTGTGCTGGCCAACGAACAAGTCAACGCTGACGGTTCCTGTGACCGGTCGGGAGACATTGTCGACCGTCGAGACATGGAACAGTGGTTCTACAAGATCACCGACTATGCCCAAGAACTCTTGGACGATATCGAAGCTCTTGAATGGCCCGCCAAAGTCAAGATCATGCAACGCAACTGGATCGGCCGATCAGAGGGCGCCGAGTTCTCGTTGGCGGTGGCTGACCCAGACGGCAAACCTCGCGATGACATGGCCCCTGTGCGCGTGTTCACGACCCGCCCGGACACCAGTTTTGGCATGACGTTTGCGGCCATGGCGCCCGAACATCCGATGGTTGACGCCCTCACCACGAGCGAAAACACCGAGGCCGTCGATGCCTTCAGAAAGACCGTGGCCGACAAATCAGAGATCGATCGGCTATCCAACGACGGAGAAATTTCTACGCGCGGCGTTTACACAGGTACAAACCTCGTCAACCCGTTCACGGGCGCTACCGTGCCGCTCTATCTCGCAGACTATGTTCTAACCTCCTATGGCACCGGCGCAATCATGGCCGTACCGGGTCAAGATCAACGAGATTGGGACTTTGCCGAAGCGTACGAAATAGAAATTGTTCGGACCATCGAACCTCCGGCCGATTTCGACGGGAAAGCCTACACCGGCGACGGGCCCGCCATCAATAGCGAGTGGCTCGATGGTCTAGCCGTCGATGACGCTAAGGCCAAAGCCATCGAGTGGCTAGAAGACAACGGGCTCGGCGAACAAACCATCAACTACCGACTGCGAGACTGGCTGTTGTCGCGCCAGCGATTCTGGGGTTGTCCCATCCCAATGGTCTACTGCGAGAACTGCGGCATCCAGCCAGTGCCCGCAGAACAGCTTCCTGTGTTAGCCCCCGACGATGTCGAATTTACCCCGACTGGACAGTCTCCTCTTTTGAGCAGCGAAGAGTTCCTCCTAACCGAGTGCCCGGCGTGTGAGGGGCCTGCTCGTCGAGAAACCGACACGATGGATACCTTCGTCGATTCGTCCTGGTATTTCTTGCGATTTGCCGATCCTGACAACACCGAAGCGGCATTCGATCAAGCCGCCTTAGAAAAGTGGTTGCCCGTCGACCAGTACATTGGCGGCGTCGAACACGCCATTTTGCACCTCATGTACGCCCGGTTCTTCACCAAAGCCCTCGGCGATTTACAGCTCGCCCCCAAAACCCTTAGGGAGCCCTTCAAACGGCTCTTCACTCAAGGCATGGTCAAACTCGGCGGCACCAAAATGTCAAAGTCGAAAGGCAACGTTGTCGCTCCCGAAGAAATCATCGAATCGCAGGGCGCCGACACGCTTCGACTAGCCCATATGCAGGTAAAACCACCAGCTGAAGACGTCGACTGGGAAGACTTCGGTCTCGATGGCTGCCATCGTTTCCTTAACCGAGTTTGGAGGCTAGCGCGTACGGCCACCGACGACCTACCGAACGTCCGATCGGGCGACGTGACTAAAGCCGATCAGGCCATCGATGCCGCCAGCCATCGCTTCATCGAAAAAGTCACGTCGGACTACGAACGGTGGTCATACAACACCGCTGTCGCCGGATTCATGGAGTTTACAAACCTTCTCTACAAGTACGTGCAAAGCGACGAAGGCCCACATACTGAGACGATAGACTTCGCCATCGACGCTCTTCTTCTGACGATGGCACCGGCCGTGCCCCATATTACGGCCGAGCTCTGGACCCACCGCCACGACGGCGCCCATATTCACGAACAGTCGTGGCCCGACGCTGACCCCCAAAAGCTGCAAGCCGACACGGTCACCATGATCGTTCAGGTCAACGGCAAACTCCGAGACCGTATCGAAGTTGCAGCTGCCATTTCGGCTGAAGAGGCAGAGGCCATTGCACTAGCTTCAGATGCGGTGACCCGTCAGCTAGACGGTGGCGAGCCAAAAAAGGTGATTGTCCGGGCTCCGAAGCTCGTTAACATTGTTGCCTGAGCATCCCAGGCCAGTACCAGCGGCGCGGTGTCTTTAGAGTTCTATCACAGCAGCATCAGGTTCGGCCAAGTCCGCAGTGCCAGCAAAGTTTGGGACATCCTGCCAGAGTCGCTCGAGATCGTAATATTCGCGAGCTTCGTCGGTAAAGACGTGTACCACAAAGAACCCGTAGTCCATAAGGACCCAGCTCAGCGTGTCTTTACCTTCGATGCGGGTCGGTTTTGGTCCGTTGGCTTCCGACAGTTTCTCTTCGACTTCGTCAACGATGGCACGGACTTGGCGCTGAGATGGCGCCGATGTCACCACAAACCAATCGCTGATACCTAAGACATCGCCGACATAGAACGCTCCGGTATCGCGGCCAAGCTTCGCATCGGCAGCACCGATACAAATCTCCACCCATCCGAGCATCTCATCATCGCCCCTAGACGAGAGCCGCATTTTGCTCGCTTGTGTTGTGTTGTTATTCAGTGTTCCGCTCCAACATCTACCCATAACCGTATAGCTACCACTACTACGCTAGGCGGAAAGTAGCGCGAAGTCATTTCCAATTACAATCGTGGCAACCGATTCAGGTTCGTTTGCTTCTTCGATCTGGACCGGCAGCTCGACATACTCTTCCAATTCCCCACTATCGGGGCCGATCCACGTAGAAGGAACGAACAGCTCGCTCGGGCCATCATCAAAGACATCGGCGTTGCCCATTTCCACCACCTCGTACCCTTCTGCTCCGAGTTGAGCGGCTATCAAAATCAAGTCAGCCGATCCGGTTCGGTCAAATATTCGAACCCGAACGCGATGGTCGGGCACGGCGCCAGCGGGAAAGGGAACCGCCCTCCGGAGCAACTCCTCGACATTCCCATCGTCGAAAGCTGGATCGCTATCTCCAGCCGGGAATGGAAAAACGTCGACCGGACCACCCGATAACTGGCCCAGTTTCGCGGCGAGACGATGACCATTTTCGGGCGGTCGATCGACCAGGGCCGTCCAGACCAGCGCCTGGCGGACGAGCAAAACAGCCGGGTCAGCGTTCGGGTCTTTTAGGCCGATAAAGCGTCCCGTGTTTTCACCATCGAGGGTCACAGAGCCAACCTCGAACCCGTCGGACTGGTCGGCTGATACGAAGTCGGGGTTGGTAATCTCGTACGTCTCGCGGCCGAGCACTTCAGGCCACGTGGCCTCATCGACGACGAGTACGTCGTCAATACGCAGTCTGAGTGTGGTCGAAAGCTCATCGGCGATCGCTTCAGGGTCTAGCTCGGCAAAGGTCGAGTCGCCAACTTTCATCCGACTCGAAAAGAGCGCAATATAGCCACCATCGACGCCTTGCTTGTGGGTAGCGAAAGCCACACCGACGGTTTCGCCTTGATATTGTTCGACGATCACCGTGACCGAGGACGGCTCAACGTGGGCACGCCATCCAGGTTCACTTGGCCCTACTTGTGAAACAAAGATTCCACTTCGACTATCCAAGACGGAGTGCACCCCGGCGACGGTCAGAAAAAGCACCGCGGTGACCAGGGTCAGCTCTGCTAAGGCAAAGAGGGCAAATACTCGACGAGTTTTGGTTCTAAGCGCGGCGGGCCAGTTCACTAACCTTGAGAATAGAGCCCTTGGGCCTCAATGTGTTGTATTACCGCTGCCGGGGTCAAGAAGTCGATCGGCCTGCCGTCTCGGACCATCTTTCGAAGCTCGGTGCTGGAGATGTCGAGGGCCGGAATCTCGACAACCTGAAAATTGGGGCCGGGCACATCGTTTATTTTGTATCCAGCTCGGCGAACCACGGCAAACCTCGCACTCGCTTGCAACTCCGAACTTCGGTGCCACGTGTCGAGTTCGGCTAGAACGTCGGTCCCAATCACGATCGTGAAGCTAGCTTCGGGAACTTCTTGTTGGGCGGCTTCCAACGTGTTGATGGTGTAGCTGGGTCCGCCTAAACGAATTTCGATGTCGGAGACTACAATCGCGTTGTCCGTTGGTTGGCTGGACAGTGCAGCCTGAACCAGTTCGATTCGCCTGCTCGCAGCCGTGATCGCCCGTGTACCCTCTTTCTGCCACGGATCGTTGGCAACGACCAGCCAGACCTCATCAAGATTGAGGGCGGATTTAACCTGAGCTGCGACCACTAAGTGGCCGATGTGGGGTGGATCAAACGTTCCGCCAAGCAAACCGATCACTTTCGGGTATTTTTGCCCACTAGCTGCTTGTTTATTGATAGACATCGTTACAAACCCATTGCAGATAGACCCAAAAACCAGAAAAACAACCCAAAAATGACGGAAGTCACTATCTTTCTGGCGGCATCCGTACTAAAACAAGTGATTGGGCCTATTCTGCTTCCCACCGGAAAACACTTACATAAAAGTAACACTCGTCCGGTCGAGTCAAGCCTAACAAGTCCACCAGTGAGGTGCTCCTCTCTGGTCCCCCCCCAAGTACACCACTTTAGACAAAGAAGCATTGATACATGAGTGACTCTGTAGGACAGTATCTAAACGAAATCGGCCTCGTTCCCCTTCTAACGGCAGAAGAAGAACGAGAGTTGAGCCAAATAATTGAGAAGGGAACAAAAGCTCAAGAACTCATCGACAACGGCGAGAACAGCGTCGGAAATCGTCGAGCGGTTCGAGCTGCAGCCAGAGCAAAAGATCGGTTCATCCGAGCCAACCTCCGACTTGTTGTTAGCGTCGCACGTCGCTACCCATTACCTCCGTCCATGGAACTTCTTGACCTTATTCAAGAAGGAAACCTTGGACTCGAGCATGCGGTTGATAAGTTCGACTGGCGCAAAGGTTTCAAGTTCTCAACCTATGCAACATTTTGGATCCGGCAAGCTATCGGGCGAGCGCTCGATCAGAAAGCTAGCTTGGTGCGACTTCCAGGTGACCGTTCGGCCAGCCTTCGTGCGGCCCTTCGGCAGGTATCAGGAGATGGCGACGAACTAGATGATGAGCATGCTCGTCTTCATCGCCTAACCACACCGACATCTCTCGACCGAACAATCGGCGACGATGATTCTAACGAGTTAGTCGACCTTCTACCTGACTCTACCCCAGGCCCCGAATTCGAGGTCATGGCGAAGGCGGAAGAAACGATGGTTACCGGACTACTCGAGGTACTCGACCCTCGAGCCCGTTACGCCGTTGAACAACGTTTCGGACTTAACGACGGCCGCAAGCGCAGCTACCGTGAAGTTGGCGAAGAACTAGGTGTTACCGCCGAGGCAGCTCGACGGTTAGTAAAGCGTGCGGTCAGCGCCGTTCGAGATCAGGCTGGCGACGTTATCGCCGATTTCGACGCCGCATAATCACTACTTAGACGTCTACATTTTTTTGTGGCCCGGCTCTATGGAGCTGGGCCACACATGTTTTGGAGATCTTGACTTTCCACCACTAAGGAGCAACACCAAGGAAAAATATAGACAAAAGCAAGACGTAACTTTCGACTATTTGTCTATTCCCGAGGGTTTACACCAAAATCGGTTGTGAGTTCGCCCTAGATGAGAGACACTGTCTGAGTGACTTGGAATCCAGGAAGTTGGCGGACAAAATCAGCGCGACATCAGCCTATATGGCCTGATCAGGCGGCCTTGGAAAAAGTGGAGGACGAGCTGAGCGCGCTCCCTCCGCTCGTTTTTGCTGGCGAGGCTCGGCAGCTTCGGCGGGAGGTAGCCGAGGTCGCCGATGGGAAGGCCTTCCTTCTTCAGGCTGGCGATTGTGCCGAATCATTTAGCGACTTCTCCGCCGATGTTATTCGAAACAAACTCGCAGTCATTCTTCAAATGGCTGCCGTTCTTACCTACTCTTCTGGTGTCCCGATAATAAAGGTAGGCCGGATAGCGGGCCAATTTGCAAAACCGCGTTCGTCACCTACCGAGACCGTCGACGGAGTTGAACTTCCATCATTCCTTGGACATATGATCAACGATCCAGAGTTCTCTGAAGCCAGCCGGGTTCCCGATTCGCGTCGGCTGCTCCAGGTCTATCACCAATCGGCTTCGACCCTGAACTTGCTTCGGGCCTTTACCAGCGGCGGATTTGCTCGCCTGCGTCGTGTTCATGAGTGGACACAAGAATTCGTGGCCCAATCGCCCGAAGGTAAGCGCTATGAGCAGCTAGCGACCGAGATCGAACGTGCGCTCAGGTTTATGGAAGCCGCAGGAATCCCACTAGAGCAACCTGCGCTAAACCAGACGGACTTCTACACCAGCCATGAGGGCTTGATCCTCGAATACGAACAAGCGCTCACCCGCAAAGACAGCGTCGACGGAAACTGGTATGACTGCTCCGCCCACATGATATGGATCGGTGAACGCACCCGAGCCGCCAACGAAGCTCACGCTGAATTCCTCAGTGGGGTCAACAACCCAATCGCGTGCAAAGTCGGGCCTACCGCCACCAAAGACGACCTCCTACCGCTGCTCGACAAGGTAGACCCAAACCGAGAAGCCGGACGACTCACGCTAATCTCTCGCATGGGCGCCGATAAGATCACCGATATCCTGCCTGGGATCGTGGAAGATGTCGCCGATTCCGGTCATCCGGTGGCCTGGATCTCCGACCCAATGCACGGCAACACATTTACTTCCGACAGCGGCCACAAAACTCGCCAGTTCGATCAAGTAATGACCGAAGTTACTGGCTTCTTCGATGTCCATCACAGCCTCGGTACGTGGCCTGGCGGCGTCCACGTCGAGTTGACCGGCGAAAACGTCACCGAATGCCTGGGCGGAACCAACCCGGTGCAATCCGGCGACCTTTCAAAGCGGTACGAGACGGTGTGCGATCCTCGCCTAAACGGCCAGCAGAGCCTCGACCTCGCCTTTGAGGTAGCAGAACTTATGAGAAGTGCTCCAAACACTCCCTAGGGCCTCCACATCGGCGCTTTGACCAACGTGTCTACATAACGGGGTTGTGTTAGCTCGCACCTACTCAGCGCGCTTCGAGTTCTCCTCGAAGTACGCTGTTGCCGCTGTGCTCGGGATTACCGTCGTCTAGTTCGATAGAAATGTCGACGGTCGAGTAAAGCTCCGGGTCGAGGTTTTCAGGTAACTCAAACGTTGCCGATTCGGTTATCTTTCCAAGCGACGTAAGGTCGCCTACTTCGCCATCAACGTCGATCATCCAGAGTTCATAGAACTGTTGACTCTCAGTAGGCAACGTTGGAACATCGACTTCCAGTGACGAACCTCGAAGACGGGCGGCTCCTTCGCCGTCAAAGTCTCCCAACTCTTCAAGTACCGCAGCTGAAGCCACTGGCTCTCCCCGGTTGGAATTCCAGGCCAGGCCAAGGGGAACGGCAACCAGTAGCAGCAACGCTGCCGCGACGCCAAAACTAAGAGCAGTAAACGTCGATGAACGGCGTCGTTTATTGTCTGGCAATACTCGAACGACCTCGGCGGGACCTTCAGAGCTCTGCTGATCAGAAACCACGGGAGAAGACGACAACTCGAATTGAAGACTCTCCCACATCTCCGGTGACGGGGCCTCTTCGACCACGTCAGAGGGGCCAGCCCACAATACATCCATCACATCAGCCAGATCTGCTAGCTCAGGGTTTTGCCGGTAGTCGTGACGCTCAGACACGGCTCCCCCTCAACTCGACCTGTAGGGCTTCGAGCCCTCGCCGCATATGGCTCTTTACCGTGCCAAGTGGAAGGTCTAACTTCGACGCAATTTCGGGGTGGCTCAAGCCGACCAGAAAGCCCAGCTCTATCACTTCACGACGAGCCGCCGGTAATGCCTCCAAGGCCTTAGCTAGCACCATCCGGTCTATAATATCATCTACCTTTTCCTCGTCTGGGACCAGGTCGCCAGCCGTAGCCGACGGGATAGATGGCCGACGACCTGCCGAACGCAAATGGTCGATCGCCTTAAACCGGGAAATTCCGCTTAACCAGGCACCAAGGCTTCCTCGGCTAAGATCGAATCGTTCTCTAGATCGCCAGGCGTCTACAAAAACCTGCTGAGCTACGTCTTCTGCTTCTGCGCCGACAAGTTTACGGCAAAGGCCCAAGACTAACGGCCCGTACTCGTCAAAGATATCCCGAAGCACCGTCTCATCCCCGGCAACAAGACGTTCTTCCAACGTAACAACATTCACGGTTTGATCATAACTCTCTAGCTTGCCGTCGGGTAGACGAATCGGAAGTGTTGCCCGACATACATCCTCCCTTGAGCTTTGTGGCATCAACACGGTCATTATCTATGTATCCGATCAAGTCCGGCTACCAGATGCAGCCACGGCAAGGCCGGCAGAACAAGGCCGCTGGGCCGCTTTAAACCAGGTTGTCTATAAAGCGCTCAACCTGACGGAGGTTACGGGCCTCATACACGCCATCACAATGCTGGCCGTACTCGCCCATGATCGAATCACCAGTGTCCCAATATGCTTTAGGCTCAGGGTTCAGCCAAAATACTTTTCGGGCCTTTTTACGAATCTCGGCGACCGTCCAGTCTTCAGCCTCATGGTAGTTGTTCCGAGCGTCCCCAAGAATTATCACCGTCGATCGCGACGTGACCTGGTGGCCATATCGTTCCCAAAAACCGGCTAACGCGCGACCGTAATCTGAATGTCCGTCGGCGGCGATAACATCAGCCTCGCTATTTACCCGCTGGATGGCTTCGGCGATATCATCCGACGTCTCGAAGAAACCCGATACGTCGTCGATCCCGTCGATAAATACAAATGATCTCACCCGACTGAACTGGCCGGAAATCGCGTACATGAGGTGCAGGGTGAAACGAGCGAAGGCCGCCACCGAACCAGAGATGTCCGCCAATACAAATATCTCAGGTTTCGACGGTTTCGGATGGCGAAACACCAACTCGGCTGGCACTCCCCCATAGTTCAGCGAGTGCCGTACAGTACGACGGAAGTCAAGCGGACCCCTGCGGCGATGACGACGCTTACGAGCCAACCGGGCAGCCAATTTACGAGTCAGCGGGTACATGGCTTTCCGGAGCGCCTGAAGCTCTTCTCGAGACGCGTTCATAAACGCAACGTCTTCGGGCAACGGACGCTGCAACGAACGAGACATGGCTTCAGGTCCCCGGTCGGCTACCAGTTGTCGTCTGATCTCCGCCTCGATCTGGTCTTTCAGCTGCGATATCCGACGTTCCATATCGCTCTTCGCCAAACGTCGCTCAAGGGGAGAAAAGGGTTCGTCGGCCTCCGCCTCAGCTTCTTCCATCAAGGCGTCTAGCGCCATATCAAGTTGAAGAGACCGAACAGTCTTAAACAGATAGTAGGTTCCGCCTACGGGACGGCCCGGCTCTATCTGAGCGAACCTTCGAACCGAGTGACGGGCAAGAGCGGCCAAGAGTTCCTGATCGTCGTTGCGTAAGCCTTCCAACATTTGACGTTGCAAGTCTTCATCTGAGATCTCCCGATCACCAGACCGTTGACCGGGCGCCGATGGAACCTCGTCAGGTTGTTCGTCGTCAAACTCGAACGCACCTAACAACGCCTCGTCGTCTTCGGTCACCGAATCACGTACGTGCACGGCAAAGAACAAATCAAAGACCGTATCAAATATCGAGAGGTGAGCTTGGTTCTTGATTAAGGTCGCGGCGAGGGTGTGACGCAGCGTAGAACGGCTCGAAAGCCCTTGGTGGCCAATCGCCTGACAAGCGTCAAGGTACTCTGACAGCGATACTG
>CAZKEM010000022.1:0-15777 GCA_964551835.1 uncultured Acidimicrobiaceae bacterium | reverse complement strand
AAGACCTCCGGCTGGCTTTGGGAAGAGCAAAGAACCTCGGACTCGACTTACCGGTGGCTGATGTTGCCCACCGCCAGTTCAAAGACAGCTTGGCTGAACACCCCGAAGCGGGCACCCAGGCCGTGTATCTCCAGTATTGAGAGCAGCGTCAACTTCGACGTCAACGCCTACTTCTTGTCGGAAACCTCCCGCCCTGATTCGGCATTCTTCCCGCTAATTTGATCGCGCCAACCAATATCTGAACCACTCCAACCTGGGCACGGTCGAGAAAAAAGTACCTGCTTTTGCGTAGTTGAAGATTGATCGACTAGCATCATTCTGCGGTGATCTAGCCACCGCTACGAAGGCCCCCGGATCGGTTGCTGAGGCACCCCGGACGGCCTCGCCATGCATGACTATGCCCACAGTTTGTTGAAAGTAGGAGCCAATGGATTCAGACGTTCTCATTGTCGGCGGTACCTCATTTTTTGGTCGGGAAATTGTGAAAGGATTCGTCCAACAGGGGTATCGAGTGTCGGTTCTGTCGCGAGGAATTAGCGAAGTGCCGCCCGTAGCTGGCGCAACGTATCTCAGCGCTGATCGGAACAACGAAGGCGATATGCGACGAGTTCTTTCGGGAAAACAGTTTGACATCGTCGTCGACAACATCGCCTTTGTCGCCAAGCAGGTCGAGTTACTTCTCGACGTTCTAGGCGGCGCGGTCGGACACTTAGTGTTCACGAGCAGCGTCGCCAGTTACCTCGACCTTGGATGGCAGTACCAGCCAGCGTCAGAAGAAGCCATTGATGCAGCAAGTGAACCTCCTGTTGTCTTCGACATCGACCCTGCCATCAGACAACCAGGAATTCTCGGCTACCCCGAAGGCGTCATTCCTTACGCCCTCGGGAAGCGTGAGATCGAGAGACTGCTGGTGAACAGGCCAGAGGTCGAGCACACAATTTTCCGACTGCCAACCGTCGTTGGGCCATGGGACAACAGCGGTCGGTCGCAGTTTTACTTCGAGCGAATATACGACAACCAGCCGTTGGTGTTGACCAATGGAGGCGTCCAGACGTTTCATCCAATTTTTAGCGGCGATATTCCGAACGCCTACATCTCGGCAGCCGCCAACGCTGGCTCGGGTAGCAACATATACAACCTGGCGCAGGAACACTCGTTCCGGCTGGTGGATTGGTTACAGCTCTGCGCCTCCCATCTCGGCGGAGCCCTCAACGTTACTGCTATTCCAGAGCAAGTGCTGGACGAACACTTTCCAGAGTACGAAGAGAACGCCACCTACACCACACCATTCTTGCTCGACGTTACCAGGGCGGTAGACGAACTGGGATTCACGTCGACACCGGTTGAGGAATGGACCGAACTGACCATGAAATGGTTCGTTGACCATCGTGATGGCCTAGAGATAATGGGATACAACAATCGATCGGCGGAGGTCCAGTTCGCCAAACACTACGAGCTAGGAATTGCCGAGCTGCCGACTCCGGAAACGTCCGCGTGACCACTCGTAGTCGAAGAGTGGCCGGTGACAGAGTTCTTGTAGTAACTCACTCAACATACGGACACATTGAACCCGTTCGGCGTTTTGTTGAGTCGATCGCCGGATCCCGGCAGGTCGACGTCGTAGTCTCGTCCCACTATCAAACCCGATTCGAGTCGCTACCCGGTGTCGATACGGTGCCTCTCCCGTCGGAACCGTTTCTAAAAGCGTCGCCAGAAATCAAGAATGCCAAAGAGTCGGTGTCATTCGAAGAGGTCGTACTGTACTTCTCTCGTTTGACCGTCGATCTGGTCGACTGGTTGACCGACGTTGTTCAAGGAGGTGACTACGACACGATTATCGTCGACTCACGAGCATCGTTCGCTCTACCTCTGCGCACGTTGTGGCCGGACAAAATGTTTCTCACCTTCTCGGCCACGTTCTCGCTAAGCGCGGAATCTTATGGGGACTACCGAGATCGCGGCCTTCTGCCGCCTTCGATGTTGGCTGAACGGTGCTCAGCAGAAGTACACGCCGAATATCGACAACGCATGAAATCGCACGAACTTCTGCGCAACCATTTCGCTCAACCCCACCGACTTCTCTTTGATATCGATGCCGATGGTGAAATCGTAACCCACCCTTCGTACCTGCAACCCGTTGACGGTCTCTCTCTTTTCGAACCAACTCGAACAGATTTGGATCCACCCGGTGAAAGCCCGCGTATACCGAGCGATGCTGTCCCCGCTCGTGGCACCCCGACGGACCTTGTCTACGTCAGCCTTGGAACAGTATTTAACTCTGCCGACAACGCAGCGGCTCTCTCGAAGCTGTTTAGGACCCTGACTGGTGAAGGCTACCGGGTGGTTCTCGGGTGCGGAGGGAATAAAGCACTCTACGAGGCTTCTACAGCAATGAACCTCGCCAGGGTGCAAATTGAACTTTTCGCCAAACAAAAGGAGGTGCTTCGCGACGCCCGTTTCTTTATTTGCCACGGGGGAATGAACAGCGTCATCGAATCGCTTGCCGTTGCTACTCCACTGCTGTGTGTTCCCCAGGGCGACGACCAATTCCTGGTGGCGAACCGCGTCGTCAACGCCGGAGTCGGCGTGCACGTTGACGACTTGGATTCGGCCATCGAAAGCGACTACCTTCGACCGGATTTTCCTTGGACTACCATACGCCGCCGGATCGAAGAACTGAATGTGGCGGAGAAACACCAGGGTTTCGACGCGTGGTACGAACAGGTGCGAACGGCCAAGAGGCGTACGTCCCGTTCGGAACGTTCGACCGTGGCGTCGGCGGTGAGTATTCACGGCGCATTCGAAGCCCAAGTTGAAGCGACCCCAAACGCTATCGCAGTCTCGGTTGACGCCGGGCCTAGCCTGACCTACCAAGAGCTGAACGAAAAAGCCAACGAGCTGGCAGCAACCATACGCAGCTCGTATGCCGAAAATGGGCAATCGGAGATGCCGCCGGGAACGTTGGTGTGCCTCTATTTCGACCGTGGTGTGGAAATGATCGTTGCAATCATGGCTGTTCTTAAAGCGGGTGGCGCGTACGTACCCGTAGATCCCACGTACCCGGCCGAGCGGTTCCGAACTATTCTCGACCAGACCGGAGCCCGGATTGTGTTGACCAATCGCTCGCTCGACGACTCGGTATCGACGGCTTCGAGCGGTCACGATCAGCTAGCGGTTCTGGACGTTGATCTCGAAAGACTGGAAGGAATGGGAAACCTGGCGCTCAATCAGGATGGCACCAACCTGGCCTATGTGATCTTTACGTCCGGTACGACTGGATCGCCGAAGGGGGTAATGGTGACTCACCGCAACGTCCTGAGCCTTGTCGATGCCCACTGGGAACGTTTCGGAACTCGTGACTGTCAGGTTGGGCTGCTTTACGCGCCTTTGGTATTTGACGCTAGTGTCTTCGAGTTGTTTCCTGGTTTGTTGGCTGGGCAGCGGTTGTGCGTCTGCACCGAAGATATCCGGCAAGATATTCGGCAGTTGGAAGACCTGATACAAAACCAGCGGGTTGAGTTTGCAACACTTCCACCATCGTTGCTCGAAACTGCTGAACCAGCGTCGTTTCGAACGCTTCGAACCCTCGTCGTAGCAGGGGAAGCTCCTTCAAAGAACGTATTAAGGTCATTGTACGAGTTGACAAATCTGTACAACGGCTACGGTCCGACCGAGACGACGGTATGCGCGACCGCTCACCTTGTCTCAGATCCAGAAGACAACACCAATATCGGTTTAGCGTTAAAAAACGCTCAGTTACAGATCCTCGACGCGAACCAACAGCCGGTAGACGACGATGCGGTTGGCGAGCTTTATGTTGCCGGAGCCGGGTTAGCAGCCGGGTATCTGAACAGGCCGGAAGAAACCGCACGGTTATTCGTAGAACTCCCGGTAGGAGACCGTGGGGTTCTCCGACGCTTCTATCGGACCGGAGACCTAGTGGCGCAGCGTGAAAACGGCGAGATATTGTTTCACGGACGCGCTGACAACCAAGCCAACATCCGTGGTCATCGGGTGGAGATCGGTGAGGTCGAAGCGGTCATCGGTGGGCTCGAATTGGTCGCTCAAGGCGTTGTCAAGACCGTCGATGTCGTCGGTAGCGACGTGCTAGTCGCCTACGTAACGCCGGCATCGCCGGTAAGGTTCAGCAAAGCAGAACTACTCGATGCTTTGCAGAAGAAGTTGCCGTCCTACATGCTTCCTCACGATGTTATTTGCGTTGAGTCGATTCCGCTAACCGTCAACGGCAAGGTTGATCGGGATGCCTTGCCAAAGCCCGAATTTGTCTCTTCACAGAGCTACCGGCCACCCTCAACCGAACTAGAAAGTCAGCTTCAATCGGCATGGCAGTCCGCCCTTGGCCGCTTCAGCATCGGGGTTGACGACAAGTTCTTCGAGCTCGGGGGTACCTCGGCTGGAGCCAATAGGGCGGCTTGGTTTATGAGTTCTCATTTCGGTCGGCGCATGTCGATTGCACCAATTCTCGAATACCAAACCATCGCTTTAGTCGCCAGTCACCTGGAGCGAGACGGTTTCCTCGACGCCGTACCATCTGGTGAAAAAAGGGAACGTTGTTCATCGGCGCTGTCGATCGGCCAACAGGGTATCCTCATCGCTGATCGGTTGAACCCGAATCGAACCGACTATAACCTATCCCGGCTCTATCGAGTCGTCGACAACGCTGATATCTCCAAGGTTAAAGAAGCGATAGTTGCAGTGAGCGCTCGACACGCGATGTTATCCAGCGTGATCGAGACCGACTCGTCTGGAGATCTTCGGATGCGGCGATTAGCGAGACCGCTAGAAGTAGAAACCAGAGTTGTCGACACGCTACTCGACGTCGATAGGCAGTCAAAACTTTTTGCGGCCGAACCGTTCGACCTTCAAGCGAAACCAGGAACCAGAGCACTCCTCTGCCAGTTGGGCGAAACGTATTACCTATCGTTGGCCTGGCACCACATGGTATTCGATGGCCGTTCTCTCCGGATCTTTTTGCGGGACCTCGGTGAGTGGTACCGTGAGACTACAAGCGTCAAAAAAGATCCGGCCGAAAAGGTTGATTTCTTTGACTACGTGATCTGGCAGAACGGTCTACTTTCAACCGACCGGCGTCGGGAGCTCGTCGACTTTTGGAAGAACGAGCTTGATGATCCGAGTGCTTTGCTCCACAAGCCTTCCGAGCCCAAAAAAGAAGCCCATACAATGCAAGCGCACTATTTTGATCTCGACCCGGTTCGTGGGTCTCTTCAACTGATACCCGAACGGCTCGGCGTATCCCAGTTTTCGGCATTGTTGGCGGCCCTATTTATAAGTCTCCATCGTCACTTCGATCATGACGATCTAGTGGTCGACACCCCATTTGACGGCCGAATTCATCCAGACTTTGCTGACGTAGTTGGATATTTTGTCACGACCCTACCGTTACGGTCGCGGCTGGATCGGTCAAATTCGGTTCGAGAGTTCGTGGGCGAGGTGCAACGCCGTCTGGCCGCTGCAGCCCGTCATCAAGATGTCCCGCCTGTAGCGTTATTGTCGAAATCGTCGGCGCATACGGCGTTGGGAACCGACCTGCTAAGCGTACTCTTTGTCTCTCAGCATTTCGGTATTGACGACCAGATCCGCGACACTGTTCCACTAGTGGAAGCCCAATCGGCTCTCCCAGCGCCCGAGAACATACCATCGATACACGATATAACCATCCAAGTCGACGCTAGTGGCAAACCTCGTGGAGCTATTCTGTTCAAACCTTCAGTGATCGATGGTAGCCAGATCGTCGAATTGGCGGAGACCTTTACCCAAACGGTGGAAACAATGGTTGCCGACCCCGACCAGCCCGTCGGCGCGTTCATGAGTCGCCGTCTTCTAGCTCCTTCGGCTTCCCGAGATGCGGGCCGCCAAGAGTCCACGGAGTCGCTCACGTTGCTATCGCTCGTTGAGCGAGCGGCCGCCGAAGACCCTGATGCACTGGCCGTGATCTGCAACGGACGGAAGTTGCGGTACCGAGAGCTCATCGAGCAGGTAAATGCGTTTGCCAATCAACTACGGGACGCGTACCAAAGTCGTCATGGTGAAGCATTTCCAAACGGCACCTTGGTAGGCCTGTTCGTCGATCGAAGCGTCGAGATGGTGGTCAGCATGCTCGGCATCTGTAAAGCGGGCGGCGCCTACGTACCGTTAGATGTCGATTCGCCCGATGCCCGAATTCGGTACTTTGTGGCCGACGCTAGCCTGTCGTACATCGTCACCAGCGCGTCGACGACGTCTCGACTTCGGACCGCGCTGGCCGACCAAGCCTCATACGGCAACCCGGTCGCTGGTTTACCACAGGGGGACGTCGAGATCTTGGAAGTTACCGACTTGCTTGCTGACTCGTCCTCAGACCGTGACCATCGTCGAGAACCGAAAATCGGTGCCACCGACCTTGCCTACGTGATCTATACCTCAGGAACTACCGGCTCGCCTAAAGGAGTTATGGTCGAACACGGATCAGTGGTACAAATGGTCGAGGCTCACATTAAGCGACTACGCACTAAACGATTCTCCAAATCGTTGCAAGCCTGTTCAATCGTCTTTGATGGCAGTGTTTACGAACTGTTCGTGGGGCTCGCCTCGGGTCACTGTGTAACCGTAGCTACCGAGGATCAACGGCGGGACCCGGTCTTGCTGACCAAACTCATTAATGAGCAGGCCATTGAACAGGTCGGATTTACGCCGGCGGTCCTTTCGCTCCTCGATGAGACCAGGTTGCCGACCGTTGAGTTGGTCGTGGTTGCCGGTGAACGACCAACGCAAGAATTGTTAGATCGGTTCAGTAGCGTAGCCGAGATCCACAACGTCTACGGGCCGACCGAAGCGACGGTGGCCGCCAGCGCCAACGAGTACCAGCCGGGCGATTCGGCGTCCAATATCGGTCAACCCTTTGCCGGGTCGTTGATGTACGTGCTGGACGACGACCATAGACCGGTGATCGAACGAGAAGGGGAACTATATATAGGGGGCGTCGGAGTTGCCCGTGGCTACCTCAACAAGGTCGACCTCACCGAACGCAGCTTTCTTCCCGACCCTTTTGCGTCACCGTCGGAAGCGGACCCTTCCCTGCGAATGTACAAGACCGGTGACCGGGTTCGGCGCCTCGCCTCGGGTGACATTGAGTATGTTGGACGCGTCGATTCGCAAGTAAAGATTGGGGGGATTCGCGTCGAGCTGGGCGAAGTAGGTTCCGCGATGGAGCGAATCCCTGAGGTTGCCCAGGCAGCGGTGACGACTCGATCGTCTTCGTCTACCCTCGTGGCCTATGTGGTGCCCAAATCCGACCACGCGCTTGAGGTCTCAGATGTGCTTAACCAAACGCGGTCTCTGTTGCCGTCTCATATGGTTCCCGGAACGGTAATCGAAGTGTCGGAGTTGCCGAAGACGGCGAACGGAAAGATCGATGTGAACGCATTGAAGGACCGTTCAGTGCTCGCGGGGTCCGTTCGACCGTCGCCGAGTCAGGCAACGACCGATGCCGCTCCGTCATCAGAATCATCAGTCGAACGAGCCCGAGAATTGCTAGTTGACTTGTGGGCGACAACGCTCGACATCGATGCCGATGTTGTTAGCGACTCGACGGTCGAGACGAACTTCTTCGATATGGGTGGCACTTCGCTGACGTTGATAAAGTTTCAGAACCTACTGAACAAACACCTCACCGATGAAGTGCCGCTACTTGAGATCTACGAGAATCCGTCGGTGGCCGCGCTCGCACCCGTCGTCGCGCCACTATTGAATGAGCCGGCTGACGGGGCTGGACCCAAAGACAGAGCCGGACCGAGCGGACCGATTCCAACGCCGACTACCGGCCCCGGCCGAGAAATAGCTGAACCGTCCAAAAACGAAATTTCGGATCACGACGTAGCCATCGTCGGTATGGCCTTGCGTCTACCCGGAGCCGAAAACGTGGAAGAGTTCTGGGCCAACCTCGCCGGTGGTGTCGAAAGCGTTGCCCAGCTATCAGACGAAGCGCTTCAGTCGCACGGGGTTTCCCGTCAGCTCCGTGACGACCCCAGGTACGTAAAAGCACACGGATGCCTCGATGGTATCGACCATTTCGCAGCCCAGTTTTTTGGTGTCACCCGACGAGACGCCGAGGCCATGGACCCTCAGCAACGAGTCTTCATGGAGTGTTCTTGGGAGGCGCTCGAAGACGCAGGCTTGGCCCATTCAGCTAGCGAGATCGGTGTGTTTGGGGGCGTCGGTACCAACGGCTACTTCACCAACCATATTCTCCCCAACGCAGCCAAGAATATGGACCGATTTTCGATGGTGCTAAACAACGAACGAGACTTTCTTACCACTCGGGTTTCCTACCATCTAGATTTGACCGGCCCAAGCGTAAATGTGCAAACCGCGTGCTCAACGTCGCTGGTTGCCGTCCACCTCGCAATACAAGGCCTGAGAAGTGGTAGCTTTGACGCAGCGTTGGCCGGTGGCTGCTCGCTTCAGATCCCGCATGAAGTCGGATACCTCTATGAACAAGGTCTAGTCCATTCACCCGACGGAACGTGTCGGGCCTTCGATCAAAACGCAAACGGGACTGTCGGCGGGAGTGGCGCTGCTATCGTCGCGCTGAAGCTATTGGACAAGGCGTTACTCGACGGCGATCAGATCCACGCAGTGATCAAGGGATCTGCAATCAACAACGACGGGAAGCGAAAGGTCGGATTTACCGCTCCAAGCGTCGACCGCCAAGCCGATGTGCTACAAAAAGCGTACGCAGACGCGAAGATTAGTCCGGCATCGGTTTCCTATATCGAGACTCACGGAACCGGCACAGACATCGGCGACCAGATCGAAATAGCGGCCCTACGATCTGTGTTCGGAAACCCAGACGATCGGTCCGAAAACCAGTCGGACAACCAGTCAGCCACGCCCATATTTCTAGGGACCTTGAAACCGAACATCGGACATACCGACACCGCAGCTGGGGTCGCCGGACTTATCAAGGCGGCCCTGGTCGTAAAACACCGACAAGTACCGCCGTGTCTCCATTTCGAATCGCCGAACGAGGCCTTAAAACTTGAATCCAGCCCGTTCTCGCTCGGCCGCGAGCTACAAGCACTCGGGACTTCCGACCAGGTACTTCACGCCGGCGTCAGCGCCTTTGGCATCGGAGGTACAAACGCTCACGTGGTTCTTCAACAACCTCCTTCCCGGACGTCGACGCCTTCCTCTCGTGAAGACCACCTCCTGGTAGTTTCAGCCGCCACCGACGTAGAGCTAGGTCGACGGTGCGCGGACTTGGCTGACTATGTTGGACGGGAACCTCGTTCCGACGAGACCTTGGCTCAAACAGCCGCTGTTCTGCAAAGAAGAACCAGCTTGGAGTTTCGAACTAGCGTCGTCGCCTCTTCGGTTGACGAAATCGTTGAGCAACTCCGGTCTCGTGTCGGAGCGGCCAACGAGAGCGTAAGCGCTCACGCCGGATCGTCACCAGCGGCGCCGATTTTCCTTTTTGCCGGGCAAGGCACCTACCAAGGAGATATGGGTTGGGAACTCTACAACTCTGAGCCCGCGTTCCGAGAAGCGTTCGACGCCTGTAACCAGATCCTGGTGACGAATCACCAAGTTGACCTACATCAAACGTTGTGGGGCAGTGCCCCCCATGGAGGCCCGACACCGGAGTTGACCGAGACGCGAGTCGCCCAGCCCGCGTTGTTCGTGGTCGAGTACGCGCTCGTTCAGCTCTGGGGCGCCTACGGGGTTACGCCTGGGTCCATGATTGGACACAGCTTGGGCGAGTTCGTAGCTGCCTGTATCGCAGGTGTATTTTCGCTCGATGATGCGTTAGCGTTAGTTGTCGCCCGGGGCGAAGTAATGCAGCGAGCGCCCGCCGGTTCAATGCTCGTCGTTTCTTCCTCGGCCGAGTCGGTGGCTGCCCATCTTCAAGGTGACGTCGGCCTGGCCGCTATAAACGGTCCTGAGAGCGTTGTTTTGACGGGGCCGAGCAACGCGTTATCTGCGCTGGTTGTCGAGTTCGGGCGGGCCAATGTCGACTGCAGCTTACTGCCCGTCAAACACGCGTTCCACTCGACGCTTATGGACACGGCATCACAAGAATTCGCGTCTGCCGTGGCCCAGGTAGACCGTCAACGGCCGCGTATCCCGTTCGCCTCGAACGTTACCGGCACCTGGATTCGAGATGAAGAGGCGATAGATCCGCAATACTGGGCCCGGCATATCCGCCGAACGGTCATGTTTCTGGCTGGTATGGAAGTACTAGCAGCCAGTGGCTCGTTGGCTATTGAAATCGGACCGGGAAACAGCGTGGCCCCTCTAGCAGCACGCTGTAGTCCTCGGTTGTCCGTGGTCGGGTCGATGCCTTCAACGTTCGAGAAAAAGTCCGGAGACGCCGTCTTTCTGGAAGCGGTAGGATCTCTTTGGCGTCGCGGAGCTGAGATCTCATGGGGTAAGTACGAAGAGACTCGTCGCCACCTCGATTCGAGCTTACCCACCTATCCGTGGCACCGGGAGCGATACTGGATTGACAATGCGGCTCACCCGCCTCGACAGATCATCGAAGAACCTGGGTCGCAACGCTGGGCCGCGATGAAGGCGACAGCAGCGACGTATTCGTCGGTGCGGATGAGTTTAGACGAACTAACTATTAGCCGAGAGGTGTTGGTTCACGACTACATAGATCGCTTGTGTGTGTCGTTGGTGTATTCGGCCTTTGATGAGCTGGGTCTAGTTGGGTCAGACAAAGGCGGTCATAGGCGCATCGACCCCCGGTACGAGCATTTTGTCAACTACTGGACCACGTTGTTTGTCGATCAAGGGGTTGTGAAACAGAATCATGGGGCGGACCAAGAGGGTGGCAGGAGCCTCGTTGCCGTGCGCCCTCCCGAAGTACCAGACTGGCCTCTTCCAGGGCCGAGCACGGGAGATCCAACGTCGGTTTCTTCGTTGGCGGCGGTGGTTGAGCAGGTGGGCGGCCAGCTAGTCGACATACTCATCGGTGACACCGAACCCCGCGAGTTGCTCTACCCGGATTCGCTGGCTAGCAAAGACGACAACGCGTACGACGACCGATATGTTCAACGATTTTTTGGCGGCATGATCGGATCGGTGGTTGCCCAATACCGAGACCACGACGAAGGCGAAGGGCTCCAAATTCTCGAAGTTGGAGGCGGCCAAGGTATGACCACTCGTACGATCCTGCCGATACTTTCGGCTCACGCTGAAACGTACGTGTTTTCCGATGTGTCTCAGTACTTTCTCAACGAAGCGTCAGAACTATTTGAAGAATACGACAACGTCGAATACGAGCGCTACGACTTTAACCTAGATCCAGGCTCTCAAGGGTTCAGTGGGCGAGAGTTCGACTTGATCGTGGCTACATTGAGCTTGCATGTGGCGGATGACTTGTCGGAGACCCTCGCCAATCTCCGTTCGATGGTAGCGCCAGGTGGAGTGTTGCTTCTTTGGGAGCTCATCGAGCCGCTGTCGAGTTTCGCGATGATCGAAGGCACCCTGATGCCCGAAATCAGAGACGGCGAGCGTACACCCTGTGCTCCAGGTGTCACAACCGAGCGTTGGAAATCTCTTCTAACGCAGAACGGCTTCAGCGAAGTTCTAGCGTTCCCTGAGTCGGGCCTGTTCGGGCATCAGTTTTTCATGGTTTCAGCCGACGAGGGGTCGCCCACGGAGCCGGGCACCCAAACCGATTTATTGGATGAGACACCGAACCGGGCCGTACGGGCGCCCGGGAAGACCAAAGAGGCGGTTGCGCTCGAAAGACAGGCTACGGCAGCAGACGTTGACGTCGACGATACCGGACACGTGGTCGCAGCTATTTGGTCGGATCTTGTCGGTTCTAAGGTCGCTATCAATGATGACTTTTTTGCCATTGGCGGCGACTCTCTGCTAGCTACCCGGGCGGTCGGAAGAATAAATACACAGTTTGGGGTCGATCTTTCAGTAGGTGCGTTTTTGGAAGGTCGAACGGTCGCTGATGTCGCGGCCCACGTCGATCGGTTGCGAAGCGACTCTTTTGAAGAAGATAGCCTTGGAGGTAGTGGTCGATCCATAGCGGCAGAGTCGAACATCGTGCTTCTACACCAAGGCCATCCAGGAGCGAAGACACTCTTTATTATCCATGCTATTGGTGGGGAGGTATTCGCCTACCGTGAGTTGGCGCAGGCCTTTAATGACGACTTCAGCGTGTATGGGATTCGTAGCGATAGTGGCGACCCGCCGGATTCATCTGGTTCTATTGAACGAATGGCACAGCACTACGTGCGAGCTATCCGTGCGGTCCAGCCAAGCGGACCATATCATCTGGCTGGCGCATCCTTCGGTGGCGTGGTCGCGTTTGAATGTGCACAACAGTTAGAACGGTCGAACGTCGAGGTGGCGTCGCTCTTGCTCGTTGACACGCCATCGACCGACCCAGATTCGGCGCCTGCCGGGTGGCCGGACCCCGCCCACGGGGTGTTAGCCCATATGGTGGCTAAGAACTATGGCGTGGACGTCACATCCGAAATGGTTTCTGGTTTGGTTGACGAGGTACTGGTCGCGAACTGTGTGGCCGCACTTGTTCGAAGCCAGACCGACCTTGAAGCGGATCAACTCAGCGAAGAACTCTCGTCGTACGTTACGAACTCGAGGGTAATGACCGCGTATCGACCAGCCAGGTACACGTCGAGTCCGGTCCATTTCTTTCGAGCCAAAGAAAGAGACGACCACCTGCCTCATTATCCGGAGCGGTTCTGGCAAGGTTTCGTCGATCATGATTTCACCGTCATCCAATCGAACGGCGACCACTCCAGCATGTTGAGTGGGGTAAATGCCGGGTCGATGGCGGCTCGAATGGAGGCAGTTTTAAGACGGGGAGATGGCCGGCCAATGTCAACGAGGTGAGGGTAGAAAGCGGCGAAGGTTTGTTTGGATCTATATTCTCAGTGCCGACGCGGCCAGCGGAGGCAACCGTGGTGGGCGTTGAGTTTGACCGAGGCGCCTACCACAAAGGTCTTTACCACACGACGGGAGTCGACCTGCCCTTGGATATCGAACGATCGGTACTGAAACGCCAAGCCGAGTTTCTCGCCGGTCGCCATGTTGCCACTACCGCCCTCCAACGCTATGGAACAGTTGAACGGAGGGTCGGTCGGTGTGGTTCAGGCCCGCCAATATGGCCGAGTCTGACGTTGGGCTCGATTTCGCACAGTTCGGCCTTGGCGTTCGCGGGGGTGTCTTCGGTAGCAAAAATGGACTTTTTGGGCCTTGATGTTGAGACGTTGATGGTAGACGGGTTTGAACTCCGCTCGACGTTTAGCACCGCGGCAGAGTGGAACGTGGTGTCACGAAGCCGGGTTGGTCCGTCGTTAGCGGCTACCGCGCTGTTCTCAGCGAAGGAATCTGTTTTTAAGGCCCTCTACCCTAAAGTTGGTGACTACTTCGGTTTTGACGCAGCCACATTGATTTCCTGGTCCAGGAGCAACCGCCGCCTGGTATTTCAACTCAATTCTGAGAGGTTGGTGGCTGTGGCAGGGACCACCATAGTCTGCTCTTATCGGCAGGTTCGTTCCGACGCGGTTTTGACCGTAGCGGCTCGGACAACGTCAGGTAGGCCCCTCGATCTAGTCTGAGCATGTGATGCCCGAGTTCGCAGCGCCAGCGTTGGTCTAGCAGGAAACAACTCGCTCTGCGATCTCGTTTGATGAAGGCCGCGGGTGCCCTATAGTACTTCTCGTTTCAAATTGCGTGACTTTCGGCCGTTCGCTAAGCTCCTCGATGTTGGAGCGCTCCAACGTTGCGCCTAACTCAATTGCGAAGGAGTAAAAGGTGGGAAACACTATCAGGTCAGTTGTTATTTTGGGGGGCGGTTCTGCTGGTTGGATGACAGCGACGTATTTAAGTAAAGCGCTCCAAGGAAGTGTTAAAATCACACTCATTGAGGCGCCCGGTATTCCGAAGCTTGGCGTTGGTGAGGCGACCGTCCCGAACCTTCAACGGGTATTTTTTGACTACCTTGGCATCGACGAAGACGATTGGATGAGAGCGTGCAACGCTAGCTACAAAATCGGTGTGAAGTTCATCAACTGGCGCACTACTGGCGAAAGTTCGCTTGATTCACGGCCATTACGTGGTTCCGATTACCCTGACCACTTCTATCACCCTTTTGGACTTCTGCCGACACCTGACGGCATCCCACTATCTCACTATTGGTGGCTACGAGAACACGCCGATCAGCTAGGCAAGCCGTTCGATTATTCGTGCTTTGTCGAACCGGCGCTGATGGACGCCAATCGTTCACCCCGTCGTTCGAGCGGAGAACGGGTAACCAACTATGCATGGCACCTCGATGCTCACCTTCTCGCCGACTATCTTCGGGACTTCGCAGTCAACGGCCAAGGCGTTAACCATGTCAAGGCCGAGGTGTCTGATGTCCGGGTAGACGAACGGGGTTATATCACCGGGCTTGAGACGAAATGTGGACAGGAACATGTTGGTGACCTGTACATCGACTGCTCTGGTTTCCGTGGGATCTTGATTAATAAGGCGCTCGGGGAGCCGTTCATCGACATGGGTTCGCAGTTGCTTTGTGATCGAGCGGTTGCTACCACGGTGCCTTATGACTCGGACGAGCCGGTGATCGAGCCGTTCACGTCGGCGGTAGCGATGCGACACGGCTGGACTTGGAAAATTCCCATGCAACATCGGATAGGAAGCGGCTACGTATACTCCAGCGAATTCGCCTCCCAGGACGATGCGACAGACGAATTTTGTCGGCTCTGGGACCTAGACCCTAACGAGGTCAATCTGAACCACATTAGGTTCCGGGTTGGCCGCAACCGTCGAGCGTGGGTTAACAACTGCGTGAGTATAGGGGCGTCGTCGTGTTTTCTGGAACCACTAGAATCGACCGGGCTCTATTTCACATACGCAGCCGTCTATCTTTTGGCCAAACACTTTCCGAGTCGCGACTTCGATCCGGTCATCGTCAACGAGTTCAACCAAGAGGTTGTCGAGATGTTCGACGAGACCAAAGACTTTATTCAGTCGCATTTCTTTCTCTCCCCCCGCGACGACACCGAATTCTGGAAGGCGGTCAAGAACATCGACCTTCCCCCCAGCATCGAAAAAAAGATCCGTCGATATCAAGCGGGAATACCGATAAATCCGCCGTCTACAGACGAGGGCAACTACTACGGTAATTTCGAAGCTGAATTCAGGAACTTTTGGACCAATGGCAGCTACTACAGCATCTTCACCGGCTTAGATCTCTTACCCGAACGCCCCCTACCTATTCTGGAATACAAGAGGCGATCGGTGGCCGAAGCTGAAGTTCTATTCGACCAGATCGAGCAACGGCAGCAGCATTTGGTTCGAAGCCAGCCATCGGCGGGCGAGTATCTTCGAACTCGTGTGGCTCAGGCGGGTAGCGTTTCGCCCCGGTAGCGTGGCGAACGCAAGAACACCTGGGCGGTACGTGATTTGCGGTACCTGTTAGTTTGGGTCGGTGGGCGTTGGCGTCGCCGTTCGAAAGGTAAGGTTCCAACGGGCTGGCCCGTAGGTTGGGTGGGTGGCCGGTTGGATCTTTCGTATGCCGTGGTAGCACTTCCGAAGCGGCCCGCCAAACACTAGAACGTCGCCGTCATGAAGTCGGACCGGGGTCGCTGGCCCGGACGACGATGGACGGAAAAAGAATGTGGCGTCGATCCCGAGCGACACCGACACTATCGGTTGGGTCATGTCATGCTCGTCATTATCTTGGTGGGCTCCCATTTGGGCTCC
>CAZKEM010000021.1:0-18454 GCA_964551835.1 uncultured Acidimicrobiaceae bacterium | reverse complement strand
GCGTACGACGGGCGACGACGCGGCCGAAGCACTGTCCTTGCTCGGCGTGCGACCCATATGGAATGACGAAAATCAGCGAGGAACCGGACGCGAAGGCATTCCGCTGGACGAACTAGTCCGCGCACGTGTCGACGTGACGTTGCGAATATCCGGGTTCTTTCGAGACGCCTTTCCCCACGTCATCGACCTGCTCGACGACGCAGTCACCTTGGTCGCTGGTCTCGACGAACCTGTTGATTCAAACCCGTTAGTCGAGTCGACCGACGATGACGCTCGAATCTTCGGCCCCCCTCCGGGCGGATACGGATCCGGCATTCTTCCAGTTCTCGAATCGAAGAACTGGCGCACCGATGCCGACCTAGCCGAAGTGTATTTGGCTTGGTCGGGGTTTGCCTATCGGCGAGGCAATCACGGTGAAGCACAACCCGAAGCTATGAAACGAAGGTTTGGCGCCATCGAAGTCGCCGTCAAAAACCAAGACAACCGTGAGCACGACATATTCGACTCAGACGACTATTTACAGGATCACGGCGGCATGGTTGCCGCCGTCCGTCTACTTAGAGGCGAAGAACCCAAGGCCTGGTTCGGTGACAGTTCCGACCCAGCCAACCCGAAAGTTCGAACATTGGCCGAAGAGGCAGCCCGGGTCGTTCGCAGCCGTGTGATCAACCCCAAGTGGATCGAAGCGATGAAACAACATGGCTACAAGGGCGCCTTCGAACTCGCGGCAACGGTCGACTACTTGTTTGGCTACGACGCCACCGCCCAGGTGGTCGAAGACTGGATGTATGAACGAGTCACCGAAGCCTATGTGGGAGACAAACGAACACGAGAGTTTTTCGAGCGGTCTAACCCCTGGGCGCTACGATCGATAGCAGAACGCCTATTAGAAGCAGACCAGCGGGGAATGTGGGATGCATCAGAACAAGCGCGTACAACACTAAAGAAGGCTATTTTAGAGTCGGAAGGTTGGGAAGAGAAACGATGAACACCCCCATGATGGACCCACAACCGGCGAACAACGCCTCCGAATTTGCTGGCAATACACCTGAGGTTGAGGGCCTTGAACCGCCAGCGGTATTTCCTTTCTCCGATGTTGTGGGTCTTGACGACGCAAAACTAGCGCTGCTTTTATGCACGATCGAACCCGCTATCGGGGGTGTGTTGTTGCGCGGCGAAAAGGGGTCCGGTAAAACAACGTTGGCTCGGGGTCTCGCCGACCTTTTGGGCCCTGCTACTCCTTTTGTGAATCTGCCACTTGGGGCAAGCGAAGACCGTGTCGTCGGAACGTTAGATCTTGGCGCCGCGTTAACCAGTAACGATTTCAAGTTCTCGCCCGGTTTGTTCAGCGACGCTAACGGCGGCGTACTTTACGTTGATGAAGTCAACCTTCTAGCTGACCACATCGTCGACACGCTTCTCGACGTCGCGGTGTCGGGTATCAACCGAGTTGAACGAGAAGGCATTTCGCACACCCACGGTGCGGATTTTGTCTTGGTCGGATCGATGAATCCCGAGGAGGGAGAACTACGCCCGCAGTTGTTAGACCGCTTTGGACTGTGTGTCGATATCGCTGCCAGCCGCGAGATCGACCAACGGGTAGAAGCGGTAATGCGGCGCTTGCGCTTTAGTTCAGCCGCCGCTGACGCAGGGCCCGCTATGCCGATCGACGATCTTCAACAGCAACTCTTTGACGCGACGCCCGCTTCTTTAGACGCCGACGTCATCAAATTTTGCTGCGAGTTGGCGATTCATTTCGACGTCGAAGGTCTTCGAACCGACTTGGTTCTAGCTTATACCTCAGCCGCCTTGGCCGGTTTCGAAGGACGGGCCATCACAGTACTTTCTGACGTTCAACGTGTAGCTTCGCTCGTGCTTGCCCATCGCGGCCGTAAGACGATGTTCGATTCGGCCTACCGTCCAGCCGACCAAATCAACCAGATGGTTAACGACCTCGAACAGAGAGGTCCCGACTTGGCCGACGACCAGGACTTGCCCGAAGATCAAGATTTGTCCGAAGAAGAGTTCTTACCCGTCGAAGATTGCTCGGGAAACCACGGACCAGACAACTCGGGTGGCTCCGTGAGCCAAGACCATTCCCACGCCAGCGACTCAGACCCTGAGGAGCCGATCGATGATGGAGACGAGACCGAGACGTCACACGATACCAACGACGAAGACTCACCATTAGAAACCGACGAGCTCGACCCAGGCGAAACAACACTTGACCCTGCCGCCCCAGAAGGCTTAGCTCCTAGGATACCCGCCCGAGCTCCCTCGGTGCTTGACTCGGCTTCTGATACGCCTCCCCTTCCTCCGAGCAGCAGCCGCGAGCCTTCAACGAATCCCGAGGCATTGTTTGTTCGGGGTCGCAATATTGGTGATCTGCCATTCGACCCAACGACAACAAACCCGATTGCTGTCGCAGCGACGGTTCGCAATTTGGCCAAACGACGTTCGGTCGACCCTGCTACCAAATTAAAGGCTTCCGATCTGCGTCGAGCGGTCCGAAAGAGCGTCCGATCGAAGTTGTTGATTTTCGCCGTTGACACCAGCGGTTCGATGGGAGCAGAGAACCGATCCGAAGCGGCCGCAGGTGCGATTCGTACCTTGTTGGCTGACGCCTACCAAAACCGAAGCCAAGTTGCACTTGTAACGTTCAAAGACAACGGCGCCGACTTGGCTCTGTCTCCGACCAGTAGCGTCGAAGTCGCAAATCTCCGTCTGGGCAACATGAGCACGGGTGGAACTACACCACTCGGCGCTGGAATAGAAAAAGCTCTCTCAATAGCTCAAGATCGTCGGTACGCCGACCGGGACCGGTCGATCATCTTGTTGACCGATGGCCGGGCGACAGGCGAACCAGACGCTATGGAACGAGCTGAAGCCGCTGCCGAAACAGCCCGGGACTCTGATATACCGTTTGTTGTCTTAGACTGTGAAACTTCGCTGCCGCGGTTGCGTCTAGCCGAAAAGTTAGCCACCACGATAAACGCTTCGTACGTTCAGTTAGAAGCCGTTACGTCGAAGTCAATTGCGTCAGCCGTTACGTCGTCGGCTGCCGAGACCAAGAAGAAGTCGGTATGATCGTTGAACGATGGAATGGGCTGTCGATCAAGCCTTCGAAGAAGTCCGACCCACTAAGCCGCGTTCAAACTCTTGGACCAGAAAACCCTATCGATGGCTTGTTACTCGTTGGTCACGGCTCTCGGTGTTTGATTAGCGCCGATCAGATGTATCAGATCCGGGACCATACCCAGGCGGCTATGCCCGACATTTTGGTTGAGGTTGGGTTCTTGGAAATGACGGACCCGCCTGCCGGGATCGTTTTGGACCACATGGTGGCTACCGGATGCCAACGTATCGTGATTCTCCCATTGATGTTACTAGCCGCTAGCCATTCCAAGAGTGACGTCCCTGCGATCGTCCTCAATGGCCGCAACCGTCATCCGCATGTTGAACTGACCTTCGGATCGCCGTTGGGGGTCAGCCCCGAGCTGATCGAAATCGGCGCTTCCAATATTGCCGACGTCGATGCCGAAGGGTTACCGCTGTTAGTGATCGCTCGTGGCACGTCGGAACCCGATGCCAATGGCGATGCGGTTAAAGCCTCACGCCTTCTAGCGGAATGGACCGACACGGACTTTCTATTCAACGGCTTCACTGGTATGACATGGCCGTTGGTGCCGGAAGCACTTCGCACGGTCCAAAAATTGGGACAACCTAAGATTGCAGTTTTTTTCTGGTTCCTATGTAGCGGCAAGCTCATCGAACGGGCGCGCGACGAGATCTCCCAGTTCGTTGACGAAACCGGCGTAGAGGTAGTGGATGCCGGCTACTTCGGACCTGACGAGCGACTGGCGAAGTTGATCATCAGACGTTACAACGACGCACTGGCTGACAAACCAACGATTAACTGCGATACCTGTACGTACCGGGCACCGTTTCCCGGTTACGAGGAAAAAGCCGGTCAAGCGGTTGGCGTTGGACATTCACATTTGGCGGCATCACATGCGGCGGGCGATCACGGCCACGAACACCATCACGGATAGTGTTGCCAGTCCGTTTTGTTGGTAGTTCGAGGGTCGGAACGCTCAGTCCATAAGAACTCTCGCGTTGCGTGGAGGAAACCGACCCCCGAACCTACCGAGTGCCGATGTTGGGTGACTAATCATCGGTTATTAACTACAGTCGTCAAGCTTGGTTGGATACTTAAATATCGGGTAGCAATTCTTCTGACTCGCTAAACTGGGTAAACATATGATCCTCCAAGTTTTCTTAGGCGAAAACCTTCTCCCGTACCTCGTTTTGGCCATAGGTGGCGCCATGATAGTCGGGCCGGCAGCTGCCATTTTGAAACCCCGAAGCGAGACTCAAGAGGGCGATCTAGAAAAACCGCCCCTGCTGCGGTCTATTGTCTTTATGGGCATGGGAACCGTCGCAGCTCTTTGGGCCTTTGTTTCGTTACTATCTTAAACGTTGACTCAGGTAGCTCTGCCTAGCGAGTCCTGTTAAAGATCCGGGGTGAGAGCGTCGATGATGACTCTTAGCGGGCGGGAGATCTATACTTTGGCAACCAAGACGAACCCTCAAGAAGCGGCAAACTTCTTTGACGAGCCTAGGCGACGGCAAGCCGGTACGGTCGTTGCTCAACCTATGGACTCGCCGACTCGAGCCCGACAGGTCCGACGGTCGGCATCGGTCATATCCAGCAGCCTGAGCGAACTTCCAGATCCTATTGTTCATCCAGCGTCACCCGGCCCAACTAGGTTCAGTACGTTGTTTTTTAGGCTGCTACTCGTATCGGCCATCGGTCTGACCCTGCTCGGAATGAGTCGTCCTCGTAGCAATCCTGCGCCGGAACCTCCAACACCGGAAATATCGACTGGCGAAGTTCAGGTAAACCCACAAGCCGATGGCACATCGGTCAATGATTCTCCTCCGGCCATTTTTGTTCAACCTTCTGGGTGAGCCGTCCAAGGGAATTCCGGTAAGAATCAGCGTCCACAATTTGGGTTTGAGGTCGTTGACCTTAGAAACCACCCATATTCGACGGCGGCATACCGTTGGCTGCAGGGCTTGTTCCGGGCGGAGTCGAACTTGTTGATTGGCCTGCTTCGGGCGCCATTCGGGCCATATTCTCAAATCTGGTGAACTGTCCGCGAAAGGCAAGTTTCACCTTTCCCGTTGGTCCGTTTCGATGTTTACCAATGATGACTTCGGCAACGCCTTTGTGGGGCGATTGTTCGTCGTAAATTTCATCCCTGTAAAGAAAAAGAACTACGTCTGCGTCTTGTTCCAACGAGCCTGATTCGCGTAGGTCTGACAGCATTGGCCGTTTGTCGACTCGCTGTTCGAGCGAACGGTTGAGCTGAGCCAGAGCGACGACTGGAGCGTCGAGTTCACGGGCCAAAATCTTCAAATTTCGACTTATCTCAGACACCTCAACCTGTCGGCTTTCAGCGTTACTGCGGCCTGTCATCAGCTGAATGTAGTCAACCACCACCAGACCTAGGTCGCCGACCCTACTCTTTAGTCGTCGAGCCTTGGCCCGAATATCCATCACCGAGGTGTGCGGGTTGTCGTCGATATAGATGGGCGCTTCACCTAGTTTGCCGACCGCCTGCGATATCTTGGCCCAATCGGTGTCCTGTAGGCGCCCTGTTTTCATTCGGCTTGCATCAACTAACGCTTGTGAGCACAGGATGCGTTGGGTGAGTTCGACTTGGCTCATTTCCAACGAGAAGACAAGTACCGGCCGGTTGTCGGTTAAGGCTGCATTAGCTGCCATCCCGAGAGCAAAGGCGGTCTTACCCATGGCTGGCCTTGCGCCTAGAACATATAGCGCTCCGGGTTGGAGACCAGCGAGGTTGTCGTCTAAGTCTATAAATCCGGTGCTTACTCCAGTTATTGAATCGCCTCGGTCGTAAAGGGATTCTAAGCGGTCCAAGGTTGCAGTAAGTAGTTCTTTAATTGGCGCTGTTGTGTTAGTAACCCGACGTTGCGCTACTTCAAACATGCGTGCTTCGGCATCGTCAACTGCCTTGATCACGTCTTCGGGAACGCTGTATGCCATTTCGGCAATATCGTTGCTAACCAGCACAAGCCGTCGTAGTAGCGCTCGTTCTTCAATTATCTTGGCGTAGTGAGCGGCGTTACCGATTGCAGGTGTCGAGGCCTGAAAGTCTAAAAGAACCGCTGGGCCACCAATATCGTCGAGCAGGTTGCTTCGTTCAAGTTCTTCGGAAACCGTCACTGCATCTACGGGCTGACCAGTCGCATAAAGCCCGGCAATCGCTTCGTATATGTGACCATGGGCTGGCTTGTAAAAGTCTTCGGCCTTGGCCGATTCGACTACTTCGGCGATTGCTTCGCGGCTGAGAAGCATCGCTCCGAGGACTGATTCTTCAGCTCGCAGGTTGTGCGGCGGCACACGGGTTAGCGGAAGCCCTTCACTCATCTGTTTATTGTCCTCCAAGTTGCCTGTGAATAGCTATACCAACAACTATGTGAATTAGCTGTGCATAACTTAGTAGATCTGTTGACTATGTGTGTACTAACAGTCAATGCGAGCGCCGACTAGGTACACCTATCCACAGGAACGTCGTTGGTTTGGGGAAACTAACTGGCAGTCACGTCAACCGAAAGCGGAAACGCCACTTCAGAGTGTGGCTTAACCATCACTGAGAGCGTGCCTACCGAGCGGATGGTTTCGTCGAGTTCGATCATTTTACGATCGAGTTCGATACCTGTCTGCTCTTTGACCGCATCAGCGATATCGGAGGCGGAAACCGAACCGAACAACTTGCCTTCGCCGCTGGCTCGAGCAGCGATGCCAATCGTTTGGGGAACAAGGGTCTTCGCTAGCTCTTCAGCAGACTCACGATCTTTAGCGTTTCGAAGCTGCCAGGCTCTTTTCATAGCTTCGGCTTGAGCTGTGACACCTTCGGTGGCCTGCTGCGCAAGCCCCTTGGGTATCAAAGAGTTGCGGGCATAACCATCGGACACATCAACGATGTCACCGCGACTACCAAGGCCATCAATTCGTTCGTGCAGTACAACCTTCATTACGCTTCGGCCGCCTCGGTTGTTTCCACAGTTTCTGGACCTGCCTCGACCGTGGGTGTTTCTTCAGTTGGTGTTTCCAGATTTTCGGTTGTGGACTCGTCTGTTTGGTTCCGAGGTCCACGAGACTCCGAACGGGAGTCGTTGCCTCCACGACGGTCGTCACGGTTTCGGTTTCCGCCACGTCCTCGAGTGGTTACTCGGCTGGCATATGGGAGTAGTCCCATTTCTCGAGCATTCTTGATAGCACGAGCGATGACTCGCTGTTGCTGAGTGTCATTGCCGGTTACACGACGGGTACGAATTTTCGCCCGGTCCGACATGAACTTGCCCAGAAGATCGACGTCTTTATAGTCGACGTATTCGATCTTGTCCGAAGACAACGGGCTAATTTTTTTCTTTGTCTTACGACCACTGTCGTTCGACTTTAGTTTCAAACCTTTATTTCGACCTCTAGGCATTAGAAGGGCTCCTCGTCCGCGTTGTATGCAGGGGCGGCAGCGGCTGGTTTCTGATAGCCTCCACCACCTTGGTTTGGTCCGCCAGGGGCTGACCGCTCGTTCTTAAGTACTTCCGCTGTCGCCCATTTGAGGCTTACAGCAACATCATCGGCGACGATCTCGACTTTGGATCGTTTCTCGCCTTCCTGGTTTTCCCAGCTTCGCTGGTCAAGCCGACCGGTCACAGTTACTCGAGTTCCCTTGGCTACAGATTCTGCGGCGTTCTCAGCCAACTGAGCCCAGCAGGTGATGTCAAAGAACGAGACCTTTTCTTCCCATTCCTGAGTTTGGCGGTTTTGCCAACGACGATTCACCGCCAGTCCGAAATTAGCTACGGCTTGGCCCGAAGGCGTGAACCGTAGTTCGGGTTCTCGAGTTGCGTTTCCGGTAACAGTTACAGAGTTGTCCATGGCCATATTAGGGTTCTCCTATGCTGTGGCGTTCGCCAAACCTCGACGATGGGCTTCATCGAGAGGTAAACGAAGGAATTTATGGCGGATTACATTGTCCGCAATTCGCAGCGTGCGATCAATTTCAGCCAGGGCATTTGGGGCCAAGAATTCGAGAACAACATAAAAGCCTTCATTAGCCTTTTTCATCTCATACGCAAAGGACTTTACGCCCCACTTGTCGAGTTTCTCGAGCGAGCCACCAGCTTCTTTAGCTATGCCCTCAAGCTTGTTTATGCTGGTCTGAATATCTGACTCTTCAGTCTCAGCCTTAAAAATAACCATGAGCTCGTAAGCTCGCATTTAGGATGTCCTCCCTGTGGACCCATCTCTGGGGCTCTCGGCGTTCGAGAGCAGGGTAAGGTCTCTAGGCAATGTTGCACCAAAGAACTTATCTACAGCCCGTAATGTTAGCGGACTGTTTAGACAATCCGGCAGATGATCACTCATGATCGTCACATAGTAACGACCATATGTGACAGGGACGAACGTTTAGTTGGGGTTGACACCCGGGATGCTCGTTGAGGGAATCGAGTTATTGTTTTCTTCATCCTCGTTGTTGTTCCCGTTGCCGTTGTTGTTGCCGTTGTCGTTGTTGTTGCCGTTGTCGTTGTTGTTGTTGTTGCCGTTGTTGTTCCCGTTGCCGTTGTTGTTCCCGTTGTTGTCCGGACTGTTCGGGTTGTTTGGATTGAACGGACTGTTCGGGTTGTTCGGATTGAAGACGCCGTCCGGATTGTAGAAATAGAACCTACTATTCGGATTGTTCGGATTGTTCGGATCGTTGGGGTCGCTCGCGTCGTAAGCGATACACCCAATCCACTCATCACCCTTGAAGCCGCCCCGGTTTGGATCCTCAAGCTCGGGAATGCCCGATGGGTAGCAAGGTATACGAGCGGCCCTGAACTTGAGTTCCTCCCGCAAAATATCACCCTCAAAATTATCGTCCGTCGGCCAATTCTCATCGCCGCATTCGGGAGCGTCGGCCAGGTATTCGGTCATATAGTTTGACCAGATTTCGGACGGAAGCCCGCCGCCACCAATGTCTCGTTTACGTTGATCAACCAGGTTAGAGTTGTCGTCATTACCGAGCCAAACAGTAGTCGTCGCATCACAGGAAAAGCCGACGAACCAAGCATCCCAGTTATCTTGGGTAGTGCCGGTCTTGCCGGCGACGGGGCGTCCGTCGACCTGGGCTGCGGTTCCGGTCCCCTGGGTCACAACACGTTCCATCGCATGGTTGACGTTGCGAGCTGTCTCCGGCTTGATCACTTGGTCGCCAGCACGGTCAGGCGCCTGTTCAGGCTCGTACTCACGATTCGGACGGTCTTTACAATCGACCTTTGACCGCTCGTCTTGTACGTCCGGATACCAACACAGAATGTCACCATCTGCATTTTCGATGCGCTCGATTAGAACCGGTTTAAGCGCCTCGCCTTCTCGCTCAAACGTTGAATACGCCGAAGCCATGTCAAGCGGTGCCACTTCTTTGGTACCAAGGGCGATCGAAACTACAGGATCCATCTCTTTGGTAATTCCCATCTCCTGTGATAGCTCTACTACCGCCTCGGGGGTCACATCTAAGGCCATCTGAGCGTAGACATGGTTCGATGACCTCTGAAGACCTTCGACACCGTCCAGATAAGGCTTCTTACCAGAGCGGGCTCCAGTTACTTCCCAGTCTTCCCCATTGTCAGCTCCAGGGAAGATCAGTGGGCCGGAGAGTTCGATTTCAAATAGCGACTTACCGGAGTCGCCTTGTTCGATCAGGGCAGCCAGGGCAAACGGCTTGTAGGTAGAACCCGGTTGACGTCCTGGCCCGTTACCGTTACGACCGTTGGTAGCCGTGTTGAACTTTCCGGTCTCGCCAAAACTCTTACCTCCGACCATGGCCACGACCCGGCCCTGATCGTCTATGGTGACGACGGAACCGCGGAACTCGGTGTTGTTTTCGTTAAACGCCGGGTCGAGAACCGTTTCGTTGCCGTACAGGGCGTTGAAAGCCATCTGTTGTTTCTGTTGATCCAGCGTGGTGTAGACCCGGTAGCCGCCCTGGGTCGCCTCACCCTCGTAAATTACTTCAAGCTCTTGGCGAACCGCTTCGATGAAATGCTCTGACCCTGCTTCAAGACCCTTCACCTCACCAAGGTTTTCGGGCTCTTGGTACTGTTGCAGGCTGGCAACAACGTCTTCTGCTCGGGCCGCAGCCAATTCCCCCGGACTAACCCAACCTTCTTCTTCAAGGCCATCGAGCACCGCGTTTACCCTAATCTGAGTCAGCTCTGGGTTATCTAAGGGGTTTCCGCTAGGTGAACGAATTTGGGTAGCCAGCAGCGCGGCCTCGCTGATAGTTAGCTCGTTCATTTCTTTGTCGAAAAAGACACGCGACGCAGCTTGGGCACCATAGCCATTTCGTCCATAGAAAATGAGGTTTAGATAGTGCGTCATAATCTGTTCTTTATTTAATTGCTTTTCGAGCTGAATCGAGAGCGCCGCTTCTTCAGCTTTACGCCCGACCGTGGCTTCGGTGTTCCCGGTAGTCTGCTTGACAAGTTGCTGGGTGATGGTCGAACCACCCTGAACATTTCCGCCGGTGGCGGTTTGATACACCGCACGGGTGAGACCCTTCGGATCGACTCCGCTGTGCCCGCCTCCTCCATCCTCACAAGTTCCGGCCTCACAAACGATTCCGAAATTACGGTCTTCGGCGGCCAAGGTCGTCAGGATGACAATCGCAGGAATCTCTTCAAAGGTAACCACTTCACGGTTTTCGTCGGCCGCTAGTTGAGCTGCTGAGGTCTCGACTGTGCACGAACCCGGCTCCAAGACTTCGCTCGTGCAGATCAGCGAAATTTCGTCAAGCGCCTCTTCAAGCTGTCCTAACGCGTCTCGTGTGTCTGTCTGGTTGACAGCGTAGATTCCGAACCCAAGAAGCATCAAACCAGCAAGTCCGATGGCGAACACGAGTCGGCGGAAACGCCAGAAAGGATTGCGACGACGATTCCGTTTCGGCGACGGACCTGAAACCGGTCCAAATGTGCGAAGAAAAAATGACATTACCTCAGCCTTACTGGTGTCTTACAAGCTACTTGTTACTGAGCAGTCTCAAATGAGACCGCAAACGATTCCTGCAAATGGTTCCACCAGCATTGTTGACAGACTTCAATGCTGTAACACGTCGCCGGAAGCCCGCGTTCTTTCAGTTTGACCAGGTCGTCTTCCGACGTAACCACTCGACCTGACGGAGGCAAGCCTACCCCGAAAGCAAACGTCACGATAACCAAGGTTGATTCGCAACAAATGGGACATAGTTCACTCGACGGTCGAGAACAGTGCTTGGCAACTCGTTGGAGTTCAGCCGTTGCGTCGCAAACATCTTCAACCAGGTGACGGCCATCATTGTATGCCTCGACCGTTCGGTGGCGCGTCAAACGATAGCTCACCACTCCCACGCTTGGGGCAGAGGGTCTGACCGTCCGTACCATCCAGTCATTGTAACGGAATTTACCAAAACGCAATAGTCGCTCGCCATTATCCGCAAACCAACAACGAACGTCGCTGACGTTAATCTGCGATAAACCACAAACCAAACAGCGGTACCAAGCGTTTGGGAGCCTTCTTTCACGGTGTAGTGACACGGTCGAAAACCACAATTTATATGGTTCCCATCAGCGGCCAATGAAGGTCATTTCACAAAGGAACGAGCGATGAGCGGATCGACACTATTCGAGAGAATCGGCGGAAAAGAAGCGGTTGAGGTCGCAGTCGACCTCTTTTACCACAAGGTGCTGGGCGACTCCAGACTCGAACACTATTTCGAATCGGCAGAAATTTCGAAACTCAAGTCGCACCAGCGAGCGTTCCTCACCTCTGCGATGGGCGGTCCCGGGAAGTATTCGGGGGCCGACATGGGTCCTGCCCATGCTCGGCTAGGCGTAACCAACGAACACTTCGACGCAGTCGTTCTGCACCTCGTTGACACCTTGACCGAACTCGATGTCGCCAGCGACGTCATTGCCGAAATAGGTGCGGCCCTAACCCCGTTACGCGACCAGATCGTCAGCGCCTAACAGGTGGGTTATGGACATCGCTCGCTCCTCGTGTGATCGGTCGTCAAGATTTTGCCTGTTGGCCACCCAAATTAGTGTCACGTAAAGAAGGTGCCCGGGCAACGTTTGTAGGATGATGGTATGGCCAGGAAATCCAACAAATCCAAGCGAGCTAAGAAGGGTGGTCGAGTTACACCGAAAGGTACCCGGCCCGCCGGAACCGTTCCCAAGAACGACTGTTGTAATTTGTGTGAACCCACACTGCCACCCAAGTTGCTCTAGTTCGACGACTGTCCTCGATCCCACGAACTCAATAGGTCTCTCGCGTCATCGGCTGAGTGGGAACCGGTCTGTATCCAGTGATCTCGAAGCTTGGACTTAGCTTGGCCGACTATCGGACCCGCGGCAGCATCGAGCAGCTCCATGATTTCATGACCCGACAATGCAGAGCGGTAACGTAGAACTTCACCCTCAGCAAGAGCCCCGTCGAGCACCTCAAAGAACGAGCCGTCGTATTCGACCGAAGGAATCAGCGTCGAGATGTTCTCAGCTAGTTGTCGAAGGTCAACGACTTGCTGACAGGGCCGACCACTCGACAACGATAGGTCCAGATTAACCACTAGTTGTCGAACGGCCTGGACTGAGGCCGCGGGCGTTAACACCAAGTCAAGCTCCTCGAGGAGACGCTTTGATCGACGCTGCACATCGACCGAATAGCGCAGCTGGGCTAATGCTTGTCGAATCCGATCTTTTGAAAGTCTGTAAAGTAAACCCGCCCGGCGGACATCTAGGTTCCCCGGCGACGATGCCAACGAAGTAGCTACAATAAGGTCGTTTTCCGAACAGGTGCCCATCTGTGGAATCGCCCACTGCAACAACCCGGCGTCTAGCAAAAAGGTGAATCCCGATCGCGGTTCGGGGATTTCGAATAGACGGTCCAGTTCGGCGCTTATTCGCTCTCTCGACACAACATCGAGACGGCTAGCTAAATCAGCGGCAGCCAGACCTAAACCCGGGTCAGGAGCCAAATCGAACCGCGCTAAAAACCGCGCCGCTCGGAGCATGCGTAACGGGTCGTCAGAGAACGAAACCGTCGGATCTATCGGAGTGGCCAGTACCCGCTGTTTGAGATGTGATAGCCCTCCGAACGGGTCGAAGAACTCCGCGTCTGGAATGGAAATAGCCATAGCATTGATCGTGAAATCCCGCCGAGACAGATCTACATCCAAGGAGTCCCCAAAGTTCACTTCAGGCTTTCGAGTGTCAACAACGTACGTTTCGCTGCGGTGGGTGGTAATCTCGACTGCTTTCCCCCCAACCTGTGCGCCAATGGTCCCGAAACGTTCGCCCTGAGTCCACAACACCGACGCGTGAGATTTGAGCACATCGGAAATAAACGCAGGCCGAGCGTCGGTGGTTAAGTCGAGGTCAGCCATGTCTCCGGGCAGACCAAAAGCCAGATCACGGACGATTCCACCAACCAAATACAGCCGGTATCCAGCTTCGGTGAACTCGTCTGCTATTGGCTTAAGTAGTTGTAAGGCTGGTTGTAACGCCCTGGAGAAATCCATCGTTTCAGACCTTATGCTTGGGATCGCAATTGTAGCTAGTCCAATTCTTGGCCAGCCTTACTGCTACGCCGACATGAAGCAGGGTAGTCTGGTTATTTGTTGAACCACTTATTGTCACGGCAGAACAAAGGCAACCAAAGCCCCACCTTAACGCGCCGACTAAGCCGCCGTCTTCGGGTCACCCCTTGGCATGAAGATAACAACACTGTTTTATTGACACCTGCTCCGACCTTCAGCCCATTGCGAGCGAAATCAATTCAGGAGAGCCTAGAAGAGTTGGCCAAACAAGACGTCGGCCGATGCATGACTCCCGCTATTGCTCATCGCGACGCTCAACCGTTCTTGGAAGTCGGGTTCACGCTACGCGAGCGCTTACACCTGTTGTCGCGTTCGATCGACCCAGGTGAGGTTTATCAGCTAGACGAACGGCCAGCCTCGATTCTGGTTCGACCTGCCCGACGCTGGCACGAGAAAGATGTTTTGACCCTCGACAACGAAGCGTTCGATTCCTTCTGGTCATTTAATCGACCTGCGTTACAAGAAGCACTGAGGGCAACGCCAAACACTCGCTATCGGGTGGCTGTCCGAGATGACCGGGTCGTGGGCTATGCGGTGACCGGCCACGCGACAAATCGGGGCTACCTTCAACGTCTTGCTGTCAAACCGGCCGAGCAAGGTCACGGTGTCGGAACTAGCTTAATTTACGACGCTCTACGATGGCTTCAGCAACGGCGAGCCGGCCAGGTTTTTGTTAACACCCAAGAGTCCAACGTAAGGGCGTTCGAGTTATACAAACACCTTGGTTTCAAAGAAGAACCACAAGGGCTGGTTGTGTTGAGTTGGGAGCGCCCCAAATGAGACTATCCAGCGGCCTTCGAAGCTGTCTCAGAAAGCTGTTCCCGATTCTCTCTGTTGCCGTCGTCATCACCTTGGGGTTCGACCAGACCGGTTCGGCAGAAGAACCCGAACCTTCCCCCGATACAAACGACACTCCCTTCCAGTTCCTCTCCCAAACCGGTTTCGTCCCAGCCAATGGCGACTACACTCTTTCTTTTTCGGGACCCGGAGACGACCCGATAGCCAACTCAGCCATGGTCGACATTACATTTTTTACGGCGCTAGAAAAAGCTTCGCCGTTGGCGCCAGAGCCAGAAGACCTGTTTAACCGACTCCCAATTCAGTCGGTGTCTGCTCTCGTCAACGATTCGAACGAAATCGAACTTACCATTCCGATACGCAACTCTTCTGACGGCGACGCTGACCGGCTCCTTCTCCCCGACCCCGGCGTCTACCCCGTCGTCGTCGAGTTCCGTGTTGGCGAGGAGATCCTCCAGTCGGTGCGAACCAACTTGATACGACTACCGATCGACGAGCCCGAGCCTGAAGGAGCCGGAGAAACTCAGCCAGCGCCTCCGTCCGAGCTTCCCGCTGTCTCAATCGGTATCGACGCGACGCAAACCGGGTTTACTCTTAGCGAGGTACGTGATTTGGTCATCAGTGCCGGAGAACTTCCCGTGGCCGTTGTGGTCGACCAATCGACCATCGAACGGCTTCAAGCGGGCGGACCCGAAGCCGAAGCCTTTATCAGCGGGACCAAACAACTCCAGCTCGTTCCTTCTCCCGGAGCCGGTGCCGATATTTCCACTCTCGCGTCCATCGGTCAGGCCAAGCTACACCATGAACGGTTACAACGGCTTCGCTCGGACGCGCAACTACTAGGTCTGTCGGTTAGCACCGAAATCTCTGTCGTTTCATCTCCACTGACTACACCTGGCTTAGCAGCGTTAGAAGCCAGTAACGTTTCAACCGCCCTCGACGTCGGGCCGAGTCAGGCAGCATCCGAAGACGCTACTTCAGACCTCGGCGTATTTTTGTCCTCCACCCCGGCAATAACGGTCGTGCCAACTTATCAACCTCCTACAAACGGCGCAGATACACCGTTATGGGTCCACCAGTTAGCTTCTTCGATAACGATAGATCAACGTTTGTCTGGCGGTGAATCCACCTTCATATATCTCAATCCCCAGGTCGCAGGTGACTTCGGACCCGAACAGCTACAGGTGATAGCCTCCGGCAACAACACGGCGTTTACGATTGAACCGGTCGGTTCAACGGCCAGCGACGTTAAGGTCTTAGAGCCTGTGGCAGCACCGCCAATTGACGTCACTGAACATCAAGCGACCATCGAATCGATCGTCTCCCAAATCGATACCTACGAGACGACCTATGTCGACGGCGAACGAACTCCGGCGATATTCCGGAACAACCTGATAGCGGTCTTCGAGCCGAGTCAAACCGCACCAGACCGTGGCCAACAATTCGAACAGCTTAGCCAAGACCTCAGAGACGAAATACAAACACTCAATTTACCCTCCGGTCAGGCTGTAATCGTTGCCGCCGAGACAGTTCCCGTACCCTTGACAATCGAAAACAACTCAGACGGCTCACGCCAGGTACTCCTCACCGTCGAAAGTGACAAGGTCGACATAAAACAGGACCGCCAAGTTCTTACGATCCCGCCTGGTCGATCGTTTATCGACGTCGACGTCGAGGTAAGGTCGCTCGGCGTTTCACCGGTCCAAATCTCGTTGTTCACGCCCGACGGCAAAAATCGATTAGCAAGCACTAGATTTGAAGTAAGATCAACCGCCATACCCGGGCTGGGCCTGCTACTTTGTCTACTCGGGGCAGTTCTACTAGCTTTCTGGTGGTACGTCCATGCGAAAAGGCGTCGGAAGAGAACCCATGACACTCAAGGTGGCGATATCGACGGCGCGAAAGCGAATGACGAAACCGTTTCTACCGCTACCACTACCGTCAACTCGCCTAACGACGGCCCAATCGAAAACAAACGTCGGGTCACCGCTAATGATCATTCGGGCGGCAAGCTAACGTGACCGAACCATCGATTCCGACGAGCGCGCCGCTAGTCCCCCGCCAAGGGTTGATTCTGGCTGGTCGATACAAGCTCAGCAAGCCAATAGCTGCCGGTGGAATGGCCCAGGTATGGCGAGGCTATGACGAAATTCTGGATCGTAACGTCGCCATCAAAATCCTCCACGCCCACCTTGCTCAAGATGACAAGGGTTTCGTAACCCGGTTCCGTCGAGAAGCGGTAGCAGCTGCTCGACTGTCACACGAATCGATCGTCGCCATCTACGACACCATAAGCACCAACAAGCTCGAAGCCATTGTGATGGAGCTGATCGAAGGCAAGACGCTTCGCACGCTTCTCAACGAACAGCCGACTCTCCCGCCAGACGAAATCGCTCGAATCGGCATACATATCTGCGAGGCACTGGCCGAAGCGCACCGATACGGGATCGTGCATCGCGACATTAAGCCGGCCAATATTATCCTGGGACCGGACCGAGTGATGGTAACCGACTTCGGTATCGCAAAAGCTGGCGACGACATTGATCTAACCGCCACGGGGACACTCCTCGGAACCGCCAAATATTTGGCACCAGAACAAGTTCTAGGCGAACGGATCGACCCCCGCTCCGACCTTTACTCGCTCGGCATTGTCTTGTACGAAGCCGCCACCGGAACTGTCCCTTTTCTCGCTGACACCGACGCCGCTACAGCCCTCAAGCGTCTTCACCGAGATCCGCCAAAAGCGCGGTCGATCAATTCGGAGGTTCCCAGCTCTCTCGAACGACTTCTGGACCGTTCGTTGGCGCGTGAAGCCGACGACCGATTTAGGCGAGCCACTGAGTTTTCAGCTGCGCTACAACGCCTGGTCGCCGATGAGGATGACGAACTCGACATCCGTGGCGGTGAGGAGACTGCTGAATTCAGTCCATTTACTACGACTCAGGCACCGTTATCCACAAGATCGGGTTCGAAACCAAACCGCAAAGCCCCACGAACGACGACGGATCAAAAGGGTTCCCGGCGACGTAAAGGCAACAAGTCGCCCGCCAACCCGTATCGCTCGTCTACGTCTTCATCCAAACAATCGAACAGAAAGCCCTCGCAGAAATACCCCACATCGGGGACTGTCCGTCGATCTACCGATAGGCAACGAAGACGGGCCCGAGAACAGTCCGGCAACGATGCGTCGATCAAGACCTCTACAGGACGCGACGGACCCGTTCGGTCATGGTCTGCACCCGCTATAGCGGGTCTAGCTGTCATTACCGGAATCGTAGTTGGAATCGCAATGCTGACCAGGGGCGGAGATTCACCCGATGGCGAGACGGTTTCCGCTCCAATTGAGATCCAAACGGTGACCGACTTCGATCCGTTTGGCGACGGAAAAGAAAAGCCCAACCTAAAAGAAAACGCCATCGACGGCGAACGGACGAGTTTCTGGGAAACAGAAGAATACAAACGCCCGGACTTCGGCGGCGGTCTAAAAGAGGGCGTTGGGCTCGTTCTGGAGGTTGACAGCTCTGAAATCGGTTCCATCGAAATAGATTCCGAAACGTCGGAATGGTCTATGGAAATCTTTGTGGGCGACTCGTTCGGCGAAGACGCTGAGGACTGGGGTCCAGCCGTTGTGACGCTTAATGGTGAAACCGGTTCTGCCAAGGCCACCCTCGAGGACGTTCCAAATGGCACCAATGTGTTGTTATGGATCACCGACCATGGCTCAACTAACGGTCGAAACGCATTTCGGCTAAACGAAGTGATCATTTCTCCGTAGCCGTCTTCTTTGTCAAGTAGATGTTTTGGGGCGACAAATCAGCCCAACGAAGCTAGCGTAAACTCTATCAACAATTCGGATCTAGCGCTTGTCGCACGAAGCCAGAAAGGCGATCGTGGCTCGGTCGACGAATTATTGCGTCGCCACTACGACTACGTCTACGCTGTTTGTC
>CAZKEM010000020.1:0-9596 GCA_964551835.1 uncultured Acidimicrobiaceae bacterium | reverse complement strand
TCCAAGCGCAGGGTTCAGTAATATGCGACTTGAGCTCGTCGGCAACCAAGGCAATCTTCAGAACTTTCTTCCGGGGATCAACGCTTGTGAGGGGATGCTCGAGTCGATCCTCATTCGGGACGACAATGCAGGATCACCCGTTCATACCATAGGTATTGATGTGCGTGAACTTGGAGGGGCTGCTGCTGGGGTTGCGACGACGCCTCCTGCCCGATTCTACGATATGGCCGTTCAGCAAGGTTTGTCGATGTCATTGGATGATGACCTAGAAAACCAATACGGAGTGTGTGCCGTCTTCGTTCACGAGGTGTTTCATACCTTTAGCGTCGGGCACACGGGGGCTGGAATTATGTCGCCGACGCTCAGCGGTAACTCGATGTTTATCGACGCCGCTATTGCAAATGCCTTCAGCCAGATCGGGTATCGTTTCGTCGGCCCAGTCCAACAGAGGCTCAACAACGGCCAAACGGTTCCACTTGATGAGTTGGTCAATACCTACACAAACACGACTGCTCAGCAGCTCCAGGGTCGATCGACGTAGTGGTTCGGCCCGAACAGCATCAGTTTGACTAGGCCTCGAGCGACACGAACGTATCATCGCCACCTCAGTTGTAGTCCTAGCCGCAGGTTGAGGCGCCAGGAAGTTGGGTTGGGTTGGTTGTGGTCGAATTGTTTGAGACCGGCGACACCCAGTTGGTTCCGTCGAAGTTGAACGTCTCAGTTGTCTCGTCGTAGCTGCTGGTACCAGTGTTCAAGACAGACTTTGTGGTGTCGAGTTGTACCTTGCCATGAGCTCCGAAGTTGCATTCGAAACTATCGGCGAACATGACCGACGCTCGTTGTATGAGTGAAGGTGAGGCTCCACCGATTGGGGAAAGGTCACAGCCGTCAAGAAAGAACGATTCGTAGTCGTTACCGGCAGCGCCCGCCGAAGAACTTGCAAGGATTTCCTTGACCTCGTTTGCATCAAGGTCAACGGCGACGATCTCGTTCGAAACGTGCGGCGACCCGGCGTTTGAAAAGGTGCCAACGTAGGATCCGTTGAGGCCTGCATTGACGACAATGCTGGTGCCAGCACTGTGGCGAACCATAGTTTGGCTACGGCTTGCCAGACCTCAGGGTCAGATTCGGTTTGTAGACAAGTCGCTACTTCAGGTTGAAGGCGCAGCACCGCTGCGCTTCGCGAAGGCGGCTACGTTTACCTCCGGCACGTTTACTTCTTCGGCCAGAAGCTGCCAGAATGAACCGTTTGGGCTAGGAGGCGTGGCGTGGTCGTTTGTCGGCTTGGCCTGGAAGTAGCGCCGCAAGTCTAGATCAATGGCAAATAGTGTGAGACCAACGTCGGTCCCGTAGACGGCTTCTCGCTATAATTGGGTTGGTCATGGATTCCACTTCAGAACTTGACAAGATCGTCGCCAACCATCTAGAGAAACACAACCTGCGTTACACGTCCGGACGCCGTTCTATTGTGGCTGCGTTGCACGCGATCGGTGGTCCGGTGACGCTGCCTGACCTTCTCGCTTTTTCTGGTCAGATCACTCAGAGCTCGGCATATCGAAATTTGTCATTGATGGAAGAGGCTGGTGTCGTTCGCCGGCTGGTTCACGAGGCCGACCATGCATATTTTGAGTTCGCTGAGGAGCTCACTGAACACCACCATCACCTAATTTGCAAGGTCTGCGGTTCGGTCGAAGACTTTACGCTAGATGACAAGCTGGAACGGCTTCTGGACTCGGCCTTTACTAGGGTGGCCGACGACAGGGACGCTACGCCGTCAAACCATAGGATCGACTTCTTTGTCGAATGCTCCGGTTGCCGGTAGCCGTTTCTAGAATCTGGCGTCGTGGACACCTTGTCGTCAGCGCTCTGTAGGTTTAATGGTGGTGTGCGTCGTCGACGGCGATCGAACCATCCCCGAGGTCGAGTACCCGCCCACGATATGCCTGGCGGAGCGTTTCAGGTTTGAGTACTTCGGCAGGCTGGCCTGCCGCGATCACGTTGCCGTTTAGCATCACGACCTGGTCGGCCTTAGCCGCCTCGTCGAGGTCGTGTGTTGCCACGACGACTGTGCGACCTTTGGCTTTTTCGCCGTTGATCGCCTGGCGGATAGCCCGTTCGGACGCGAGGTCGAGACCAGCCACGGGTTCGTCGAGCAACAACACATCGGTGTCTTGGACTAATCCTTGGGCGATCAGGACCCGTTGACGTTGCCCTCCTGACATATCTGCGAGATGACGGTTTGACAGTTCATGGACGCCTAGCTGCTCCATTGCCTCTTCAACAGCCTGGCGGTCAGCTCGGCTTGCTCGCCCGAAGCGGCCGCTCCGCCGGGCAAGTTGCACGACCTCTCTGGCGGTGACAAGTAGATTCTTCGATGCTTGTTGGGACTGCAGAACATAGGCAACGTTAACCCCGCCTGCGCCTGATGGTGTCATCGTGACCGTGCCCGTGTCGAGCCGAAGAAGACCGCTGATCACGTGGAGCATGGTCGATTTTCCGGAACCATTGGGGCCGACCAACGCAGTATATCCGGCACCGATAGTAAGCTCGGGGACGTTCAGCGCCAAAGAGCCTCCACGATTTACCCGAACATTTTTTAGTCTAATTGTGGGGTCAACGGCGTGCGCGGACTTCTTCGCTGAGTCGTGTGAGGATCCGTTTTGCCCGGCTTCGGCGCCGCCGAGATCGTAATCATTGTCGGTCTCCGAAGAGTTATTAGTCACCAGCGTTGCCATTCTCGGAATGATTCCCATAACCTTTATTCTATGGGAAACATCTTTGATAGTATAGGTAGTCGCTGGCGGCGCTACGGCCAAACCGCTGGAGCTGTAGTATTAGCTGCCACTTTGGCGGCCTGTGGCTCTGACGCAAGTGACTCCTCATCATCCTCCCCCTCCTCTGATGGTGGCGGCGATGGCGACCGTCCACAAATTGTTGTAACGACTAACATCCTCGGTGATGTAGTTGCAGAAGCGGTCGGTGATCAAGCGGATGTCGAGGTTATTATGCCTGCTGGTGCTGACCCACACGATTTCGCTCCCTCAGCCAGTCAGGCCGAGTCCATGGAAAACGCTGACCTCTTAGTTGTCAATGGTGCCAGCTTTGAAGAGGGCATGCTCGATATTATCGACAACGTCTCTGATTCTGGAACTGAAGTCTTCTCATTCGCTGACCAAGTCGAACTTCTAGAATTCTCCGGCGAGCATTCGGATGAAGATGGTGATGGGCATTCGGATGAAGATGGTGATGGGCATTCGGATGAAGATGGTGATGGGCATTCGGATGAAGATGGTGATGAGCATTCGGATGAAGATGGTGATGAGCATTCGGATGAAGATGGTGAGAAGCATTCGGATGAAGATGGCCACGACAGGCACGACCATGGTGAGGGCGACCCACATATCTGGACTGATCCGAGCGTAATAGCGACGGCGGTTGAAGCCTTCGAGTCTGAAGTAGCCGAACTAGATGGTGTTGACGCCGATGCGCTGGCAACCTCGTTTGACGCTTATCTTGAAGAACTGTCAGCGTTGGACAAGTCAATGGAAGAGTCACTCGCAGCGATACCTGACGCCGAAAGGGTGATGGTGACCGACCACGAAGTATTCGGCTACTTCGCCGACCGGTACGAGTTCGAGGTCGTCGGCGCCGTTATCCCATCGTTTTCGACAAATGCCGAACCGTCGGCAGCCGACCTTGACGAGTTGGCTGAAGTAATCGAGTCCGAGGGGATACCTGCTATCTTCGCCGAGAGTAGCAAGAACTCCGACCTGAGTGAGGCCTTAGCCGACCAAGTGGGCGGAGATGTTGAGGTGGTCGAACTCTTCAGCGAAAGCTTAGGTGAAGAGGGGTCCGGAGCGGAAACGTACCTTGAGATGATGCAGCTGAATGCTGACCTGATCGCTGGCGCACTAGCATCCTAACGGGGCTCCGCTAGCCTGTAAGTCCATGATCGATTTCTTCCTAGATGCGTTCGGCTCCGATATAACACGTCGGGCGCTTCTAGGGGGATTACTCGCAGCGACCATGACCTCACTAATTGGCACCTGGGTGGTTATTCGGGGCCTTGCATTTTTTGGTGACGCAGTTGCCCATGGCGTGCTACCTGGGATTGCGCTGGCTGCGGTTTGGGGTTTCGATTTGACCCTGGGTGCTGCGGTAAGCGCAGCCGTGATGGTACTTGGAATCAACCTCGTACATCGGACGACAAAGCTCTCCGACGATACTGGAATTGGGTTGCTGTTCGTCGGTATGTTGGCGCTCGGAGTCGTAATTATTAGCCGCCAGAACTCTTTTGCTAGAGATCTCAACGGACTGCTGTTTGGCGACGTGCTAGGTGTCCGTCCTGACGAACTTGTCCTTGGCTCGATAGCACTGGTGATAACGGTGATCGGTCTTATAATCGGTCACCGGCCTTTTCTTGCCCTAGCGATCGACACCGAAAAGTCGGCGACTCTTGGGCTACGTCCGAAGCTAACCCACGTGGCGATGCTGATGTTGTTGTCCCTCACCGTCGTCGCCAGCTTCCGGGTCGTAGGGACCCTGCTCGTATTCGGCTTTATGGTGGCGCCATCTGCCACCGCTGTGCTTCTCGTTCGACGAGTGCCAGTTGCAATGGTCGTCGGCGTCGTGTTTGGATGGTTGGCCGTCGTACTAGGGCTGGCGATCAGCTATCACGCTGACACCGCTGCATCGGCCACTGTTGCTGGGGTTGCAGTCGGCCAATTCTTTATCGTCCTTATCGCCACTGAGTTGTCCCGGGCAGTCGACGGTTGGCGAAACCGCTCGAAGCCAGTAAGTCCAGCGGCCTAGGCCAAACCGGGTGGAGTGCAGAGCAAGAGCTAACGCCGTCTTGTAGCGTTGCCAGTCGCTGGCGGCGCAGTCGCCCAATTTTTATCTCCGGGTAATTCGGGACCCCTAAAGATAGTGTAGACTATTCATTTATGGCTGAACTATTGACGACCTTCGACGCCTCAGGCCTCGACCGAATTGGTCTAGCGTTATCGGATCCAATTCGCCGGGCTATTCTCGTTGAACTCCTATCGGGTAGTGCCTGCCCGAGTGACCTGGCCGATCGGGTTAATACTTCGAGGTCGAACCTTTCAAACCATTTGGCGTGCCTCCGGGGGTGCGGGCTGATTAAGGCCGAACGTGCTGGCCGATACCTGCACTACGAACTGGTAAACAATGAGCTGGCCGATGCGTTGCGAATGCTCCTTTCTCAGGTCGCAAACTTGCCTGAGTGTGAAGAACACCGACCATGACCGCCACAGTCAACCCCAGAGAGCACGCCGTTCGCCGCGCCATACTCCTAAACCGAATTACCATTGCCTGGAACGCACTCGAAGGGCTGGTCGCAGTTGCGGCGGGCCTAGTGGCAGGATCGGTCAGCCTGGTCGGTTTTGGCCTCGACTCCGGTATCGAGGTTTCGGCTGCGCTTGTATTGACGTGGCGCCTGGCTAAAGAACGCGACCCCGTATGCCAACAGCGATCCGACGATCGAGCCCGTCGACTGATCGCCCTCAGCTTTGCTGCGCTGGCCTGCTATGTCGGCGTCACGGCGACGATAAACCTAGTCTCAGCTAACCGGCCCGATGTATCTGTGGCCGGGATAGCCATCGCCCTTCTGTCGCTTCTTGTAATGCCGCTACTGGCTGCCGATAAGCGACGTCAGGCTACTCTCTTAGGTTCTCGGGCGGCGAAGGCAGAAGCAGCACAAACAGATGTTTGTACTCTGCTGTCTGCGGCGCTACTGGTTGGCCTCGTTGCCAATGCTACGCTTGGTTGGTGGTGGGCTGACCCCGTGGCGGGGCTGGGGATCGCTGCGATCTCAGCAGTGATGGCCTACCGAACAATATCCAGCGATGCACTTGCCGACACCTGTTGTGGCCCGTCGCCGGTAAGCCCGAACTAGGGAGATGCGCCTGCGTTTCAATGGTGTTTCTAGGTCTCTTTTTCTTCCATGATTTGGTTGGCCAGTTCGACCATGCTGGCCTCAAGATTTTCAATCGTGGTGTCGGTGTCGAGTTCTTCAGCATCGGGTTTGGCCTTTGGCTGTCCTGACGAGATGGTCGATTGCATGTCTGGAGGACCGAGATTGACCGGGCTGAGATGGCCTGAGGTCGTCTCGACTTGTTCGGTTTCGGCAACTTCGGCCTTTTTACCCGTGGTGTCCCGGATGAAACACATGAAGGTCCAGTAGGTCCACTGCAAGAATGTAAACAACGCCACTGGTACTATTGGCATTCGGGCCAAGAATCCGATGGTCAACTCGGCCACAACCAGTGGTACAACCGCCAGCAACTGGACTCGCCAATGCTGTGTCTTCGACCAGTGGTCAACAAGAACGACTGGGACCGCGACCGCAAGGGTGCCAAGGAGCCCCGCTGTCATACTTCCAACCACCAAAAGAGCCGGGAGGGAGTCTGACAGAAACGCCTCGAAACCTGTTTCCCCAAATCGATTCTCTAGGAATCGAGCCGAAACGGCGGTCAGTAAAAGCCATGTCACAAAGAAAGGCATGACGTTCCAAACGAAGCTCTGCGGTACCACGGCTCCCGGTGTCTTCATCCCGCCGTCCCTCCTTTGGGCCTCAGCGCCAAACCTTAAGCCGCCATGATATTCGATATCGACTTCAGCGGCAATTTGCGTTGCAACAGAGGACCAGCGACGAGCGCCCCTTAACCCAGAAAGGAGTCTGTATGGGCTACCCTGGGCAATCAGCAACCCCGACCGACAGCGAGTCTGTCGACGTAGTAAAGTTGAGTCTGTGAGCTACGGAAACCACTACAACCAGCCACCCCCAGTTGGGCCAAACCAGTCCAGTTCTCCGTTTCCTCCGCCGGGGCAAGAATCGAGCCCGCTTGGCGGTCCGCCGCCGTCGGGTCCGGAGGCGTCCGGTTCGGAGTCCCCGGGTTCACGGAATGGTACTATTGCGGCGATTTCCATCGCGGCGACCGTGGTAATAATCGCTGGTTTGGCCTTTGTTGGCTTTACCCAGTTGAACTCAAACGCCGATGGTCGACCTGACGCGACCGACCGACCTGGGTTTTCCGGTCGCCCTGGCAACGGGAACGATGATGACGAGAATGGCAGTGGTGGAGGCGCTCCGGGTGGTGGAGGTGGTCCAGGCGGGGCTGTCTTTAGTCCTGACAGTCTAGCCGTCGGGCTAGATGCGGTTTGGGTTACAGATTCGGCATGCGGTGTTGTCGCTAAAATTGATCTAGTCTCGCAAGAAGTGGTCGGGGTGATCAGTGAGGGAGGTTCAACTTCGGGTGTCACTATCGCCGACGGGTCTGTATGGGTTGGCAACCGGTCGAAGAGTTCGGTGACGAGAGTCAATCCAGAATCTCTGATTCCAGAAACCCAAATAACGATTCAAGGGTTTGCTCTCGGTTTAGCATCAGACGATAAATCTGTTTGGGCCGCTGATATTAGCGAGGCGGTCGTTCACCAGATTGACCAAGAGACCAATTCAATCACCAAATCATTTCCAGTCGGTTCGAACCCACACCATGTGGTGTTAGGCGGCGGCGCGGGCTGGGTGACGAGTAGTCAATCTGGAACGGTTACCCGCATTGATCTGAGCGACGGTTCCTCGGAGGACCTCGAGGTCGGGATCGCGCCGCTCCACGTCCATCTGGCGGCTGAAAGCGCCTGGGTCACTGACTCTGCGGCATCGGCTGTGGTTCGGCTTGACCTGGCGACCGGCGACATCATCGAAACGATCCCTGTCGGTGCGTTGCCTCACGCACTTACCTATGTGAATGAAACGATTTGGGTGGGATCTGATGCCAATGAGTTATGGCGGATCGACCCAGCGACCAACGAGGCAACGGCCGTCGAAGGTGCCCGATTCGACTCGGTCGAGATGGCCGTAAACGGAACCGATATTTGGTCCGCAGACCCAGACGCAAACGAAGTCGTCGTCATCGACTCATTGTCGGCCACAGTTAGCTCTCGCATCGATATGGCAGAGTTCGGCGACTGCGAGTCCTTCCGCGAACAGGTGCCAGTGCCGAAAGAAGTATGATCCACAGATACTCGGGATCCGCTGTGGCGTTACGGTCACCGGCCGAGATACCGAGCGTTGCCGCAAGGCCCGTTCAGCGTGGTTCTTGGACCGACGTGTATGGTTCCGTCGTTCTGTAAATGGAGATCGAATCAGCAGCGTAACTCGCCTTCTTCAAGTAGCTGTTTCGCCCGTTTCATTGGCCTTAACCCGACGCGAAATCTGGGACGTGTAGCAGTATAGTGAGCGTCTCATGGTTTGTGTTTTAAGAATTCTAGGCGGGAAATTTAGTTGTGGACGAACAGAGTGATTCCGATAAAGACGTAGATGATATTCTGCGAGAACTGATTCCGGATGAAAAACCAGACGGCGATTTGGCGGACGAAATCGCCCCCGAAGTAGGAAGCAGCGAAGCTCAAATATCGGCTTCGGACTCACCCATCGCGGCAGCGCAAAGTCAGGGTTCTGCTCAATTGGCTGGGTCAGGCGAGTCGGAGAGGTCGGATAAGAAGATCGCCCCGTTGTTGGTCGCAGGTGCAGTGCTCCTGGCTTTCTTGGCGGGTTTAGCTTACTTGGTCTTCGGTCGGCAGGATGCAGCCGTCTCTGAACCGGCGACCGTTGAGAGTAGTGTGGACAATGTGGCGGCCGACGGTGAGGCTGACGAGGCCGATGACAGCGACGCTGACGACGACGTCAACGCGTCTCTAGATAGTGACGCCGAAGAGGTCAATGAGGGCGTGACGTTCAGCGAGAATGTTGCCGAGGGCGAAATCTGGTGGGGTGGAGACGATCCAGCCGACATAACTCCCCGTCAGGTCACCGAGGATAACCCGGACGGAGCTTTACGGTACCTTGTGGTCCAAGGCGGACTTACCTACATCCGAGGGTTCGTTCCAAACCAGGAATTGGCGGATGCTATTCTCGAGGCCGGTAGGCCAGCTTGGGGCGATAACGGTCGAGATCAACTCGTCATCGACCCGTCAGCAGCCGGGATAGAAGAGCCAACATCGCTCTACATTAATGACCTTGTCCTGTTCGAGTTCAACGGCACCGAGCTGGGAGAAGAGTTCTTGCCACTTCTTGATAACGTAGCGAAGGGTCTAGCGACCTTACCGCAGACACGGCTCAAACTTATCGGACATACCGATTCGGCTGGTTCGCCTGAAATAAATCGGCGAATAGCCCAGGAACGGTCGGAGGCCGTGCGGGACTACCTTGTCGGGTTTGGCGTCCCACCCGAGCAAATAGTCATTGAGGCAGTAGGTGAAGGTGATGGCGAGGACGACGACAGTCGCAATGCAGACGAACGTCGTGTGGAGATTGTTATCGAACCTGTCGACGCTGAGGGGTAGCCGAACCCGCTGTCGCTTACCGGTCGTCGAACTTTGGTTCTAGTACGACGATATGGGAATTGGAAAACTGAGGGACGAGCTTCAGTAAGCCATGTTCGACTCTGCTGATGAAAGGGATCCGTCGTCGCAAGCGAACTGGGGCGAGGGGAACGTAGTCGCGCTCTACCGATTTGACTTCGAACCCGGCCAGGGTACAAAAGTTCTCGAAGGTCGCCCAGTCCCAAATATAGAAG
>CAZKEM010000019.1:0-16720 GCA_964551835.1 uncultured Acidimicrobiaceae bacterium | reverse complement strand
CAGATCTACGTTGGACACAAACGCGGCCGTGGGTTTTCTGTCTGGCAAGTCATTCCAACTGGTAATGGCGATGGGCTGCATCTATGGATCCTTTTTGTGGTTGGTTGGGCTAGGTACGATCGGGCGGGCCGTGACCCGCTTAGGCTTTGACGATTGCTAGGTTAGCGGCGGCCGCATACGATTTGTTACCTGGCCGCGTTCGAGGCGTCGAGTAGACGTTGGCGTCCCTCCCGGAAGAATGACGCAGCACGATCTATCGGGTTCGACGCGTCGCGAAACTTCCTGGTAGGCAAGCCGTGCGCCCACGAACCCTTCGGCGTTCCAGTACTCGTCGGAGGTGTCCCGGTTGACAGACTAACGATGGAACCATTCGATCTGAGGACGATGCTCGAAACCTTGGCCTCGGAGATGTCCGTTGAGAGCGCGGTAGCTGTTACTCTTCAACTCCCCAGCGAACCGATAGAGGTAGTGGGCCATGAGTGTCTCATTCAGCGGGCTGTTGCAAATGTTTTGAGTAATGCCCAACGGTATGCCTCGTCCACAATAGATGTTGTTGTGTCGGCGGATGAAGCGCTTACTCACGTCGTCGTTAGCGACGATGGTCCAGGCGTTGCCCTATCGGACAGCGAACGCATTTTTGATCAATTCGTCCGCGTCGACCAGGCTCGAAGTCATGACACCGGCGGGTCAGGGTTGGGTTTGGCGATCACGACGTCGGTACTCCGAGCCCACGGCGGATCGGTTGTTACTCAACCTTGTCCTGAACTTGGTGGCGCCCGGTTTGTGCTGGCCCTACCTAACGCTCCGCATACTTCCAAGGCGTCGCCGACACCGTAACGCAGAAACCAGAGGTGGGTTGAACTCAGAAGTGCCCACACCAGGCTTAGGAACGTTAGACCTACGACTCGTGGTGCTGCAACGTCGCTGAGGCTGCTATCTCACCGTCAACCTGCCACCAGATCGACAGGCCTGATCCTTGCCGCACGACATCAATGTCAACGCTAGCCGCCATGGGAACCCCCGACCTAAACTCGATTTCGGCTCGGTACGGGCGCGTTCGATCAAAATCGTAAGCTCGCCATCATTTCTTCGAACACCGGCCAGTAGGAGCCGTTATTGACATGACGGTGCTGGTCAAAGTCGAAGCGAACGTCACGATGCTTCGGACACAATATCAGAATAGCGGCCTGCGAAATTGGTAAAGACCGAAGCCGGTCGATCAAACCCTTCGATAGATCTTCGGCAAGGCCAAGGCTCGTAAAACGAGGTCCGAAGACCACTATCTGGGCAAATATCCCCGGCATCAGATACTGGTCGTAGTCATCGTAACTAGGAATCTGGATTTCGCCGCCGAACACGACACTGGACCGTGGCGACTACTCAGTTGCTTCCGAGTTCGGTTCACAACCCGTAGACGTTGTAGACTCAAGCCAGCTAGGGGCCGCCTGCGCCTCCGAACAATTTGTTAGTTGTGGCCGAGACTAGCTCGGAACTAAAACGTTGTCGAACAGACGGTCGAACACGTTTATTCGATCAAACTGCAGCGCGTGTGCCAGAGCCCGTTCTTCGAACTCATGTAACTGGTCTGGCGACATGTGTATTAGCGCTTGGTCGATGGCAGACGCTATCGAGTCGGGCGACCCTGCCCCAACAGTAAGCGCAGTCTCGCCGACCGCTTCGGGAATCCCTCCGGTCGTCGTGGTAATAACCGGGCCACCACCGGCCAACATTTTCTCTACTAACGCAATCCCGAACGTTTCGACAAATTCAGGACGAGGCTTACTCGCAAGCGCGTAGGCTCCGGAACCAGCCATCAGATAACGCTTCTCGATGTCGTCGATGTCGTCAAAGAAGACAATGCGCTCAGAGGCCGAAGAGGCCCTGGCCCGTTCGCGGAACGATTCAGCGTCTGGCCCCGTTCCTCCGATTACGAGTTTCGAATTCGTCGACGCTTCGGATCGGCAGAAACCTTCGATCAAATCGTCGACGCCCTTGGCTTTGGTAAGCCTGGACAGAAACAAGACATAGTTTCCGCGCTCCAAGCCTCGATTCTTCAACGCCCTGTCGACGTCGCCGTCGGTGATTGCCGAGAAAACACTGCTGTCGATTGCCGGGTACGAGACGGTCACCCGGTCTTGGCATTGGTTAGCAAACATGGTGCCCTGCGCCGAGTCGATCGCCTCTGCCGCTTCGACGATCAGTGTCTTGGTGTATTCGGACACAGCGACGCACACATTGTGTGAAAGGTAATTGGCGAATACCTGGGCGGCGGCCCCAAAGTTGCCTTCGTCGACACATGACCGAACGACGTTGGTTATGTCGGACCCGACAGCTTCGGCGATTGACGTGACCCTAACCGGGAGCCCGGTTCGACGAGCTACTGAGAGCGCTTCGCTGATAGCTGTCGCATGTGGCGTGAGATACAGCGACATGGCGACGGTTGGTACGCCGTCGGTGAATAGTTCGACCAGACGCCCGACCATGCCAGCCAAGAACCTGCCGTCAGGCACCTTGTAATCACCTACGGGTGCTGGCCGTTCGACCGTGATGCCGTCGCTGTACGGGAGAACCGATTCGAGAGGTTTGAGGGGTAGTCCCGCTCGTTGTAGTTGTTCGATCGGCCACGTCACTATACGTACATCGTCGAAACCTCGAGTCAATGCGGCTTCTGCCAAGTTCCTTGCTTCTCCTGAGTGTCCGCAAATGACGGGGTCGGCTCGGACGACGATAACTAGGCGGCGAGTTGGGTTTAACATGGCTACTCCTTGTTCGTTTCTTCGGTTGACAGAGATGGCGGTCGCGTTGATCGACCCCAGTTAGACGGTTCGGTCCCAAGTAAAAATCTGATGTGTTTGGTTTCCCGCAGATCGGTTCCCGAAATCCAGGTCCGGTCGAAGTTCTTGCCGTCGACTTCGACTGACTGGACATATTGGACCGGCTGGGCGGTGTGTGGTTCAACGAACCCGTCTGCGCTAATTTCCAGCTGGTTCGAACCGACGTTGAGCCGAGTTTGAGCAAACGAAGGCGGATGCAATAAAAACAGGTTCTGTCCGGCCACCGGGAAAAGACCTAGGCTCGCCCAAACGTACCAAGAGCTAAGTCCGCCTGAGTCGTCGTTGCCGGGCAGTCCGCCTCGACTCGATCCAAACTGGTTGTTGACGACGGCTTGCACGACCTCGGCGGTACGGTCCGGACGCCCAGCGTAATGGTAAGCCCACGGCGCTTCCATGTCGGGTTCATTGTTGAGGCCTTCGAAACGATTGAGGGCATAACCTGCCCGGATCTCTTCGTTGCTGGGTTGGACGAACAGTTGTTTGACGGGCGCTTGCCCAAATCCGAAGAACTGGTCGAGCAGTTCGACAAACTGGACTTCGCCACCGGCGATCTCGATCCGGCGTGCCATATCGTGCATGAGGCGGAACGAATAGTTCCATTTGCCGCCTTCATAGAAGGTCGAATCGATGAGCAAACCGGTCTTTGGGTCGAAGGCATTGATCCAAGACCCCGACTGGCTTTCCAGCTGTTCAGCCGAAGTGGTGTCTCCCAAGTGCCTCGCAATTTTTGCTGTGCAATAGTAGGCGGTGGCAAGGTCCAACGAATGACTTACCGGGTGGGCGACACCGTCGTCAATATATTCTTCACCGTAGTTTCGACGAAGATCGGTCTCCATGTGAACAAGCGCCCAGTCCCAATCGATTCCTGTCACGCCGAGGGCGCATAGGTCGGCGAGAAAGGTGTGTATTAGGCTGCTGCCCTGCCGGAAAAACCGGTCGGAACCCCGAGCCATTCGATAGCCAATCGGGAAGTTCCCTTCTTGTTCGAAGGTTTGGATTTGCGCTACCGCTAGCTCGACGGCCCGTTCGGGGACGATCGCCGACAGCAGAGGTAACTGGGTTTTATAGATGTCCCACAAGGTGCAAATATCAAAAACAAAGGGCCCCGAAACATTCCAGAACGGGCTTTCGTCCTGGGCAAAGCACGGTTTGATGAGGGAATGGTAAACAGCTGTGTCAAAGATAGTCTTCCGCTCTTGTGGGGCCGAAGTTACCTCGATCGTTTCGAGATGCTTCTCCCACTGCCGTGATGTCGCCTGTCGCCTAACATCGAATCTTGGTCCATTCGCTTCGAGATCGCCAGCGAGGTTCTCGCGAGCTTGTTCAATGCCTCGTAGTGAAAACCCGAAGCTGATTTCGATAGTCTGGCCCGGTTCGGTCGGCCCTCGATACAGCATTCCGAACGGTCGCAGCGTCGTCGGACGTATATAGTCAAATTCAAGCTGGGTGCTCCCAGGCATGAGTCTTCGGTCGTACCACACCATCTGCCGCCAATCGGGCGCCTCGCACTCTATGTGGACGGCAAGGGGCACACCTTCAACCATCAGTTCACCCTGTGACAGGCCGTGGCCTAACGACTGAATATATGCTCTGACCGGAACCGTCTGGCCGTGCTCTATCGGCAATCCGCCCAACGAAAAATCGACAACCAGTCGGGCGTCGTCGTGGTTCGGAAACGTATACCGGTGCACGGCGCTTTTAGGGCCGACCGTAAGTTCACAGATGATACCAGACGCCAATTTTGTGCGATAGTACCCGGGTTCGGCGTGTTCGTCCTCGAGCTTCCAAAGGTCGCCGACGTCGTCTAGCGGCCCCAGCATCGGCGTCGTTCGAAGATAGTTGTAGTACTTGCGTATCGCTCCGGTGCCCGACTGCTGGAAGTGTGAAAAACCTGACGCGTTCAGTTCTTCGTAGAGCTGGGAAGGGATCCCTTCGGTTGCTAGCTGAAGCTGTCCATAGCCGGTTGGATAGCCACCGGAATACGCACATGCTGAAACCATTCCGAGTGGAAACGTAGCACCTGGATGGGTGTTACCGGCTTGTGGTTTAGGCCACCACCAAGTTGTTGCCAGCCCTTCGGGTTCGGCAAGATCCGTCACCCCGGTGCCGATGAACGGATCAACGGAATGTCTAACCAACGCTGGCTCGCAACGTTGATTTCCTGGAGACCCCTTCATGCAGACCACAGTAGATCATCAATATTTCGTGATTGTTTCTGCGGTATGAATACCGTTTTCAGTCGTCTTTTTGCGACAATTTTTTTGAATGGGTAGCGAGTCGCGCCATATTGAGCCGATTGTCTGGAGTTTTCCGTAATCTCAAAGCCAAATTTGCCAACCTTCCTGGCTAGCCAGGAAGCACCTACCCCTTTTTGGCCCCTGCCTTTTTGGCTGACTGCTTCTTAGCTGGCTTCTTCTTGGCGGCCTTTTTCTTCGCCGCCTTTTTCTTTGGCTTCGGTGGGTCGAGCTCAAGCTTGCGTCTGCGGATAGCTAGCAACTCGGACGCTCGGGTAATATCGATGCGTTCAACCGAGTCGTTGACCGTAAGCGAAGCGTTTATTTCGCCATCGGTTACATACTCGCCAAAGCGGCCCGACTTGACCTCGACCGACTTGTCGGTCGTAGGGTCGATACCGAGTTCTTTCAACGGGCCAGCGGCGGCTCGTTGACCACGACGACGTTTCGGCTCAGCGAACATCTTGATCGCATCATCCAGCGTCATCGTCAGAAGACGATCTTCCTCAGGGAAGGAACGGGTTTCGGCCCGCTTACCCTCTTCTAACGGATCTTTATGAATATACGGTCCAAAAGGGCCGTTCTTCGCCACGATCTCACGATCATCTGCCGGATCAACACCCAACACACGCGGGATTTTGAGCAGCTCGATCGCGTCGGCCAACGTGACCGTGCCCATGTCCATACTTTCGAACAGTGAAGAGGTCTGAGGCTTCTCGGCATCCTTGTCGCCCTTCTCCGGCATTTCGCCCATCTGAACGTACGGACCAAATTTGCCGTCACGCACCGAGACAGGCAAACCCGTTTCGGGATGATCCCCGAGCTTGATCAGATCAGGTACGGCCAGAATTTCTTCAGCCCGTTCAGCCGATAGTTCGTCTGGAGGAATATCGTCGGGAATCGACTTAGTATCTTCGCCCCGTTCAAGGTACGGCCCGTACTTTCCGACCCGAGCCACTATCGCTACCCCGTCGGAGTCGGCGCCAAGAGGAATCGAGTTGACAGCGCGGGCGTCGATATCACCAAGACGATCGTTGACTTTGTCTTTAAGGCCTGGGTCTTCGTCTTCGCCGAAATAGAACTGGGAGAGCCAAGGAACCTGATCTTTAGAACCGTTAGCGATGTTGTCGAGGTCGTCTTCCATCCGGGCCGTAAACGCATAGTCGACCAGATCAGGGAAATGCTCTTCGAGCAGGGTAATAACAGCGAACGCCAAATAACTTGGCACCAAGGCAGAACCCTTTTTCCAGGCATACCCACGTGCTTGAATCGTTCCCATAATCGAGGCGTAGGTCGACGGCCGACCGACACCCAGCTCTTCAAGACGTTTGACGAGCGACGCTTCTGTGAAACGCGCCGGGGGTTGCGTGTCGTGACCGGCGGCCTCAACCGTGTTCAGCTGAGCCGAGTCGCCTTTAGCTAGAGCAGGAAGTCGTTGGTCCTTTTCTTTGGCGTCTTTGCCGCTCTTAGCTTTATCGACATCGTCGGTACCTTCGACGTAAACCTTCAAGAAACCTTGATGAGTCAACGTCGTACCCGAAGTGGTGAAGGTAGCGTTCTCACCATTGCTCGAGTCCACCGAAAGGCGCAACGTTACGGTTTCGCCGACAGCGTCAGTCATCTGAGAAGCGACCGTTCGTTTCCAGATCAGTTCATATACCCGAAGCTCGGGAGCGCTGAGAACACCAGCGACCTGTTCTGGCGTTTTAAAGGTGTCCCCGGCGGGGCGGATAGCTTCATGAGCCTCTTGAGCGTTCTTGACTTTGTTCTGATACGTCCGGGGTTGTTCAGGGACATACTCCGGCCCGAATCGTTCCTTGATTTGAGAACGGGCAGCGTCAAGAGCCGACTGGGACAACGTCGTCGAGTCAGTACGCATGTATGTAATGAAGCCGCGCTCATATAGACCTTGAGCTACCCGCATAGCCTGTGCCGACGAAAGACGAAGCTTGCGGCTCGCCTCTTGCTGGTACGTCGAAGTGATAAACGGTGCCGCTGGACGGCGGCGGTGCGGTTTCGCTTCACGACTAATTACAGTGGCCTGGCGACCTTCCAACGAAGTAGCTAACGCATTTGCTCGAACCTCGTCGAGGTGAACAAATTTGTCGGCCTTGAGTTCGCCGCTTTGGGCGAAGTCTTTGCCGCTAGCTATCCGTTTGCCGTCAAGCTCTAACAACATGGCGTTGAACGGTTGCTCCGACCCGGCAGAGAACGTTCCATTCAAATCCCAATAGTTGGCTGACTGGAACGCAATACGCTGCCGTTCCCGTTCGACGATGACCCGAGTAGCCACACTCTGCACTCGACCTGCAGAAAGACGAGGTTTTACTTTCTTCCACAACACTGGAGACACTTCATAGCCATAGAGACGATCGAGAAGACGACGAGCCTCTTGAGCATTCACGAGACGTTTGTCAATTTCGCGCGGGTTATCGATCGCACGCTGAATGGCTTCGGGTGTTATCTCGTGGAACACCATTCGCTTGACTGGGATTCGAGGATTTAGAACCTCGAGTAGGTGCCAGGCGATCGCTTCCCCTTCACGATCCTCATCAGTTGCGAGAACGAGTTCGGTCGCATCTTTGAGCAGGGCTTTCAGTTTCTTGACGTGGTCTTTTTTTTCGTCCGATACTACATATAGGGGTGCGAACTCGTTGTCAACATCAATACCGAGGCGTGACCACTTCTCCTTCTTGTACTTTTTGGGAACAGCCGCAGCATTCTTCGGCAGGTCACGAATGTGACCAATCGAAGATTCGACCATATATTCGTCGCCTAGATAACCAGAAATAGTTCTGGCCTTGGCAGGAGATTCGACAATAACAAGCGGTTGAGCCACGTTCGGCACCTTACGTTATTCGTAGAGCATTTAGACCATCATCGGCAAAAAATTCGCCGAAGCGACCGAAAAGCCGCGTAATTTTACGCCTTTTTGTGGGAGCCAGCAAACAAACCGGGCCTCACACAAGTATTGAACCTATCGACCTTGTCGGCTTATCCCGCTACATCGGCGGAAACATCGGCCTCGGACGACGCAACAATAGCGTCGGGACTTTTGGTTCGAAGCAGAATAGCCGCACCGACAACACTAGCCAAGAGCGACGCGAGCAAGATTCCCATAATTGCCTGGTCTTTCAACGACTCCGCCAGCGCTACCTCGGCTTCCGATGAACCCGATTTTGCCTTGAACGCCAGCTCGCCGATAAACAGAGCGACGGTGAACCCGATACCGGCAACAGCGCCTCCTCCAAGAACATGGGTCCAGGTGACCTGATCAGGTAGCGAAGCAATCTTAAATTTGGTGGCTAGCCAGGTGAACAAGAAGATTCCGAGCGGCTTACCTACGACGAGACCGAGAACGATTCCCCACGTAACCGGGGACCCGGCGGCGTCGGAAACTTTGTCGCCCGTCAGGTTGATCCCGGCGTTCGCCAATGCAAATACCGGGATGATCATAAAACTCGACCATGGACTGATCAGCGTCAAAAGCCGTTGAGTGACCGGCACCTGTTCACGGGCTTGGAAGTTTAGTTTTTGGACCTGGTTGAAGTCGGCATCGTCTCCAGAAAAAATATCTTCCACCGATTCGAACATCCGGTCCCCTAGAAGCGGTCTACCGGGTGCCAAGAACCCAAGAACCACTCCGGCGATTGTGGCATGCACGCCGGAACGGAATGTCGCATACCAAACCACGATCCCGAGCAGAACATAAATCGGCTGATACCAAACCCGGAAACGGGTCATGGCCACAATAACGACGAGCGTGCCGGCTGCCAAGGCTAGCCATCCCATTTCTATGGCTTCGGTGTAGAACAATGCGATAACGGCGATCGCTCCGATATCGTCCACGATCGCGAGCGTAAGTAAGAACAGCTTTAGTTTTTGCGGGATGCGGTTGCCGAGCAACGCCAAGACACCAATGGCGAATGCAATATCGGTCGCCATTGGTATGCCCCAACCGTTAACGCCGTCGCCTCCCGAAGCCAACAACAGGAACAGCCCGGCAGGAACAACCATGCCACCCAGAGCCGCGATTGCTGGGAGAGCGGCCACCCGAGGGTCACTAAGGTCGCCGCCAACTAGCTCCGACTTTATTTCAAGCCCCACAACGAAGAAGAAGATAACCATCAACGCATCGTCAACAACGTGTTTGAAGCTCTCATCGAAAAACACCCAGTCGCCGATATTGACAGTCAGGTGGAGATCCCAGAAAGACTTGTAGCTGTCGAAGGCGACGTTCGCCCAAACCAGGGCAACAATGGTAGCAACGATAAGCAGCACGCCTGAAGCTGCTTCCTGCCGAAGGAAACGGACCATCGGACGAGCGACTGCTTTAGCAATAGCGTTGTCACTTCCGCTCCACGTTTCTTCGTTAACGGACAAGGTAGGTTCAGATGACACCGCTAGTGGTTCCCTTTTAGTTGAGCATATTCGACAAGACGCTATTACGTCTGGCGCATCTCTATTATAACTGTGGTTCCTGTTCTGATTGAGTTGAAATGCAACACACTGGAAAAATGCTCAATTAGCGGTATACCAAAGCCGCCTTCAATAAAAAGGCGATCTGGATCGGTGATTTCTGGCAGCGGTGCAGGTTCGCTGACCCCATCTCCGATGTCTGTGACCTCCAGTTTTACCCGCTCATCGGACATGTCGCACTCGATCACAACAGAACCAGGCGGCAAGGTCTGGCCAACCATTTCCGACGATCCTGGGTCATAGATCGCGTCGATATTCGCTTCGATTGCGTTGGTTGTCGCCTCCGAGACGACAAGTCGCAGATCGTCCAGCCGATCACCATCCAACACACCTGCTGCGTTAGCGGCCGCAGCGACGACCATCCGGGCGAGCGCTACACAGTCGACCCTCGCAGGGATCTCAATGGTCAACAGCATGTCAGGTTCGGGGGAGGAATCGGAACCCGTTTTCGACGTGTTCACAAGCCTCATCGTACCCTAGTTGTCGACCTTTGAAATTGACCGCCCGAGATGTTCGTACGGGTCAGGTCTTTTGGCGCCAGCTAGAAAACGATTTGATTGAGCTGGCATGCGGCGCAATCAGCCACGGCCAAGGATACAGCTCAACGATGTCAAGGTTTACCGACCGAGTCCGCCAGCCGGGCACCGGCGCAAATGTTGTCGCCAACTTCATCGACCGCAAAATTTCTGTCGGCTCGCCTAACCGAATGTACAGGTCACGCCTGGAACCTAATTCGGCGAGGGACTCGGCCATAAAAATGAGTCGCTTCGATGAGAGCTGGAGTTTCTGAAGTAACGGTTCGTCGAAAACGAACACAACCGGAAAATCGGGGTTAGCGGCCATCGCTGGATCGTTGTCCCCGAGCGATTCCCCCGTGATCCAAACCGCTTCGGGCGAACCATCCAGGATTGGCTGGCCTGGACCGCTCGTCTGGGACAAATTAGGATCATGTCGCAACAAGCCGCCATCGTCTACCGGTTCCAACTGTGGTTCGTCGGGCCAGTGTTCAATGGGGCAATTAGCCGACAGCTCACACGAGCCGCACAGCCCGGCCGCCCACTTTTCAACCTGCCAACGAGAAAACCCGTACTGTTTTGACGACCCCGCGCCGGTTACCCACTGCCAGCCTAGGCGGTTAGCGGCGCGGGACCCGTCCAGCAGATGCCGAAAGAAATAGTCTTCACCGGACTGCCAGCTGTGGCCATGCCGGACGCTCCAATGACTCGCCAACCACATTCGGGTTTGATTGACCAACCAACCGTCGTCTTCTAACTCGTCGGTAATCGCCTCGATACATCCCATTTTTGTATCCCAGGCCAGAGGGCCGTCCGACAATACTGGCACGGCGTTGCGGACCGATTGGTTCGTCCGTCGCCCAAGTCTGGCGTACCAGTGCCGAGAGTACTCTTGCCATAACAACTCATCTCGAAATTTGTCGACGTCAACTTTTGGGCCGCCGTCGACGTGTTCCCATACCTTTCGAAGAGTAAGAAAGCCGTGCCGGATCCACGGCGACAGACCAGACGCTCCACGTCTAGTTTGAGGGTAGGACTGGTTTCTGTCTTGGGCATAGTTCGATATGTCCAACCGTTGTAACGCTTCGTCGGCTGCGCGTTGGCCGCCCCGGAATGCTGCAGAGGGCAGGCCTTCGTCTCCGGGCGCCAATAGGTGGCCAAGGTAGTTCGAAACGAATCGACGAGCGGCAGCTGTGCCAGTCAGCGGAACAGGCAATTGAGTCATCGTTAGCTACCTTATTACAAATTGTTGTGGCCGATACTGACCAAAGACGCCTGTTCGGTGAGCCGCTGCCCGATCTCTGATTACTTAACGTCGACCCAACTTGCTTTGGTGGTAGAGCTGGTGAATAGACTGTGAGGGTGAGCCCGTCCACCAACGAACCCATCACCAGAACGGACCAGCTCATCGACCTAACCGCCAACGACCCGACCAAGCCGATAGTCGCGTTGAAACATCTTCTCGACAAACTCGAAGAAGAAGGCAGGCTTGTCTTTACACACAGTTTCGAATCCCAAGAAGCCCAGTTCGGTGAGTTATCAAAACCGCTACCCGATTCGTTGGCTCATCTCGGAACGCTACCGTTCTGGCGACACCAAGCCGACGCCATCAACCACATACGCAATGGCGAATCGGTAGTGATAGCGACGCCGACAGCTTCGGGAAAGTCCCGGTGTTTCCAGACCGCTATCGCCGAATCCGTTAACACCGGCCTGCGGGCGGGAACCTCGTTACTTCTTTACCCCACCAAGGCACTCGCCCATGACCAGCTACGGGCCTTTAACCAGTTGGATGTGAAGCGACTTGTAGCCGAAACCTACGATGGTGACGCGTCACGAGAGCAACGATTGTGGGCACGAAATCGTGCCAACGTAATTCTCACGAACCCAGAGATGATGCACTACGGCCTTCTACCCCAACATCGGAAATGGGCGACGTTTTTAAAACGGCTCGACTACGTGGTCATTGATGAACTGCATATTTTGCGTGGTGTGTTTGGTTCTCATGTCGGTCATATCCTTCGCCGGCTTCGAAGACTCTGTGATCGGTATGGGAGCGACCCGACATTTATTTTCACATCGGCCACTATTGGCGAGCCAGCCGAACTGTCGTCGGAGCTTTGCGGCAAACCAGTTACTGCGGTTACCGCCGACGGTTCACCACGCGGCCCGAAAACCTTAGCCGCTATCCAACCGGCCTTAATCGACGCCGACAAAGGCATCAGGCAGTCGCCGGTGACCGAAACGATTAACACCGTGACCGAACTTGTGTTGTCGGGCCGACGAATCATCTGTTTCTGTTCGAGCCGTATGATGACTGAACAAATCGCCGCAGGTGTCCAACGGTCGTTACCTCCTGATTGTTCCGACGTCGTCCGCTCCTACAGAGGCGGGTACCTGGCCGAGGAACGACGCGAGATCGAAGCCGAAGTCGAGCGAGGAACAGTGCGGGCGATCATCACGACCAGCGCTCTCGAGCTCGGAATAGATATCGGCAACCTTGACGCCGCCGTCTTGTGCGGGTTTCCTGGAACGATGGCATCGTTCTGGCAACAGGTCGGGCGGGCGGGACGAAGTGGACAAGAGTCGTTGGCCGTTTTTGTGGCTGGTAGCGACCAGCTCGACCAGTGGTATATCGGACAGCCGAATCAGCTCGTCGAACGGGACTGCGAACCGGCAGTTGTGAATCTTGGCAATCCATACATCCATGATCCGCATCTTGAATGCGCCGCCTACGAAATGCCACTTGTCTCCACCGACGAGCGGTGGTGGGATAGGTTAGACGAGTCGATACATCGAGGTGTCATTGCGGATCGCCTGAGGATTCGCCCTGACCAGCGCGACGAACCTCGGGCTGTTTGGGACGGCGATGGCGTACCGTTCAACCGATTTGGGCTTCGTTCGGCGTCGGGCGGGGAAGTCAAAATCGTGACGTCTAGCCGGGATTTGGTCGGCACCGTCGATTCTTCGAGGGCACCTGGGGTTGTTCATCCAGGGGCGGTCTATCTTCACCGTGGTCAACCGTGGCACGTCGAGTCTCTTGACCTCGCGAACAGGACGGCAATAGTCAAACGGGTCGACGGTAAATACACCACCCAGACCAAGTCGTCGACGACGATCGAACCCGTCTCCGTTGGGCGGACCAAACGGGTCGGCGAAGCGACCGTGTTTGTCGGGCAGGCCAAAGTGACAAATACTGTTTACGGTTATCAGCTGAAGAAGGCCCGGACAAAAAAGGTCATTGAAGAGTTCGAACTGGAACTCCCACCCCAAGAGTTAGTGACCACGGCCGTGTGGTATGAATGGCAACCTGAACTCGTTGAACGGGCTGGGATTTCTGAACGTTCGTTGCCTGGGGCGTTACACGCAGCCGAACATACCGCTATCGGGATTCTCCCCCTGTTCACGATTTGTGACCGGTGGGATGTTGGCGGGGTCTCGATCGCCGAATCCCCCGATTCGGGCCTGCCGACCGTCTATATCTACGACGGCTACCCGGGAGGAGCGGGGATTGCTGAGCTGGCCTATGACGCCGCGCAACGTCACCTCGAATCCACTGTCGAGCTGCTGGAGAACTGTGGATGTTTAGCCGGTTGCCCGTCGTGCGTCCAGTCGCCGAAATGCGGGAACGGCAACGAACCGTTGGATAAGGCTGCCGCGCTAGCGCTTCTAGTTAACACGCTGACCGTTGAAGCCGAACCGTTCTGAACGAGCGAATTTCCTGGTTCGATGCCGGCGTCACGCCACTTTCCCACCTGTTGTCGTCGAACCGGCACCGCCAGCGTTTCGAAGCCACCGACCCGGCTAAAGGTTTGAATCCCATCAAACCCGGCTATACTCCCACATTGTGAATATAACCGAGTTGTCTTATCTGGTTCTAACAGCCCTAGCTGACCAGCCTCGTCACGGCTACAGCATTCTCAAGGAGGTCGAAACGATTACCTCCGGCCGATCAAAGCCTGCTGTCGCTACCCTCTACCGAACCCTCGACCGCTTGACGGGCGACGGCCTCGTCGAGGAAGAAAGCAGTGAAGTAGTTGACGGCCGATTTCGTCGGACCTACCGACTGACCGAGTCCGGCACCTCATTATTGTCAGCCGAAGCGGACGCTCGAGCGTCAACGGCCCGCCTGGCAACGAAACGACTTCGAACCCAAGCCCCAGAGTCTAGCTCGGTAGACGGTCTAGCTGGAGGGCTAGCATGACCAAACTCGAACGACAGTACCGGCGCCTCATGAGGGCATACCCATCGCGCCACCGGGCCAGTAACGAAGACGAAATTCTAACCACGCTTCTCGACACTGCCGCCGACGGCCAGCAATACCCAAGACCGAGCGAAGCTGCCGCAATCCTGCGGGCGGGAGTCCAGTGCCGCATCGAACAGAGTCGCTCAGTAAAACCAGGCCTTAGGTTAGCTGGAGTTGGCGCTTTGGCCTTCTCCTTTGCGATCGCAACGACAGCTATCGTGTTGGCGGTTCAAAGCCCAAGCGATCTTGGCCTCGTCCCGTCGCTTGCCTGGCTTGGGGTTCTCGCAGCAAGCGTCTTCGCCGGTTGGTCCGATTCTGTTTACCGGGTAATCCCGCCTTGGATTTTTGCGCTGACGGCCATCTTCTCCGGGTCTGCGGTAATGGGCCTCCGAAGATCGGTGCTCATTCCCGCTGCCATCTTTCTTCTCCTCTCAATCTTCAGCCGGCGTTCCAACCACCTACTACGGTTGGGTGCTGCCGCCGTCGGCATTGGCGCCGGTGCCCTGCAAGGAGTGCTGACGGCGGCGGCGGTAAACGAGGCGACCCTGTCGTCGGATTCGCCTTGGGTTTACGACGCCCGTTGGGACCTTACTTCCGATGCCGTGACCTTTGAGTCACCCACCGTGCTGGCCCTATTTATGGTGCTAGCTGCGGCTATCGGCCTGTGGCGACCCTCTTTCGCCGTCGCTGGAGCCGTTCTTGCGACACCAATCGCGATGATCGCACTGTTCGAATCGCGCATGTTTGCACCCCTGGGAGTATTTGCTAGCGCACTCGCACTAGGAGTCAGCTTAGGGTTCTGCTGGCTTAACGGGCGCCGGAATGATCGCGTCAAAGTCCATGTCTGACACAAACGGTTTCCTAACCAGGTCTACAACCTCCACAAGCCTTATATTAGGAACGCCCGGCTAAATCGCAATACATGAGGTCCGATACTTCCTACGCTGCCAGCTGTTCGTCCGCTTATTATGTAGAAAAAGTGGACCAGACTTATCACACCGCCATAGGATATGCATAGGTTCTTTGACTAGAACGTTAACGGCGAGACTTAGTTGGAGTGAGGAAGACCATGACTACCACATTGGCGAAATCGATGTTCACCGATCGCGTCGCGATCGAAGACCTCTCAGAGCGATACAAGCCAGTCCTGAACCTGGTCGAAACCTTGATCGGCGTGGTTCCTTACGCTGGCCGGTACCTAGAAATTTGGCCTCCCGGTTTCAGGACCTACAACTTGATGGTTCCGGGTTTCCTCAACCTTCCAAACGGCTTGGTAGGTCGTGGTGCGCCAAAAGCAATGGTTGGGTTAGGAATGTACACGGCTTCAAGGGCCGCAGACTGCGCCTACTGCTCCGCCCACAGTTGTTCATTTGCCCTTCGTCGAGGCACCGGCGAAGCCGCTATCACGGGCGAAACTCGCACAGCTGCTGAAAACCGCTATCGTTACCGTCGCCGAGGCACTTTCTACCGACCCTGAACACTACCACCCATCGATGGGGGAAGAACTCGGTACACACTTCTCGCCTGATGAAGTCGAGTGGATCGTTATGGGCGTGGCCATGATGGGGTTCCTCAATAAAATGACCGACTCATTAGGCATCGAGATCGAACAGGGCGCCGTCGATGACGTTGCTGCTCTAATCGAGCCGACCGGTTGGTCGATGGGCCAGCACGCCTGGGGCGGGGCGACCAAGCCAGAAACAGCCGCATCGGTACCGACCGACTCTCTGAAAACGTTGGCTAAAGCGGCTGGGAACGCTCCGGGAGCGATCAGGCTCGAAAAAGAGTGGATGCAGGGCTTACCAAAGAAGCCCGAAGATGCCCGCGCGTTTCTTCTTAAGAATTTCGGGTGCGACGATACCCTCTTGTCTCGCATGAACCACACAAAGCCCCACCAGTCACTAGCTGCGATGTTGAAACAAAACCTCGATGCCGACCAATCTGAGATCGGCATCGGACGAAAGACGCTGGCCGGTCTTGTCTTCGCTAACCACATGGAAAACGACTATCTCATCAAGCAATCGAAGCAACTCGCCTCGTTCCACGGGGTCGACGACGATACGCTAGCCGCCGCCGATAGCTTCCTTTCTGGATCGACTTCATCGGAGTTGGAAACTCGTACCGAAGCTGCCTTGCACCTAGCGACCAAGATTGCTTCCAGCCCAACCGCCATCGACGACGAGACTCTAGCGACTGTCAACGAAACACTCAGCTCGGCCGAGATCGTTGAAATAATAGTCTGGGTCGCCGTGAACCAGCTCCAACACCGACTCTCACTTTTCTACCAATGTTAATAGCCTGACTGCTGGTCGTTTCGTGACCGCCTTTCCCGAAACCGAAGCGTTCCGGGACACTCTCGAATCTTACTTGAGGCAGAAGGCGTCAACCGGAGTTATAACGGAGGCGTTTTTC
>CAZKEM010000018.1:0-39158 GCA_964551835.1 uncultured Acidimicrobiaceae bacterium | reverse complement strand
GTGGTGTTTCGACTGGTGGTGTTTCGACTGGTGGTGTTTCGACTGGTGGTGTTTCGACTGGTGGTGTTTCGGCTGGTGGTGTTTCGACTGGTGGTGTTTCGGTGGTCGGTTCGTCTGGTGGTGTTTCGTCTGGTGGTGTTTCGTCTGGTGGTGCCTCGTCTGGTGGTGCTTCGTCTGGTGGTGTTTCGTCTGGTGGTGTTTCGGCTGGGGGTGTTTCGGCTGGTGGTGTTTCGGCTGGTGGTGTTTCGGTGGTCGGTTCGACTGGTGGTGTTTCGGTGGTCGGTTCGACCGGTGGCTTTTCGTCGGACGGAATTGACTTCTCAGCTCCAGGTACCGGAGTATCTTTCTTCGGTATGTCCTTTTTAGCAGAGGGTGCCTTTTTGGCGGCGCCCTTCTTTGCTCCAGGTTTACGTCGACGCGAACGCCGCCGCTTAGCGCTCTTGGGAACGTCTGCCGGGTCGATACCGAAGAGTTTCGCTATGGCTGGAACACGGTCACTCAGACGACGCACGTCAGCCAACAGTTCTTCTTTCGGCTCAGCGGGGATGCCAACGGGCGTCACCGCCGAGCGAACGGGTGAGAACGCCAGGGCGTCGAGGACAGTTGCCCAACGATCTTGGGTAACTTCCGCCGACAGTGCGGCCGACGCCTGATTCGAAAGCGTCGTGGCCATTTCGGCTGGCAGCGGTGCTCCAGCTTTCACTGGTCTTGAGCTTAGGCGTAGCGCTCGAACGACACGTTCTTGTTTGATCGCTACCTCCAGGTCAGACAACCAAGCCTGGTGGTCGGCGTCGACTCGCTCATCAAGCGCGACCTTGAGTTTGTCAGCCAGCTCACGATTTTCTTCGTCGCGCGCTATATCGGCTCCTGAAACGACAACGGAGCGGAGATCACGCAGGTCTAATTCTTTTACATCGACAAGTGCCGCGTCAGCCTTATCACGCCACTCGGCCTTTCGAGCCTTCGACACGTTTTTTTCGGCGATAGCCAAGATTGGGGTTGCATCTACTTCAGGCTTCCCGGCTTCTTTTGCATCGGCATTTTGCTTCTCGATTGCTTTGCGGACACCGGGCATTCCATCGCGGAGGAGCTGCTCAATGATCGGCCGGTATTCTACGCCGATCTCGTCGAGGAGCGCTTCTCTGTGAACACGCTTGGGGCGAAGACGCTTTGGCTTTGGGCGTTGTGGCTGGTCTTCGCGTGGAGGACGTGAAGAACCTCGATTGTCGCGCGATCGTCCCTGACCGCCGCGGCCCTTGCCTCCACGGCCTCGGTCACGGTCTCGTCGCCCTCCTCCTCGTTCATTCTTCTTAACTCGTTGAGTTGTAACGAGCTCGTCGTCGCGAAGCTCGCGTGGTTTCATCTCGAGAAGATCGGTGCGCTTCTTTTTAGAGGTTGGAGCCATGACTTCGATAATTTCGATGCCGTCAACATGATATTCAGCCTCGGCCTTTACGACGTCACCAACTTTGGCGCCGTCGTACAAGACAGCCCCGTCAAGCGACCCTTTGGGCTTCTTAGCCCCAGCGGCTCGCCAAGTCCACGACCCATCGTCGCGGTTACTTGTCAGTTCGACCTCAATTCTCCGGCCCATTGCAGCTTCCTACCCTTAGTTGAACAGCGCTACGAAATCGTGCCCCGTTGTTTCCCAAAACGAAACCTCAAACGCATGAAGATCTGGTGCAACTTCGATGCATCCAGATCAACTTTCGTTACGGGGCTTCTTCTAAGCCTTCTACCTTATTGTGTCTAACGGCTTCGAGCGCATTATAGGCATCATTGGAACGTGCGGCAGCGCGAACTTCTCTCGCCGATGCATCAACGTAACGTTGAGTAGTCGCGAGGGATTCATGGCCAAGCAACTTTTGTAGCTCAGTACCTGTCGCCCCGTTGCGGGCGAGACTCGTAGCGAAGGTATGTCGCAGTGCGTGAACCAACGCTCCGGCAGGCACCCGCGTCCGGATACCTGCTTCCCGGTACAGGCCATCTATTAGGTATTGGAGCCCGCCACGCTTGAGGCGCTCACCGCTTGTGTCAACGAACAAAGGGTCCTCGGGACGAACTATTTTGGAGAACCTAATTTGGCGACTTTCGATATAGTCGGCAAGAATCGTCTCGACCTCCGGCTCCAATGGCACCGTACGTTCCTTGTTACCTTTGCCCCTCACCCCGATAACACGGTCCCCGACTGGCCCATCAACCGATTTCAACTCCAGACTAAGCAACTCCGAGAGTCGAAGACCACATGTTAGAAGAGTGACTACAACAGCGAAATCGCGTTCAGGCCACGGGTTCCTCGCATTAGACCGACCACGAGCGGCGGTAGTTAGTAATCGCTGCACGCTGTCGTCACCCGTGATGGCCTTTGGGCGGCTCTTTGACACCCTGGGTTTCTCAATGGCAGCCATCGGGTTACCGGCGACGTGTCCTTCTGCTACGAGGAAAGTAAATAGTTGATTCCAAGTAGACCAGGTCCGAGCGATCGTTGCCTCGGACTGGTTTGAGATTTGGGCAAACGCATGGCGAAGGTTTTTGATCGAGAGGTCGTCAGTTGACAGTTCGTTCGTCTCACGTCCCGCAACCGAGGCTAAGGCCTTAGCAATGGTTGCCAGGTCACGGCGGTAAGCTTCAAGCGTGTGGGCCGAGTGTTTCTTGGGCATACGAGCCACAAAAAACTCTTCGATCGTGTCCTCCAATAACGCAACCATTGAGTGCGATCCTAGTGAGTTTCTGACGCAAACGCGACCTTAGCCGCCGCTGCGTACACTCTAAAGATGCCTAAAGAACCAGCACATTCTGAACAGCTGGCCAAACGTTGCGCACCGGCCAGGCTCGTTCGCCGCTTCACCGAAGAGCTACCGGGCGACAAACAGACCAGTGTGACGCCGCGGCAGGTGTTAGGGGCAGCGTTCTCTCGGGTCAAGCCCGCCCTGGTCCAAAATCCGTCGCTAGTTGGTTGGAATACGTCGCTAGCATCGGAATATGGTCTCTCAGCGCTGGGAGAAGACAAAGAGACCGCCGCGTCGGTCTTCTCCGGCCAACGCCTACTAGAAGGTTCAGACCCCTACGCAATGGCCTACGGGGGACACCAATTTGGGAACTGGGCAGGTCAGCTCGGAGATGGCCGGGCTATTGCGCTAGGAGACGTCGAACCGCCTGGTAACACCACTACCCAAACGCTGCAGCTCAAAGGCGCCGGGCCGACACCATATTCTCGACGGGCGGACGGACTAGCCGTACTTCGGTCCAGTATCCGAGAGTATCTAGCTAGCGAAGCAATGTACCATCTCGGTGTACCGACAACGAGGGCCCTCAGCCTAGTCCTTACCGGTGACGAAGTTATGCGAGACATCCTCTACGATGGCAACCCTGCTTTGGAGCCAGGCGCCATCGTTTGTAGAACAGCGCCATCGTTTATTCGATTCGGAAATTTCGAACTGTTCGCCTCACGAGGTGAGTTCGATGAGTTACGTCAGCTGGCCGACTTCACCATACGCCACTACTTCGCCCATCTTGATAACAGTCAGAGCCCGACAGTCGATACATATCAGGCTTGGTTCGAAGAGGTATGTGACTCGACCGCTGAACTCATGGTCGAATGGATGCGGGTTGGCTTTGTTCACGGCGTCTTGAATACAGACAATATGTCAATCCACGGTATTTCTATTGACTACGGGCCCTATGGATGGATCGACGACTTTGACCCAAGCTGGACGCCTAACACAACCGACTCGACACATAGAAGGTACCGATTCGGCAACCAAGGTGCAGTTGGCCAATGGAATATCTTGCAGTTGGCGAATGCCATCGTACCGCTAGTACAAGATGTGGCTTCGCTAGAGAAGTCTGTCAACGGATATGGGGAGACATTCCAGCGTAAGCACCAAACGATGATGATGAACAAAATCGGGCTAGAACCGACGTCGGAATCCGTCAAATCTGATGCCGAACTTGTTGACGAGCTATTGGCGATTCTGCCGCTGACCGAAACCGACATGACAATCTTCTACCGTCGGCTGGCCGATGTTGACCGATCAACTGCAGATCCGATCGGAACTATCTCAAACGCCTATTACGACGTCTCCGCCGTCGGTGGCGACATCCGGGATCGGACGACTGCTTGGTTCGCCAAGTACCAGCAGCGGCTTGGTTCGGCTGGCTCAGGTATGGCTGCTGAGCGTGTCGGCCGAATGAACCAGGCCAATCCTTGCTATATTCTGCGGAACTATTTGGCCCAGGAAGCGATCGACTCCGCCACGGAAGGCGATTTTACAAAAATGGATAAGTTGGCCGAGACCTTGGAAAATCCTTATGACGAGAATCCGAAGGCGACAGAATTTTCCAAGAAACGACCTGATTGGGCACGTGATCGTGTCGGTTGTTCGATGCTCTCTTGCAGCTCTTAGGCGACTTGTCATGACAAGCGAGCGACGAAATTGGCGCGTAGTAGTATGTTGCTGCGGCTCTGCGGACTCTATAGTTGAGTACGTATCCCAATCCGGTAACGAGTAGGAGTGACGGCGGATGATACATTCTGACTTCTCACTAGATGGCTTCGTGGATTGTGTAGAGATTGACCGCGGCGGATCGGCCATCATCTATAGAGCCGAACAGCCAGAGTTCGGTCGAACAGTTGCAATCAAGGTACTATCAGCTCTTCGAGACCCAGAAGCGATCGAACGATTTAATACCGAACGAATCACCATGGGTCAGCTGTCCCACGCTCAAGGCATTGTTTCGGTCTATACGTCAGGAACGACCGACGCCGGTGACCCATTCCTAGTGTTGCCTTTCTACAAAGGCGGTTCTCTCCAGGATCAGCTTGACGCCCGCGGCGCCCTTCGCTGGCGAAGGGCCACTCAGCACGTTATTGAGATTTGCCGAGCGGTTGATTTCGCTCACACAAAGGGCGTTTATCACCGCGATATCAAGCCAGCGAACCTGTTGGTTGCCGATGACGGCAATGTGCATATAGCTGACTTTGGAATTGCGTCGCTTGCCCTGGGTGATCCAGGTGAACAGACTCTTTGTACACCCGCATATGCGCCACCTGAGGTGCTGCGTAGCTTTTCCGATGCCGATCCAGTCCATATTGATATCTATGGCTTAGGGGCAACACTGTGGGCATTGCTAAGCGGTGAGGCTCCTTTCGTTTCCAGGTTCGACGAGCATGCAAACCTTGAACGATTCACTATGCGCTCGTGGGCGACTACGCTCCAGCTCGAGGACTTCGCTAAACTGGTCGACCGCGAGATTGTGCCTGATCTTCGCGAATTCGTTCCAGACCCGATATGTGCAATCGTCGAACAAGCGATGGAAAAAAACCCTGACCTTCGGTTCTCGTCTGCTCGGGCGTTCAGCGTAGCGCTCCGGCACGCCATCCGAATGTCGGCTGAACAGCTTGTCATTAATCAACCGAGCGGAGCAAGTGTCCCGCTCGAAGAAAGCTCAGTAGACCAACTTGGATCGCTCGCCCCCAACGATGGCAGCGAGGAGGGCCTCGAGGCTGATGTGGCGCCGGAGTCTGAACCGACAGAACAGGTCCCAGTTGCTCGAGTAGTTCTTGACAAGACCCAGAAGTATGGCGGCACTGACGAGAGGTCTCGCGCCTCCGAAGTTACGACAAGCGAGATTCGTCCGACCCCCCCGCCTGGAAGCGAACTTCCAACAGGCCCGAAACAGGGCCGGATTGGTTCGTCTCTGGTTTGGCTGAGCGCAGCGGTGGTTATTGTCGTCGCGGCCGGTATCGCATTGTTGCTGACTTCAAGAGCCGACGGTTCTGCTTCAGGCGGAATCGTGAGTAACTACGTCGGACTTCAGATCAGTGAAGTCGAGATCGAAACGAACGAAGCCGGCTGGAAAATAGAAATAACGAGATCGCGTCAGGACGGAACCGATGCGGACGAAGTTCTCTCTCAAAGTGTTGCGGAGGGAACGAGCCTCGACGGTGGTAAGACGATTCGTCTTGAACTGTCAGACGGGCCAGAACTGAGGAGCGCACCAAATGTTGTCGGTCTAACAGCCGACGACGCCCAGACCGAGATCGAAGAAGCGAATCTAGAAGTAGGTCAAGTCACGAAGGAAGTAAACGAGACAGTTCAGTTTGACCGCGTGGTGTCAATGCTCGTCGATGGGCAACCGGCTACTGAACATGAAACCGGAACCCCAGTCGACTTGGTGATCAGTCTCGGTCCAGAGGAAGTGACTGTTCCTCTAATCGCCTCGGTAGATGATGCGCAAAGTGACTTCACCGACGATCTAGGCCTTACCTTCACCCTGGTCGACGAATTTTCAGACGACGTCACCATTGGTGATGTGGTGCGGACCAAGCCTGCAGCTGGCGAAAAAGCCAAGCCCGGGGACTCAATCACAATTTATGTTTCTTCTGGGCCTAAGGAACGGAAGGTTCCGAATGTGATCGGCCAAACCGAGCAAGTGGCGACAACGATGCTCCAAGAGGCTGGGTTCGTGGTGGATTCTCAAGATAAGGGTCCTGGCAGATGCGCAATCAAAGTGGCTGGAAACGCAAAGAAACAGTGCGACAACTACGAGGATAAGCTGGTTTGGGCGTATGCGCCAAATGGTACGGCTGACGCAGGTTCGACCGTCACGATTCTGGTTCAGCAGTAAGTCGAACCCCAAGTTTCTTTTAGTTCAGGGTCGCCCGAGCCCACCAGATTCGTTGAAGTGCTGTCAAGCCAACCATGCCGGCGAACACCCACATTATTTCCTGTGCCCAGGCAGGAAAAATGCAGATTAGGCAATACGCGACGATCGTCTCGGTTCCTTCGGCTAGCCCCGGAAGAAAGTTCAATGAACGGTTGTCCGTCTGCTCTCCAATGCTGCCGCTCCTGGCGATAAGGTCTGACCATGCGAGGAAAGCAGCCCCGGACACGTAATAGGTCATAAGCAGGACGGTGGCGACAAACCGTGTCTCTGGCAATCGATAGGCGACTGCGACTACAAATCCGCTGTAAACGACAAAATCGGCCATGATGTCGGCGAACCCCCCGAAGTCGGTCGCGCCGAGACGTCGAGCGACAAGCCCATCGAGCCCATCTACTAGTCGATTCAACAACCAAAGTGCGAGAGCTAGCCACCAATATCCAGCGACTATTGAAACGCCACACGCGACGCCAAAGCCTAGTCCCCCGAGCGTGAGCGAAATAGGGCTGACCGACCGGTCGGCCAGCCATTTTGCGAAGGGGTCGAGTGTCCGACCAGCTATAACCCGGGAGCGAGCATCAAACATCTTGGACTTGCGTTACAGACTTCGCTTGATTTGCCTTCATCCGTTTGGCGCCGAGGCTCCCAACCACAATCAGTACCGCGAATGCTGCTAACGATAGGGCAAACTTAGGGTCCGAGGGGTCACTGGCCGATGACCCGATCCAGACGAACACGGCGACTCCGGGGATTATTCCGAAGAAGGTGCCGATCGTGTAGCTGCGCGAGTCGACTGAAGACAGTCCGGCGGCATAGTTCAGAACGTTAAACGGGACAATAGGAACTTGACGTAAGAGAAGAACCGCAACCAGCCCATTCTCACCGATCCAACCGTCGAGCGATTTGGTCCGATCTCCAAGCAGCGCTTGGATAGGCTTTTGACCGACCTTTCGCGAAATGAAGAATGCTCCAACAGCGCCGAGTGTGGCGCCGATGAGAACGAGTCCAAAACCGGCAGCAAACCCGAAAATCGCTCCACCCGCTATCGAACTAACTGCGCCAGGAGCCATCAGAATTGTCAGCATCATATAGAGGGCAACGAAGGCGAGAGCGCCCCAAGGGCTCTCGGAGAACGAACTAATCAATTCCTTAATGCGTTCGGGGCCCGCTATCAGACCAGTAGCGAAGAGTGCAACCACAATCGAAACCAGTATTGCGAGTCGGGCAATTGCGAAATTTCGGCTTAGCTCATTGGATTCAGACAAGATGGTTCCTGTAGTTAGCGATTACCAAGCAACCAGCTAGACCCTATCTTTGTTTCATCGAAGTGAAGAATTTTCGAGTTTCTTCAAACGGTCAGTCGATCTTTGGCGACAGCCCTTGCCCAACCGACTTAAAGGCCGGACTGCCTACGTCGGCCTGGCTAAGATACATCGGAGATTCTGGCTGTGGTGCTTGACATAGATGCCGTACAAAGTAGGTTGCGGCCACTCGGTCGATTATCTCCGGAGTGAGAACTGGTTCCGCCTGGTCATAGTCGATAATGCAGCTTGCAATTTCGCAGAAATCTACCGCTATGTATGGGCGTAGCTCGCCAATGTTTCTCCGAGAGATGTCTGCAATATACGACGCAGTCCCAGAGGTAAGTTGAATTCCGAGCCGGTCGGCTGACCGAGCAAGGCTCCAAGTGAACCCTTCCTCGTCCATTGCTCCAACGAATATCTTGTTCTGCAGGCGCCGAAGGAACGCTTCGTCACCGAGGTCAGTCGGTTCGAGGTTTGTCGACACGACAAGTTTTAGTCGGAACGGAACCGAAAATTTCGTTCCGCTGCGGCCCCGCAGGTAGTCGACGCCGGTGCTTAAAGGGAGAATCCATCGATTGAGAATCTGATCAGGCTTTGCGGTTTGTCGACCAAAGTCATCGACCACGAGCAGTCCGTTGTTTGCGAGCATCTGAAGGGGCGCTGTGTGGAGGCCACTGAGTGAGTCGTGTTGAAGATCTAACGAGTCCATTTGGAGCTCACCGCCCACGATGATTACCGGTCGTTTACACACTACCCAGCGCGGATCTAGCCCGTCAGGCTGCTCTGGCTCTTTCTGATGAAGCGCAGGGTCATAGATGGAGATGAGTTGATTGTCGACTTCGATGAGGCGAGGAATCAAAATATTGTCGTTTGCCAACCTTCCAAGCCTCTCGGCCAAAGAAGTCTTACCTGTACCGGGCGGGCCGTAAAGAAAGATTGCCCCCCGGCTGAGAAAAGCGGGTCCGAGTTGATCAACCATTTCATCGGAAACGACTAAGTCGGAAAGGTAAGACTTGATTGTCTCGCGATCGAGGGCCACATCAACCGATTGACTTTCGACCGCGAACCGGTAGTCGTTTAGCGAGACCGGAACGGGCACGGCGTAGCTTGCTGTACGCATGGCTTCGCTGGTTTTTCGTTCGCCAAGTTCTGTGAGCGCTATTCGGTAGTCTCGGCCCTCAGCCCCCAAATATTCGAGTATTTTCTTGCCGCGCAGGGCCTCGGCGATCTGCTGGCCAATCGTTTGCGACACACAGATTCGTTTCGAAACGAAACCTATAGTTGAACTTCTTTGGACGAGAAGGCTTCGGCAGAACAGCTCTTCGACCATTCCCTCAGAGACACCAAGGTCTTCGAGGCTCAATGGGGTGTTGAAATTGGGTGTCGTGGCTGCCGGCTTCATAATGAGGTACTATCGGCGCCAAATTGTTGAAACCTAAACTTCTCCTGTAGAAGGGCCAGCTGCTACAGCAAAGGCGCGTAAGCGGGCAGCCTGAAGCTGGCTAGCCAAGAGCTCTTGAGTGATTCGCGTTACCTTTGCCGGACCACCGTGAGCGAGAGCGAGCTTGACCAGCGAAGCGTGAAGACGGTCGAAGTTTTGACGCTGTTCAGCGGTGAGCTCTCGTCTTGTAGCGAGCCGCTTTCGCCAGTCGCTAAAGATCTCGACCTCGGCTTCGGAGATCTGGTACCTGGTCGCCAGAAGAGGAATCTGTTGTGTGAATACCTGTTGTTGTCGTCTCAACGTCAAGATTGAACCTGCCAGTACCGACAAAAACAATAGGAGGTACATAGGATACGCAAACCAAACAAGATTCTGCTGCCCGATTTCGATGGAATAGGTTATGCCGCCATTCCATGATGCGTGGCCCACCACCGCGAGCGGGTAGCCCCAGAGTAAATGTAGGTAGAACGATTGTTTCCACCTAACTGACAATCCAACCGCCAACCCAATCCAGAAGGTGAAAAGAGGGTGAGCAAATGGCGTCAAGATCCCTCGAAGGAAGAACGTGTGGAGAAGTGAGCCGAGGCTAAACGATCCGCTGAAATACAAGATGTTTTCGACTACCGCAAAACCGAGGGCCGCTAACGTCGAATACGTAACGCCGTCTATGACACCATCTATTTCCTTGCGCCGCAAGGCCCAGACGATCGCTAGCCCTTTGGTCGCTTCTTCGACTAGTGGGGCCGAGGCAATTAGTCCGAGTTGTTCACCGAGTAAGAAGCCGACGGTAGTGTTCAATATTCCTGAGACGAGGGTTGCTACTAGTGCCCCCCAAAGCAAGGCGTGGATCCTGGACGACCAGGGTTGAGGAGCAAAGAGGTTTAACGCCCACAGTGCCACGAACAAAAGCACCAGGGGGGCGAGCGCTAAGAAGACGGCAAGAGGATTGAGATAGACGAAGATCAGCATCATGGGGACCGAGATGAAGGCACAGATCAGAACAGGAAAGCTTAGCCAGTTAGGCAATGCTGGTTGGCTAGCCTTACGGAGGCTAACATTCGCAGTCCAGGCAGCACCATCCCACCAACGCCAAGAATACGCCCCCCACGGGTCCACATACCAGCCTTGGACTTGGTCGGTTTCGATTTCAGTGCTAGTCACATGCGCCTTCGGTGATTGGAACCTTGGATCCTAGGATACTCGACGTGCATGGTCACTTTTAGGCACCTTGTCAAACGCTATCAGGCTAGCCAGACAGCGCTGCAAACAATACGACCGCAGCGACAATCAAAGCAATTCCGAACACCGCCAATTTAATCAGTTTCTTGATTAAGCCGAACACTATTACCAATATCCCAGCCGCAGCTAGGGCGACCGGCCAGTTATCTACAATCCAATCCATGTGTTCAAGGGTAAACACACAGATCCGGAATTTACTCACTGGCTTCCCAGATATCGTCGCTATGACTAGGAATTTGCAACAAGTATCCGCTTGTCCTGCTGAATCCCAGTGATCCGACAGGCATTTAGCGCCGCTGACTCGTCGGCAGTAGCTACCACGAGTGCCGCTGATCGGGCGCTTGTCACGTTTTCGGCTTGGGTGACCACCGAGCGTTTAGAGCCATCTGCACTCTCCAACTCGACTTCGAACAGGAAAGTCTTTGGCGACGATTCTTCGATTGAGTAGAGGACTACAAAAGATCCGTCGGAAGTCTTTTCGCATGTCGCGACGCCGTTCCCTAGGGGCCCAAACGGAATCGTTGTCGCCTGGACGTTGGCAGACTCGTTGTTGGGTTCGTCATCACCGAGACTTAGGAGGCTTACGCCAACAATCAACAACACGAAGAGAACCGTCAGACCGATGACAATAGTTCGTTGATGATCAGAGGCTGAGGCCATAGTCGCAATCCCAGATGCTTTGCTGTCACCTCAAACTAGCATCGTAATACAAGTTTTGACCACGGACGTGTACCGATTAGGACAGTGATGGGCTAATCTGGCTGAATGCTTGACGAGGCCGATCAAGAGGGCTACGACGCTGAGGATGAAGCCGCCTCAGCGGTTATTGTCGGGCACGGGCCCAGTGTTGACAATGGCTTAGAACTCGAGCACTTCGTTACGCAGCGCCGGTATCAGGTCGATGCCTTTGACGCATCCGCTGACGGTGCTGACGAACGGATTCAAGGTTGGATTGAGAACTCCGTGGACGAGGACAAGATGTTCTTCTTCGTGGTGTCACAGGAAGATGTCGACAAAGGTAGTAGACCGTGGGTGCAGAGAGGCGTGCTGGAACAAGCAAGAAAGTTGCTGGCCGCGTTCGGCAAGGGCCGGGTCATTCTTGTTGTCGAAGCGGGCATCATCGACTTCAACTACAATTCTGGGCTGGACGACATTCTTTTTCCGCCCGGCAAACTCTCGTCGACATATCGAAGCGTCGCAGCATTTCTGGTACGAGAATTTGCCACTACGGGCAACGCTGGGCCAGGTAGTGGACGACCAATCGGCGGCAAGCGAGCTGAACGAGAGCCACTTGAGACCGACGTAAAGTGGGCGTTTGCGCTGTTGGCGGTCGCCGCCATTTTTGGCGGCATATATTTCTTTCGCCTATTTACTGGAAACCCAGAAGATGATTTTACGTCCGAGGGTGTCGGCACCGAACTAAGCCTGCCAGCCCAAACTCAGCTGGCGGGACCAGAACAGACGCAACCCCCGGCGCCGTCACCACCGCCACCTGCGGTTCTTCCAGCCACCTGTCGGATTGATCTGGTGAAGTCGACTACCCTTCCGTCGGTAATCTATTGCGACAATGGGGGAGGGCTACGCGTGACCGGCCATAGTGGCCCATGGCACAATTCGATAAGCCGAATCGGTTTGCAGAACGATATTAGTGGCTCCTTTGTCTATGAAGAGACCGGTAGCCAGATCTCCATTGGTCCAGGTGTTTCGAGTCTAGATCCGGATAGCGCACGGTATGGAGTTGAATCGATGGTGCTTCAGTTCTCTGTAGACGGCAGACGCGCCCAGTTTGAAGAGTTCTCGACAGACGGGCAACGAGTGGTTACGTTGACCTTCGACGCAACTCTCCAGCGCCCGTAGCGAACGTTCGGGCTAGATCTCCGAAAGGAGATTCTCGAGTAAGTCGTCATAAGTTTCTAGTGCTAGAAACTCAGGAAACTCAGCCTGTACCGTCGGTGGCGACCGAAACAAAAAGCCAGTATCGGCCTGTTTGATCATGGTGATGTCGTTGTACGAATCGCCTGCTGCGATTACTCGGTAGTTCAGGCCCTGGAATGCCTTGACCGCCCGAAGCTTTGGATCCTCAATCCGGGCGTTATAGGCCACTATCTTGTCATCTTGGACATCGAGCCGGTGGCACAGAATCGTAGGGAACCCGAGTTGAGCCATGAGGGGAGCGGCGAACTGTTCGAAGGTGTCGGACAACAGGACCACGCTAACGTTGCTTCGAAGCTCGTCAAGAAACTCTGAAGCACCTTCGAGCGGATTTAGGCCACTAATGACGGTCTGTATGTCAGTGAGGGAGATTTCGTTGCGCTCCAAAACCGCCAGGCGTTCGGCCATCAACTTCGAATAGTCAGGTTCGTCCTTGGTTGTTCGCTGAAGTTCTGCCACTCCAGTTTTTTCTGCGACGGCGATCCAAATCTCAGGGGTCAAGACGCCTTCGACATCGAGCGTTACGAGGCTTTGCTGCTGGTCAGTAGTAGTCACACTATAAATCTACCCTGAAGAAGATCGGCTACTGACATACATCCGTCACGCCAAGATGATCGTTCCGCCTGGCCGGAGCGAGTAACAAGCAGGCTAAGGTTGTTGGCATGAGTCGACCAAAAGAACATGGCGGAGGTGAAGCGGGCCCCGCAATCGCCGGTGACCCAAACTCTTTTCCATCCGATGCCGAACTTGCCCGCACTCTGTTGGACCAGGAGGCGAGAGCATCATTGGCGACGCTGACCGAAGACGGTTACCCGTATGCAAGTGTTGTTTCTTATGCCATCGATGAGGACGGAAATCCCTTCGTTCTGGTCTCTGAGATGGCCGAACATACCGTCAATGCCAAACTGCACTCCAAGTCATCTTTGTTGGTTACAGCCGGATCAGGTCAAGAACAAGACCCGTTGAGCACAGCGCGACTTACCCTGGTGGGTCAGCTAGAGCATTTGGCGGATCCCGGGAAGTTACGCGAGACATATCTCGACGCTCACCCGCAAGCATCGTATTACGTCGACTTTACAGACTTCGGATTCTGGCGGCTAAACGTTGAGCGCTGCCGGTTTATTGGCGGGTTTGGTCATATGAGCTGGGTGAGCTTGGACCAATACCAACAGGCACAACCTGATCCGATAAGCTCCGAGGCCCAGGGAATCGTGGATCATATGAACCAAGATCACGCAGAAGCTAATCTTGCCTATGCTCAGAACCTCGCCGGTCTGGACACCGCTACCGAAGCGTCAATGGTGAGTGTTGATACCTACGGGATCACACTTAAAGTTACGACGCCGGAAGCTCCAAGGATGGCAAGACTGCCCTTCGAGACTCCGGCGTCCACCTCCGAGCAGGTTCGTGCAGCCGTTATAGATCTTCTCGACAAGGCTCGTCAATAGACTCGGATCGGTCAGGGTTTATGCCGCCACTGTGAGCTTTTGGCGGTCATCGGGATCTGGCTCGGGCTGCTCGACGCGCCGTAACGAGTTTGACCAGGCTGCGATCATCTTCGCGAGCGGGTAGAAGGCGACCATTAACATAATCGCGACAATCCCATCCATCCAATAGTGGTTTCCGGTGACCGCAACTACATAAAAGGTTACGACCGCATGGAAGGCGCCTACCCAACGCCAATGACTTGAGCTCTCGATCCAGGACGCCCACCCGATTACGGCCGCCCAGCCGACATGGATCGAGGGCATGGCCTGAAGTTGAGCGGCGATCTCGTAGCCGAACGTCCCGTACACAGACTGGTCGTAGGCAAGCCCAGTGTCGATGACACCCAACGAGTCAACGAGTCTAGGCGGCGCGACAGGGATCAGTTGGATGAACAGGCTAGCCCCGGTCAGCATCGCCAAATTGTTTCTCCACTTCGGAAACGATGCCCGATGCCGGACGAACAACCAGAAGAGAAAGACCCCCATCGCTGGCACATGGGCCGCGAAATAGTATACGTTCGCGGCCTGGGTAGGGAAGCTGTAGGGAGTGAGGGCCTCTTGCCATGTCTTTTCGTTCGGGAGTCGAAGTGTTCGTTCGAACTCCCACAGCCATTCGCCTCGGCTGATTGCGCCATCAATTTCGAGTCCTGACAACTTTCCGCCGAGAGCCCAGAGGGTGTACAGGACAGATAGAATCGAAGCCTCAGCGCAGAACGAAGCAACAAATTTCCAGTGACGTTCCTGACGCCCTCTAGCCAGCAAAAACGAGACGAGGAACACTACAGCTAACGCTGTGCTGTATTTCCAAGGAAGCCAACCCATTATGAAACGTTAGTCCTTCTGCGAACCTGTTCGGAGTTGGCGCAGCGAGTTGAAACAGGATTGCCTGGTTTTGTCTCGTTGTCTTATAGGCCGGTCAACATCATGTCGCTCGCTTTTTCGGCGATCATAATCGTTGCTGCATTGGTGTTTCCTCGGACGATCTTTGGCATTATCGATGCGTCGACAACCCGCAGATTGTCGACGCCGTTTACTTGCAGAAGCGGGTTGACGACGGAGCCCTCGCCGGTTCCCATCTGGCATGTACTCGTCGGGTGGTAGATCATTTCGGCCGTCCGACGGATGAAGTCCTCTAACTCGTCGTCGGACTCTATTCTCGATCCAGGGAGAACCTCGATGCCTCGGACGGTATCGAACGCTTTTTCAGCCGCAATTTCTCGACCGAGTCGTACGCCCGTAATCAAGGTTTCGATGTCTGAACGTTGGTCGAGGTAGTTGCCGTTTATAGACAGAGGAATTGACGCATCGAGGGAACGGAGTTTCACGAATCCTCGGCTGGCGACATCGATCAGGGTCGGTCCAAACGAGAACGCGTTGCCGTCATACCGGGTGAAACCATGGTCAGCAAAATGGAGGGGTCCGAAGTGAAACTGAAGATCGGGGGCGGAGGCTCCTGGTCTGGTAGTAAGGAAGGCTCCGGCTTCGCTAAGGTTCGAGCGCAACTTGCCCTTACGTTGGGTCAGGTAGCGCAATAAATGTTTAGGATGTTCGACGTCGTCCATGCTGATCGGCCGTGTGCAGTCGTAGATGATCGGGACAGCTGGGTGGTCCTGCAATCCGACACCGACAGGCAGGTTTGCTATCGGTTCAATTCCGAGTTTGTCGAGCTCGTCGGCCGGCCCAATACCAGAAAGCATCAACAGTTGTGGGGATCCGAGGGCGCCTGCGCACAGCACGATTTCGGTGGTCGCTGAAACGCTGTGGCGCCGATTTCGAACGGTGAAATCTACTGATTCGGCTGTCTCATTGGTGAAGTTAATGCGATGGGCCTTAGCGTTAGAAACGACCGTCAGGTTCTTCCGAGTCTTGGCCGGGTGGAGATATGCATCAGCGGCGCTCCAGCGGCGACCATCCCGTTGATTGACTTGAAAGTAGCCTGACCCTGTTTGGTTGGCGCCGTTGAAGTCATCGGTCGGCTTGATGCCAACGGCGTCGCAGGCCTGAACAAAGCTGTCTGTTAGTGGGTTCGGCGTCGGATGGTCGGCGACGTTGAGTGGACCGCCTTGGCCGTGGTATTCGTCGTTGAGCCGCTCGTTGTGTTCGGCCTTTTTGAAATAGGGGAGTACCTCGCTATAACTCCACCCAACACACCCTGCCTCAGCCCACTCGTCGAAGTCGATGGGATTGCCTCGAATGTACATCATGGCGTTAATTGAAGAACTACCGCCTATCACTTTGCCCCGCGGAACATAAAGTTCTCGATCTGCCAGAGTGGGTTCGGGTTCGGTGGCATAGTTCCAGTCGCGAGAGGTCTTAAACATTTTCGAAAATGCTGCTGGTATGCGAATGTATGGGTGTCTGTCGGATTTGCCGGCCTCAAGTAGAAGAACCGATCTGGACGGGTCGGCCGACAGCCGGTTTGCCACGACACACCCGGCGGAGCCAGCACCGACGATTACATAGTCGTAGGAAGTTTGTTTCATCGACTGTGTAGAACCTCCCGGTGTGCTTGAACTAAACTTGACCCAATGCTATCGGGTCAACTCGCCACGCCAATAGCGGAGGCGGAACACCCTCGACGGGAGCGCTATGGCCACAACTTCTGGCTCATCACTATTGTTGGGGCGGGACTACCCGGAATACGGGAAGATCGCGGTCATTAGAGCGGGTGTAGCTATTTCGGCAGCGATCAGTGTGGGTAGTGACGAGAAATCACCATCTCACCGGTACAAACACGACCCCAACGTGAAGAACGAGGATGCTCTTTGTGTCGTCGAGCGTTCAGGTCGGCGAGCGTTTGCAGTAGCCGACGCTCACTTCGGTCCAGAGGCCAGCCATAATTTGATCCACCAGGTTCTAGTTTCGCTAACGAAATCGATCCCTGAGTCAGGTGACGAGCTGCTTTCGCTTGTCCGGTCTTTGGGAGAGGCCCGTCCGGCCCAGACAGCGTCGGAAACTACTCTGGCCGTCGCAGTTCACGATCAAATAGTCAATACGGGTTTCGGTGTCTCGGTTGGAGACTCAACGATAATGTTGGTTTCGAGAATAGGTGAAACACAAGTATTGAACCGTCGTAACAATGCCTACGTTTCGTCTGCAGACGTTTCATCGAGTCTTGGCCTCACAAGGTTCGAGTTCGTGACGTCGCCGGGTGATATGTTGCTCGCATTCACCGATGGGGTCAACGAATGCCACTACCGTCATCCGGCGACCTCCATCCGGGAGAGCGACATATCCGAGGTTGTATCGGCTGCCGGTTTCGACCACCTCCGGGTCGTCAACGACCTTGGGCAGCTGGCGCTGAAAGGTGTCAGAGGTAACCCGGGGGGCCAGGACAACGTTGCGATCGTTGCCGCATCTATAGGGTAGTGGCCTTGCGGTTAGGCGGAGCCTATTTGTCCACAACGACGAACATTACGTCGGCCGAACAGGCCTTTTCGCCGTTAACGAAAACAGTTCCGAAGCCTTTGCCAGCACGGGCACTTAGCTTGGTGATCGTGGCTTCTATCTCGACGGTGTCGCCGGGGACGACTTGCTTACGGAAACGGGCTTTGTCTAGCCCCCCGAACATCGGTATTTTGTCTTTGTAGAGGTTCGAGGTAAGAACGGTGTAGGCACCCATTTGACCGATAGCTTCGCACATCAGAACACCTGGTAGCGTAGGTCGCCCAGGGAAGTGGCCGGGAACCCAAAAATGTTCTTCGGTGATATGCCAAAGCCCGCGAGCATACTCGGCTGGGACTAATTCAGTGATTTCGTCGATAAATAGAAACGGGTCACGGTGCGGGAGAATATCTGTCGGTAACGGGAAGTCTTTCATGGTTCCCTAAATAGTAGCTGGAGTAGGCACTTGTACACCTGAATAAAACAACCTCAAGTCGTATGAGCCAGTCAATACACTAGGGTGTCCCGATGACCAACAAGATGAAGCGCTAAGGCGACGAATGACTAAAGATCAGGTGTCCAAGCATGAACGGGTCTACCGTATGAGTTTTGGGCTCGTCTACCCGTTGTACGTCGCCAAAGCTGAGAAGAACCATCGGTCGAAGCGTGAGGTCGACAAGATCTTACGATGGTTAACGGGTTACAGCCAACGGCAACTGATGGCTCATGTCCGTAAGGAAACCAGCCTTGAAGTCTTCATCGCCAACGCACCGTTACTTAACCCTGACCGCTTGTTAATAACCGGTGTAGTGTGTGGGGTCCGAGTCGAGAATGTGGAAGATACCATCTTGCGCGAGATCCGCTACATCGACAAGCTGATTGATGAGTTATCAAAGGGGAAGCCGGTAACGCAGATCCTCCGCAGTAGTACCTGACCAAGGCCAGGTTCTACGCCCACGCTGGAAGGATCCCTTCAGCTACTAAGATCTTGCGAACCACAGCTTGGCGGACAGCAGGGTCTAGCTGCTCGCCATCTTCTTCCAGATCGACGTTGAGAGCAAACACCCAACTGGATGACCCATTTTCTGCCGTCCCGACGAGCCATCCGAGGTCTGGGTCCGCCGTAACACTATGGCCTGTCTTGTAAGACCAAGACCGGTCTGGTCCAGTTTCTTGAACCAGAATACCCCGAACCGCGTCCACAGTCTCGGTTCGGAATGGCAACTCACCGGACTCAAACCGAGTTAGGAACTCCACTTGTTCGAATGCGCTAATTGCCAGATCGCCTTCAAGCCAGAAGCTGTCTATCTCGCCACCAATATTCTCGTTTCCTACGCAGCGTCGGAGACCCACTGTTGCATCCGATCCGGGCCAACTTGTCGTGCCAGTTCTTGGTACGCCCAGACCGCAGACACATCATTGTCGCGAAGTGGGGGAGTGAAGACTTCGAGGGAGGGAGCCGACCTTGAGCGAATCCGCTCCCTGCCTCGGGTCACGCTTTGACAGCCGTTTCCACCGGTTCTTTCACCGCGCCTGGAGTCGTTACTCGCATAGTCGGACCAGGTCACGGGCGGGTCGGCGGGCGTTGCCTGCACCGACCGTATTGAACGAACCGGTCACCCAAACGCATCCGTCCGGGGCGCCGACGACGCCGAAGCCGCCCGCCGTGCCAGACATCGGCGGGTTGAACGACTCGATTCTATCTCCCGAAGCAGCATCATAAGCGATGATCGAATTTGCGCTGCCCGTGGGTGTGCCGCTGGTGTCGGCTAAATCGTTCGTGAACGGAATTGGCGTCGAAGCATCGCTGGACGAATGCTGGCCCCAACAGTGGCAGGTGGCGTATAGTCTGTTGCCGACTCGTTCGATTTCTTGATAGTCGCCGCCACGTCGACTGTTGCTCGCTTGGAAGCGGCTGTCGTATGAGGTTATATGCGACTTAATAAGTTGCATGTTTTGGTTTTCGTCGTACATGTAGGCGCCATGTTGTTCGCCGACGGCGAGGACTGTCCCAAACTCGGTGGCTTCGATGTCGTACATGTTGTCGCAGCACCGGAAGTTCATTTCGAAACCGGTCCATGTGTTTTGGCTTCCGTTGGTTCCGGAGACGCCGACTACTTGGTTTGGTGTGCCGTTCACGCTGTCGAACCAGCCTGCGAGGTAGACGGTATTTTCAGTACGAGAGGCTGAGACGCCCCACACTGATCCCCCGTTGACTTGGGGTAGCCACGAGAAGTCGATTTGCCCAGTGTTCGGGTTGAGTCGGATAGCGCTGCCGACAGGCTGGTTGTTGCCTCCGTTGTTGGCTCGGGTGAATCGTCCTACCGCATACAGGTTGCCGTCCGGTTCCAAGGACACTTCACGAACCACTGATGTTGAGCCAGAAAGGCGGGTGTTCCAACCCGGCCAAATATCGCCGGTCTGAGGGTCGACTTTGACAAGGGGTCCAACTCGGGTTCCGTTCCATGTTCGCATTTCTCCGGCGACAAAAAGACCGCCGTCAGGTGATGCCGCCAGGGCGAGGACGGGGCCACCGACGTCAGGCCGAAATCCGCTGTTCCAATTTCCCGTGGACGAGTCAAACGATGCGAGGTAGGGCTGCCGTTCGGTTTGGTTGCCGTTGGTTACATCGAGGAAATTTCCGCCGACGAAGATTTGGTTGTTCATAGATTCGAGGCCCCAGCCAAGGGCACTGAAATTAGCGACCGTTCGGGAGGAACCTTTGGTTGTTAAGCCCCAACTCGTTCGTTGCTCACCAACCAGCTCGGCTTCGGCAGCGGGGATACTGGTAAGGCCAAGACCTACAAAAAGCGCAAACGCAACACAAAAATGACGCCACTTCATTGTTATCCTCCATGAATGTTGAACCATCGGCGTGGTCAGACAGCAGTATATACACATAGTCAACGGAGGTCTAGCCGAACGAGGGTTTAGCTTCGTAGCGGGGTGATGTTCACCGGCTTTGGACGCGGTGTGCCGCCATTTAGAGATCGCTGAGTCAACGAGTTAGACAAAGCGATCCTGAGCCCCGAACCGGCAACGCGATGCCGTCGGGGCGGGCGGTCACTCGGTTCGGGGTTTCACAACGTAAGGCGTGATGACTAGTCTGCCAGTCCCGCTCAACCCAGCGGCTCCCGGCTGAGGCGTACGTTCCGTGGAAGAAACAAGTAGGGGAGTTCTAGCCGAGATGTTGGCCGAACCCGGGTCAAGCCCACGTGCCGCACGCTCTGACGCTAGTAGCGTCCTATTCGACAATTGCAGCGTCAGTTAGGGCGCCCTCACGCACGGTCGCTTCCAAGGTTACAGACGTGTCGTACCAGCGGATCGGGCCCTCGGTGCTGGCTGCACTAAGCGCGTCGTCATCCAACCCGGTGATCATCACTGTCGTTCCCCCCGGCTGTGGGGGGAACGATTCAGCCAACATCTCGGCTAGGTAAACAACGCCGCTGTCTTCGATTAAGAAGCCTGTTACGGTAACCGTCGAGTTGTCTGGCAGTGACGTTATCTCCGAGATTTCCACGTTGTTCCTATCGGCGGCAGCTTGGGCGGTGTCTACAATAGTCTGCTGATCATCGTTCTGGGTACTGGCGCAGCTTGCGAGCATAACCAGTGAGACGATGGTCAAAGACCAAGCTGTTCGAATGAGATGACGAGGTCTACGTATTGGCATTCTTCCAACTTAACAAGTTGTCGAATACCTCTCGATTAATGCGAGTCGCCGCATTGAGTGGACGAGAACCCACCCCATACGCATGGATGCCGACGGCGCGGCGTTGGCCATCAGCGATCCGGTAAACGGCGCTACCACTATGGCCTCCAAAAGTGTCGATGTCATAGAAGACTTGTCGGCCGCTCACCGAGTCGATAGTGCGAGCCATGTACCACTGCTCGTCGCCTCCCTTGTCAGCGGGATATCCGGTAAGATGCCCGGTGGTCGAACGCAGGGTTTCGTCGGAGTAGCTTCCAAACCCGAGCCAACCTGTCTGGCTGCCGAGGTCGTCATCGGCGTCAAGAACTATGACGCCGTAGTCGAATTCTGGGTCACCGGATGTGGTCCATCCCCTGACGCTAAAGAACCGACTACTCGTTGCATTGCCGTACGGCTGGTCGGCACCATTCTGTCCAGGCGTAACGCGGATACTGCGAGCCCAACCTCGCCTCGCCGTATTCGTACCTTGGAAGAAGATGTTATGGCCGGCTGTGGCCAAGACGCGAGGACCAATGAAGAAGGCCGTTCCTATCCAGTTCGTTCCGTCCCTAGCCGTGATCAGTAGCGATGCCGTGGCTCGCCAGGGATAGTTGGCAGTGCCCTCAATCTTTACGCGCCCGTCATCGCCAATAATACTCTCAGCTTCTGGCTGGAGAGTCGGCGCGCCGTACGTAGCTTCAGTCGCACTCCGTAGGTGGGTAAGGTTTGGTTCCGGTACGGCTCGTTTTTCGTTGAATGATTCAGCCAGCGGCGTCCCGGCAGCGACGGCCTCCAAGCCATCGGCTCCCACCGGTTCCACCTCGCCGTCAGCGGCATGGGCGGGCTCCTCAATTTCTTTCGCCCCTTGTGCTTGATTAGACACGGACTCGTTCATAACGGTCATAGTTTTCCTTTCGTTGTCGTCTATCGTCACATTTGACGGTTGTAACGCTAGGAATCTTTTTAATCGCATTCAAGTCACCCGACTAACGGTTGGATTGATGCTTGTTCGCACATAGTTTCCTGAAAGTCCTGGTCAAGGCCAACTAAGGTACGCTTCTACCAAGATATAAGTTGTGACGTCTTTCACTTCGAATCTAAACTGCGTGCTTGGGGCTAGTTGTTACCTGACGGTTGGGGCGGTCACCGCAACCAAGGAATTTCGGGATTGATTAGGTTTCTTTTTAACAGCTCGTGTCGGAGGGGTATCTGATCATTGATGCCGCCAACTTCGTGGATACCCCAAAAATCGGCTTTGCTATCGCCTTCACCTAAGAGTTGACGCGTGAGAGGGCTTAGGTTTTCCCACCAGGTTGATTCGGTATCGATTACGAATTCGTCGAGGGGTCGTATCCACCGATGCGTAAACCCTATGAACAACGACCGGCGAGTGATTTGGGAGGTGTTGGGTGACTTTGAATGCCACAGGCGTCGATCAAAGATGAGTACATCGCCTGTTGAGCCGGTTACGTGCACGGCTCCTTTTGGGTGATCAAATACCTGCGGGTCTTTGGGTCTAGGCAGCGTGTTGCGTAGATGGCTTTTGGGCAGTAGAAGCGTGCCACCTTGTCCTGGTTCGGTCAGGTCGGACAACATGAAGGCAACTTTTATTGAAAACTGAGGGCGTGGTATTGCCACCTCATAATCCTCGACCCTGTACTCAGAATCAGAATTCTGTCTCCATCCATCTTGGTGCCAGGCCCAAACCTGCCGTGGTTTATGCTTCTCAGGTAGGGGAGGGTTGATATCAAGGTGGTTGTGATGCGTGAAAATATTCCAGCCGAGTAATCCCCACACCCATCGAAAAGACGGACCATGGGTTAGCAGTTCAACAAAAGCTGGATCTTGGGCTATTGCAGCCTGAAGGTGCAATTGACCGCCTTGCCAAAGTTTACCCGCAGCTTCTTCCCGTCGATAGAGCTCGTCAGCAGCTGCTGAAACACTTTCATAAAGGTCGCTCTTCGTATCTATAGCATTTTTGATCAGAACATAACCCTCTCTCTGGAAGAGGGACCGCTCATCCTCGCATAACGGCTCCCACGCCGTCATCGGGTACCGAGCATCAACAACGCTTTCCAAAACCGTAACATCAGCCACAACAAATCCTTTATCGGCGTTTACCTGAGCGGCGAGCGTACGAGCACTATGTTGCACCGATATTCTCGCTTCAAGTTGTAAGACGCATGGGAACCTCATCTCGGGGGACAAAACGTAAGATAGCGAAGATACCTTAGTGCTGCATAATGACACTTATGTCGGAAACCTTTGAAATTTGCCCAGTTTTGGCCGAGCCTCCATATTGCGGTTGCCTGGACGAAGGTGGCAGTTTCGCCCCCGTGCCGTAAGCTCGCGAAGGTGAAAACTGTTGCAGTAGTTTCGGGGGGAATGGATTCGGTCACCCTTGCATATCATCTGTCATCGCTAGGTCACGATCTAACCCTCATCAGTTTTAACTACGGTCAGCGACACCGTAAGGAACTTGGTTTCGCCAAGGCGTGCGCAGCAGCTCTAGATGTCCCAATCAGCGAAGTAGATGTGAGTTCGTTGCAGCAGGTCCTGGCCGGTTCAAGCCTGACAACCGAGGCAATTGACGTTCCCGACGGGCACTATGCTGAAGAGTCGATGAAGTCAACGGTAGTACCAAATAGGAACGCCATTATGATTTCGATCGCCGCTGGGTTAGCGGTTTCGATTGACGCTGACGCTGTCGCAGTAGGCGTCCACGGAGGTGACCATTTCATCTACCCGGACTGCCGTCCGGAATTCATTGCCTCGATCGAACAGACCCTAAAGACGGCCAATGCCGGGTTCATCAAACCCAACTTCAAGATAATAGCTCCCTTCCTTTCGAAGACCAAAACTGACATCGCCGAAATTGGTAGCAAACTGGATGTTCCATGGTCCGAGACATGGTCGTGCTACCGAGGCCTTGAACAACATTGCGGGCAATGTGGCACATGTGTTGAACGCAAGGAAGCCTTCGCCGATTCAGAAGTCAAGGACCCAACGAGTTACGCTGCTCCCCCAGCCGTAGACGCATGATTATCAGCGAAATATTCGGCCCAACGCTTCAAGGCGAAGGTCCCAGTAGCGGCCGACCCTGCGGGTTTGTTCGGCTTGGTCGATGCAACCTGACCTGCACCTGGTGCGACACACCTTATACATGGGACTGGAAAGGCCTAAACGGCATCATCTATGAGCCGTCGAAAGAACTGCGCAACATACCGGTAGCCGAGGTTGCTTCTAAACTCATTGGCATGGAGGTACCGATGGTCGTGGTGACCGGCGGCGAACCCCTTATCCATCGTAAGGACATCACCGAGTTGGTCGAACTGCTATCCCCCACGATGAGAATCGAGGTTGAAACAAACGGGACCTTAGAGACATGGCCTGAGCTTCGAACAGCCGTTCATCAGTTCAACGTTGGAGTAAAGCTTGCAAACAGCGGCGTCGAAGAAAATAGACGTCTAGTTCCAAAAGCGATCGAGTCGTTTCCTGCTGATCAGTCGATCCTCAAATTTGTTGTCGATAGCCCACAAGACATCGGCGAGGTAAAAGAAATTCAGCAACGATTTGGAATTGAAGACTCCCGAATTTGGATAATGCCAGAAGGCAAAACTATGGAAGAAATTGTCGCAGTTACAACCCAGGTCGCTCCCCTAGTCATCGAGAAACGTTGGAACCTGACGAGCCGGCTCCAGGTCCAGCTATGGGGCGATCAACGTGGTGTCTGAAACTGGACAAGAAATAATGCAGGTAGTGAAGACCCTCGAAGGTTTTGCCTGCGCCCACCGCCAGCACGCAGCCGCCAGTCATTGTAGGTTTGTTCACGGCTACGAACGGTCGTTTCGGCTCATTATCGAGGGTCCGTTGGATCCCGAAACCGGTTGGGTCATCGACTTTGGCTCGTTCAAAGAACTTCACAAGACCTTGGCCGACCAATTTGATCACACCCTGATTGTGGCCGAAGACGATCCGCTCTTACCCTCATTCAAAGAGCTGGATGCGGCCGGCGGATGTCGGTTGCGCGTCATGGACCATCCTGGAATGGAAGGTGCAGCTCGATGGGTATGGGAGGTAGCCAGCAAATATGTCAGCCAGTTGACTGACGGACGGGCCAAACTCGTCGAGGTGGAGGCGCGAGAAGCCGACCGTAACGCCGTTCGATTCAGGGCTCAAAGGCATACTCGGTCTGGTGACGGGATCTAACGAAGAACGAAATGACTGAAGTTCTACCGATTTGGCGCCGATCAAGGTATCGAATGCCTCACCTGGAGACTTCCAAATGCAAACTCAACTGTGCGAGTTTTCTGAACGTACGAATCGAGAACGCGGAGCGAGCCTAGTCGAATACGCTCTTCTGGTCGCTTTGATCGCTTTGGTCTGTGTTGTGGCTGTCGGGTTCCTGGGAGAGGAAACCCAGCAGCCATACAATGATCTTGCATCGAGATTACGGCAGTGACTACCGACTACTGATTGACGAGATGGTTTGCCGCCATTTCGAAGTACTCAGCCATGCGTTCTTTGATTTCGGGGTCCAAACCTTCGCTGGCGTCCAAGGCTACCGACATATATTTGAGCCAGGAGTCGCGTTCTTTGGTGCCGATCTCGAACGGAGCGTGACGCATTCTGAGGCGGGGATGGCCCCGTTGATCGCTGTAGGTGGTTGGACCACCCCAGTATTGGCTCAAGAACTGCGCCAAATGTAGCCTCGCTTCGGTTAAGTCATCGGGCTTCGGGTACATCGACAAAAAGTCGATGTCGGTTTCAACTTGGTCGTAGAACCGGTCGGCAAGCCCTTCGAAAAAGGTATAGCCCCCGACTGCTTGGTACACATCTTGAGTTGCCATAACCTAGCATTCTACCGGACGGTCTAGTGAGGTGACTAGGAGTGTAACAACACCCGAGTCTGCCGAGCTAGGGCCAGGTGTTCCATAAAGTCGCCAGACCGAACCGATGTCGTCTGGTCGATCACCAGTGAGACGGCTGGTGAGCCAGCGCGTCGCCAGTCCCCGTCAGACCGATAGAACGCCGCAAAGCTGCGAAAGACATTCCACAACAAGTCTTGCCGATTTGCATTGCTGGTACGCCACGAGGTCAGGCCAATCTCAACTCGATGCCTCTCAGCTACGTACGAATAGTTCTCTACCGACCTGACTTCCGAAACGTTGCCCAAGGCATCGATCACATCAGAAGATGTCTTGTCGAAAAATGATCTCATGAGGTCCGAAACATCGGAGTTGATAGTCAGCCCAACATCAAAGGTCAGAGGGTTCTTCTCTTTCGGACCGTTCAGTCGGTGAAAACGTTCTTTGCTCCAACGAGTTGGTGGGCGGTCCCAGCGCTTCTCGACTGATTCGTGAAGGTAGCCGAGATGAGGAACAAGCCCCCTCCGGGCCAAAGACTCTTCAAGCTCAAGCTGGTTGTATCGATGACAAAACAAGGAAATGTCTCTAATGTCGTCCCGTTCAGCCAGAAGAAGTGAGGCTTGAGACGAGATCAATTGCGGTCTGGGTTCCTGCCCTAACTGAGGAAGGTAGATCACCATCCGGTTCACATTCCCTTTGTCCCAAGGGTCGAAACTCTCGGGACGGAAAACGGGGCCACAGACCAACACACGTCGATGGTCGGCTTCTTGCCACAGTCGAGCCTCGGAAAGGATTGCTTTATTGGATTCGGAATTTGTTGGCTCAAAGGTTGAAGACGCTAAGACCCCGACCTGGAGTTGACCGTCGCCTTCCTGGTTTGACGCGCCAAGAACATCGGCTATGCGTTTACGGTCTTCGCCGAGTGACATCGGGTCGGCGCGGACTTGAGTGATCGAGCCGAATGGAGCGACCAGTAGGTCCAGGTATGACTGCATCAATTTTTCAGTGGCGACCAGGTCTGCCCCACTTGGGCTCTTGGGCTCCCTAATCGAGACGGTCGAGGATGAATGAATGAGAGGTTGGCGATGACGGGCGACATGTTCTGACGTGAAGTCAGACAACCCTAATTTCCACAATCGTCGTTCGAGTTGAAGAAGCTTCGCCGAAGACGACTCGTATTCAGCGCGAAGTCGCCTCTCCACAAGGGCGCTCACGTATCCAAGCGCGCCCAAGCCAACTGCGACGATCGCAACAGCGACGACTGATTCGATCGGCCGCAGAACCAGCAACAAGCCACAGATCAAGAATCCAAGTGAACACAGAATCGTGATAATGTTCGACGCCAAAGCACTCAGAATGAGACGGCTCTTTCGGCGTTTGACCGCGGCGTAATCGTCATGGACGAGTTGCACACGAGTGGCGGTCGGGATTGCACTGGAGATGACGTTTGTCCTGATGTCTGCCATAAACAGATTTCTATCACGACGCTACTTGCCGGTAGTGGATACTGGAATCAATACCCAAAACTAGGAACAAGGATCAGCTAGCAAAAGCAGCGACCCACTCCTCGGCAGAGTTGGGACGAAAGACGCTGTTCTCCCGACGGGTCGTGGCCATTGAGGACGAGAATTCCGCCGAATAATGGTGACCGGGAAACAGCTCGACGGCGTCTCCAACCTTGGCCAACCGATGCGTTAGCGTGTAATACAGCTCGGTTGGATCACCTCCGGGCAGGTCCGTTCGGCCACACCCATGCAGAAACAACGTATCTCCAGACAACAGCCGATTCTCTACCAACAGGCATTGGCTACCCGGCGTGTGCCCAGGCGTATGGATTAGATCGATTTCGTACTTGCCGACTTGAACCTTGCCTCCGGAATCATGGACTTCCAGCTGGCTCGGGGTGAGTCCTGCTGCCAGCCCTAAAAACTCGACTTCGGCTTGTTGAACATGAACTGGCACATCAACGAGTTCGAGAAGCTGTGCAGAGCCCGCAATATCGTTCCCTGCGATAGTTCCTCCAGCGTGGTCGGCATGGTAGTGGGTCAAGATAATTCCAACGAGATTCATCTCATCTTCTCGCAACCTAGCCAAGATACTGGCGACGTCGTAGGCCGGATCAACCAGCACAGCATCCTTGGTCTGGGTGTCGCCAATACAGTAGCTGTGATTGACCATCTGATGAGCGAACAGGTTTTTAGTTGCAAAGTCCTGGCCCGAGAGTAGTTGTTTGAAATATAGTCCATCGTCCATGCTCATAGCCTATTCTGTGCGATTGAGTTCGCAGGTCTCCCTTCAACAGAACGTCGAGGATGGTTAAGGCCTGTTGCAGTTGTACAAACGAGCACTCCAAAGATCGAAAAAAATTTCATTTAGCTCCAGAATGGAACGATAGTATGTCATTCGTAATTACTCGCAACAAGTGCAGCTGGAGGAGTAGGCGTGTCGAACCCGATTGGCGATAGTCACAGTGCCGGATATGGCCGATCTCCGGCAGGGTGGTACACGATCGAAGGCGAGCAGCGTTACTGGAATGGCACCGAGTGGACCGAACACGTCGCCCCTCTGGCGGACCGATCCAAAAAGAAGACAACCGCAAGCGCGAGTTCTGGTTTCTCCGACGAGACCATTCAGTCTCAAGTATCACCGGGCCAGCACGACACAGCCCTAGATGAACACATGTCGTTTGAGCAGGCTCGCCAACAACAGGCAAGACACGGAACGTCCAGCGCGGCGTCGAATGACGAGACGAATCTTGCGGTGCTCGCTCACCTGGGAGGCATATTTGGTTTCGTTCCTTCTCTTGTGATCTGGCTACTTAAGAAAGACGAGTCGCCATTCGTCGCCCGTCACGCCTTGAAGGCGCTTAACTTTCAGCTCGTACTAGCAATCGGCTGGCTCGTCTGGGTGTTCTATCTGATAGTCAACAGCTTTATTGAAATCCCGTTTGTGGGAATCCTACTGTTCTTAGGTCTGCTAGTTGTCTCAGCGGTCTTCAGTATCTTGGGCGCAGTAGCGGTGAGTAAAGGTGACGACTACGACTATCCGGTCGACCCGAAGTTCATAAAATAGTTCGGTCCGATAAGCGGTTACGGCTCAGGTAAAGCTTCAAGCGCCGACGTCGTCGCCGCTAGGTCTGCCTCAGCGAGGGCTAACATTTCGCGTGTTTCCTTGACGAGCTTGTCCGGTGCACCTTTGAGGTATCCGGGGTTTCCTAACTTGGCCGAGAAGCCTTTGATCTGGCCTTGCTTGGCTTTGGCGATCTTTTGCAGACGAGAACGTTCAGCGTCAACGTCTATTTCTTCCACCAAGTCCGATACCAGTACTTCGGTTCCCTCGAATGTGATCGTACTTGCGACTAGCGGTCTGGTATCTTCGCCGGCCGGGCTGACCGTCCCGACGCCAGCCAAAGTTTGAACAACGCCGTCGGTCGAATCGACCAACGAGGCAACCTTCTCCGGTAAATGAAGAGTGACTTGTTGTTTTGGCTTTACTGAACGCTCGGCTCGAAGTGATCGGATCAGGCCGATGAGCTCGTTTGAGCGTTCGAACTGCTCTATTGTCGTAGGGTTAGCCAGCGAAGGGTCGATCGAAGGCCATCTAGCGGTCGCAAGTAACTCGGAGGGTTCGAGGTCAAGGCCGACTATCGTTCCGCATTGGGCCTGTTGAACGTTGGGCCACAGGGTCTCGGTAAGGTGCGGACAAACGGGATGCATTATTCGTAGAACCGCGTCGAGAACTGACGCTAACACCACTTGCTGGTTTGGGTCATCATCGACGGTAGGTTTGACCGCTTCTAGAAACCGGTCACAGACATCGTGCCAAACAAAGTCATATACCGTCTCGGCGTAGCCGTTGAAATTGTAGCTAGAGAGGTCCGAATCAATCTGAGACACAGTTTGTTGGAGCCTAGAAAGAATCCAACGGTCGATAAACGAAAGAGAGTCGACGTCAATTGGTTTCGCGGCACCGGTCGCACTATCCACCCGCCCAAGAGCAAAACGAGTCGCGTTCCAAATCTTGTTAGCGAAGTTACGGCCCAGGTCAAACTTAGATGACGTATTTCGAGCTAGAGGTCGATCGTCGCTTGCTTCAACTTGACCAGAACTGACCCCATAGGCACTAACCATTTCTTTGCTCGGGTCACCAGGCGACTTCTGGATCGCAGCGGCCACCGAATAGCCTGCCGGGCTTTTGACGAACTCGGGTGTGAATGGTTCGTTGGTGTAAGGGCAAACCATATCTACGGGCATCCGGACGTCTTGGGTTTCGGTAGTCATCTGCACCAGAGCGAAGCGCATTGCGTCAGCACCATGGCTGTGAATAATGTCGCGCGGATCGACGCCGTTACCAAGACTCTTAGACATTTTCTGACCATGACCGTCTTGGACCATGGCGTGGATGAAAACATCTTTGAACGGAACTTCGCCATCGAGGAAATACCGGTTGAACATAGTCATTCGACTCACCCAAAGGGTGATAATTTCTCGAGCCGTCGACAGAACCGATGTCGGGTTATACGATTCTAACAGGCCAACTGTTTCGGGATAGTCCTGCGGCCATGGCCAACCCATAGTTGACATCGGCCATAACGCCGACGAAAACCATGTGTCGAGTACATCTGGATCCCGAATAAACCCTTCGTCCTCGATCAAGGCGACGAGCGCGTTTTCGTCGAGTTCGGTATTGTCCCGTTCGACCCTTTTGAGCGTTGGCTCGGGAGGTAAACAAACAACCTCTTCGACTTCGCCATCCCCCAACAATCGGAGCGTATGAACGGCTCCTGCTTTCGCCCAAACGGTCCCGGTGACCGGAACCGTTTCGCCTTGCTCAGAGCCTGCAGTCGCATCTCGGAGGTCCGTGGTCAGTGTCTGTTGACCGACGATTCGGGACCAGATAGGAATCTGATGGCCCCACCACAACTGGCGGGAAATACACCAATCTCGAATAGATTCATGCCACTTGTAGTACGTCTGGGCGTACCGAGCTGGCTGAAATGAAAGAGCGCCATCGCCGGCTTGGCTTTCCTTGCGTTCAGAGACACCCTCAGGCATCGACAGCGCCTGATCGACTGCTTGAGCGCGTAAGGCCGCCCCACGGAGCCGATCGTCGGTAACGGCCACGTACCACTGATCTGACAACCAAGGCTCAACCGGGACGTGACTCCGGTATGAGTGGCCAACCGAATGTGTGTAGTCGCGGACCTCGGCCAAAAGGCCCTGTTCATCAAACCACTCGACGATCTTCACGCGTGCATCTTCTCGGCTTAGACCAACGAATGGTTCAGCCTCGTCGGAGACATCATCCCAGCCGTGGCTCGCCGAAATAGATCCATCGGCCGCCATAACGTTGATAACGTCAAGATCGTGACGAAGCCCGATGTCCCAGTCGTTCGGGTCGTGCGCCGGCGTTACCTTCAGGAACCCACTGGCATATTGAGCCTTGACCTCACCGTCGGGGTCGGCCATGACGACGTGATCGTCACCGATGATTGGAATTGTCCGGCCGACGATCGGTAGCAACACATTCGATCCGATGAGATGTTTATGGTTGGGGTCGTCCGGGTTTACGGCAACAGCGGTATCGCCTAGCATTGTTTCGGGCCGAGTGGTGGCGACTGTTACATGTCCTTGTTGGCCAGCCAGTGGGTACTTCAGGTACCACATATGCCCATCGACTTCTTCCATCTCAACTTCGTCATCCGCTAACGCGGTGCGCGTGACTGGGTCCCAGTTGACGAGCCGTTTCCCTCGATAGATCAGGCCGTCTTTGTATAACGTATAGAACGCGTGGCGGACGGCCGTAGCGCACATGTCGTCCATGGTGAACCGGAGGCGGTCCCAGTCACAGGAGGCGCCCATTTCTTTTAGTTGGGCAACGATGACAGCTTCGTACTCGTCTTTCCACCGCTGGGTGTGGGCAACAAATTTCTCGCGTCCGATGTCGAGTCGCTTTATCCCGTCGCTTAACAGGCGTTTCTCGACGACGGTTTGAGTCGCGATTCCCGCATGGTCCGTTCCGGCAATCCAAAGGGTACTGTCTCCACACATACGGTGGTAGCGGACCAAAACATCTTGCAAGGTGTTGTTGAGTGCATGACCCAAGTGAAGTGCAGCCGTGACGTTCGGCGGGGGTATTACTACCGAGAATGTTTTCTGGTCAGCGTCGGGCTCGGAGGGAGCCGCAAACGCGTCAGCGTCTAACCACCGTTGAGCTACTATCGATTCGCTCTCTGATGGGATGTAGGTTTTTGGCAGTTCGGGAGTTGATTCAGGTGACATTTGTTTATGAGACTACTCTCTCGATGAACGAGTCTTTGGTGATTTGGAGCTTACTCTGGGTGGTGTGGCAGACCAAACAGGTCAGAGCACGCATCAGCAGTATATTGAGGCTGCATCTCGTGACTACCAGAGTAATGCTCCTGGTATGTAACCTAGGCAGCGGATTGCTGTCCTGGGATCGCACGGATGGCAAATCGATGCGGCCGAAACATCCGGGACGCACAAGCGGCGACGAACGCAAAATCGACATACCTCTTCGGGTTGAAGGTTCATCGGTTAGTTCGCTTAGTTCCCGCAAGGGGGTCACCCGGGTTGGGCATGGAGTTACGGAACGCCTAGTTGACTTCTAACTCGGTTTGGCGTTGGTCCAATGACCGGGGTCCTTCCAGCAGGTTCACCCTCAGCCAGCACCTCATAATGAACATCGTCAAACGAAGCATCAGGATTCCGGTCATCGGGACTCGTAAAAACGGCGTGAACACCCCGCAACGCCTTCATCAAAGAATCCGGCGTCAACAAAACAGCATAGTCATGCTTGATAACTAAATAGACCAGGACAACTCCATTATCGAAATGTACTGAGGTGGCCATACCAGACATCAAATTAGGAGGACCCGGCGCCCCAGCCACTCTCGCCTCGATAGTTTCAACCAACCCTAGTACATCTCCAGCAGTATTCTCTAAATCGGCAACGATCAACGAAACCAACTGGCTGGACGCAATCGATTGGTAGCCCTCATGACCGTATCCTTTGATCCCAAACTCACCGGGTTTGTCAAAAATTGAGATGTTGTCGAATGACAGCCGTGGAGTCAGCCCGCTTTGGAGAACATGTTCGCTAGCAGGGCCTAACTCAACGATAGGAACCCTCTAGAAAACCCAGGTGGTTCATTTAGGAATTTTTGTAGCGGCCTACACTACTCCATATGGTCAGTTCGGGTGATGAGTCACACTATAAGGTCTTAGGTGTCCACCCTCTTTCCACGCTTGATGAACTTCGTTCGGCGTACCGAAGCCGGGCCCGGGAGTGTCATCCAGATATCGTCTCGGTTTCACCGAATTCGGTCGATATGGCCCGTCTAAACGAGGCTTGGAGAGTCTTGTCGGATGAAGAGAAACGGTATTCGTACGACCTGTCAATACGGATGCCGATTCCTGACCCGCAGCCTGCACCGCAAACGGCTCGAAGCAGGCGTGAGTCGTGGGTCTCAGGCATCCGGGCTCAGATCATACGACTGGCTCGGCTCGCCGGGCGAAGCGCAACACAGACTATGTTAACCCGAGCTCCGTTGGCGCCTCGCGAAAGCTACGACGAAGTCGTCGAACGACTAGTTCAGGCGCTTGCCGACGATACCGAAGCCAGAGTTAGGTCGGCTCGCGCAGCCGGTGTAACCCCGCTCGATCTTGGTGTCGCGGCAGTTTTGGTCGGTATTCGCAGCGAATCTGATCGCATACGTCGGAAGTCATCGTTGGGTGTTGATCTCGAAATGCAGATGTCAGCGGAGTTGCTCGACCGAATGTGGGATGTGCTCGCTCATGAGCTTCCAAACAATCTGCCAACGGCGCTGGGTGGCAATCCGAATCTAACGAGGCTTCTGATTGGCTAGAGTCTTACGACCTCAGTTCGATTACCCCCGCTCGTCTGGGCCCGGTTAGCTGAGGCCTCAAGCACCGCCATTACTCGGCCAATGCTGGGTGTCTTTGACCGAATTGTGCCAATGGCCAAACTGGTCGTGAATGAAGCCAGCTTGTCATTGATCTGGACAGGGAAGGCTATTTCGTCCCTCAGCCGGTCTCCGATTTCTCCCAATTGGTCGATGTCTATATCCGATCGAAGGATGGCCATGAAGCCGGTTCGGTCAAACTTGCCGAGCAGATCTGGACTCCGCAGTTTAGCCTCGAGACGCCTGGCAACTTCAGTCAGGATCTGTTCCCCCACGGTGCCATTAACATCTTCCAAGTCGTCCAACTCATCGATCCAGAGCGCCACTATCGACGTTGGTCGTTGCGACGTTGTTCTGAAGTGGCGTTCGAGTTCAGACAGTAGGTAATAGCGGTTCGGCAGGCCCGTCGCCTGGTCGTGAGTCAAGTCTCCCTTAGCGGCTGCGGAGTAGAACGATTCCTGAGTCAGTGACCGCACGCCAATACAGACAGTACCTTTTTCGAACTGGCGAGCGGCGAGTTCAATCGGTGCAGCGGCCCGGGCCAAACGGACCTGAGCGACTGACGTCTTGTCGTCGGCGTTTTCGAGCAGCGAGTCGCAAGTCTGCTCGAATTCGGGCAGCAACAACTCTCTCAATTGTCGGTCTATGAGTCGCCCGCTTGGAATACCCATGGCGTCAACGGCATCCGGATTGATCGCAACCACTACCCCATCAGCTGCGACCAGGCATCCTCCTGGTATGTAGCGCAGCAAATCGCTATAAATCTGTTCGGCTTTAGACATCGGAAAACTCCTTACTCCCGATATCGGTCTCCGCAGCCACATATTGAGACAAGAAATCCTTTCAGGTTCTCATTGCGACCGGCTTCCCCACCTAATTCTTTGAGAGCGACAATGCTTCCACTCGAAAGTTGGTGCAACGTTCTCCTGACGCATTTTGGTAGTCAACGTCGTTTTCTGTCCAGATAGCTATGACGCAACAGCGAAGGCTAAAATGTAGAAGGAAAGCGAACTAGAGTTGAGTCTTCAGTCAACTCGTACCCGTCAGGAGTCGGTACGTTGCCCCAAGGATCCATTGGGTTTTTGTGAAGGGCGGCGTTGATAGCTACTAAGTCCGTTTCAGCAAATTCGTCCTCAAGAGTGTCCCTTAGGGCAGATTGATGACGGGACACGCCGATAAATATGCTCGGTTTACACCATTAACACGATACAGCTTCAAGTTGGTCTACCTTGTTGGAGGTCGTCAAGCCTACTCGTCAGGCTTCCGCGTTTTCTAGACCATCAAGGAGCGCATTCTCGACGACTTCAGTCAATGCTGGGTGAATGTAGAAAACGTCTTGTGCTAGCTTGTCAGCCGACTGACCGAAATGCATTGCTTGGATGATGGGTTGGATGAGTGTCGCAGCTTGCGGCCCGATGATATGCCCGCCCAGAAGCTTCTTTGTGTGCCTATCGATGAGTACCTTGGCAAACGACTCGGTATCTTCCAGCGCCCAACCGTAAGCCGTCCCGCCATAGTCTCGTCGTCCGACGACGTAGTCGAGCCCGGAGGCCGTAGCTTCTTGTTCTGTGAGGCCTACGGATGCGACCTGCGGATTGCTAAACACGGCGTGTGGAACCGTGGCATAGTCTGTTTGGCGTTGGTCTTCAGGGTTCGCGATATTCCAGAACGCCACCTTGGTTTCTGCGTTTGCTAAATGCTTGAGTTGAAATGAGTTGGTCAGATCACCGGTCGCCCAAATCCCGTCAACCGATGTTCGCATCGAGGCATCCGTCAAGACCCTGCCGTCGTCGGTAAGTTTCAGTCCAGCTGCGTCAGTAGCCAATAGGTCTGAGTTGGGTCGCCGTCCGGTAGCGACAAGAAGTTCATCGAACTCGTGATCCTTCCCGTCGCTAGTCACAATGGCTCCGCCCTCGCTCGGTCGGACCTCGGATAAGGTCGCATTTAGCTCCAAGTCTACGCGACGTCCGAAAAGGTCGGTGAACCGCTCAGAAATCTCGGTGTCTTGCTTTCGGAGCAGCGCTCCAGATCGGTTGAAGATTGTGACTTCAGAACCGTAGCTGCTAAACACGTGCCCCAATTCAACTGCGATAAAGCCGCCGCCGAGTATGCCAAGCCTTTTCGGTAACGATTCGAGCCGCATGATTGAGTCAGATGTTTGGTATGCAACTTTGTCGAGGCCGGGAATGGGCGGAGCGACTGGACGGGCCCCAGCGGCTAAGAGAATATTGGGTGCAGTGATCCGGCGCCCGTCCACATCGAACGTTTTGGGGTCGACGAACGTCGCGGTGCCTCGAATCAGTTCAATGTTGGGACTTCCGGTAGCCCGATACTCTTGTCCTCCCGCACTGATCGAATCGATCCGTCCGAATACCCGGTCGCGGATTTGGGGCCAGTCAACACCGCTGACCTGACTGTTGACGCCAAGGCGCGGTCCGTTGCGAGCAGATCCAGCCACATCGGCCGGGACCACAAACATCTTGGAAGGAATGCAGCCGACGTTGAGACAGGTCCCTCCGAACACGCCCCTCTCGACAATCGCCACCCGCCAATCAGCGAGAAACTCTGGAATCGAGTTTCCCGAACCAGAACCAACAACAATCAGATCAAAGGAATCCATACCGACCAGGCTAGACGATCTAGCCCGGTTCGTCTCGGAGTTGGTGGCAAGGTTTCTACTCCAACAGTTCCCATTTTATCTCGTCGGTCGCGAGCGGTCGCATAACAATATCGATCGCAGTCCAGAGTGTTCGGCTAAACGGAAAGAATAAAGGCGGGACACAAACGGCGGCTATGACATTGATAGTGACGAGTCGCTTGACCGGAAAGTCCGGGAAGGTAGCAATGAGGCCAACGACTAAAACGACGAGTAGTGTTGCGAAGGAGACTATCGTATTTAGTCCTAAAGATCCCGCCCAATGTCCTTCTATCCGTTCGAACTTCAAATTGCATCTCGGGCACCGTTCTACCATTATGAACCATCGCTTGTACAGTCGGCGTTGGCCACAGGCCGGACAAGCTTTGGTACACCCTCGAAGAAGAAGTGTCCTGTTGGAAAGCGGCCGTGACAAATTCGAAAGGTTCAAGCACGTCCACCTAATCTGTGGTCAGCTTCCACTAGCGCTTTTGTGTGATGGTGGGTTGGAGAGGTAAGGACTCGCTCGGTCGGACCGTATTCGACCCGTTTTCCTTCGTGAATTACCGCCGTCGATTCGCACAGGTCGGCGAGGACGCCGATGTCATGACTAACGAAAAGGAGGGACAATCCGTTTTCGACAAGTCTGCTAAGCGCCGCTATCACATCAGCGCTCGTAGCAGGGTCTAGCGAAGAAAGTACCTCGTCTGTCAGTAACAATTTGGGCCGGGTAACCAGAGCCTGAGCAAGACATACGCGTTGGGCTTGCCCGCCTGACAGTTCGTGGGGGTACTTAGACAGCAGCTCTGCTGGGTCCTTCACACCAGCCCGATGTAACGCCTCTGATGCTCGCTCGATCGCCTGAGCTTTTGTGATGTTCTCGTGAATGCGGAGATGCTCTGTGATCGCGCGAAGAGATTTATGCATCGGGTGCAGCATATCTTTTGGATTCTGCCACACGAATGCTAAGGAAGATCCTCTAATCCCAGAAATGGCTGACTGGTCGACATTGCCTTCGGTCATGATGTCACTACCGTCGAACCTAATCGAACCCGTCTTGGTGTAATCCGATCGAACCATGCCCAGAATCGACCGCAGAATAGTCGACTTTCCCGAACCCGACTGTCCGGTTAACCCAACCGCTTGCCCTGCGCCAATGTCGAGCGAAATCTCGTCTAGGATCGGAGAACCCACCTCGGTATGATCGATGTGAGTGTCAACCGACAGATCGCGGACAGACAGCAAAGCTGAAGGTTTCTCGACGCCTTTATGCATTGAGATAACCATACATTCTTGTCTGGTCAAATAAGGGATCGTGGGCGTCCATCCCAAATCTGTGTTAGAGACGGCGCAGGCGGACCGAGTTGATCCTATGGTCGCTTCCCTTGTGCAAAATCAGATCGGCGCGTTCACGAGTCTCGAGGATATTCTCAAAAAGGTTCGGTTGATTGATTGTATCCCATAACTCGGCGCCAACCCTGGCCGCTTCTTCGTCGTCAAGGTCGCCGAACTTGTGGAAATACGATTCCGGGCGTTGGAACGCCGTAGACCGCAACTGGAGAAACCGTTGAATGTACCAAGCGCGTATACTCTCCGGTTCGGCGTCTAAATAGATGGAGAAGTCAAAGTAGTCCGAAACAAAGACCGGGTGCTCCTGGTCTACAGACCCGGTCTGTAGGACGGTCAAACCCTCAACGATCAAAATGTCAGGCTGTTCGACCCGTACTTCTTCGCCCTCAACGATGTCATACAGAAGATGTGAGTAGCGAGGAGCTGAGACCGACGACTCGCCAGACTTGACCTTGGCCAAGAATGAGAGCAGGCACCGTCGATCGTAACTCTCTGGGAAACCTTTCCGGTCGAGCAGTCCACGCCTAACCAACTCGGCATTGGGATATAGGAATCCGTCGGTGGTAACCAGACCGACCTTTGGATGGTTTGGCCATTGCGCTAACGATTTTTGCAAGACTCTAGCGACTGTCGACTTTCCGACTGCCACCGATCCAGCCATCCCAATTACAAATGGAACTTTCGCCGGAAGCTCACCCAGAAAGGTGGAGCTCGTGCGATGGAGTTCCTGCGAAGCACTAACGTACAGATTTAACAAACGGGAAAGTGGGAGAAAGATGCGCTTTACTTCTTCGAGGTCAAGCTCGACATTGAGTCCGCGCATATCTCTTAACTCTTCTTCAGCTATGGCGAGTGTGGTCGATGCGCGAAGTCGGCTCCACTGTTCGGCTGAAAGTTCTACATATGGGGATAACAGATCGGCATCTGCATCAGGTCTAGAAGTCTGCATCTTCGCCTAGTACGACGACAACGTTAGCATCGTCGATGTCAACACCAGGGTCTTCTGGGATTTCGAGAACCTTGTCTGCCTCAATATCCAAGATTTCGGCGATGAGTGCGGCGTCGGCCTCGAAGCCTTCGGTGAAGTACACGTTGCTTTCCTCAACTACGTCGCCTCTCTTGGTTTGGCCTTTCAACAGGGCATAGCCATTCTGAGACAAAAGCCGGGTACCCGATGTAGCGAGCCCAGATCTGTTAGCCCCATTCCCAACCCGGACAA
>CAZKEM010000017.1:0-7686 GCA_964551835.1 uncultured Acidimicrobiaceae bacterium | reverse complement strand
CCAGTCGATCCGCCGAACACGCGCCGGGCTGAAAGATCCGAAACGGCCATCCGGTTCGTTTATTTTCCTCGGCCCGACCGGCGTCGGAAAAACCGAGTTGGCGAAGACGCTCTCGCAGTTCCTCTTCGGCGATGACGGTTCGCTCATCACGCGCGCCATGCCGGAATCCATGGAAAAGCACACGGTTAGTCGCCTGGTTGGTTCACCTCCCGGTTACGTCAGCTACGAAGAAGGTGGACAGCTCACCGAAGCAGTCCGTCGCAAACCATTCTCGGTCGTACTCTTCGACGAGATCGAAAAAGCTCACCCTGACGTGTTTAACACCCTGCTCCAAATTTTGGAAGAGGGCCGCCTGACCGACAGCCAAGGCCGATCGGTCGACTTCCGAAATACCGTCTTGATCATGACCTCTAACTTGGGAACCCAAGACTTGCGTAAAGCAAACCTTGGTTTCGCTAAGAGCGATGAAGCGATCAGCTACGAACGGATGAAGGACAAAGTCCACGAAGCGTTAAAGGTTCACTTCCGACCTGAATTCTTGAACCGTGTCGACGAGACGATCGTCTTCCACGAGCTCAGCTTGCCCGAGGTTACCGAGATTGTCGACTTGCTGATCAAACGCACGGTTGAGCAACTTGAGGGCCAGGGGATAGGTCTGGAGCTGCGAGACGACGCTAAGCACTTCTTAGCTGAGCGTGGTTACGACCCAACCATGGGTGCCCGCCCATTGCGTCGAGCTATCCAAAGGATGATCGAAGACGTCCTGTCCGAGAAGATTCTCTACAAAGAGTTCCACGCCGGTCAGATTGTCGTGATCGATGTGGGCGAAAATGAGGACGGTGAGAAGGAGCTGGTATTTACTCCGCATGAGGGTTTCCAGCCCCCGCCGACCCCTGAGCTAGCGGGAACCAGCGACTAACTCAGCAGCTAGATGATCTAGACACAAAGGGCCAGCCTGTCTTCGACAAGCTGGCCCTTTGTTGTTATCACAAGCTTGGACGGACGAGAAATAGGCGATGGTGCTATCCGTCCGCCGTGGAGAAGCTCTTCGCTTGTGGATTCGCCGTCGCCGAAAGGGCTAGCACGCAAGGTATAACAAATCTGGATTCGTGTCAGGTCTCATTGGCTGTACGTGTCGGCCCGTCGTCTTGCTACTAGGATCTAGGCGTGGGCAGTCCCGTGGGTACAATTCTCTCGACTTCTAGAATTTCGAGTAGAGCCAAACGAAATGCCGCTATCTGGCGGAGGCTTCGAATCGTGCCGTTTCTTGTTGGCGCGGCCCTGCTGGTCTCGAGCTGTCGGGCCGATGTCTCGATCAACGTCATGGTCGAAAACGATGGGTCAGGCGTGGTGAGAGTCGAACTGCTTCTAGACGAAGCGGCCACCGCGTCGATAGTCGACCTGGAAAGGTCGGGCCTAGCTCTAAGCGATATGGCCCAGACCGGCTGGCGTCTAGCTGGAACCGAGAAACTTGAAGACGGGGGCTCCAGAACCATAGCGGCGAAGGACTTCGGCACCGCACGGCAGTTCGCAGAAATAATGGACGAACTCAGCGGCGAAGACGGCATACTTCAAGACTTTGAGCTGCAGCGAAATCGAAGTTTCGCCCGAGTCGAATACAACGTTTCAGGGCGCATCGATACCACCAAAGGTCTAGACAGCTTTGCTGACACAGAGCTTCAGGAACTACTTGATATCTCGGTCGAGCAAGCCACTGAAGACTACAACGTAAGCCCTGACAATGTCGGGATTGAAGTCTCAGTTGGTTTGCCAGGAGATATCACCGAAGGTCAGACCAAAGGCTTAATCTCGGTCAAAGATGACCAGACCACGGTGCGATGGGCCGTGGATCTCGCCTCGGACAAGGTGTCAAACGTGCAGGCGACCTCAGAAACAAGAAAGGTATCTGCTCTCGTTTTCAGAGGCCTAGCGGTGGTGGCCGGAGTAATCGCCGGGCTTCTTGTACTTGCCCAATTGTTCCGCCAGTTCGGCTCTGACAAAGACCAAAAAAAGCCTGGAAGGAAGCTACGCCAGAAGAAGCCCCGCGGTGCCACGTCCACGTCGAATGCGGCGGCGACGCCCGCCGTTTCGGTGGTTGACGACACTGTTGACCCGGTCACGGCCAAAGCGGTGATACTCGACGGTATGGGCGTGTTGTATCGGGAAGGCGACGACATTAACAAGTTGCTGATCCCGTTTGTGCGCAGCCGAGGCTCAATCCAAACTAACGACGAAATCTGGTCGAAGGCGCGCGCTATGAGTCTGGGGCGTCTGACTGCCAATCAGTTTTGGAAAGACGTCGGTCTCACCGAGGAAGCGACGGTGCTAGACCGCGAATACGTCTCCAACCATCAGCTCAGCCCTGGGGTTGTTCGATACATGCGGGCCTTGCGGGCCAACGACGTGCGAGTCGGATGCGTCGTTAATGGCGCGACAACGTGGGCTGAGGGTCTACGGGTCGCCCACAGTTTGGGCACCCTTATTGACCCTTGGATCGTCAGCGGGTCGGTCGGTGTTCGAAAACCTGACGGCCCCCTCTTGGAAGTTGTTCGCCGCCTGTGTGAGTTGCCGCCAGGTCTGATTCGAATCGTCGATGACGATCTAGACATTCTCGACACGGTACGGTCGCACGGCTACTTGACCGCATGGTACAACCCGGACGGAACTGCCGAGGAATCCAGAGGGCATGCCCTGATGAAGAGCTTCGATTCGGAAGTGGCCCGCCTAGCCAAAGAAAGTGGCGGGACAGTCAACGGCGACGGGCGCTAGCCGAGCTCGACAGACCACGTAGGTTCACGCTTGATTGGTTGCGTCGTGATGGCGATTCGACCCATATTCTGTCATGATTGACTCGGTCGGTCTACGATAGGAGAATATGGATGGTCGGCACGTCGGTGCAATGCTCCGGGCAATGGAAGCGGTGGCTCCAGGATCCCCGCTTCGGCAGGGGGTTGACCGAGTGCTTCAATCAGGTCGCGGCGCGCTTATCTTATTGGGTGACAGTCAAGAGGTCCTGAATATCTGTTCGGGTGGGTTTTTGCTTGACGCGGCGTTTACCCCGCAACGGCTTTCCGAGCTGGCCAAGATGGACGGTGCGATCATCCTAGGAGCCGGCCTCCAACGAATCGCCCGGGCGAACGTGCATCTCGTACCCAACCCGAACGTGCCAACGTCGGAAACTGGCACTCGACATCGCACGGCAGAGCGGGTAGCGAGGTCTCTTTCGGTACCCGTTATTGCAGTGTCCGAATCGCGAAAAGAAATTCAGGTGTACGTCGGCAGCCAAGTACGACACTTGTTGTCGCCAAGTCGAATCTTGGAACGTTCGAACCAGGCCCTTCAAACGCTCGAGCGTTACCGAGACCGGCTCGATGTGGGCGTACGCAACCTGTCTCGCCTAGAAATTGCCGACCGGGTACGCCTCGGCGACGTGATCGAACTCTTACAGGCGACCCAAGTGGTAGTCAGAATGTCCAAAGAGATCGAGCGTAATCTGGTCGAATTGGGAACCGACGGTCGACTTGTCCGTTTGCAGCTCGAAGAGCTAATGGCGGGCGTTGACGATGATCGTCGCTTGCTTATAACCGACTACCTTCCCAAAGACGCCAAGTTTGGGGTTTCCCAAGCTATGGAGGCTTTAGCGGCGTTGAGCGATGAGGCGCTCTTTGATGCCGAGAGAGTGGCCCGCTTCCTTCACCTAGTGGGAGACGCGCCCGTCGACCTCAACGAGCATATGGAGGCAAGGGGCTATCGATTGTTGTCGAAACTCTCACGGGTTAGCTCGACGGCAGTCGAAAATCTGGTCGAACAGTTTGGCCTTCTCTCGAAGGTGCTCAGTGCATCACCTGCAGAGCTGCAACAGGTCGAAGGCGTCAATGCCGCGACCGTGAATGCTATCCTCGAGGGTTCGAAAGTAAGCGACTAGAACGTCGAGGCGCTTACCGAGACCTGAGTTCGAGTTCGTTCCGTTTCAAAATGTGGTATCGGCGATCTCGTTGTTCGAGCCACCCGAGTCGAACGAAAGAAGCGATTGCCTTGTTCACTCGCTCTCGGCTTGCGCCAACCATGCCGGCTAGTTCTTCTTGGGTAACCGGAAGCGAGAAGTCGTCGGAGTCGCCAGCGATTTCGAGCAGTCGTTTGGCGGTTCGGCCGGTCACATCGAGGAATACTGAGTCTGCAAGCACCCCGTCCATGACTCGCAATCGGCCAGCGAGCAGTCTAACGACCCGCCAGAGCTGGGCTGGTTGTCGCAGGTATAACTCCTTCAGAGGGGCGTAGGGTGTGATGATAACTTCAGACGGCTCCAGGGCCCGACCGTCGGTCGACCGGTGTTGATCGTCGAAGAGTGGCATCTCGCCAAATAGGTCGCCTGGTTCCATCAATGCCACGACTGATTCTCGACCGTCAATAGACCGGTTTACCATCGCAATTCGGCCTGACAGGACGACAAAAAGTTCGTGTGGCTCATCGTCTTCGGTAAAGAGAACGTCGCCTCTCTGGAGCTGACGGGTAGAACTCTTTGCGGCGATTGCCTGTAAAGTTTCCTCGTCAAGGTCTCGGAAAAGTTCAACGGAGCGTATCTGTTCAGCACTTACCATGCTTCCACGGTAGTCGGAGTCCTGATCAAGGCCGGTGTCCCTAGCATAATTTTCTCGATATTCTTTGGCATTCGTGGCAATTCGTCGGGAAGAGCGCACGTATTTCGTTAGAAAAGTGTATTTATTCTTTCAGATGTAGGGTTCCGGGCCCTCTGAAGGCAGATTTGTGTGGTGGAAAGCCAGCAACGTTCGGAACCGACAGCACCCCGGGTTGAACCTAGTGGTAGCGGGACGGAAATCTGGTCGATCATCGTCGCCGCAGGCAAGGGTTCCAGATTTGGCTCAATGAAGCAGTTGCAGTGGCTTGGCGATAAGAGGCTAATCGATTGGTCGATCGAAGCTTTCAGTTCGCTCGGACCGGTTGTGGTAGTCGGGCCAATGGGTTCGGATCCGGCCTCTTACTTCAACGTGGACACGCCGATTCAGACGGCCGTGCTATCTAAGGTCACTCGATTTGTATCCGGCGGTGATAGCCGTTCCGCGTCGGTACGCGCCGGGCTAGGGGCCGTCGATAAGACTGCCTCTCACATTCTTATCCATGATGCTGCTCGCCCCCTTGTACGTAGTGATCTTGTTGGCCGGGTAGTTGCTGCGCTTGAAGCTGGCGCCGATGGTGCCATACCCGTCGTGCCGATAGTGGACACCCTCTGCACCGTCGATGGCCTGCCGGTCGATCGCTCTCGTTTCGTAGCGGTTCAGACACCGCAAGGTTTCACTAGCGACGCGTTGCGGGACGCTCATGCTGGTGGTGGTATCGCCACCGACGATGCCACGCTGGTGTCTGAAGCTGGAGGCGATGTGGTCCATGTTGCGGGTGAGGTCGACAATCTGAAGATCACCATTCCTCGAGACCTAGAATTTGCTCGGGCGATGCTGGCTTTATCCGCCGAACAAAAGGACGGCGATTCTCGAGGAGGGGAGGCCGTCAATGGCTGATTTTTCGGACCTTAGGGTCGGTCAAGGTTTCGACGTCCACCCGTGGTCCAGTGACCCCAATAGGGTGTTGGTCCTGGGGGGTGTTACGTTCCCAGAACATCGCGGTTTGACCGGACATAGTGACGCTGATGTGGTGGCCCACGCGTGCACTGACGCCATTCTTGGGGCCTGTGGTCTGGGTGATATTGGGATGATGTTCCCCGACACCGATGATGGCCACGAAGGCGCCGACAGCATCGGGTTGTTGGCGACGGCTTGTGAACGGGCACGCCTTGACGGTTGGCGGGTACTCAACGTCGACTGCACCGTCATCGTAGACAGCCCGAAGATTGCCCCCCACCGTGAGATGATGATCAACAACCTATCGGAGGCGGTCGGAGCGCCCGTAACAGTAAAAGGAAAACGAACCGAAGGTGTTGAGGCGCTACTGCAAGCGGTGCAGAGCTTTGCGTCGGCGATCGTCCTGCGAAAATAACCGTGTAGACTGGATCGGCGAACCATTTTGACCATTAGGTTGTCAAAATTTCTTAAAGTGGGTCGGAGGCCGAGTGGCTCAGCCAAGATCAAAAAAGCGCAGAGACAAGCTGGCTCCTGGTCGAAAAGGCAAAGGGCGTCCCTCTGGGCGACCTCGAGGCGCCGGTTCTCATCGATCTAGTTCACGGTCGCGCGGTGGTGCAAAAGGTCTTGGCGGCGACCAAGTCGAAGGCCGCCAAGCGGTGCGAGAGCTGCTGATCGCAGGTTCACGTAAGGTGATTGAGGTCACAGTAAGCGAAGACCTGGACCAATCAGATGTCGTTGAAGACATCGTGACGTTGGCCTCCGAACTCCGAATTCCGCTCAAGGTGCTTCCCCGACGCAAGGTGGACTCGGCAGCTCAAACCGACTCCCATCAGGGGGTTGTCGCCAAAGCCGCTCCGTTAAAGGTGCATGACCCTGACAAGCTGGCTCAGTCGGATAAGTGTTTTCTTTTCGTTCTTGACGGAATCACTGATCCCAGAAATCTGGGAGCGATACTTCGGCTGGCTGAATGCGCCGGCGTCACAGGTGTGGTAATGAGTCGACATCGCGCTGTACATGTCACACCCGCCGCAACAAAAACCGCTGCAGGAGCGATCGAGTACTTGCCAATGGCCTTGGTTGGTGGGATCCCTTCGTACATAAGCGCGTTGAAGCAGGCGGGGGTCACTACAATTGGTCTTGACGGCTCTGGTGAGAGCTCGATTTATGATCCGGCTATGGACGTTTCAGGACGGACGGCTTTAGTTCTTGGGGCTGAAGGGGCTGGCATGGCGAGGCTTACACGTGAACGAGTTGATATCTTGGCTTCGTTGCCACTAGCAGGGCAACTGTCGAGTTTGAATGTTGGCACTGCAGCTGCCGCTGCGTGCTATGAAATTGTCCGAAGAAGAAATCTAGAAACGGCTACCGGGTGAGGTTATTGTGTCTCGATCAGGCTATATAGCGTGGGACGGAAAAGAATATGCGGGGGAGCCTCCGGAGGGCTGGTACCTTGCGCCAGATTCCCGGTGGTGGCCTCAGGGGTATGCGCCAACGGCCGATGAAGTTGGCGACCTTCAGCCGGACCACGAGCCGAGCCCGTATGAGCCTTCCGATCGTGGTGGTTTCGACGGTTCGCTAACCGGTGATCATGACCGAACAGTAGTTTCATCGGAGAGTCTTGAAGATGTCGCTCCGCTTAACGCTCCAGACGAATCTTCCAACTTTCCCGGGTATTTGACTCAACGAAGTGATGGAGTCTTGCCTGCTAATTCTGAAGTGTCACAAGATTCTTCGGCTGTGCGTGAGCCGAATATGGGTGTTCCGAATATTGGTGGGCCGAACGTTCGTTTTCCCGATGTTGACATCCCCGATGTGGATGTGCCTGATGTGGGCATGCCTGATGTTGGGGCCTCGAATTTTGGTCTTCCGGATGTGGATGTTCCGAACGTTGATGTGCCGAGCGTTGATGTTCCGGGTGTGGATGTGCCTGATGTGGGCATGCCTGATGTTGGGGCCTCGAATTTTGGTCTTCCGAATGTCGATGTTCCGAACGTAGATGTCCCGGATGTTGGTGTTACTGGGGCGAGTGCACCTGGTATGAGTCTTCCGGATGTGGATGTTCCTGACATTGATGTTCCTGACGTTGGCGTTC
>CAZKEM010000016.1:0-34925 GCA_964551835.1 uncultured Acidimicrobiaceae bacterium | reverse complement strand
GGTTGAGGCGGGTTGGCTGGATTTGTGCCAGGGCTTGGTGCCGGCGGGGTTTCAACTTCGGGGGCGAGTTCGTCTTGGTCGGCTACCTCAACCGGTGGCTCAGTCGGTTCAGGGACTACACCAAGGTCAGGGTCTGGGGTTTCTTCTCCGGCTGCATCTGCACCAGGAACGGGTTGTGGCGCATCAATTATCGGAGCCGCTGGGACCTGTTCGCCTGGAACCGGTTCCGCACTCGTTTCTGATGAAGCAGCAACATCGGACACACCCGGCGCGAGTCCAGCACACGCAGTCACCGTCAGCACAAAAAGAATTGCCGCCACCGAGGAGAACGTTGACTTTGGAATCTTCGTAACTACGTCAAAATATTTCATTGCAGGCTCCGCCGCCGTCGAAAAGGTTTCTATTGGGCCTGCAAATCAAACAATTATGCGCCCATGCAAATCGCCAACCATCACCCAAATTGGTGGTGGTCCTCGCCGCCTAGGTAGTTGCACCTAGAAGTAAGTTGTAGCAGAAAATCGGCGGCAACCCAACGTCTGGCGCTATTCAGTCTTGAAACGGCCGAGGCTATTTACCTTTATCTTCTCCAATCTCCTGAAGTCCATCAGCGATAGCGGCCCGAAGCCGACGGGCGATTTCCGGACTCATATCTGCCACTAGCCCTTCACCAGGGCTTCCCACTTCTTCGACAGTCAAGACAATTCGGGGGACGACATCTTCATAGTCGTCGCAGATCGCCACCGCCCAACTGATCGGAATCAGTTCATCTTCCCGCCAATTTGGCGGCATATCTGCTTCGTCGAACGGATAGTCATCGATTGATCTACGCATAGAGTCCAACATAACGACTCTGGCTAGTAGTCGCCGATGCCGCTTCAAGCCCACCATCAAACTCTTCGACTAGAGGCAGCGCTGTCAGACTCGGCCGACGATTTCGTGAGCAAATCAAGCGGGAGGTTTACTCGGTCCGCTTAGCGGCTACAGTATGAATCTTCCACTTCAGACATCATAATTCGTGCCCTAACCGCTACTTCCAGCTAGCTGATAAGACTTACCCGACCCCAACTCCAAAGACGGACGTGCCGTGGCGACAGTAGATGTGACAACCGAACAGTTCGAAGAAGTCGTGACTGGCGAGGGCATTGTGCTAATCGACTTCTGGGCTAGCTGGTGCGGACCATGCCGAACCTTCGCTCCCGTGTTCGAAGCTGCGGCGGAGAAATACAGTGCCATGACGTTCGCCAAAGTCGACACCGAAGCCGAACCGAAGCTAATTGAAGTACTAGGGATCCAGTCAATACCAACCATTATGGTTTTCCGGGACGGCATCCAAATCTTCTCCCAGCCGGGAGCGTTACCAGAGGCCATCCTCGAAGAACTCATCACCAAAGTACAGGCCCTCGACATGGAACTCGTACGCGCTGAAGCAACCCAATCCGACTGAGACGTTTCCGAGGAAACACTCTGGCAGTTGACAAGGCCCCAGCTACGCAAGCCTGATCTCGGTAGCATTGCGGAATGCATAAAAGAGTCGGAGTATTTATCGATGGGCAGAACATAACGATTGGCGCACGTCAGGCGTTCGGCGGCAACGGCAACATGCATCCTTTACTATTAGCGCGCGCACTTGCTGGTGCGGACGACCTAGTCGAGGTTCGTTACGCTACCGGCATCCCAGATGCTGCCGTCGACCCAGAACGGGCTGCGAGCGAGCGCCGTCGCCACGAACTAATCACTCAGTCGGGCGTAACCATGTTAGAACGCACACTGCGATACCGGTCCGTTTGGGAAATAAAGGACCGCGACCTCCCCCACCCGCGAGGCCGAGAGGGAGAGGTACGCCAAGCCCGGGTGAAGGCATATAAGAGAGGGCAAGAAAAGGGGGTCGACGTCTGGCTGGCACTCGATGCGTTATGCATGTGCTCGAACTCGCATATCGATGTCGCCATTATCGCGTCGGCCGATACCGACATGGACATGATTCCGTCGTATCTTCGAGAGTTACCGGGCCAGGAGCAAACCCAAGTGCTCGCTGCCAAGGTGGTACGAGACGACGTCGACGTTTCCAACAACGACAACTACGACGGAACGATTCTTATTGATCGTGGGATGTTCGAAAGCGCAGCCGACGAATTCGACTACACCCAGCGACTCGACAAACAAAAAGTTGGAGCCTTCTTGGAGCGAATCGGCTCCTAAGTCCAGTGCCACCCGTTCCTAATGTTTGACCAACATAGGCCGAAAGATCTATGTCCAACTATTGTCCAACGTACAGGAGACGACGATGGCAAAAACGCCAAGCTCAACAGGCCTGCGTCAAACGAAGGGGTCTACAAAGGCGAAGCCAGCGCAAGGCTCATCTTCGTTTGCCGACGGGGACCTCGGCAAGATTCAATCGATCCTCTTCGGCGAACGCAGCGAAGAATTCGAGAACCAGCTGACTGAGATGGCCGCAAAATTCGAGCGGCTTATCAGCCAAACGAATAGTGAATTTACCGCTCGAATCAACGCGTTGGAAGCAGACCACCAACGGCGACTCGACGCCCTGAACCGGGATCTCACCGAACGAACAACTGCACTCCATGCCAGCAAACTAGACAGCAAAGAGGCTGGACAAATACTGGCCGCTGCGGCGGAGAAGATCTCCAAAAGCTAACCATGTCAACCTCCGCTGAAATTGAGAAGTTGCGCGACCTGCTAGACGTCGCCGAGACAAACCAGCTAGACCTGCTCGAACGTCGAATTCTTGAACTCGAACAGGAGATTCAGCGGATGACAAAAGACACCGAGTTTCGATCTAGCTACATCGCAGAAGTGCTGCCGGCTGCTGTCGACAAGCGGGGTGGAACCAACCGAACTCTTTCTAAATCGCTTCAACCTCACGTCGTCGAATCGATTGGCCGGTCGGCCAGGACCGAACCTGACAACATGGCGGCTGCCCTTTACCCAGTTTTGGGCCCAGCCATCCGAAAAATGGTTGCGAGCTACTTCACATTCGAATCGAAGACAGCCTCTCGGCCAGAACAGGTCTTTCTGATCGAACCCGATTCTGGACGAGTGGTTAGACATGTCTCGATGGAACATCTGACGGACTCGTCTTCAGGTGGTTCTGACGAAAGCGATGTTATCTCCGGGATGCTGGAAGCCATCAGATCGTTCGTTCAAGACTCCTTCGACGCCGCTGACCATGACGGGATGCGGGAACTGTCAGTTGGCGAAATCACAATCATGGTCGAATGGGGACCAGCTGCAATTCTGGCATGTGTCGTTCGCGGCGTGGGCACCGAAGATTATCGAACCGCTATCCGACAATCGCTTGAGACAATTCATACCCAATTTGCTGAAGAGCTCGCATCATACGAAGGCGACCCCGAGACGATGACGGCTACCGAGCCGATGTTGATATCGCTTCTAACATACGAAGCTGAGAACCGCGGACCGGAACCAACTAGTTCTTCCCCGTGGCGCATCGTGTGGATTGCGATGGTTCTGATCGCCGCCGCCGTTGTCACCTTCACCCTGATTGGCAGATGATCACATTGCAAAACATGAAGGTATGTCTATTAGGGCGCCCCGGGGTAGGCAAAACCAGCCTCGTTCGCCGGTTCGTTTCGAATACGTTTTCCGACGAGTACCTGTCCACGTTAGGTGTCCGCATAGAACGTAAGCGCGTCACTACCGCCGACACCGATGTCAACCTTCTCGTGTGGGACATTCACGGCGAAGGCGATTCCCTCGTCGTAACCCCAAAATTTCTCGACGGAGCCTCCGCTTACATTCTTGTCGTCGATCAGACGCTGCCAGAAACAGCCGACGCGGTTCTGGAATTCGAACGCAGGCTGACAACAATTTCTCCGGCTCCGACCATCGTCGCTGTCAACAAAACCGACCTAGGTGCCGAAACGGACAAACGCTTGTCCAACTTCGCGCCGTTCGTATCCGACATCGTGTTAACTAGCGCCAAAGATGGCAGTGGCGTGGAAGACGCGTTTTCGGCAGTGGCGAACCTGGCGTTGTCTGCTCGATAGGTTCCTCTGGTCGCTACACCTGTGGAAGCCTAATGGTGAACTGCGACCCGCAACCAGGCTCAGAGGAGACAACAAATTCAGCGCCCAACCGGGCTAGAAGCTTAGCGCTAAGCGACAACCCTAAACCCAGGCCCTGTATTGACTCGTCTAGCCGATGAAACGGACTAAAAATCTGGTCGTGGTCCTCTTCGCTAATTCCAATCCCGTTGTCTGCGACCGATAGAAGAACGCAGCCGTCCTGGGTCTCAGAAGAAACGCCGATCTGAAGGTCTCTATTTTCTGAACGAAATCGGATTGCGTTAGAAATCAAGTTACTGACAACAATCGCCAGATACTGTTCGTTCGACCACACGGCCGACATCGATCCGACTTCGACCGCTGCACCGACGTCAGCGATACTGTGACGATGACGCTCTAGTATCTTCGAAACGAGTTTCTCAAGGTCGATCATTCCGATTTTTAGAGGCCCGTCTGAGGAACGAGCCACGACCAACAAGTCGTCTAGCTGGCTCGACAGTTCGGCGGACTGATCGTAGATACGTTGGGCCGTCAGCGACACTTCAACGACCCGGTCAGCGCGGATACCGCCTTCAACGGAGGGAGACGAACTCTCCAATTCTCGTCCGAGTTTAGCGACCATATATTCCGCATCGAACATGATGGAACGAAGTGGCGTCTTGAACTCGTGAGCAGCATAGGAGGCCATTCGATCGAGTTCGGTGTTCCTCGCCGTCAAGTCCTTGACGCGACGTTGCCACGCTCGTTCACGTTTTTGAAGCGCCATACTCGTGGTATGAGCGAACCTGCGTTGCGTATCGGCATCAAAGGACTGCTCGGTTTGCGCTATATATACCTCACAAGCCGCCAAATGTGTCTTAGTCGGAACTCCGTCGGCTCCCACTGATACAAAAACCGCCAACCGGGAACCGTTGGCGTCGACCAGGTCCGACACGACCGCGTGCTGAGCTTCGAAACCCGCCAAGCGGGAGAACGAGTTTGGGACTTCCGGACCGACCAAGACCGAAAAATGACCGAATGTCATGGCTGTGATGTCGGCAAGCGGCTGCGCTGCTTCGTTAGTACTGGTCGGATTCGATGGTAGTCCAGCCGACGCAACGATCGACGGTTCGACTGCGTTGCACCGAACCACAAACGATGCAGAAGATCGTTCGTCAGTCGGGGGATGCGGGTTGGACAGTAGAGCGCTTGTGGACATAAACACAACCAACCAATCGGCATATTTTCCGCAGCTCTAAAGGCCAAAAGGTGCTCTCGCCCTCAATAAAGAACTGGTCGTCGTCCCGACACGTACCTGGAAGACCCACCCGATTAAGGCAATCGAGCCGCCACGCCGACTAAGCGAACTAACCGAGGATGTACCATGAATATTGATGGAGGAACTTCTATACCCAATTTTCGAAATCATCTACATTGTCGTTCTGCTACTCATCGCGTTGGCTTGGTTCGGCCTGTTGTTTTGGATTGCGATTTCGTTCACTTCTCTCCGACGACGAAACAGCGACCGACGAAGTCTTACCGATCCAACCGGTAAAACATGGTCAACGCGAATTCACTGGGCTCTTCCCCGTGCCCGACTAGGCCGAGTACGTAAGTACCTGTTCAGACATGTCAAACCAACCGACAACGTTGGGCACGATAAACGATGGGTCGACTGGTTTTCCAACGAAATAGGCCTGCCTATTCTCATCGTCCTGTCGGTTTTAGTGCTAGCCCTGTTTGCAGTGATCCTCGCAGTCGAGCTGCTTTTGTTATTGGCAATTACCGCGTTTTTGGGTCTGTATAGACTGCTCTTTCGTCAGCCATGGACCATCGAAGTCAAAGAATACCCAAATGGCGATTCGAAGCTCTTTAAAGTTGCAGGACTTAGAAAGACGCTCGCTACCCATAGGAGAATCCGATCGGAGATCCCGCTCGGCAGACACGACCCACAACATCCATTCTGACCAAATGACCGAGTTCCTCGCTGTTCCGACCTACTATCACTAATACCCGTCTCCGCTCACTCGGGCGCCTACTATTGCAAGATGAGGGGAAAAGCGACAGATGTCAGGGCCTAGGCAAATCACAGACCTAAGCGAAGTACGCGAATTTACCGCCTACTGTCACGAGGGGGCCGAAAGCTACGAAGAGCTACACAGCCGTTTAAGTGAGTTCGAGATCGCCATCGACCTTAGTCAGTTTCAAAACTTAGACCCATTCAGCCAAACCTACGCCGATAGACAACTTGAGTTTTATGAACGGTTGACCGGCGAGCCGTACAGCCTAGAAAACGAAGCCAATGAGGTTCAGGTCGAGATCTCCCGTTACGACCCATTTCCGTTTGGAACAAAGTCGAAAGCGGCGGTCGGCCAACATATGGCGGCGGTGGGGAAGCTAATTCAAGAGATGCCCGTCGACCCACCCGCCAAAGTTCTCGACATGGGGCCCGGCTGGGGCAACACTACAATCGCGTTGGCTCAAACAGGTTACGACGTGACGGCGCTCGATATCGAATCCCGATTCATCGACCTCATCGATCTACGAGCCCAAGACGCTCGAGTCGCCGTCAACACAAGAGTAGGTTCCTTCGACGATGCGCACACGCTCGGCCAGCGGTTTGACTGCGTCTTGTTCTACGAGTCGTTCCACCACAGTCTCACGCACTACGACTTGTTGGCCGACCTCATCCACAACGTGCTAACCGAAGATGGCTACCTCTACTTCGTGGCCGAATCCTTCGACGACAACTACCCAATACCGTGGGGCCTGCGCATGGACCCCATGTCACTGTACAGTATCTGCCAGTTCGGCTGGTTTGAGCTGGGTTTCTCTACCGACTATTTCCATGAGGCGCTACACCGCCTTGGCTTCGTATATGACCGCAACAAGTACTCCGAACTGATCGACGCAGACCAATTTATTGCGTACAGAGGACAGCCTCGATCTATCTATGAACCGAACGAACACTTCAAGTCACGAGATAACGCAGCCTTCTGGCAAAGATCTGAACCCAACTCCGACTTTAGGTTCACCAAAGGTTCGGCAGAACTTCGGCTCCACCCGCCGACCGGAACGTCCAAGGCGAATTTCAGAATTTCCAACCTGTCCCCGCTCGACAAACAAGTGATCATCAAGACCGACATTGCTACCAAAGGCATCGACCTCAAAGTAGGCGATTCACAAGAAGTCGTCATCGAACTCACCGAAAGGTGTGAGACGCTCTCGATTGAAACGGAGCCTTGGAACCCTAAGCGGCTGGGCATTTCGGCCGACGACCGCGAGTTGGGTGTCGCTGTTCACCGAGTCCAACTTTCATAGAGACATCAAGCCGGCTCCGGCACCCAGGGCGGCAGCGAAGTCATCGTCGTGTTCGGCGGTCATAGACTGAACACCATGCAAAGACGACCGGTCGATATCTCGAGAGACGACGCCCGTGAAGTCGCAACGATTGCATTGTTACTCGCCCTGAGCGTTCGTATCGGCGCCGGTGTCGTTAAAGCGGTAGAAGAGGCGACGCGCGAATACACTTGGCAGAGTATTGTTGGCGAGTTCCTGGCCCCTGTCGGGTCATCACTCGGGTTGATGAGCATCGGCGCCATATTGATTGTTGTCCTTTCACCAAACGGCAGTATCACTGCAATGGTTCAGCTGTCAGCGAGGCTGGCGGCGTTTGTCGTGATGACGCTCGGAGCGATCTCGACTATCTTTGCGTTAACCAATCAGGCAACGGTTCTGACCGGCCTTTGGATTTCAATGATTAACGGATTGTCCGCGGCGATCCTCGGCGGCGCTGGTTGGTGGATCATCCGAAACTTCAACAACCAGCGCTGATCGGCTCGCGACGGTTTCAGTTGGCGTTATCCCACCAACTCCGGTCGACGTTGATCACTTCAACTTCGGGTTGCGACCAAACCAATCGATCAACTGAATCGGCTACCGATTGGACGTGGCTCACTTCTCCTCCCACGATCGAAACCCCAATTGTCGATCTCTGCCATACCTCGAGATGGTCGACCTCGGCCGCCGCGACCCCATGAAGTTGGTCGAGCTGGCGGACCAAGGACAAAACAACCGACCGCTTGCTTTTGAGAGACTGTGCGGCCGGGATGTGGATTTCGACGCCGAGAACTAGAACATGCATGGGCCGATCCTAGGCTAACACGGTGCTGAGGCCACTCAGCAGCCGAAGGAGCACAGCTAACCTAGAGTATGTAACGAGCAGTCAAATGTTTGCCGAAACATTGGCGACCTGGGGACAGATCCGGCCGGTTGCCGGACATGTACGATTGATGAGCAGATTAGAAGTGTTCGACAGCGACGTGGGGGCCTTTGAGGAGTTCTTTCGGGAATGCTCTAACGACGTGTGGCGGTACGTCAGACGCCGGGTTTTAAACGCTGAAGATGCTGACGACATAACGGCTGAAGTGTTCACGACGGCATGGCGAAGACGAAAAACCATGCCGTCGAACGAAAAATCTCGTCTCTGGCTCTTCGGCGTCGCCCGAAAGACCCTCTCCAACCATCGCCGATCGGTGCGACGACAAGACCGGCTCCGTCTCCGAATGCTAACCTCAATGCCGAACTCGAACGATGAGTTCGAAGGTGCAGCGACCCCCGGCCGTAACCCCGAGGTACCGCTTGCACTTGCGGCGTTGAACGACGACGACCGAGATCTTCTGATCATGCGAGCCTGGGACGGCCTCGCCGTCAACGAAATTGCTGAACTACTGGACATAACGGCCAATGCCGCCTCCCAACGACTCGCAAAAGCTCGGAGGCGGTTATCAAAACATCTTGACGAGTTGAGTGACACGAAAAAAAGCCAAGTCCAACACACAGAAACCCGACCCGCCGGACATAAGCCTGGTGAACCATCGATTGTGGACTCGCTACCTGGCGAGTACCCGGGTCGACACATAACGGAGGCTGATCGTGAACGATGAAGAGCTAGTCGAGCTGCTTGCAAGTCACGACCCTGTTCTCGGCGACCCGCCACCAAAGGAAGGTTCACCCCGTTTCAACACAAACCTGGAGAAGGCAATGAACCCGAACGCAGCTAGCACCCAAACCGAATCACCTCAGGCCCTTCCACTCAATAGCCGAACTGCTGAACGTCATCGACCGCCGTCATCAAAGAAATACGTCGTCTCTGCCATGGCGGCGGCCGCTGTTGTAGCGATCGTCGTCGCAGGGTTAAACGTTTCCCGCTTGACGAACCCGGACGAGGTAGTTAACGCCGGGCCAGCGGACAGTTCGCCCGAAGAGAGTGTCCCGCGTAGTGGATCTGTGGTCGTACCTGAGGGAGAAATAACTTCACTGGTGATCACCAGCTCGAAGGAAGTGAGGCAGTACCCCGGTGACACGATCTCTGACCAATCCACCATGCTAATCCTCGATGGTGGTAACCACGAAGTTCTCATAGATGGCCAGAGTCTTTCGATACAGCTCGGCGAGGCGATCTACACCTGGCAAGAAGATGGCACCAAGCGGTTCGTACGGAGCGAAGGAAGTCAACAATTTCCAACCGTTAATCGCAGTTCGTTGTCGGCTGTTTCGCTACGAGACTTACTTTCCGAGATGCCTGGATTTGATTCGCGTACGATTGGCGACGATCAGGAGACCTTCACCGTCACGGTAGACCGAGAGGAATATCTGACTGTGTTACGCGCTGGCGCTGAATCCGAGCGAGAATTACTACTATTCGTGGGCATTCTAGTCGAAGACAACAGCGGTGGAGATCTAGGCGCACAAGAGCTACCCAACGAGATCCAGCTGACGGTTACCGCCTCGGGAGACGTGGTCACAGAAATCGTCGTGGTTGTCCAAGGTACCAACGCTGCAGGGCCGGTCGACATGACGTTAACTACAACGTTCGATCGGTTTAATGATGCGCCCGACATTGTGGCTCCGACCGCCGAACAAACCGACGAAATCGTCGACCCACCTTCTTCGTAACCGTAGATGGAGTAACCGGGTGGAGTTCCCTGATCCCAATAGGCCCAATAGCAGACGGCTATGTTTGTGGGTGGTTGCGGTCGTCAATATTATGGACTGTCGCCGGGCAGCATTCCCTAGTAGTCAAGGAGCATTGTTTTGCGGAGAGAACGATGTAGATGATCGTTTCCGCCGAGCCAACAACCGAGACCGGTGAGGTCTCAATAGACGGCAGACCGGTGCCATTCATTGAGACCGTTCCCGCTGACGCCGACGAAAGTCCTGCGGCACAAGGCGGCTCACCCATCATCTTGTTGCTACACGGCGTCGCGTTTGGACCGGCAAATTGGGACGAGGCTGGCGTTATGGAAGTCCTTGCATCGGCGGGTAACCGCGTTGTGGCTATCGCCTTACCCGAAGAGGGCCAAGCTCCAGCTATCCGACCTCCTCATGGTCTCGACGCCTAACGACCATGCCCTTTACTTCGGACCCGACTTTATCGGCCCGTTCACTGATGAAGTTGCGGCGTTCACGGCACAGGCTGCCGGTGATGCGACCGCTAGATCACCACGGTCTAGACTTGATGGTTCGTTGGCCGAAACGGAAGTATCGGGTTCATCGACTGATGACGACGGCATTGGGCGATCGGTAGAGGTTGACACCTCGGGGGTTGATTAGGCCGACTACGTTCATCGAACCGAGGTTTTTGACTATTCGACCGCAATATAGGCCGCTTCCGTTGGCCTAATTATGTCCGGTGTATCGAGGACCAACGCCGAATTCTCTCCGACATAAACATCAATTTTGGTTCTACTTGAGTAGTTCAGTTCTATTGGTACCCACGTGACCCCATCGGTTGAATAGCTGACCTCTGCTCCAGCGCTCTCGTCAGTGACTAAGAAAAGCGCTACTGAGGTTCCGATCAAATCAGGATATTTTTCAAACGATGGACTTCCCTCTATAGGAACATCTTCACCATCGACGACTGTGGTTAACAGGTACCGGTCATCATCTTGCTTATCGTAGGAATGTTCGAGACCGTTAAGGATGGTGGGCCGATGGCCCAGCTCCCATTCAGGCCTACCATCCCGTTCGTCTGAACCCCAATTCACGCCATCTACCGTGTAGGCCGCATCATTCGTCGCATCATCGTACGCTCTTAATACTTCGCCATCCCAGGTAATCGAACCATCGGGAGAAGCATCCACCGGCGGTTCGATCTCGGTCGCCGTGAACCCGTCGAGCTTATAAAGGCGGTCCCAATCGTCGCCAACATTAAAGCTTTGCGCAATCAAAAATTGGTTCCCGGCCATCGTCAAAATTTCAAGTCGGTTGAGTCCATCTTCTGCCGTTGGCAGACCTTCCAACGGTGTCCACTCCCACGTTTGACCTCGGTCCCTTGACACGCCGAGGCTTGGAGTGGACGACCCTTCAGGTATCTCTGCCATATAGACAGCACCATCTCTAAGTTCAATACGGTTGAGATTGGTAAGGCCGCCCAGATCAGCGGTTTGCCAACCACCGGCCGCCGCATCGAACACAGCCAACTGGTTGGGTTCTAAGAAGTAATAGACATCGCCTTCAACTTCGAAATCTTGGATACCTCTCGTTGCGCCCTCGGAAACATTCTGCACCGAAAGGTTCAGACCAGCTGGCACCTCGGGGCTAGCTCCCTCCACGGCAATAACCTGCTCGGTGTCTTCGCTGGTTTGGCTCTGCTCGCTCTCTTCAGAAGATGACCCACCACATGCCGCCATCAAAAAACTAGACGCCACTGCCACACTCAGGATACTTTTATAATCCACGTTACCTCCGCAAGTAAGAATGTTTAAGGTATATAGGGCTGTCTAAATGCTTACATAATCAAATATGTTGAGACAGTACTGCACTACTTTAGATATGAGTCACTAACCGATTGTTCGCCGGGTGGTCATTGTCGAAATAGCCCGTAGGAAGATGCCTCACAACCAGCGACAATAGGTACATATGGTTTCGCCCAGGCCAGCTGTTTCAGCGACTCAGTTTGCCACCCATCGCGGGTGGCATAAAGACCCATTCCAAGTCGCCGAGTGGCGGTGGCACGATGGCCAGATTTGGACTTCGTATATACATTCCGGAATCCAAACCAAAAAGCCGTTTCTCCCGGCATGGTTAAGCATCCCGCTTATTCCCGCGATGATAGTCACCGTTATAGGCGTCCTTTACACGGCCATAAACGCTCCGCTCGTTATCGCATTGGGCCTTGTTCCCATGATCTTCGTGTTACCTGCGATGGCCTGGCTCGACCGGGTCGAGCCCGAGCCGCGATCTTCCCAGATTCACGCCATTCTATGGGGTGCGTGTTTCGCCGCCCTCGTATCTGGGATAGTCAACACGATCGCAGCTGCGACAGTCAACGATACCTTTGCGACTGTGGCGTCTGCCCCCCTGATCGAAGAGCTCACCAAAGGCCTCGGAATCTACTGGGCGGTGAAGCGTCACGAAGTCGATGGCGTAATGGACGGGATTGTCTATGCCGGATGGACCGCACTCGGGTTCGCCGTCGTCGAAGACTTCCTGTACTTCTACAACGCATCACTGGTTGGCAACCTTGGAGGGGTATTCGTTCTTCGGGCGCTTCTCACCCCATTCGCTCACCCTCTGTTCACGATGTGGATTGGGCTTGGCATCGGCTTGGCGGTCTCTAAGAGCAGACCGATTTTTCCGTTTGCGCTAGGCGGGTACGTTTTGGCGGTAGCGAGTCACGCATTCTGGAATGGGTCATTGGTTCTCGCGGCCAAAACAGGAAGCAACATAGGATTACTCGTTGCGGTCGTCTGCTTTATCGCCATCTTTTTTGGCTCGGTTACCTGTGTCATCGCAATTCGCCAGCGGACGGTCATGGAGTTCGTTGCTGCTATTCCCGCTGTTGCCAAACGCTACGGTATGTCCGAGGGCGAGGTCATGGTGTTTGGTGACTGGCGACAACTCTTGACAACTCGACGATCTTTACCCAAAAACAAACGAAAGAAATTCGATGACCTACACCGTGCCCTCGCACGTTTGGGCTGCTTTCACACCAGGTGCAAGTCAACCGACACGATCGACCCTATTGAAGAACAGATCCTTGTCAATCAACTCCACATCGCTCGTCAAGGAGACTAGCTGACAATGACCGATTCGACGAACCCCAAACAGCTGACCATTGCGAGTTGCGGGGTTGTTGACGATCCCGAGGCTTCCGACCATTCACTTTTTCGCGACATCGAGAAACCGGAACATATAGAGACCAGTGGGTTCTTCGATCCAACAAAACCCCACGACCCAGATGCCCAAGTGCCGATTGTGCTTGACCGGGTAGAACGAAACGGCAAAGAGCTCTTCCGGCTACGGGAGCCAATCGGGTATTGGGACCAGCATCTCGGCGGAATACTAGTGCCGCATAACCTGGCCCACTTCTTTACCGACCTGACCTCGGTGCCGCAAATAATGACGTGGTTGATTCCCCGCACCGGCACCCACCTGCCGGCAGCATTGATTCATGATGGGCTGATTTCCGATCCAGACGAGCCACAAACCTACGTGGCCATGGAACCCATTTCGCGAGTCGCCGCCGACCGTGTCTTTCGGGATGCTATGAGAGACCTCGGGACGCCATGGGTTTCTCGTTGGCTGGTTTGGGCCGCTGTGGCAGCCGCTAGCGAAACAAAAAGGGTTCTCGACGTTGAAGGCCCTGACGTTACGCCGGCAGAGCCCGAAGGCCTCTTTGGCAGAGCCTCGGCCTTTGTTTCCACCCAACGACTCCTAGGCTGGTTCGTCGTTCTCTCGACTGTCCTTTCAGTGGCTGTCCTCGGGACGATCGCCACCCTCGACGTCATCGACTGGTGGAATGTCGTGCCCGGGATGACGAACCAGCCGTTGCTGGTCGAGTTGGCCGTTGGTTTTGCGGGAGCCGTCGTGATACCCACGTTACTGTCAGCTCTTTGGGGTTCCCAATGGCGAGCAGGAGTCATAGCTGGCGTCGCAATGTCGCTTCTGCTCCACATAACGGCCGCACTTTTAGTCGTTTATGGCCTTTTCAAGGCGGCCGACCATCTCAGCGCTGGTCGCGTTGGGCGGGCCGTCTTATGGCTTGGAACCTCGGCGTCTGTTGTCGGCGTCGTGACCGGCATCATCATCTACGCTTACCGTTAATCCACCTGACTCGTTTTAGCCGTAACGGCACCGACTAGTATCCCTGCCTGTGCCACAGTCATGGGCAAAATGATCCCGATGATGAAGCCCTCTGGACCGTTTTCGAGAATGTTCGAGATGAATAACAACAGGTCGAGGATCAATAGAACCGCCGCCACAGAAACGAGCAACATCTTATGCTGTTTCGCGGCGCCAACTACGTGGGCGACGAGGAGAACTCCGAGCGCTCCGACAATCACCAAGAATACGAGGATCGACACAATTCCGGCGTCCCCTTCAGGCCCAGAGGCAGAAGTTGTTGGCCCTATTAGACTGCCTAGAAAAGCCATGGCAAGAACCAACAAGAGGGGCAAAAATTTGAGCACCGAAACGACGTAAGTAGTCGCGGTCACCCATGTCGGTATTAGTTGTTGGCGAGCGCCATGATCGGGACCGCCATGCGGGGCCGAAAACGGAACGGTCGTATCGTATGGTTGTTGCGGGTGATGTTGTTGCGATGGCCAAGATGGTGCTCGAGGTTTGCTCGGTGGTTGCCCATCCGAAGGTTGGGTTGAGGCCTGGAAAAACTCTTGCTGCCAGCCATACTTATTTTCAACCATTGTCCGCTCTCTTCGATGTTGTTTCCCGGCTAGGGTTGCCCGCTGGGTCGACCAGGTCAAGCGCTGAACTTTTCCACTCGGCATCTAAAGCCTACATCGGCTGCAGTTACGGAGGGGGTCAGCTCAACGGTTTGGTCGTTCCGCTACCAACACAACAAATTTCCTGTTGGAAGCCGACACTTCCACATCCGAAAATAGTCGGTTAAGAATCGGCAGATAGCGGAGATGCCGGTTAGCAACGACGACCAGACGTCCTTTCCCACCAAGCAGTCGCGCCGATTGACTAAACATCTCATAGGCGGTTTCTTCACCCATAACATAGTTATCATGGAACGGCGGGTTACACAAGACGAGATCGACCGACGATGTATCCAATATCAGCTGGTCGCAGCCCGCTTCGGAAACACCTCCGATAGGCGATAACGAATCGCTGACAACAAATCGATGCTGGCTAGCGCCGGGAAACCACTGCCCGACATTTTGTCGCGACGATTCAACCGCCGAGTACGACCGGTCAGCAAAAACACAGCTGATGTCTTCGTTTTGGGATATTGCCTGCAACCCGAGCAGCCCGTTACCGCAGCCGACGTCTACGACGGTCGAAACACCCTCGAACCAAGATCGCTGCTTCATCTGGTCGAGCAAGAACCTGGTTCCTTGGTCGAGTTTTCGATGCGAGAACACCCCGGCAAGGCCCAAAACGGGCCTGCCTGAGTAGTCGAACGACTGAGGCCAAGGGCTAGGGGTTGTCCCGTCGGTTTCTGATGAACAGAAAATGCGCCGTGCCTTTTGTTTGGCCAGCGAGGTCTTGGTCGGACCGAGGTACTTCTCAAAAAGTTTCAGAGTCGATGTATGAATGTGCTTTACCTTTGCCGCACCTACGATCACTGTCTCGGCGGTCACCACTGGTGCGAGTCTCGCTAATTGGTCTTCTAACAACGCCAAGCTTTTGGGGATCTTTACTACGACCAATGAAACCGGTCTATCACCGATGGGAAGAGCATCAATGCTGCGGACCGGCGTCCATTCTTGAGTCAGTTGGTTGCGTTCGAAATTCGAGCCTATGGCGTGATGAGCTAAGGCCGAATCGTTCCATGCCAACGGCTGACGGCCCCGGAGCGCCGTGGTTATCCCCCCAAACTCGTCGTTACAGATGACGGTCTGCCCTGTGACATCGTTCGGTATAGTTTCGTGAATGTGTGCGAGGACGTAACGGTCCGCCGAATCCCAAGCCTGTAAGTTGGGGTCGGTTGTCGCTGGGTATCGACGCAGGTCAAAGTCGCCGAAGGGCGAAGAAAACAGATTCAAGCCTTCACGCTACCCGTGTCCGGAAGCATTGGCTTAGCTGTGAGCGACCGCTGGCGCTGTTCTGAGTCTCCTGACGTGGGCATCGCCGCAATATCTTGAATTGCAAGCTGACCGAGATTGGTGTCGGCGAGAATCAACGAGCTTGGACCCAAGTATTTGGAACCCCAGCCAAAGTAAACCTGGCGGCACGTCGGGTTCTGACTCTAGCATGGGCGTTTACTTCATCGATTACGCTGCGGCTCTCAGTTGGAAACACTAGCACTTCATTTTGATGCTCAACATCGAATAAATTTGATGTTGAGCATCAAATAAGTTACCCTTTCAGGGTGAGACTCAACCGAGGCATTGCTCAAAACTAGCCCATCTAGCCCAATCTGAATCAGTACTGATTCTCGAAGGTGCCCGCGCTACCGGAAAGACAACGGTAGCAAAGCACCTCGTGAAGACGGGTATCTACAACGAATACCGGAGCTTCGCCGAGCAAACTACGTTCGAAGCGGCGAACGCTTCGCCGGAAGACTTTATCGATCGACTTCCCTTCGGAACCATAATCGACGAAGCACAGCTCGTTGAGGACATCACCCTTCCAATAAAGTCAATCATCGACGCCGACCAAACACCTGGCCAATTCCTGCTTACGGGCTCGACCCGTTTGAGACGAACCAAGTTAGTCGATTTGCTTCTCGTTCATCGTAATAAGCGAACTGTCTGCATCGAGGTCAAGTCTCACTCAACAGTGAAATCATCAGATTTCCAGCACATAGAGAAATTCAGGGAGCTGTACCCAAAGCAGTTTTTCCGAGGAATCGTCTTCTATACCGGCACCGAACTACATTCGTTCGGTAACGATCTGTGGGCGATACCCGTCGGATCGTTATGCCAAACCATGTAGAGCAACCTTTTACGGCACAGGGTTGTGAAGCTCCAAGCCGTCGATGTGCGAGTAGTCGTTGACATTGACCGCCCACAGCTTGACTCCGGCTCCAGCACAACCATCAGCCAAACCCGAGCCGCCCAAAACCCAGCACGACCCTTAACACGTCAATCGGCCAGACCAGCGCCGCAGCGCTTCAACACATCCCGACCGCGTAGTGCAGCCGCACGACGAAACCCGCTAGGCTCGCGGACCAAGTTGCTGACGGTTTAGTAAATTCAGCGCAGCGAACGAATCATCGCGACATACTGGACTAGATGGGCACGCTCAGTCGAAGGTCGACGGCCGCAGGCATGCTTGAAACGGACGGCAATGTCACCAAAGTCTGGCCAAGGTCAGAACGCCAAAAAAATCACAGCTGCCTTAGCGTTAGCCACCATCTCGACCGTCTTTCCCGGCTTTTTGATCGGAGCGTTGTCCCAGCAGGTAAGCGCCGAATTCGATGTTTCTGCATCTCAATATGGCTGGGCGACAGGCAGCTTTTTTATTGCCGCGATGACCGGTTCAGTCATTTTAGGCAAAGTCGGCCAGCTCGTCGGGCCTCGTCTGCAAATATCGGCGACACTCACCGTTTCAGCATGCGCCCAGCTTCTAGTAGCAACATCGGCTCAGTCGTTTGAGACAATCTTGGCGATGCTGGCCATCGCTGGCTTTGCGAATGCAGGCAATCAAAGCGCAGTTAACTTGGCGCTTACTCAAGCCAACATTCGAAGGCTTGGCGTTGCGTTAGCTACGAAACAATCCAGTATGCCTGCCGCATCGATGCTCGCAGGATTCGCCGTTCCGGGAATATCGTTGACCATTGGCTGGCGGTGGGCCTTCGTTATGGGGGCGGCGCTGGCGGTTGGTTCCGTGATTACGATCAGGCTCGTGGTCAAACCTTCGCCCGTTGTCAACAAGGCCCGAGACCACAAACTCGTCTCTACGAAAATCGACCTAGTCCTAACCGGGATTGGAGTAATGTTCATTGCGTTTTCGGCTGGGGCATTAAACGGCTGGACTGTGGGGTCTGCGGTGGACGCAGGTATCGGCGAGGGTCCGGCAGGTTTACTGCTGAGTCTGGGCGCTATCTGTGGGATTACCGTCCGCATGATCGTCGGTTTCAGGTTGGACCGCAACCCGGTTCCCTTCCGGATCGCTGGCTACTTGACGCTTCTTGGCACCGTCGGCATAGCTGCGTTGTCTCTACGTGAAGCCGCTCTTCACCCGCTAGCCACGATCGTTGCCTTCGGTGCAGGGTGGGTTTGGCCAGTTCCGACAAACTTTGGCATCGTAAAGACCAACGCATCGGCGGCTGGCGCAGCAACAGGCATAACACAGACAGGCGTGTATATCGGGGTTGCCACCGGTGCCCCAACTGGAGGCTGGCTGATTCAACAATACGGGTACGAAAAGATGTGGTTAGTTGTCGCCGCCTCAACGACCGTCGGTGCGACAATCACACTGCTGATGCGCAACCGATATAGAGGGCAGTCGCATCCAGCAGCCGTCCAGTAGTTGACTACATAAACTGGCAACATGTCTGAGACCTCTCCAACAGCGATCGCCTTTTACGGCACCTTACGACCGGGCGAAGAGAATCATTGGGTCGTTCGGAACATTTCGGGTGACTGGACCGAAGGCACCGTCACCGGTTGGCTGTTCGAGGTGACGTGGGGCCCCGCTACAGGGTATCCGGGTGTGGTTCTCGACCCCGAAGGTCAACTCGTCGAAGTTTCTGTCCTGCGCTCGGACCGGCTGCAAAGCCACCTTCACGAGATCGACGGTTTCGAAGGACCTGGCTACCGGCGGGTCGAAACGACTGTAACCTTGGCCGACGGCTCGACTATCGGCGCCCTTGTCTACGAAGTAATCCAAGACAGCCCCGACCTGAGCTAATATGTTCGGCACATTCTGTACCTGAGCCGGTATGTCACGGCGCATGAAGAGGTGGACTATCGCCACCTTCAAGCAGCCCGACAGCGACTGAGACCGGTCGGGGTATTCAAGCCACATGGCAAGATCACGTGTTATTCGAGCAGCGGTTCGCCTGTTGCCGTCCCGCCCTCCGGCAACGTACGACGGGACCGAAGCCGCCGTGAATGCCGAAGTGGTATCTATGACCGAGACCGCCGAACGAGTAACACGACGCCGCCAATGGTGGGAAAACCAGCCCCGATGCGACAAATCCGCTGATCGTACGGCACCCTTAGAGATGTGAGTTCTTTCGACATGATCGTTATCGGCGCCGGACCAGCCGGAGCCGCCGCCGCCATTCAGGCAGCCCGAGCAGGCGTGAACGTCGTAGTCTTCGACAAGGCCGCCTATGGCCGGGACAAAATATGCGGAGACGGGTTGACGCCACGAGCCGTCGGCGCCCTAAACGAACTCAAAATTGACCTCGAAGACGCTCACCTCATCGACGGGCTTCGGATGATCGCCGGCAAAAAGGTGCGCGAACTCCCGTGGCCCGAAACGTCCCGGTTTCCTTCCCACGGGGCGGTTTGGCCTCGACGTCGCCTCGACGCAGCCCTCATCGACGCAGCGAAAGAAGCGGGGGCCGAAATTCGTTGGGAAACCGAAGCCCTTCCCATTCTTGAAGACGGCCGAGTTGTTGGCGTCACGGTAGACGACCAAAAAATCATGGCCGAGCTCGTGGTTGTCGCTACCGGGGCACCGGGTCAAGTCGCTCGAATATTGGGCGCTACCCGAGTCAAAGACGAACCATTCGGCATAGCGATACGAAGCTACGCCGAATCGCCTCGCCACGCCGACCAGCATCTCGAAGCCTGCTTGACGTTGAAGGACGAACAAAACACTTGGGTGCCTGGCTACGGTTGGATCTTCCCAGCCGGGGACGGCACCGTCAACATCGGGGTTGGTGCACTGTCCACGATGAAGGGCTTCAAAAAGCTGAACCTGAATAACCTGATCGAATCGTACCGCTCGATTGTCCAAGACGACTGGGAACTCGGACCAAACCTGGAACGACCGCGGGCCTGGCGACTACCGATGAGCACCCAAAAACGGTTCGGACCTGGTTGGGCCGCTATCGGCGACGCCGCCGGTCTAGTCAACCCGATGAACGGCGAAGGCATCGACTACGGCCTCGAATCAGGGATGCTACTATCGGACCTTTATGTCGATGACCCGGCGACCGCTACCGAACGATACGACCAACTAGTCGGCGAACGATTCGATTCATTCCTCCGAACGGGTCGGCGGTTCTCGTTCCTGATAGGCCATCCATGGATTCTTCGCAGCGGGCTACGACTGTCGGTTGGAACGCAATCGATTGCAAATATTACGCTTAGTGTGATGGGGAACCTTGTCGACTCCGAAACCCCGGGGGCCTCGGGCCGGGTCCTGAAAGTCGCCGACAAAGCGTTGCAGATCGCCGACCCCGTACTTCGGCGAAGCCGAGCTGCCGCATAGCCTGGTCGGCTCGCCTACAGCATCGAAACTCTCAATCCAGGCCAGACGTAGTGAACTTATTATTATCTCGAGCCGCTAAATGTTGGAATATCTGCCAACAAAAGGTTCGAAGCCAACTCCAATTAACACCATCGGGTAGACTCGGACGTAACCGTGAACCATAACTTGTATGCCCAACTAGTAGAGCTCAATCAAGACCGGCTCGACAACAAGTTTTTGACCGTCCCAGGTGGGCGGTCATTTACGTACCGTGAAATGGATAAACGGAGCGCAGCTATGGCGACCGTGCTCCTCAAAATTGGCTTATCTCCTGGTGATCGGATCGTTGTTCTAGTAAAAAAGTCCACTGACGCTGTTGCCCTGTATCTGGCATGTCTCCGGAGTGGGCTTGTGTACGTCCCGCTAAATCCGGCTTACTCAGGCGATGAGATCGGATATTTCCTTGGGGACGCCGACCCGGCTTTGTTTGTCTTTGGTCCGGACAAGTCGGACCAGTTCCGACCCATGGCCGAAATCGCTGGGGTAGCGAACGTTGTGACGCTCGGAGACGACGGTACAGGCTCATTGGCCGAGGCTACAAACAAAGTCGAAGCTGAGAATGCTCAGCAGGACATACTTAACAAGAATGCGTCCGATGACATCGCGGTAATGTTATACACGCAGGGCACCACGGGTCGAGCAAAAGCGGCGATGCTAAGCCACCACAACCTCGCTACGAACGCCGCAAGCCTGTATAAAGCGTGGAACTTCAGACCGAATGATGTCGTCCTGCATGCTTTGTACCTTTTCCATATGCATGGGCTGTTCGTCGCTCTCCACCCGACGATGGCAAACGGTTCCGAAATTCTGTTCCTGTCAACGTTCGATAGCGCCGAGGTCCGGGCGAGCCTCGACAAGGTCACCGTTGTCATGGGTGTTCCCGTTCACTATCAGGAGCTCCTGAACGACCCTGATTTCGGGCCAATAGACTGCTCGACAATTCGCCTATTTCTATCGGGTTCCGCGCCACTACCACAAGGCATCTTTCGAGAATTCGCCAGTCGTACTGGCCACCGGATACATGAACGCTACGGCGTGTCTGAATGTGGAGTAATTGCGACGAACCCGTTGAACGAAGAACCCGTTCCGGGGTCAGTGGGGCGACCGCTACCTGATGTTGAACTCGTTATTTTTGACGATCATAAGCAGCCCATCACCGACGGTTCCATCGGCCAAATCGGAGTTCGAGGGCCATCGGTGTTCTCTGGGTATTGGCAGCAACCTGACTTGACCGACGAATTTCTGAACCTTGACGGTTTCTTCAACACAGGTGACCGAGGCAACCTTAACCAAGCCGGGCACCTCATTCTCGTCGGGCGAGAAGGTGACCGAATTGTCAGCGGCGACGACGACGTCTACCCGAAAGAGGTAGAGCTCATCCTAGGTGAACTCGACCAGGTAATCGAAGTCGCAGTCCTCGGACTACCCCACCCAGATCTAGGCGAAGCCGTCGCAGCTTTTGTCAACGCCGAACCTGGCGTAACCGAAAACGATCTGGAAGTCGCTATCGCTCACAGACTAGATGCGTACAAACTCCCACGCGTCTACTTCTTGACTTCGGACATGCCGCGTAGCCCGGTCGGCAAAATTCAGAAGAAACTACTCCAAGAAGAATTTTCAAACCACTTCTTCGAAAACTAGCACTTCGGTAACTGCTGACTATCCGAACGTAACCGTTATCTTACTCGTCGAATCAGTGGCGGACCCAGAGTTCTCGATACTGTCAGGCAGGCCCGTCTTTTGGGTCAAGTACGCCCAAACGATACGGGCACGTAGGGCTGCGAGTTCCCTGGCCGCTGCCGACTCGCCACCACTGTCGCTATGGCCAACAATTGTAATTTCTTCGTCTGGCAGAGCGAGCAATAGTTGAGCTACCCCATCTAGAGTTTTCTCATCTGAGTCAGTTAGCGTTTGCTTGCCAGCAGAAAACGTGATGGGTGCTACCTCGAACCGTTGGGCTACGGCGGCTTTCAACTCATCGGGAGTAGCGTTTGCGATGTCGTTGTCGGACCTTCCTGGGTCGACGAAGATTCCCTCGAGCCGAATCAGGTCGGCGAACTCACCGGGTTCAGAACTTCCGAGTGGAATTTCTCCGGACACCGAGACTCGGCCGCCCGACCAAACAACATCTCCGACTGCCAGGGACGAGGTGTCGACATCGTCTACACCCCAGACAGATTCAGCTGACAGTTTGATCAGGTCTAGCTTGGCTTGGTCTGGGACTGTTCCCGAAATCACAACCGATGCGCCGGAAACCTCGACCGAAACCGCAACCAGATTCTCTGGAAGCGTTCCATAGTTGACCGTGCTACTCGCCACTTGAATATCAAACCTATCATCTAAGGTCGTCTGCAGCTCTTCTGGGCGAGTGTCGCCCTCTTGTGCTTGGCCCGTGATCTCTAGCACGCTGTCATCGATAGAAATAGCGCCGTCTACCGATAGTGCGTTTGTAATCAGGTCTGTTTCGTAGTGTTCGGCGACCAAGGCGACCAAGTCACTGGCTTTCTTTTCGTCTGGTAGCGCTCCAGAGAGGCTGACCTGGTCTCCGCCGACACGTATAACGACATTAACTTCAGCTGCCAACGTCGGGTTGCGAGCCGCTGATTGATCGGCTTCTGAAACCTGTTGACACCTCAACGAAAACCCGACGATCAGCACGAAGAGAAGTCCCAGTAGCATCAGATACGACCAACCGGAATCGGCGTCCAGCTCGGTCTTTCTTCGTCGAACCGTCGACTCTGGCCGCGCCTTCTTCGCCAACTTCCTTCGGACTCGAGCTGGTAAGTCTGCATCGATGTCTTCTGTGTCGAGATAGCCGTCGATATCCGATTCGTCTAGAACCGGCGGATGGGTTCCATCTTGGGGGATCTCAATATTTGGCTGGGAAACCGGCGGAAGTGCAACTGCGTCGGCAACGGCCGTCGATGGACCCTGATAGCCAACTTCCTGAACATCGGGTAGTTCAAGACCGGCCTGAGCTGTCGGGTTCTCAGGCTCGAAAACGGTTTCAGGCCCAGGTTGAAACTGTTGGCCTGTTCGATCCAGTTCACCGGTTTCGTACATTGCTGGTCGTTCGACAAACGGTTCCGGGTCCCCGTTTGGATCAGCAGGTCCGAACCGTTGCGCTGGGTCGCTTTCTATGATTTGCTGTTCGCCAGTATTTCGATCTATGAAGTAGGCGTGCGAAGAGTCCTGAATCTGTTGGCCGCCAAACGCCGGAAACTGGCCAGTCTGGGTAGGGTCCTGGGACCCAGGCTGGTCTGGCTCAAAGTAACCGGCGCCTGGGTCAACCAGCTCCTCATCTACAGCAGGAAACGATCCGGTGTTTTGTTCCGGCTCATCGTCGGGTTCTGGGTTTCTATGTTCCGGAGGAAGATTACTCATAGCTCAAGGTCCTGATAAGTGCCGAGGAGACCCTCTGCTAACCAAGGGCATTCTCAACAAGCCTAACTAGTGGCACAATGCTGCCCAACACGGGATCTAAATCATCTACGGAGGCGGCACTTTCGATCCGCATTCAGACAACTCACCAGTGTGTCCGGCTTCAAGTGTGGCGACGTTTACAAATTCGACAAAGATGCACTCTCCAGGGCACTCGTTGGCCGCTGCAACAACTTCGGCCTCTCGGCTTGCCGGGACTAACGCCAGCTCCGCTGCCCCACCAGGGTCACTGATTACCCGGCCATCCTCTTTACAGTATGCAATCCCGTCTTCCAAAATAGTGAAGACCTCTGGGGCGTGATCGGTACAAATACCATCTCCGGTACACAAATCCTGATCTATCCAAACCTTGACTCTGTTCTTGGTCACGTCCACAGCCTCCCACCGTAGCTCCTCGGAACCGAGATGCCCTGATTCGTGACACCAACCCGATTCCGAAAATCAGCATTTGAGCTGCTAGCCCTATGTGGACCGCCGAATCGTGTCACCTATGACCCAGGATGCCAGCCAATCAAGTACCCTCGAGGAGGTGACATCTCAATTTGGTACGTCATTTTCCATCAGCACCTTTGGCGAGTCTCATGGACATTCAGTCGGCGTGGTAGTCGACGGCTGTCCCCCTCGACTTCAGATCGACGTCGACCGCATCCAGCAAGACCTCGACAGGCGGCGTCCTGGTCAAAGCTCCCTGGTCACACAACGCAAAGAAGGTGACGAGGTTCAGATCTTGTCCGGTATTCACGACGGCACGACTACCGGCACCCCGATAGCGATGGTTGTCAAGAATAAGGACCAGAACCCGGCCGCCTATGACCACTTAAAGGATGTGTATAGGCCTAGCCACGCTGACTTCACCTATGACGCTAAATACGGCGTTCGTGACCATCGTGGTGGGGGCCGATCTTCGGCCCGCGAGACTATTGGACGGGTCGCAGCAGGCGCAATTGCGAGACAGCTCTTGGAAGTCGGAACTGGTATAGAGGTTCTTGGCTGGGTTAGCCAAGTCCACGCTATTGATGCCGACGTAGACGCCGCCACGGTCTCCTTGGAACAAGTCGACGCTACACCAACACGATGCCCCGACCCGGTCGCCGCTGCAGCGATGACGACAGCAATAAAATCTGCCCGAAAAAATGGGGATTCACTCGGCGGTGTCGTAACGGTGGTCGCTCGCAATATGGTCGTTGGGCTTGGCGAACCCATTTTTGATCGGCTCGAAGCGGACCTCGCAAAGGCTATGCTATCGCTGCCAGCTGCTAAGGGCTTCGACATAGGAAGTGGCTTCGCCGGCACGAGGCTGACTGGGCTCAAACACAACGATCCATTCGTCCCTGGGCCGGACGGGTGGCCAACTACCTCCACCAACTACTCCGGGGGCGTCCAGGGTGGCATCTCAAACGGCGCAGATATCGCCTGCCGGGTTGCGTTCAAACCAACCGCCACGATTTCGTCAAACCAGCAAACGGTTACAACGTCAAACGAACCGACAGAGTTAGCGGCAAAAGGTCGACACGACCCTTGCGTACTTCCGAGAGCGGTGCCTATCGTCGAGGCTATGATGCTTCTCGTGTTGGCCGACCACTGGCTACGTCAGCAGGCCACCAACGTCCTCGAGACCTAGCATCATCAACGCTAAGTCATGACGCTGCCCGAAATGCTGCCGCGCTCGAATTAACAAGCCCAGGCGTCGTCAGGTACTCTGTTAAGTGATGCCTTCTGATTTTCAGCCAGTCACCGACTCGCTAGATCAAATCGATGATGACGACACACCAATCTCGTCGTCCGCTCAAATTCGTGACCGCCGGATTCAAAAAAATCGGCTTCGAATAGTCCTCCTCGTAGTAATCGTTCTTGGAGTTGGCCTTATCATCAGCGGGCAAAGCGTTTTCCGAGTGCTGGTTGCGGTCTCGACAATGTATGTTCTACTTCGCATCGGATTTGCGACAATCGGAGCCCTCGCCCGCCCGGTCCCCGAGCCTCCCCCACCTGGCGAGTTACGGAAGGTTAAACTTACGTACCGGTGCTCGTCATGTGGTACCGAGCTTCGGATGACGCTGGCGAATGACCAGGACCCGACTCCGCCCCGACACTGCGCAGACGAGATGGAGCTTCAGACCGCAACCGACCTTCACTAACCTTATCCACAGCTGTGGACAAGGGTGTGACCATTATCTTAGAAGAAGCCGCCCCCTGCAACAATCAGCCCTGACCGAGGTTTGGTCAACGCGACCTTGCTATCGAAACTGGGTTGCGGGGATGAACCCCAGAAGCACAAGAACGAGGCCGACCAATAGATACCAGTTTGACGGCATGCCCGCGAAATCCCTGACAATGTAGTTGGCCAGAAGGACGAGTGCGCCCAACCCCCAAAGCCCGAACATTAGGACCGGAATTATCGTCGGCGATGGGCCTTGGACCCTGACCGGCTCTCGGCTGACTTTTGTCGAGGTGCCCGAGGAGTTCCTATCGCTCTCGTTTGCGGAAGCGATAGAGGCATCGCCTGCCTTAGGGGTTACACGGCCTGATTTTGATTTATCTTGACGAACCACGCTCATGACTCTAGCGGAAAAGATAGCCTCGAGGGGTGCCACGAATTCTTGTTATCGACAACTACGACTCGTTTGTCTACATTTTGGTTCAATATTTGGGCGAGCTGGGAGCCGAGCCGATCGTCGTCCGCAACGACGAAAAACCGCTACAGGAGCTAGTCGAACCACTTCCAGACGGCGTTCTTATATCGCCTGGACCAGGTCGGCCTGAAGGCGCTGGGCTATCGAATGAAGCGATCAAAGAATTCGCGGGAAAAGTCCCCGTCTTTGGTGTTTGCCTCGGGCATCAATGCATTGGACAGATCTACGGTGGGTCGGTTATCAACGCACCCGAACTCATGCACGGCAAAACTTCTGTGATCGAACATCAAGGGAGCGGCGTGTTTTCCGATCTTCCCAATCCATTTGAAGCTACCCGGTACCATTCGCTCGTGGTCGACCCGGACGGGCTGCCCGAGGACCTAGAAATCACTGCTCAAACCTCAGATGGCACGATCATGGGGCTGCGACACAAGCGGCTCGACGTCGAAGGCGTTCAGTTCCACCCCGAGTCGGTTCTAACCGAACGTGGCAAGAAGCTGGTTCAGAACTTCGTCGATCGCTGCAGCTAAAGGCTGGGCGCGACGCGACGTCTAGGGCGCGACCGTGGTCGGGGTCGTTACTTCTGGTGCCTTGGCGACCGATATCGATACGTCGTCCGCTGGGTCGGCCATAGTCCCACCTGTTGGATTTTGGGAGATTACGTTGCCTTCGTCTCCAGGTTCAGGAGGGTCAACTTCGACGACATTGACGGCGTCAAACCCAGCATCGCTCAGAGCCGCCTTAGCTTCCGCTTCGGTCATCCCGACCACATTGGGAACTACTACTTCCTCGGGGCCGGTCGACATGAATAGCTCAATCCGGATACCCTTCTCGACACTGGTGTTTGCTGCAGGGTCGGTTCCGATCGCCTGGTTTTCGGGAACTTCATTTGAGGGTTGCTCGATTATGGTGACCGAGAATCCAGCGTCTGACAGCTTATTCGAAGCTTCGGTCTGACTGTCGCCGATCACTGACGGAACCGTCACCGATTCTCCGCCGTCGGACACCACGATTGTTACGGTGGCGCCAGCGTTAGCTTCTTCGCCCTCATCAGGGGTCACCGAGATGACGTCACCTTTGGAGACCGAGTTGTCTCGTGCATTGCTAACAGTGACCTCAAATCCATCGGCCTCGAGCAGATCGATAGCCTCCTCTTCGGAAAGGCCAACAACATTCGGAACAATCGTGGTCTCGGTGTCTTTACTGACCGTGAGGATGATGGTCGAACCCTCCTCGGCCGTCTCGCCTTCGCCTGGAGTTTGGTCGATGACCTCCCCGGGATCCTTGTCACTTTCCTCTAACTGACGGTCGACGAGAAAACCCTGCTCTAAAAGCTGTTCAGTCGCTTCGTCTGCCTGCATGCCAACCACATTCGGCACAAGAAGATTACTGAGATTTGTTTCGTCGGTGCCGTCGTTACCGCTGTTTGAACTAACGATCCAAACGACGAGACCAACGAGTATTACTAACAACCCGAGGAGCATAACTAAGAACACACCGGTTCTGCTTGGCTGTTCGTAGTACTCCTCTACAGGGTCGGCTCGACCGCTAGCTACCGATGCTGGCACGGCACGGGTCGTATCGATGACGGCTCTAGAAGCCGGCTCGACCCGAGTGGAATCGATCTGCATTGCCTGGGTGGCGCCGTCGCCGTTGGTCGCGAATGCTGGCACCAGCGGCTGGCCTTGACGGTATCGACTGAGGTCGTCTCGAAAATCTTCGGCAGTATCGTACCGCTGCTCAGGGTTCTTAGCTAGCAACCGAGCAATAATCGACTCAAACTCGGGAGTGATCTCTGGGTTCAACACAGATGGCCGAGGCGGCGTCTCCTGCACATGTTTGTAGGCGATCGCTACCGGAGACTCACCAGCAAACGGTGTTTGACCCGTAACCATCTCAAACAGCACAACACCGAGAGAGTAGAGGTCACTACGAGGGTCGACTTGTTTACCTTGAGCTTGTTCTGGCGAGAAATAGCTGGCAGTTCCCATAACCGAACCAGTCTGGGTCAGCTGGTCGTCCGCGCCGCCAAAAGCACGTGCGATACCAAAGTCAGCGACTTTGACCTGGTCATCGTTGGTGATCATGATATTGCCTGGTTTCACATCACGGTGGACAGTGCCGTTTTTGTGAGCGAAACCAAGGGCAGCTGCGACATCACCGACTATTTCGATCGCACGGTCGAGCCCCACTTGACCTTCATCAGCCAGGAGTTCGGCCAAGCTTTGCCCCTCGACATACTCCATCACGATGAAGTAAGTGTCGTCTTGGTGGCCCCAGTCGTAAACGGCTACGACGCTTGGGTGGTTCAAATTGGCTGCAGCTTGTGCCTCACGACGGAAACGAGCAACGAAGGTTGGGTCGGCCGCGTACTGCGGGAACAGGATCTTTATTGCGACTGGACGGTCGAGCAATTGGTCTCGCGCCAAAAATACTTCAGCCATCCCACCGCGAGCAATCCGCCGGTGGAGTTCGTATCTGCCACTTAGGACAGGCCGTTCTTCGGAAATATCAGTCACAGGTGCTCTTAAGGTTACTCTGTACGCAGTCTAAACGGTAAATTTTGATGACCGCTGTTATACATCATCGAAATACTCCTGAATAACGGCTTTAGCGACTGGGGCAGCGTCACCACCACCAGTCTGTTCTGGACGCCTTGGATCAGCTTCAACAAGCACGGCAAGCGCAATCTCGGGCTCCTGACCTGGCAAACCTGCATACGCGACAATCCAAGCGTGGGAACGTTTCGGTTCGGTGCCAATCTGGGCAGTCCCGGTTTTAGCTCCGATCTCCAGGTCGTCGATCGATATCTCCTTCGCCGAGCCTCGAGTAGCCGTCTCAACCAATGCTTCGCCGAGCTGACTAGCTGACTCCGGTGACATAGCCCGGCTAAACGGCTCGGGGTTGAACTCTTCGACAGTGGCCCCCGTTGTGTCCCGAACCTCTCGGACGACATGCGGGGTTGGAACCTCGCCATCGTTGGCCACAGCAGCGATTACCAACGCCATCTGAAGCGGCGAAGCAGAAACATCGTTTTGCCCAATCGCAGTTTGTGCCAGCTTCGCAGAATTCTCGAATATTCCGGCAGGAACCTCGTCGGTCGGGTTGACCACGGTTTCCCCATAGTCCGTTGGGAACGTGCTCACAGCAGGGGTCCGCAGATCAAACGGAATCTCTTCATTAAAGCCATACCGTTGTGCCTCAGCCACCATCGTCTCCGGACCCAACTGTTCTACCGCCAGTTCCGCAAAAGCCGTGTTACATGAAACAACTAACAGCTCGACCAAGTCACCACCGCAGGTCGAGCCTCCGAAGTTTCGTAGTATCGATGAAGACAACGGCAGTTCATAACCGTTGCTCCGCTCGAAGACCGGCTCGGAAAGTGTGACGTTGCCCTGTTCTAGCGCAGCAGAGGATGTGACTACTTTGAAGGTAGAACCAGGGAAGTATATTTCTTGATAGGTCTTAGGAAGCAACGGGTTAGAGTCGGCTTCAGCTAGGTCTCGAAAGGCGCCGGACGACTCAGCGCCGTCGTGGCTAGCTATCGGCGTCGGGTCATATGACGGGAAACTCCACAGTGCCAGCAGTTCGCCGCTGCGGGGGTCCATTGCCACAACGGACCCATTCCGGTCCCCTAACGCCTCCTGGGCGGCAGTCTGGAGGGAATGATCGAGGGTGAGAACAACATCTTGTTTGCTTTCTTTGCCTTGGAGACCGTCTCGTATGACAGCTAACTCGTTATCATCGCCGATCAATTCGTCGGAATAAAACCGCTCAACTCCATCAGCTCCGACGGTGAACGAAACGTACCCGACCGTGTGGGCGTACAGGTTGCCGTGAGGGTACTCACGCTGTTCGGTGAAGTCACCTTCGGTGACAACCACCGAAGTCGCGACGACAACATCGTCCCGCGTCACGATTTGACCTCGAGGCTGGTTAAAGTCCCTCTGAATCGCTCGGGTGTTATTGGGGTTATCCTGGAGGGTCTCAGCATCGAGGACTTGAAACCTATTCAGCTGGACAAACAGCAAAACAAAACAGAGGCCGATAACCCAAACGACGTGATTGATCTGTCTGTTCATACTGACCTTCGTGGAGCCTGTGGAATGCCGGACAGGTCCAGTTCGTCTTCGAACGAGCTAGCAGAGACTCGTATGAGGACAGCAAGAATCACGTAGTTCGCTACCAAGGACGAACCACCGTAGGAGACAAACGGCAACGTCACACCTGTGAGAGGTAGGATTCGCAGGATTCCACCGATAATTATGAAGGCCTGGAAACCTAGCAAGGCGGTGAGACCCGCAGCTAGGATCGATTCAAATGGTGAACGGGCTTGGCTGGCGATCCGGAAACCGCCGCCAACGAACATAAGAAATAGGATGAGGATGGCAGTCGCACCGAAGAGGCCCATTTCTTCGCCGAACGCCGCAAAGATCATGTCGGTATCGGCGTACGGAATCTTGTTTGGCGTCCCCAAGCCGAGTCCAGTTCCCGTCAACCCACCGTCGGCCATCGAGAACGCCGCCTCCGCTAATTGGAATCCGGCACCTTTGGCGTCTTCATACGGGTCGATCCAGATGTCGACTCGGCGTTGAACGTGGGAGAACGACAACCAAGACCCGAACGCTCCGGAGCAGAACAACAGTAACCCGACGAGCACGTACGCTATCCGCTCGGTTGCGATGTAGATCATCACCATGAACAAGGTGAAGAAAAGCAACGACGACCCGAGGTCGCGCTGCATAATCATAACGATCAGCGCTACGCCCCACGCTAGAAGCATCGGTCCGAAGTGCTTCAAATTGGGGATCGCAATGGCTGCAACCCGACGGCTGCTCACCGAAAGCAACTCTCTCTTGTCAATCAGGTAGCCCGCCAAGAAAAGGGACAAGACCACTTTGGCGAACTCGCCAGGCTGAATAGTAAACGACCCGACCTCCAGCCAAATACGCGCGCCGTTTACGTTTTTGCCTAATCCAGGGACCAAGGGAAGCATCAGTAGCACTACGCCAAGCAAGGCAAAGCTGTACCGATACCGGGCCAGCTTCCGCAGATCTCGGAACAACAGCAGAGTTACGGTAAATGCTCCGAGCCCAATAAATGTCCAGGCCGTCTGCTTCGCTGCAAGATCCGGGTCAAGGCGAGCGATCATCATGTATCCCATCCCGTTCAGCAAGGCGGCAATCGGAAACACAAAACCGTCTGCCTGCGGGGCCAGCCATCGGATCACGAGGTGTGTAGCTAACAACAATCCCAGCACGAGTCCGAGAAATGGCACGATGTTCGCTGGCAAATTCGCCGAACTGCTACCCAATCCGGTCAACGCATAGGCAATACCCGTAACAATGGTTGCTAAGAGCAGAAGCCCGAGTTCGGAGTTACGGGCGTGCATTACTAGCCTGTAGGTGGGGGCGTTTTGCCTACCAGAGGACCCTCGGTAGGCACCGGCACCGGCAACTCAGACTCATCCGCAGGCAGCGATGGTTGCGGATCAACACTAGTAGTTGTAGGCGTTGGAGCAGGTTCCTGCTCCGCTAGCTCTGGCTCGGACTCGGTGAGGTTGGCTGCAGCTGCTTCCGCTTCCTCGAATGACCCAAAAGTCGACCCGTCCCCAACCTTTTCCTTCGAAGCGTCGTCCAGCTCGTTCACGCTGATTCCCGTCGACTCTTCCAACTCAGCATCTAACCAAAGAAATCCACCAGGCTGACCCCGATAGATAGCCACAGTGCCATCGTTCTCTGCTAAATGCCAAGAGTTAGTTCCGTACCAGTTGATGGCAAAAAAGGCCGCCACCAGGAGGGCCAGGACGGCACCGATAGCTGCTACAAAACCTACTTTGGATCGTTTCTTTGGTGACTCAATAGTTGCTGGCAGGCCCGATGTCGAACCACCGTTGGCTACCCCGTCAGACGCTGGCTCTTCAACCGCAGTTTCAACGACCGGTGGAACTGTCGTCTCGGCCACCTCAGGTGGTTGACCGACGAACTGTTCGCCTTCAACTACGGCGTCAAACCCTCCGCCCGTCCCTAAAAGGCTGGCGTCGCCGGGCAGTACTGGATCGGTAGTTTCAGCCTGAGCAACTTCAATTGGTGCAGTTACCGCTGCCTGAGTTGATACGTCGGGTTCTTCGAACGGCTGCGTCGGATCCTCATCGAGCTCGACCCGATTGGTCTCGTCACCGTCACAGGCACTAAAGGTCGCTTCACCTTCGACAATGTCGACAACGGCAACTGTGACGTTATCGCGTCCAGCTTCGTTGATCGCGGCCTGAACCAGGCTGTTGGCGACATACTCGGGGTTTTCCTCTGCCAACATTTCGGCAATAACAGATTCCTCGACCTCGTTGATAAGTCCGTCGCTGCAAAGCAGGAACCGGTCGCCCAGTCGAGCCGGCAACATAAACGAGTCAGCCTCGACGGTAGGCGAGATACCAAGCGCCCGAGTTACGATGTTGCGCTGCGGATGGCTTTGTGCTTCCTCTTCGGTTATTTTTCCGGCCGTTACTAAGTCTTGAACAAGCGAGTGATCAACCGTAATCTGCCGAAGCGTTCCGTCAACAAAATGATAAGCCCGACTATCCCCAACGTTAGCGATGGTTACTTGGTCGGTGTCGGGCTGCAGCGCAAGGACAACCAGTGTTGTCCCCATGCCTCGAAGATCTGGGTCAATGGCTTTGTCGAAAACCGCAGAGTTTGCGTCAGACACAAGTCCGAGGAGGTGGCTACATTCGACCGGTCCATCGAGGTCGTCAAACCCGGACACCGCGACTTGGGCCGCTATCTCTCCACCTTGGTGTCCGCCCATACCGTCGGCTACTGCAGCTACACATCCACCGAAAAAAGCTCGATCCTGATTTTCTTCTCGAACATTGCCGACATGAGAAGCTATGCCACCTACGAGTTTCATCAACGAAGCTCCATAACAGTTTCACCTATCCGAATTTGGTCGCCCACACTGACCCTGACAGGTGTTTCCAAACGCTTGTCATTGACATACGTACCATTGGTAGATCCTAAATCTTCAACCACCATAGCGGGACCTCTCACAGAGACACGCATATGGGCTTGAGATAGATAAGTATCATCCAGCGTTACATCACAGCTTGTCGCTCTACCGAAAGTCAGATGCTCGACCACTTCTAGTTCCTGTCCAGATAATTCAACGGGTTGTATCAAAACTACCCGAGTAGGCGCAGTGTTAGGCACCACACCCTGGAGTTCTGCTTCTTTTTGTTTTCGCAAGATTTTGCGACCAACCCCAGGTCCGGAGGCTTCCTGGACTGCAGCGGCGGGAGATCGGGTGCCGCGAATCGTTGACTGGAGCACTCGAAAAAAGAACAAGTACAGCAAAGCCAGGAGGCAAAACTGCAGAATCTTTAGAAAGAGGTCGGACTCAAAGGGCACTGGGTAGAATGCTACAACGAAATAGAGCCGAAAGGTGCTCGTCAGCCGATTCGATCTAACTCATTAAGTTGGTTCTTTGAGTCGCAGTCTCGGCGGCGAACCGGCTGACATAATTTCAGTTTGAGAGTTGACGAAACCGGAGCGACACAGGGCCGAAAGTCAATTGGTCGTTGTCTTGTAGAATTTGACGCTCGATGCGTTGGCCATTTATCTTGCAACCGTTGGTAGAACCGAGGTCGACCAGCTGGTAAGCATCTCCGACAGGGTGGATCTCGCCATGCTCGCGAGATACGTTTTGGTCGTTGATTACAATGTCGGATTCCGACAAGCGACCGATTGTACTAATGCCTGACTTTAACGTAAACCGGGTCCCGTCGGTGCCTTCTAGCCAAGCATCAGCTTCGCCGCCACCGATCGTGTCGTCGTATGATGGATGAACGCGGAACAGGCCAACACGTAACGTCGGGTCGGTCTGAAGCTCAACCGAGACCCGACCCAGGAAGCCCAGATGTTGCTCTTTGGCGTAGTCACGGATGGTCGCTATTAGCTCCGTCAGTAGAGATCCTTCCACCTGGGCGAAGCGGGCGGAATCGTCTGGAGAGAGTCTGACAATAAATCGATTTGGCGCTAGAGCTCGACCCCGAACGTCGACAGTTCGTGAAGTGTCTATCTCGCGGACAAGCCGCCGAGCGAGTTCAACCGGTTGCAAACCCGACTTAAATGCTCGCGCGAATACACCCTCCACCATTCGCTCAAGGCGATCCTCAAAGTTTCTCAGGACCATAGGCATTCCAGAGTAGTCCGTTTTTGGGACCGAATGGGTCCGCGGCTCCGCAAGAAGCACATAATAACGAAATTTTCGGACAAATCGGATCGTTGACCGCAATTAGCGAGCAGTCGCCAGTTAATAGCGCTACGATCCATCGAAGTTCACTCGCGCGAGTGGCGGAATTGGTAGACGCGCAGGCTTCAGGTGCCTGTGTCCTTCGGGACGTGGGGGTTCAAGTCCCCCCTCGCGCACT
>CAZKEM010000015.1:0-44773 GCA_964551835.1 uncultured Acidimicrobiaceae bacterium | reverse complement strand
CTCGAGCACCTTGGTGAAGAACTCCCACGCCTGCGGGATGGCCGTCTCTTTGAAGTAGTCGCCAAAACTGAAGTTGCCCATCATCTCGAAGAAGGTGAGATGGCGTTGGGTACGACCGACCTCGTCGAGGTCGTTGTGCTTGCCGCCGGCTCGTACACACTTCTGGACGGTGACGGCCCGCGGGTGGGGCGGCTTCTCTTCGCCGACGAAGTAGGGCTTGAATGGCACCATGCCGGCGGGCACAAACAACAACGACTTGTCGTGCGGGATTAGGCTAGCTGATGGAACATCGGTGTGGTCTCGGTCAACAAAAAACTGGGTGAACGCTCGACGGAGCTCGTTGGCTTTCATAGTGGTCTCACGCTACCAGTCTTTCTCCCCAAGACTTGGTGAATTTCTCGGCCGACACAACTATTTTCGTCGGCTAAGGAGGCCAGATCATCGCCCGCCTGACCGGTTAGCGTCGCCTATCCCACGGCTTTATCGGAGGAAAATATGAGCGCTGCATTCTGTTGGTCTTGGGTTTCGGCAACGCCGGTTTCCAGCGTCTTCGGCCTGTAGCAACCGGAGCGGGCACCTCGGGAAGGTCTCCGGCGTCAGAGGCATCCGACCGAATATCGAGCAAGGCATCGGTTGCGGCGTCTTCACCCTCGGTTATCGCGACGTATTGAGACCTCAATGAACGTACCGAGTCCACCACTTCAGATTTGAATTCGGATCGCACCGAATCCCTGGCGGCGGTGAGTCGGTTCCGAACGTTCTTTGCAGAACGAAGGCCGACCGCAGCTCGTCTCGTTACTTTTTGCGATCCTGACGCTGCCGCCTTGGTCGCCTTGCCAGCTACGATCACCGAACTGCTCGCCCGAATCGGGTCTACCGGCATCCGATCCACGAGGGCGACAACTGGCGAGGGTAGGCGCTCGACCAGCTGGTCCCGCTGGTTCTCGACCGTCTTGGCTGTTCGGCGCCGAAACACATAACGGGCGCCTGCTGCCACGGTTACCCAGACAAGCCGCCGCACCAGAAATTTCACTTTGAGCTCACCGTGGGGACAGCATCTCGCCGTTTGCGACGTTTTCCAAACAACCACAATTTGGCCATCTTTGAGCTGCCCGAAGCTACCGCAAGCGTCCGAATCATTGGGTCTTGGACGGCTTCGTGAGTGCGCCGAGAGGTTTCCGATATTGCGGTCGTCGCCTGATCGGCCCGGTCAAGAACGATGTCCACTTTGTCGAGTTCGGCATCGGCGTCGGCTACGAGTTGGCGTAGTTCCCGAAACGCTGATAACCCTTCATCGCGGAGTTGGTTGGCGGTATCTTCCAGCTTCGCCAACGTGTTATTTAAATTGTTTACCGCGGTCACCAAAAAAACCGCTGCTACAACTACGGCTATCGCCACTATTACAGCAGCAAACTCAGCGATGGTCATGTTGTCGACCGCCTGTCATTCTCGAGCTCCATCCGCTCCCTATTCTGCCGGTCTAGCCGTCTAGAAATATAGAAGACCGAGGTTGCCACGATGGCCATCGTCAGCAGAAGAGTTAGGAAATCCCACAGATCAATGGCAAACATCGTTATCCCCAGTAGGCAAAAACATAACTTCCCTAAACCACAATAGGCTCAGATTGTCGACTTCACCCAAGTACGGGCCGCTAGTCAAGTTGTGGGATTACTTTGAGGCCAAGTTCGGTTAGCTGCGATTCGTCGATCTCGGTAGGCGATTCGGTCATTGGGTCGGCGCCAGATTGTGGCTTCGGGAACGCGATTACCTCACGGATGTTGTCCTCCCCAGCCAGAATCGCCGTCAGACGGTCGATTCCGTAGGCAAATCCCCCGTGTGGAGGCGCACCATAGTTAAATGGCGTCAGGAAAAAGCCAAATCGCTTTTGTGCTTCGTCGTCATCGATACCGAGCACGCCAAAGACTTTACGCTGCATCGCTGGGTCGTGAATTCGAATGCTGCCCGAACCGAGTTCCCAGCCGTTGAGAACCAGATCATAGGCCCACGCTCGAACCGAAGTTGGATCGGTTTCGAGTTTGTCGACGTCTTCGGGGTGAGGGTGACAGAACGGATGGTGGCCGGGTCGTGGCAATCCAGTTGCCTTGTCCTTTCCGACGAAGAGCGGAAAATCGACGACCCACAAGTATTCGAGGCGGTCGTTGCTGGCTGCTGGGCGTCCGAGCTTGTTACGAATCTCACCGAGAACCTCACACGTTGTCAGCCACTCGTCGGCGACTATCAGCAGAAGGTCACCAGCCTTTGCTTCGAACTGTTTGACGAGGGCGGTTTTCTCGTCATCACTAAAGAACTTTGCGACCGGTGAATCCAAGGTCAGTTCGTCTGAGACCTTGATCCAAACTAGGCCTTTGGCTCCATGTTTCTTTGCTTCTTCGGTCAGACCGTCGAGTTTGTTTCGGCCCCAATCCCCAGCGGCGCCTTCAGCTTTGAGACCCTTGATGGCCTCGGCTGAGCCGAAGGCCTTAAAGCCCGTGTTGGCGAAAATATCTGTCAGTTCAACTAATTCCATCTCAAACCGAAGGTCGGGTTTGTCGGAACCAAACCGGTTCATGGCGTCGTGCCAGGTAATCTGTGGAATCTCGGCCGGGCGCTCGCCTGTGACGGCTTCGGTAACCGAAAGAATAGATTCGGTAACCGCTGCGAGGACGTCATCGACTTCGGCGAAACTCATCTCCAAATCGAGTTGCATAAATTCGTATTGGCGGTCGACACGGAGATCTTCGTCTCGGAGGCAACGCGCTATCTGGTAGTACCGGTCGAAGCCACCGACCATCAACAATTGTTTGAAGAGCTGAGGCGATTGCGGTAGCGCAAAGAACGAACCCGGCCTGCGTCTCGACGGCACGATGAACTCACGTGCACCTTCCGGCGTAGTCGGCATCAGCATAGGGGTCTCGACTTCGACAAAGCCCTGGGATTCCATCGAAGCTCGAATAGCGCTGTTGACGTTGGCTCGAGTTCGTAAGTTCTTTTGCATTTGTTCTCGACGAAGGTCCAAGTATCGGTAGCGAAGCCTGACCTGTTCGTCGACATCATTCGCCCTCTCATCGAGGGGAAACGGCGGAGGCTCAGCGGCCGACAAGATTTCGACTTCAGCGTCGGTGATCTCTACCTGACCGGTGTTGAGGTTGTCATTGGTAGTACCCTCGGGGCGCTGCGTAACTGTGCCAGTAACTTTTATAACGTATTCACTGCGGACATCGACCGTATTGTCGACGACGCATTGGATGACTCCGTCGTAGTCGCGAACATCGACGAAGGCTAAGTGTTCACCGTGCTCACGTCGCTTGTTGACCCAACCGGCAACGCTAACCGTGGAACCAATATCGCTTTGTCGAAGCTCTCCGCAGAGATGAGTACGCATCATGACAGTAGTGACCTTACCTTTTTAATCATTGCTGTTCGTTCGATTACAACTTGCTCGACACCTGGATCACTTCTTCCAGTTTCGGCACCGTCGCTCGGCGGGTTTGTGCGGAGCGGTCGAATGGAAACACTAGCGGCCTCGGCCTCAGACTCCCCAACGATCACCGCTATATCTGCGCCAGACTTGTTGGCGGCTTTCATTTGAGCCTTCATCGACCGGCCGCCAAAGCTCCGCCCAGCACGTAGGCCTGCGGCCTGTAGCTCTTGGGTGATCTCCAAAGCTTCGGTCCCCGGGGTTGTCGCCACTACCCAAATTTGAGGGGCGTCGTCAATCGCTTCAAATACGCCTTCGGCGTCACAGGCGAGCAGGATTCTATCGACGCCTAGAGCGAAGCCTACGCCCGGCTGAGCTCCCCCACCTAAGTCGGCGACTAGTCCGTCGTATCGGCCACCGCCGCCGACCGCGTTTTGAGCGGCATCTAATGAAGTTGCCGCAAATTCGAAAATCGTTCGACCGTAGTAATCGAGACCTCGCACCAACCGGGGAGCGACTTCGAACGGGATGCCAAGCGTGGTCAATCCTTGCTCAACTCGTTCGAAACTGGCTGAGGCGTCTTCGCCCAAGTAGTCGGCGAGTAGTGGGGCCTTGGCGACCACTTCGGCGTCGGCTGGCCGCTTCGAGTCAAGCACTCGAAGTGGGTTGAGCTCGGCGGTCTTAAGCGCTTGTTCGCTCAAGTTCTCTGCGTTGGCCTGAAAGTATGCCTTCAGGTCTTCAAGATATCGAGCTCGATCTTCAAGGTCGCCAAGAGAATTAATGGCCAACGAGACGTCTCTGAGACCAACACGCTGGTAGAACCGCCAGCACAACGCAATAAGCTCAATGTCCACATCGGGGTCGTCGGTCCCGATGACTTCGGCGCCGATTTGATCGAACTGCCGGTAGCGGCCTTTCTGTGGCCGTTCCTGCCGGAAACTCGAACCCGTGTACCAAACCTTCCAAGGAACAAGCGGGCGGTGCTGGGCAAACACCCGGCACACCGATGCCGTGAACTCGGGGCGAAGGGCCAAATTTCTGCCGCCCTGATCAACAAAATTATAGAGCTCTTTGCTGACAACGTCGGATGCTTCGCCGAGGCGGAGGAAAACTCCGACGTCTTCGAACATCGGCGGAATGATCTGGCCATATCCGGCACTGCCAACTTCTTCGGCGAAGATCTCGAGGAGTCGTCGACGTCTGCTCGCTTCGGCTGGAAAAATATCTTGAGTCCCAGACTGGGACTGAAACAACGCACGTGCCATAACCACCACAGCGTAGTAGTTCAGAGCCCGGGCAGCGTTGAATTACTAGGTACGACCCGGAATTACCCGGTAAACGTCATAAACACCATCGACGTTGCGGATTGCCCGCTGTAAAGCCTCAAGGTGGGCGGGGTCAACGATCTCAAAATCGAACTTCAAACGGGCGATTCGATCTTCGGCTGTTGCCGTCTCACAGGTGACAATATTGACGTGTTGGTCGGAGAAGGCTTCGGAAATATCTCGAAGTAGATGAGAACGATCGTACGCTTTCACTTCAAGCGAAGCGATGAAGTAGGCCGCGTCATGTTCGTCTTCCCATTCGACGTCTATAAGTCGATCATGTTGGGCACCCGCCAAGGACTCGGCGTTCGAGCAGTCGGTCTGGTGGACTGAAACTCCACGCCCGCGCGTCACGAACCCCATTATTTGATCACCGGGTACCGGCGTGCAGCAACGAGACAGCCGAACCATGACATCGTCGAGACCCTCAACGGCAACCCCTGACGAACCTGGAGTGTCGCGCCTCGTGCGTCCTTGGGTTATAGGAGAAGGGATCTCTTTGGAGTCGTCGGGCCCATCTAGGTGCCTCATGATCCGACCAATAATCGAATCGACCGAGACTTGATGCTCACCAATCGCGGCAAAAAGCGATTCGAGTTCTACGTACTTTAATTCATCGGCAACACGCTCGACCAGGTTTTCGGCAGCAACCTGACGGACGATCCCTTCACGTTTAACGGCACGGCTTAGCGAGTTGCGCCCCGATGTTATCGCATCGGCCCTGCGTTCCCGCATAAACCACTGCTTGATCTTCGAGGTTGCACGGCGGGACGATACAAAGTTGAGCCAGTCTTTCGAAGGCCCCGCGTCGCCGTCTTTCGTTGTGAAGACTTCAACGGACTGGCCGGACTTTAATGGTTCGGACAAGGAAACAAGGCGACCATCAACACGCGAACCAACACATCGGTGACCAACATCGGTATGAATTGAGTAGGCGAAGTCAATCGGTGTTGAACCCGCAGGCAAGTTGACAACCTCGCCCTGTGGTGTGAACACAAATACCTCATCGGAGTCAAGGTCAACCTTGAGGCTGCTCATAAACTCAGCCGGGTCGGATGTTTCCTTTTCCCAATCGACAATCCGTTTCAGCCATGGAAGATCCACCGAACCGTTTCGGATGTCTTTGTACACGTAGTGGGCGGCAACCCCGGATTCGGCACGGTCATGCATTTCCCAGGTTCGGATCTGAACTTCGACTGGCTTGCCTTGCGGCCCAACGACCGAAGTATGGAGCGATTGGTAAAGGTTGAACTTCGGCATAGCGACATAGTCTTTGAAGCGACCTTGCACCGGTTTCCAGGTGGCATGGATCGAGCCCAACGCGGCGTAACAATCACGAACGCTGCCGACGATGACTCGCAACCCGATGAGGTCGTTGATCTCATCAAAGGCCTGACTCTTCCGCATCATCTTCTCGTAGATCGAATAGAGATGCTTGTCCCGGCCGATTACCTGCGCCTCTATACCTAGCTCTGCGAGTCGACTCCGGACGTCTTCTAAAACCTGCGTCAGGAAGAGTTCCCGTTCCGGTGCCCTCGTCGAAACCATCTGTTCAATTTCGGCGAAGCGTTTAGGGTGCAGTGCCGCGAAACTCAGCTCTTCGAGCTGAACCTTAACTTCTTCCATGCCCAAGCGGTGAGCCAGCGGAGCATACACTTCCAACGTCTCGAGGGCTGTCCGTTCCTGCTTGAATGATGGCATAGCGGCCAACGTTCGAAGGTTGTGGAGGCGGTCGCACAGTTTGACGATCAGGACCCGGAGATCCTTCGACATAGCAACGAGCATCTTACGAAACGAAGCCGCTTGCTGAGCCTGTTTAGAATCGAAGTGGAGCCGGTCGAGTTTGGTGACACCTTCGACGATGTCAGCTATTTCTGGACCGAAGGCTCGTTCGATGTCAGCTGTTTCGACCAGCGTATCTTCAACGGCATCGTGCAAAAGAGCTGCGGCAATACTAACATCATCGAGTCCTAACGAAGCTACGATCTTAGCCACTGCTAGCGGATGAACAATGTAAGGCTCCCCCGATTGACGGAACTGACCCTCATGGGCCTTGGCCGCCATCTTGTAGGCTCGAGACACGACGTCAACCTGGTCATCACGGCCAGCACCTTCGAAGCGCTCTATTAGGGGCTCAATGGTCGTTGCGATCGTCCGGCGCTCTCGACGCCAAGGCAAGACACGCTCGACCGTAACCATCGCTACATCAACCTGTTCGAGTTGTATGAGGGTACGAGCTTGACGTCCATGTAATAACCGTAGCCGAAATAGTTGTTATCCGGGAACACATGTGCACGCCTCCTTCACATCTGACGTCACTAAGAACGTTTCTTACCGCGCTGCTTTCTAGGCCTTGGCTTTGTTTGACCAGCACCTGAGCTGACTTTTTTCTTCTTTGAAGTATCGTCACGAGGGCTATGTTGCTTAACCGAGCGTTTCCCGGCGACCTTCTTCACGTCAGCCGAATTTAGAGGCTTGTCGTTGTTAAGAAGTTTTTCCGACGCTGGAATGTCTCGCTCCTTGAACCAAGCCAATATCGGCGCAGCTACGAAGATCGATGAGTACGTCCCCAGGAGAAGGCCGATGAACAGTGCCAGGGCGAAGTCCAGCAGTGCTGAACCACCGAGTAGTACAACGCCCACAACCAACATCGACAGCACCGGCATAACCGTGGTAATCGTAGTGTTGATCGAACGGGCGAGAACCTCATTCATCGACTGGTTGATTACTGCCGTGGGACCCTGGAAATTCACTTCCGGATCTTCCTGATTCTCGAGTACCTTGTCGTATACAACCACAGTGTCATACAACGAATAACCCAGGATGGTTAAAAGGGCAATTACGGTGGCTGGGCTAACTTGGAAACCGAACGCAGCATAGATTCCGGCAGTAATGATCAGGTCATGGGCCACCGCGATAAGCCCACCTAGGGCCATATGCCATTCGAGGCGCCAAGCCAGGTACAGGGCTACTACTACGAAGAACGCAGCCAAGGCCTCGATAGCCTTGCTCGTGATTCGTTGACCCCAGCTGCCTTCAACCTTCGAAACTTCTGGCGCTTCACCAAGCTCATCCAAGGCAGCTACAACCTCAGAACTAATGGCATCATCGGTCTGTTTTGACTGAACAAGCACAGACTTCTGACCGTCTCGGTCTTCGACCGTCTGGACGCGAGCATCGTCAAGAATGGCATCAACGGCGTCTCGACCATCGGCGACCGTGACGTCGTCGGTGACCTCGACCTCCCAGACGCTGCCGCCTTCGAACTCGATCCCCAAGTTGAGCCCGCGGGTCAACAGAAGGCCAACCGATATGGCGAAAAGAACGGCCGAAATTCGAACAGAAATTCGCCACTTCGGGCGAAAGTCCATATTCGATCCAGGCGCATTAGGTCCGAACTTCATCTACAGCACCTTTCCTAGGAAGGCCAAGCAAGGTTGGGTCCTTTTGAGTCGCTGGAAGCCGGGCGAGACTAGCCAACGCTGGCCTCATAAACATCCATGAGATCACGAGGTCAAGCAACGTTCCAAGACCGAGAAACAGCGCGAAACCTTTGACTTGGCCGATCGTTAAGAAATACAACAGAACGGCCGCTATGAGACTGACCGTATCGGCCTTAACAATCGTAGAAATTGCATTTCGATAGGCCCGTTCGATTGCCGTCGGTACCCGACGACCCTGACTGTAGGACTCTTTGACGTTCTCGAAATAGACGATGTTCGAGTCGGCCGAAACACCTATCGCTACGATCAAACCAACAACGCCAGAGAGGCTCAAGGCAAGCCCAACCTTTTCGCCCATGAAGGCAACGATCGTCCAGAGCAACAAACCAGATAGCAGGAGACCGCCAATGGCTACGAGCCCGGCTAGGCGGTAGTAGAACAGCAGGTATATGGCAACAATGACAAGACCGATGATGCCGGCTAGAACACCGGCTTCGAGAACATCGGCCCCCGTCGACGCCGATATTTGTCGAACCGGTCCAGTTTCAAGCTCGACTGGGAGTGCACCGAATCGGAGTTGGAGCGCTAGTTGGTCTGCCTCTTCTTGGTCAAAGCCTCCCGTTATTTGAACTTGGTCTCGGGAGTAGTTAGGGTCGTCGATCCTCGGAGCGGAGATGACTCGTTGGTCCAACACCGCCGCGAGGTTTCCGCGTGGACATACCGGGGATTGGGTGTTACATGCCAGGGCTGCGCCGTTAAACAGATCGATCCCGTTTGCCCCTGGCTTAAAAGTTGCGTTGACGGCGGCTCCGCCAAACTGATCGACACCCCGCTCGGCGGTTTCTAACGCCGTGCCGGTGAGAAATTGGCCTTCGCCATTGTCCTGATAGACGGGTCCGAGGCAAACCAAGAGTCCGTTTTCATCCGGCAAAAAGACAACGTCTTCTGGGTTGTCATTCTCGCGTGGGGTTAACTCCGGGCTAGCACATTCAGGTGGTATCTGTGATGGCGCTTGTGGCGCCTGACCTTGTTCTGACTGCCTTTGAAGCTCTGCAATGTCTTCAGGGGAAAGTTCAACCCCAGGGTTCGCGCCGCTATCGCCTTCCGGGGCAGTTTCTTCTGCGGCTTCGTCAGAATTTGGGACAGTAGTATCAGGCGATCCGTCGTCAGGATCTTCATTCTGGGGCAATACAACCGGCTTGATGGCGGGAGTCCCGGCCGCTTCACCGTCTGACGCTGATGGCGTGGCCTCATCTTCCCCTTCATCTCCGGGGACCGTAGTATCTGGAGCGTCTTCGTCGGCGTTTACTTCATCTTCGGACTCAGCATCGGGATCTTGCTCTTCAGAAACCTCGTCGTCATCGTCAACCGGAGGCAGTGTTGTGGTAGGCCGGTCGGCGGGCGGCGTAGTCGGAAGAGGTCCATCTGGGTCAAATGCTGGGACTGCGAGCGGAGCCAATACAGGTCTGAACCGTAGTTCAGCGGTCTGGCCGATGACATCGACAGCTTGCTGCTTCTCGTCAGCGCCAGGCAAGACTACCGAAATAGTCTCTCCCTGGCGGGCGATCTCGGGTTCAGCCACGCCGAGACCGTCGACTCGCGACCGGATTATCTCAACTGCTTGGTCCAGCTCTTCGGTCGACACGTCAGAGTCCGTTGGAACCAGTACGACCGATACTCCACCCTGGAGGTCGACACCTAAGTTGGGTTCGTTGCCCGAGATAGAGGTGTACACTCCTCCGGCAATCGAGAGGAATACGATCAAACAGGCACTAACTATCTGACTTACTTTCACTCGTCTAAATCCTCGACTGCATCATCTATTGGGCTCTCGGCATCACCGTCAGAAGAGTCCTCGTCAGCAGAGTCCTCATCGACGGAGTCATCGTCAGCGGAATCTGTCACTTTGGCGGCCACCGATGATCGCGAGACCTTAAGCTCAACGCCTCCCGACACTTCAAGCCACAACACATTTTCTTCAAGTGCGCCAACAAAGCCATGAATGCCCGAGTTGAGCACAACTTCGTCACCCTCAACCAGCGAGGCCAGCAAAGCGGCATGCTTGCGTTTCGTCCGCTGCTGCGGAACGATCAGAACGAGATACATGACCCCGAAAATCAACAGAATTGGTAGCATTTCTTGCACGGTTATTACGTACCTCCGACTCAGAGACATTACCGGCCTAGGCCAGCAAATGCCGACAATGCAGCAAAGTCGTTATATCAGGCGGATGCAGTACCTGGCACAATGATGTCGTTACAAGTCTTGGACGATAGCTTCAGACGGCTCCCACTGTCGCCAAACCTGGCGACGGAGTTCGTCAAACTTTTGTTCAACGATAGCAGTCCTCATTTGGCAAGTGAGGTCGGCCAGCCAAGCCAAATTGTGCAGAGTCAAAATTCGTCCCGCCGTCGGTTCCTTCGTTACCAACAGGTGTCGAAGGTAAGCCCGCGAGTACCGTGACGAGAGCGGGTGGTCGAACTCGGGATCGATAGGACCGTCATCGTCAGCAAAAGCCAGATTGCGGAGGTTAAGCCGCCCCTGGGAAGACAGGGCCGTTCCGTGGCGAGCAAGACGAGTTGGAAGCACGCAGTCAAACATGTCGATACCGTGGTAAACCGCCTCGACTAAGCCGACGGGATCCCCAAGACCCATGAAATAGCGCGGTTGGTCTGCGGGCAACTGAGCCAGAGCGGCCACCATTGCTGGGATCGCAGATTCTCGGCTTTCCCCGACCGACAACCCTCCGATTGCATACCCGTCGAAGCCGATCTCCACGGTTCTTTGGGCGGACTCCGCTCGCATGTCGAGGTTGGCTCCACCCTGCACGATGCCGAACTGCGCCTGGGACTGCGAGGTGTGAGCCGACTTCGAACGTTCAGCCCATCGAAGGGTTCGTTCCATCGCGTCGCGGATCAATTCATCCGAACTCGGCAGCGGCGGGCAAACATCGAGCACCATAGCGATGTCGGCACCAAGCTGTTGTTGGACTTCGACAGAGCGCTCAGGCGACAGGTCCACGTATGAACCGTCGTAAACCGATCGAAAGCGCGCACCCGCCTCGGTTATCTTGGGCTCCAACGAGAAGATCTGATACCCACCGGAATCGGTCAGGGTATGGCCGCTCCAGTCCATAAAGCCGTGAAGACCGCCAAGCTTTTCTACCAGTACAGCGCCGGGACGTTCCATCATATGGTAGGTGTTTGCCAGCAGAATCTGGGTTTCTAGACGCTCCATGTCGGCAGTGTCGAGTGTTTTTACCGCACCTCTTGTCCCGACCGGCATAAACACGGGAGTCTGGATCGTGCCGCGTTTAGTCGTAATCGTCGTCGCTCTTGCGTGACCGTCAATCGCGTCCAGCTGAACATGTAGTTTCGATGATCCCATTTCTTTAACCCTGCCTACTGCGACGTTCGACCAACATACAGTCGCCAAACGACAAGAACCGATACTCAGAGCCCTTCGCGTGGCTATATAGCTCTTTCCAACGCTCGGGAATGAAGGAATCTAAAAGCACAAGTAAGGATGATCGTGGCATATGAAAGTTCGTAAGTAAGACGTCGACTACGTTCCAGTCGAATTCGCGATTGATGAACAAACGAGTTTCGGCATTCAATTCCCCCGACAACGCGGCCGACTCCAACGCCCGAACAACCGTCGTACCAACTGCAACGACGCGCCCTGGTCCGCTTCTCGTACGTTGAATCGCCTCCCATTCCCCCTGACCTATATGGTAGGTCTCAGCGTGCATCATGTGGTCTGCGATGTTGTCAGTACTGATTGGCCTAAAGGTCGCCAGTCCAACCCGTAGTTCCACAGACACGAGGTCGACGTCGTTGTCTTTAAGACTTTGGCAGAGCTCTGGAGTGAAATGAAGACCAGCGGTAGGAGCTGCGACCGAGCCCAAACGGTCGGCGAACATCGTTTGGTAACGGTCGTCGTCTTGAAGGGCTTCGTTAATGTACGGCGGCAATGGGAGAGTCCCAGCCTTGTCGATGGCGGTATCGTCGATCAGCGTAACCGTCCGCAGGCCATCATCTCGTCGCTCCTCGACTTGCACCGTTGGGATATCGTCGAACAACAAGACCTCACCAGGTTTCACCCTCTTACCGGGACGAACCATCGCAGTCCACTCATTGGGCGCACCGGTCGGCTCGAGCAAAAAAACTTCAACCCCGCCGCCGGTTTGCTTCTTCAAATGCAGACGCGCCGCTAACACTCGGGTGTTATTGACCACCACCAAATCACCAGGCTTTACGTGCTCCGCCAACCTGTCGACCGTCGTATCTACAATACTCGTCGTTTTGCAGTCGTCTAGCACATCCACCAGCATGCGGGCAGAGTCTCTAGGTTCGACTGGCGTCTGAGCAATCAGCCGATCGGGTAGGTCGTAGTCAAAGTAAGCCAGTTCAGATGGGTCATCGCTGTTCATCACCCCACACGATAGCTACTCCGATCGGATTGCTGCCATGAAGTACCGGACCGGTGTGAACTCGACTAGGCCATCCGCCCGGTTTCGTAGGCCCAAATGGCAATTTCCACCCGGTTTCGGGCACCGAGCTTCTGCATCAAACCAGCAAGGTGGGATTTCACAGTACTGAGACTGATGTGGAGCGAATCAGCGACCTCGGAGTTGGTTTTGCCAGCGGCGACCGTGAGGAGGACCTCTTCCTCCCGCTCGGTTAATGGTTCGGTCGGTTGTACGGGAATGACGTCGGACGGCCTTTTTGTGAACTCGGCGAGCAACCGGGCGGTGACACTCGGCGCGATCAACGCCTCGCCTGAGGCGGCGGCCCTAACCGCTTGAACGAGTAAGGCCGGCCCAGCATCTTTTAGGAGAAAGCCACTCGCGCCAGCCTTTAGAGCACCGTGCACGTACTCGTCTGTATCGAATGTCGTGATCACAACAACGGCCAACGGATCCTCGACGTCGGGCCCGGCCAACGCCTTCGTAGCAGCCACACCATCGAGATTCGGCATGCGAATGTCAAACAGACAGACGTCAGGGCGTAGCCGTCTCGCTATCTCGATCGCTTCCCGACCATCTGCAGCTTGCCCGACCACATCGATTCCGGCCTGACCGTTCAGGATCGTGGTCAACCCGGCCCGAATGATCTGTTGATCGTCGGCTATCACTACTCGGATGGTCATTTCACGTCCTGCAGTCTCAGTTCGGCGGGAAGCCTGGCTCGTACCAGCCAACCCTTTACAGGACCTGGCCCTGCATCGAGGGTACCGCCGAGTTGTGTTGCCCGTTCGGCCATGCCTACCAGGCCAAACCCTTGGCCCGACGGGTTTGCTGGTAAATCGCCGTCATCGGTAACAGTCAGTACTACCTGATCGGCGGCGCCATCAACGACGACGTCAACCCTCGTCGCGTTTTGGGAATGACGCCTCGCATTAGTTACCGACTCTTGCGCAATTCGGTAGACCGCTGCGCCGATAGTCGGCCCAACATCGCCGACCTCCTCAGCCAGCGATACCTTCACCGGTGGGACGCCCACAGTCGTTGCGAGGTTCTCCACATCGGCGATTGTATGTTGTGGCGCCATCTCGACTGGAGCATCTGGGTCGCGAAGTGACCCGACGACCGAACGCATACCAGTCAAGGTGCGCGACGCTTCTTCTTCTATCGACGCAAGCGCTTCAGACGCACCTGGAAGGGAACCAGCTTCGGCCACGACCTGGCCAGCTTGGGCCTGGATGGCGATCGCTGAAACATGGTGGGCGAGAGTATCGTGCAGTTCCCGAGCGATCCTTTCGCGTTCAGTAACCCGGATCTGATCTCGCTCAAGTCGTTGCGACTGGCGAAAGTACCGGACCGCAACACCGATCGCAGCTGGAAACTCAAGAACCAGGAGCCCACCGATGACATCGGACAAGCCGGTGTAGTCAAAGATGATCGACTCGGCATACAGCAAGAGGCCCAGAAGGCTACCTACCAGCACCTTCTTACCGCTTCCCCACCGAAACAACGAATACATCGAGACCAGGATGACCGCACCACTAAAGATGTCAACTCGGTTATAACCACCAACAACCGAACCGAGGTCGAGAAGTAACACACCTCCGAATCCAACTACAAACGACAAAAGTGGCTTGGTTCGTCGCCACAGCAAACTAAAGGACAGCATCGCCACAAATAGTGCCGCACCCCAATTTTCTCGCACATCCTCACGCAGAATCAGTTCGAGAGTAATTGAGATGAGAACTACCACAACTAGCGCATAGTCGCGCCAAACCCGCCTCGGCGGGTCTTCCGCCTTCAGTTCGCTCAGGCAACGCTCGGTCGTATCATTCATCGTAGTTCCCAATTGTAGAATCACCGGCGTCGCCTTGTAACCGGCAAAAGTACGATTGGGCCCTAGCCCATTCAGCCAGGACGGAATGACCGATTAACCGGTGTGCCCTCAGTATCGAGTTGAGATGATATTGATACGTCCTAGAGAGGGAGAAGTCAATGTCTATGTTGCTATACCGGCTTGGCCAGTTCGCCGCCCGGCGTCCAAAAAGAGTTATCGGTATCTGGTTTCTGGCCGCAATTACGGTGGTCGGCGCTTCCTCCACGTTTGGACGTGAGCTCGACGACTCGTTTACGGTGCCAGGCGTTGACTCCGACGAGGCTCTCCAACTCCTGGCGGCCGCCCAATCCGACCAGGCCGGCATCACGGCCCGGGTCGTAGTCACCCCGAAAAACACGGGCGCAACCTTCGATGCCCAGGCCGAAGCTGCAGCCCTTGACGAACTTCGTGACATGACAGCGCAACTCCCGAATGTCGTGACTATTTCCGAAGCGGCGATCTCTCCTGATGGCCGGGTCGCCCTCATCGGCGTACAGTACCCGTTGGTTGAAGACCTGACCGTCGACGACCTTATTAACCTCGAAACTCTGCTCGTCGAGGAGGCGGAGAACCCCCTACTGCAAGTCGAGGCCGGAGGCGAACTATTCTTCACATTCGACGAGCCCGAAACCGGGCTTGGCGAGCTGATAGGCATCGTGGCCGCTGTCGTGATTCTCTTGTTAGCGTTCGGTTCAGTGATAGCGATGGGGCTACCGATAGGCATGGCCATATTCGGCCTAGCCGTTGGCGTCACTTCGCTCTCTCTCGTCACCTACCTGTATGAGATCCCCGCTTGGGCGCCGGAAATTGGCGCCATGGTTGGCCTCGGCGTTGGGATCGACTATGCATTGTTTTTGGTGACCCGCCATCGAGAGTTCATGGCACAAGGCATGACCGTGCAGGAGTCGGCCGGTAGAGCAGTTGCAACATCAGGCCAAGCCGTGATCTTCGCTGGCGGGACGGTCGTGATCGCAATCCTTGGCCTCGCAGTAGCCGGAGTACCCGTGCTTACCGGGGCCGGGATCGCAATCTCGGTGATAGTTCTCATAATGGTACTGGCGTCGATCACGCTTCTTCCGGCGTTTCTTGGGCTATCGGGGACATGGATCAACCGGTTTGGTATCCATCGCCGAGGATTCGACGCAACCAGCAAATCGAGCGTCAGCAAGGGTTGGCAACGGTGGGGAACCCATGTTGCCAACAATGCGTGGCCGTACGCTATTGGGGTCACGGTTCTCCTCCTCGCCTTGACCGCTCCGGTGCTCGGCCTGCGACTTGGCTTCCCCGACGACGGAACCCAAGCGGAAACGACATCACCTCGAAGAGCTTACGATTTGGTTGCCGACGGTTTCGGACCCGGTGTTAACGGACCCCTGCTCGTAGCTGTTGACATCTCCCAAGACCCAACAATCGTCGAGCCTTTGGCCAACGCTATCGCCGCTGACCCTGGGATCGCTGCGGTCGAGCCGCCTCTCATATCAACTGACACCGACGTGGCAACAATAGTTGCGATTCCAACGACAGCGCCTCAAGACATAGCTACCGTCGACACTATCGATCGGCTCAGGGCCGAGACGTTTGCCGAGGTCCTTGAGACCAGCCCAGCTACGGCTCATGTGGGTGGCCAGTCCGCTAGCTTTGCCGATATTGCCGAACGTGTTAGCGGCCGAATCGGGGTCTTCATCGTCGCTGTCGTCTTGCTCTCGTTCCTACTGTTGACGTTAGTATTTCGGTCCATTCTCGTACCACTGAAAGCCGCTGTTCTCAACCTGTTAAGCATCGGAGCAGCCTACGGCGTGCTAGTCATGGTGTTCCAGTGGGGTTGGGGCATTGGGCTCATAGGGCTTGAGACAACGGTTCCGATCGTCTCGTTCATCCCCATGTTTATGTTTGCCATTCTGTTCGGCTTATCGATGGACTACGAAGTGTTCTTACTCTCCAGGGTTCGTGAAGAATACATAGCCACAGGCGACAACGACGCCTCGGTCATCCACGGCATTGCTAGTACGGCTCGGGTAATTACCTCAGCTGCGTTAATTATGATTCTGGTGTTTGTCGGGTTTGTCGTGAACGACGACCCGGTCACCAAGATGTTCGGGCTCGGTTTGGCCACCGCAATCTTTGTTGACGCCACCATTGTGCGTATCGTTCTCGTGCCAGCAACCATGAAGCTCATGGGCGACGCAAACTGGTGGCTACCGCGTTCGCTCGACCGTGTACTTCCGACTATCGATATCGAAGGAGAAGCTGCCCTTCCAGAGCCGGAAGTTAGTGTCGGTTAAAGCATTTAGGGTGACCGACGTTCAGCAATAAAGGTCGCTACCCTTGCGGTTGTGGATCTTTTTGCTGAACGCCTCCGAGAACTAACCAGCGGTGCCCGGCGCTCTAACATGGGTCTCGCGGCCCTCGCTTTAGTGGTGGTACTAGCCGGCGGCGCTCTGGTCATGAACCTTGGGGGCTCAGACGATACAGACCTCGCAAACACGGATTCAGCGGCTACCTCGAGGGATTCAGTAACGACTCAGGACACCCAACTACCCGCAGGCGATCAGATCGATACTGAGTCAGAAGATGCCGCTCCAGCGGGCGAAGCGTTGGCTGAAGCCGGCGTCGCGGAACCGAACGATACCGGAAACGTTCCAACTCCGGACACCGAAGCACCATCACGGGAGCCGGTCGAAACGCCACCGCCAACGCCAGCCCCGACACCGGCACCTGCTCCGGCGGGGGGACCCTCGGCCGAAGCGTGGGCCAACCTGCGAGATTGTGAAGCAAGCGGCCGTTACGACGCAGTTAACCCCGCCGGCCCGTACTACGGGGCCTACCAGTTCAATCAAGGAACCTGGGATTCGGTAGCGGCTTCTGCTGGACGGAACGATTTGGTAGGCGTCGTCCCTAGCCAAGCGGCGCCGGCTGACCAAGACGCAATGGCATATGCGCTCTATGCTTCTCGAGGTGCACAGCCGTGGCCGTCTTGTGGACGTTTCCTGAAGTAGCCCCGACGGACTAGAGTCAACCCGCAGCGTTGCGGAGGGCTCGCTCTAAAACCAGAGGATCCCCAAGCCTATGTCGAAGCTGGTTCTCCAAACCCGCTATCGGGTATAGGTTCTGCGGGGCGCGAGCGTCCTTGTGTGGTTCGGACGCATACCTCGGCAGCGTCGCCGAAGCCTCAGCGGCGAGTCTTGCCGCTTCGTCGACGGAACCATTGGCTGCCACCTCGCACCGAACGATGCCAGCTAACGGATGAGACATCGCAGCAGGAAGCCGTAAGTACCAGCTGTAACGGTCGAAACGTCCGGCAATATGAAACAGTGGGGTCCGCTCCCCGGCCGCCAGTTTGCTAAGTATTGGCTGATGCGAGTCGGGCAGATATTGGACATGTTGGGTCTTCACGTAACCGAGGCTGTTTGGGATGTTCCGACCACGGAGTGGTCCATCGAATACCAAAAAATCAGATGGTGAGCTCTCCTTGCCTGCAGCGCCATCCTCGGGTTCTACCATTAGCGTCGTTTCCAAACTGGTCATCTGGTCATGTATGCCGAGGTAAATGTCCTCCGGTCGGTCAGACACACACGGAACGTACATGTAGTCGCCATGTTTCGTCTCAATATTTTCGGCTGCGTCAGACGGCGCGCTATAAAACCCTCTAAAGACCTGGGTCTCGACGATCGTCGCTTTTTCCGCGGTACAAGCCACAGCCCCTGCAGCGACACTTGCGCAAACCCCTTGGCGAGATGACGACCCATCGTGGATCCAAATTCGGGCGTCGATCCGACGGACTCCATCTACGAACACAACTCGACGCACCGAATCTAAGGCGGGGGTTTCGATAGGCAGCCATTGGTCCGCTGGGACTTCGATATCGAGATCGACTGGCTCTTTGTGGTCGTCTAGCTGTGATTCGTCTCCCGAAATCCCGTATTCGGGTGACCATGCCTCGACTTCAAACTTCATTGATCCACCCGGTTTACCGATGAACTGCCCTGGGTCTTAGTCAGCTCAAATCGGGTTGGAAGACGTTCCGCTAGTTCGTCGATATGGGTGATTACCACCACCATCCGACCTTGGGCTCCTAGATCCTCCACGGCGCTGGCAACAATGTCGAGATAATCGTCGTCTAAGGTTCCGAAACCTTCGTCTAAGAACAACGATTCCAATGGGCTCGTGATGCTGGAAGACATTTCGACTATCCCGTCGGCTAAGGCAAGAGCCAAGGCCAATGACGCCAAGAAGGTTTCGCCACCAGAGAGTGTTCTGGCATCCCGGCGGCTGTCTCCGTTGGTGTGGTCAATTACTTCAAAGTTGAGCTCGTTGGCGGCGAGCGAAAAATGCCCGGCCGACAGTTCGTAGAGACGTTCACTAGCTCGAAGGGCTAAGGCCTCGACGATTTCACTCAGCAGCCAGTCGCCAAAATTGCTTGCCTTCAGCTGTTCGCCGAGCATTTCGTAGACATGCTGGCGTTCCTCGACTTCGACAAGTTCGGCCTCCAGTTGGGTTACTTGTTCGCCCTGGACTGCGAGGAGTTCGCGTTGCCCGGTAAGAGAAGAGATAGCCGCTGCGATCGACTGCTCAATATGTCTGACTGAGGCGCTCGGATCCTGCTCGGTGGACGCTACGCCTAGTTTTAAGTTGGAAGCTGAACGAGACCCAGCAACAAGGCTCTTTGCGGCATCGAGTTCGTGGGCGAGTTCTGAATCTATCTTGACGAGCTTGGCGTCGATGTCTTTGATTTGCCGGTTCTGAGAGGCGACCTGCGTCACGGCCCAGTTTGACAAGACGTCCCAGTCTTGCAGCAGAGAACCATTGGTCGGCGCTGGTGGTTTGAAGTGGCCGACGCCATCTCTGACTGAGAACAATTCGTTCTTCTGCTGAGCCGATTCGTCGTGTAACGCTGCGACCGACGCTAACAATTTTGACTGCAGTTGCTCAGAGTCGGCATAGACTTTACTCGCCCTTTCCGCTGTCTCATTTAGTTCCTTCGCAGAAATTATGGCCGCCCGAAGCTCTTCCTGGGTTGGGGCCGAATCGAGCCGCGACTTGATCAAGCCAGATTGCCCGACCAAGGCCGCCTGTTTCGTTTCAAGTTTCTGAAGCGACACAGTCGCACGCTTCAACTGCCGCTCAGCATGCTTGTACGCGTCGTTGGCCCGAAAATCTCGGGCGCTTTTTGCTAGTTCTTCTCGCCGTTTTGATGCATCGTTTACATACTTACCGTTTTCGGCGACCACCCGTTCCAAGGCTTCAATTTCTGTTTCGGTTGGCGTGTCAGATACTAGCGATCTCAACTCTGCGACTCGTGATTCAGTAGCCTCTTTTGCCGCCAGCTGTTCGAACGAGCGTTGTTGAAGCGCGGCTAGACCGGCCTCGCATTTCCGGGCCGCAGCGTAAGTCATTTTTCGTTCCTTGTCACGTTCGGCAAGGTTGTGAGCCAACTCAGTCCTCGGCAGTGCGTCGACGGGTGAGTCGCAAACTGGGCACGGTTCGCCGACTACAAGGCTGTGCCGCAACGCAGCCCCGCGTTCGACATCAACGATGCGTTTGTAGTCGTCTTCTGCGACTTTCGCTTGGGTCTCGGCTTTCTGTAACGCACTAGCCGCCTCAGCAACGGCGGTTTCGACCGAGTCGATACCGTTCTGGTATTCGCCCAGCTTGGCTTGCAGTTGGTTGAATTCTTGTCGTCGGGATCGAACGAGATCCAGCCCATCCAAGTTGGGACCGTCTGCTGCTTGGCGTTTATATTCAGCCTCTTGGGCCTCGGCCTCTACGAGTTCTCGTTCGACGAGTTCCAACTTTTCCTCATACCCGGCCTGAAGTTCGGTGGCTTCGGTGAACTTGGCGGTTGCCTGCTGGAGTTCAGCGTCGACATCCTGTAGTTGGCTGGTGAAACTCGACAAGGTTTCGTAGTCACTGAGCAGCCGTTCACTACGTTGGATGTCGGGCCCGTTTCGAACCGCCGCTATCGCATCTTCTCGATCCGTTCCGAGTTGCTCGAGTTTTCGAGCTGCTTCGTCCACCGACTTCTGCGCTTCGGATATTCTTTGGTCGAGGTCAAGAACAGAGCTCGGGGTTGAAATCATCTCCAAACGCTCGACCGCTCGCACGGCGTCGAGATGTAACTGTTCGAGCTCTCCCCGCTGAACGGTCAACCGGGTAATCAGCGCGGCCGCTTGGTCGACCGACACCGATAACTTTTGTAGATCGTCGAGCTGACGCTGTACCGCATTCACGTCGCCGGTACGTGTTTCAAACCGGGTCAAGGTGGTTCGCTTCTCAGCAGCTTGGATCGATGATGCCTTAGCAATTTCACGGGCAGAACGACCGATGGCGTCATAGCGACTAATGCCCAAAGTCTCGGCCAGCATCGTTCGCCGGTTTTTGACCGAATCTCTTAGGAACGCTGAAAAGCGGCCTTGAGGAAGCACGACCACTTTAGTGAACTGGTCGAAATCTAGCCCAAGAATACCTTCTAAGGCTGTGGTGACTTCCTTGGCACCATCGGCCAAAACCGTTTCTTGGGTCTGAAGCCTTGCTTCTTTAGTAGACGCGCCCGTCTTGGTTCGCCGTATAACACGGGTGGCTTGATAGCCGACTCCACCTGATTCGAACGCAAACTGAACTTTGGCCTCATTCGACAATGAGTTGATGACGGGATGCACTTTCCGGCCATCGTCATAGCGGGAAACCATGCCGTACAGGGCGAACGTTACCGCGTCGATGATCGTCGACTTCCCCGACCCGGTCTTTCCGACAAGCGCTATCAGTTCAAGGTCGTCGAAGTCAACGGTCGTCGATGAACGGAACCCCCCGAACCCTTCCAGACGCAGACTGACCGGTCTCATGTCGCTGGTTTACCTTCGCCAGCAAGGTCGGCTTCGACAAGGTCGTCAAAGGCTTCCTGTATCCGTTGATCGTCGATGTTTCGCTCACCCAAATACTCGGAGAACAGTTCGTTTGGTGAGCGCCCTATTCGGCGCGACCTTTTGGCGACCGTTGGTTTCGCTGACCCAACGAAACTTACTTCGACCAGACGATCACCGAAGAGTTGACGTACCTCGTCGGCCAACCCAGCACGGTTCGGTTCGTCGATCTCGACTCGGAGCCAGACGTCAGCCAGCGATGAGGCCTCCGAACGTAGTTCGGCCAAGGACCCTCGGATGGTTCGCAGTCGCATGCCTGCCTTCAGGATTCGTGGAGTCACCGCACCGGGAACCCCTGGGCGCAATTCGACAAGGTTCACCTGCTTGTTTGACTGCGAATCTCCGAAATCGAGCTGCAGCGGCGAGCCACAGTAATGGGTGACCGATCCCGCTGGCACCTTTTGGGCCTTGTGCACATGACCAAGGGCAACGTAGTTGGCCGTCGTAGGGATTGACTGGGAGGTTATGGCATATTCCTCTACAACGTGGGCTTGACGCTCACCCCCACCAAGCGCCCGGCCGTGGACGAAGGTATGGGCGACGACGATGTTGACCGAGTTGACGTCAAAACCCTTGGTTAACAGGGCCAACATTTTCGTGACTCGGTCTGTGTACTTTTGGGAATTCTCAAACGCCTCGTTGTCCCACAATTCGGCTGCCTTAACGATGCCTCGTTTCGAAACAAAAGGTAGAACAGCGATTGTCGCAGTTTCACCCGATTTAGTCTCGATCGAGATTACGCCACCGTCGTCGGGGCGAACCGCTTTCGTAGCCAAGTGGATCGACCCGACTGCTCCGAACACTGGCGTAACGGCATCCAGCCGCCGAGCATTGTCGTGGTTGCCAGCGATAACTACGACTTCTGCGCCCGTCTGGGCCAGATCAAGCATCGCCTTGTACACGATCTGTTCGGACTCAGCTGTCGGGGTGGCGGTCTCAAAAAGGTCACCGGCTACCACAACCAGGTCGACGCTCTCATCCTTGGCGATCTCGGCAATCTCGGCCAGGACAGCTATGTGCTCGTCAGCTCGGGACCGGCCTCGAATAGTTTTACCGACATGCCAGTCACTGGTGTGAAGTAGCTTCATTGAACTTCGTCGAATGGGTCGATAACGAGCTCTTGTTCAAGCAATTCGACGTCGATCGTGCCCGCCAGGTTCGCTTCAGAGGACCTGGTCGCCCAGGCTGGGAACGGAAACTCCAGTAGAAGCGGAACCGGCAACCGGGGCTGGGCTAAATACATCGAACCGGGCTTCAGGATCGTGGCACGCTGCCGTTGCAGCCCAGGTAGGAACCCGTACTGTTCACGACCGGCCTCAGCGCTATCTAGCCGGCCAACAACTCTTATGGCACTGTTGGCCACAATTCGGCGTTCGACTTCGCTCGCCGTTTGCTGAGCGCCAATCAGAATAATGCCAAGGCTGCGGCCACGTTCAGCCACGTCGAGCAAGATTTCTTTGATTGGGCTCGATGAATCACGCGGGGCGTATTTGTTTAACTCATCAAGCACGATGAATTGCAAAGGGTCCGAAACCCCTGACGCTTCCTTTGCATCGAATGCTTGTTGCAACACAACACCTACAACGAATCGTTTCGCCCGGTCGTGAAGCTGGTGAATATCAACAACGGTCAACTGATTCTTGTCCAGATCGAGCTTGTAGTTGGCAGAGTTAGCGACGTCGGCCCGAATCAGCTGCGACATGTATTTGGTCGAACCCGACAGTCGGCGGACAAAGGCGTTGATGGTCCCGCCACCTACTGCGCGTCCAGACCATTTCGAATCGACATAGTCGTCCGGGTCTTCGGGAATAAGAATGTCCTCAATAGCTTCGACCAATTCAACGAACGTCCGCACCCGCCTGCCGTTAATCGAAACCGCGCCGTCTGAGGTATCCCCGTTACGGGCACAACGGCGTAGCTGCTCGGTAACCGAGCGAACTACGATGGTGTACTGTTGGCGTTCGTCTTCGGCATCGGCAAACAAGAACGGTAGTAGTCCCTTCTCGCAGAATTCGGCGATCGTCCAGAAATATGGGTCTACGCCGCGCTGTCGAGCCCCGGTTTGTGGAGTTGCGTTCGGATCACCGGGTCGCGACGGTGCGACAATTCCTACGCTCGTGAACGGGTGCGGGTCTAAGCCGAGTAGACCGTAACGAGCCCGCTGATCAGGAGTCAACGCAGTGTTGTCATGATCCAAGAAGAGAAGATCTTCACCCTTTACATTAAAGATGAGGCCCTTAGTGTTTGTCGCCGAAGCGCCCAACACGCCACTGTTGAAAATCGAATACAGCAAGAACGTCGCATAGCTGGTCTTAGTAGCGACGCCAGATATACCGCTGATGTTGATATGGGCACCCTTGGTTCCATCAACGAAGTCAAGGTCGAGATAGATCGGCTCGTTTTCACGACTCAACCCAGCCGGAAGCCGCCGATTCACATCGGCAAAATCGAGGGCAACATCGCGTTCGGCATCGGTCGCCTTGCGCACCGGTTCACCGGGCAGCGGCGGAACAAACGTTTCAGGTACGACCCGGGTCAGCTGTATTTCGGCTGCCTCTGAAACTTCTGCCGGCAAACGACCATCGGAGATCATAAAGACGTCGCTCTGAAATTTGGCCCCTTCGTGTCGTGCTCGTACTTGCCCAACGATGCCGTACGCCGTTATTTTTTCTCCGGTTGGAAGAACCCGGTCGACCGCTATCACGTCATCGAGCTGCAAATGCTGACCGTCGCAAATCACAACCCAAAACAACAACGGAGTCGCATCTTCGGTGCCCAGAACTCGGCCAACTATTTCTACGTCCACTTCGTCACCCATGTGTGATGCTGCCACCTGATGTCTGTGTTCCTGTCGTTAGTCGATGATCGCAGGCGGTTCGAAGTCAAGCTCAAGAACCTCTTGATCCTTAGGTGGAGACATGCCCAAATGTTTCCATGATGCTGGAGTCGCTACCCTACCCCGAGGAGTTCGAACCAGCAGACCCTGCTGAATGAGGAACGGCTCAATAACGTCTTCGACCGTTTCCGTTGGCTCGCCCAGGCTAATCGCAAGCGTCGAAAGACCGACCGGACCCCCACCAAAGCGGGCACAAAGATTATCGAGAAGTGTTCGGTCAACCTTGTCCAGCCCGCGTTCGTCAATACCGAACAACGCCAACCCGTCTGAAGCCGTCTCTTGATTGATCTTGCCTGATCCCCGTACCTGGGCGTAGTCACGTACCCGTCGAAGGAGTCGGTTAGTGATACGCGGCGTGCCCCGACTCCGGCAGGCTATTTCGGCGGCTCCAGCAGCATCGATTTCGACCCCCAACACATCAGCGGCTCGTAAGGTGATCAGTTCAAGGTCGGCGGCGTCGTAGTACTCGAGCCGGAATGCAAACCCAAACCGGTCACGTAACGGTCCGGTTATTAGGCCGGTACGAGTGGTAGCTCCGACCAACGTAAACGGTTCAATATCGAAACGGATAGATCTCGCCGCTGGTCCCTTTCCCAACATGACGTCCAGTTGGAGGTCTTCCATCGCTGGATACAGCACCTCTTCAACGACTCTTGGAAGTCGATGAATCTCATCGATAAACAGAACGTCGCCCCGCTCGACCTTCGTAAGGATGGATGCAAGGTCGCCAGCTCGTTCGATGGCTGGACCGGACGTAATATGCAAATGAGCGCCAAGTTCTGTGGCAACAATTCCCGCCAGCGTGGTTTTTCCCAGACCAGGTGGACCGCCAAAAAGAAGGTGGTCTGCCGACTGGTTTCGTTCCGCAGCGGCTTCCAGGATGATGCCAAGTCGTTCTTTTAGCTCGGCTTGTCCGACAAAGTCGTCGAGGCTTTTAGGCCTAAGGCCTGACTCTTCGGTAGCTTCGGTCAACACATCATCTTCGGTTATTTCGGGGTTGACCAAACTATTGTCGGATTGGATAAATTCGTCACGAGCCATTCGACTACCCCGCTAACGCCCGGAGCGCCTGTTTGAGTAACGGACCCGAATCGTCGGTATCAGCTGGAAGGTCGACCACAGCCTTACGGATTTCTTCCGAAGAGTAACCCAAGTTTGATAACGCTTCGCGCACGTCACCAATTGCGGTCTGGCTATCGGACTCGACGACCGACACGTCAGCTTCTTCGGAGAGTGGGATGACGAGAGTAGATTTCAGTTCCACCAAAAGACGCTGCGCGGTTTTTTTGCCTACCCCGGGAACCTCGCAGAGCGCCGCTAGATCGTCGTCAGCCAAGATCCGTTCCAGTTGAGCGGCCGGGTGTGTACTCAACACGGCCAGAGCGAGAGACGGACCAACTCCGTGAGCGCCTAGCAAACCTTCAAATGCCGTCCGCTCGGTGAGAGTCAGAAAGCCAAACAGCTTCTGATCTGACTCTCTGATGTGGTGGTGAATGTAGACCGTTATCTCTTCGCCGGACGGCAAGCGGGAAGCGGTGGCTGCAGTCATAGTCACTTGGTAGCCCACCCCTCCAACATCGATTATCGCGTCAACGCCAACCGCTCGATCTCCACCAACTAGGCGTTCGGTCAACCTTCCTTTGAGCGACGCAATCATACCGACACCTTCTTGATTGTGCCGTGGTCCTGTGCGTCGACTCGCTCCGTCGATGCCCGTTTGCGACCCAACGACGGATCGTAGGCTAGATGGCACAAGGCGACGGCAGCGGCGTCGGCTGCGTCGGCGGGTTTTGGCATCTCGGCCAACCCCAACAGAACTTGAACCATCTCCTGAACTTGAGCCTTATTGGCCTGCCCGTCACCGGTCACCACCGACTTAACTGCAGTTGGCGAATATTGCCGTACAACTGAGCCTCGGGATGCTGATTCAGCGAGAATCACCCCGGAGGCTTGAGCCACGCCTACCGCGGTCGACGCGTTGTGGGTAAAGAAGATTTTCTCGACAGCTACTACCGCAGGGCGGAATTCGTCATGCAACGAGCGAATCTCGGTTTGCAGCTCGCCTAGCCGCTCGGGAACAGTGTCGTCAGTCGACGTTCTCAGCACTCCCATAGCGACGACTTCAGCCTTACCCCGTTTGGCTGGACGCAAAACGGCGTAGCCACATCTGGTTAGGCCAGGGTCGATTCCGAGTACGAACACATGTACGACGCTAGCCGGTTTTGGCGAGTTTTGCCCGCCATCGAAAGAAAGAACATTAGTTAGGTTCGACGCTCGATGGTATCGTTTGCGCGATGGTTTCATGTATCGAACTGCAGAGTGAGCGTCTGCGCCTTCGTACTACTAAAGAAGGTGACCGATCGTCGGTGATCGCGATCCGTAAAACCGATGCGGTCCGTCTATGGTGGCGAGGCGACGACCTCTCGGCAGAATTCGCCGAGGATCTCGGCGATGAGGACAGCCATCAGCTCACAATCGAAGAAAAGGACAACCAAATCGTTGGGCTGATTCAGTTCTCCGAAGAAGAAGATCCAGATTATCGTCACGCGACGCTCGACATTTATGTAGATCCGTCAGCTCATCGCAAAGGGTACGCTACCGAAGCCATCAAGACGGTGATCGAATATCTTTTTGCCGAACGTGACCATCATCGACTAACGATCGACCCGGCCGCTGACAATACTGCTGCGGTAGCCTGTTATCGCAAGATTGGTTTCCAACCGGTCGGCCGACTACGCGAATACGAACGTCGCGCGGACGGTGTCTGGATTGACGGGCTTCTGATGGAACTTCTGCGAAGCGACCGCCAGTCTACGACTGGTTAGCCTCGATAAACTCGGACCAAACAGGAAACCAACGATCAGAAGCCTTGGACCACAACGGCAACGGAACTTCGAACTCATGATGGAGCCAGTCGGCCAAATCGGTTCCGTATACCACGATGTCGGACCCATAGATCGAGAGAACAGGGTTCGATTCAGCCGTCTCTGCGCCTCGAGCCGAGGTCAATGGGATCGCTCGATGGCCGAAGATTGGCAACAATGGAGGCGCAGAAGCGATGCGGGCCTTGACCGTGTTCTGCCGGTCGGTGACGGTATCCGGTCTAGCACCCCACGAAGACAGCCAAACCCCGTTGTGTTCTACGTCAAAGAGCACGCCGTCAACCACCTTAGTGTTCCACTCCGTTAGCTGTTCAGCGGGGTTTTCGCGCCACTGCCACCAGCCCTCGGCCTCGGGAACACCCATAACCAGCAGTAGGCCCACTTCGAACGGCAGCGTTGCCCCGACAAGACGCTCGAGGCCCGCCAGTTGCTTGTTGGTCAAGCCGGTGGCGCTTTCTGCACCCAACTGCTCCATGGATGAGGTGAGGTACGACTCCCATGCATCTTCGTCTGGCGTTGACAAAGGAAGCGGAATACCATCTACAGAAAAGTCGTCCTCACTCATACCGTTACGAATCTACCGCCGCTGGCCAATATTTCGAACCAGTTAGAGCGGCCCCTAATTACGAATTACTATTTCCACTCGACGATTCTTTTGACGACCCGCCGGATCATCACTGCCGTCTTCGGTCTCATTCGGGGCAGCGGGCTTGGTCTCGCCTAAGCCGGTCGACGTAATCGAAGTAGACACGCCACGCTGCTTTAACGCATCGGCAACCGCATCAGCCCGGCGCTGCGAAAGCGCCAAGTTGTAGGCTTCTTCGCCTTTGGAATCAGTGTGCCCTTGAACCTCAAGCGGCTTGCCAGCCTCAACCAACGTCGCTGCCAAGTCATCCAAGATGGGTTCCGCTGTCGGACGTAACTGGTCCGAGTCGAAATCAAACAGTACATTGTCGTCGATCGAAATGACGGTCGCGCACACCGGTTTAATCGAGCCCAACTTGTCAAGTTTTGGGAACCGGTCAGCAACAACGAACTCCGGCCGCGGACCCGCTATGACCACCCGGGGGTCCAAGATCCCAACATCGGTCTGAAACTCGACATCGTCCTCTCCAACTTCGGTATACAGACCATTTCCTTCAGCGTCGACAGTCACCTCGATGATCCCGTCGCCTACTCGTTTGTAGGAACCTGAACCATCGGCGTTGACCTCAAGTTTCACGATCCCATCGTCGTTGCCACTGAATTTGATCGCCCCGTCTTCGAACAGCTCTATGTCGCCTCCTTCCCCTTCGAAGCTGCCCGAACCGTCAGCGTTAACCGTTATCTCAGTTATGCCACCACCAACCTTCTTGTAGTAACCCGAACCGTCAGGGTTAATATCGATCTCGACAATCCCGTCACGAACGCTTTCGAATCGACCCGAACCGTCTTCGTTGACTTCTATTTCGACGATTCCACCATCTTCGCCACCAACCTGTTCGTACAGACCTGAGCCATCAGCGTTAACCGTAATCTCCGTGATACCGCCGCCAACCTTCTTGTAGTAACCCGAACCGTCGGCATTTAGCTGGATCTCGACGATCCCGCCGCCGATGTTCTCGAAAGAGCCTGAACCGTCAGCATCCACTTCCACTGACAGGAAGCCTTCACTCGTTTCCGGGTACTCGAGCTCACCGTTTGCGCAACTGACCGTCGTCACATCTAGGCCAGAACCGTCATAGTCGCCGAGCTCACCTTGAATTTCTTCACCAACACTGTCCAGTTCAGACAAATCTGGCAACGTGATCGGTGGCACATACGGCAGCTCCACACTTTGACGTTTCACTCCCGGTATCAGCTCGTCCGACGGCTCAGTTTCGTCGGCGACCGTCGAATCTCCTGATGTTTCGCGACCGGTTTCATCGACTGCTTCACCTGATACTTGACCTTCTTGTGCCCCTCCAAAGCCACAACTCGTTGCGATCAAGCCAGCAGCCACAAGAAGAGTGAATAGCCTGGCGGTTCGCGGCCGACCAGCCGAAGGTTGTCTTATCATCATTCGTTCTCCCAAATTCATCCGTTATTTAGTTAGGTGTGCAAAGTTCGATAAAAGTTGCATCTCACCCGAAAATTTCCTCACCTTTGGAAGCTCAGCTGGCTACATTGCTTCGTTTAGCTTACTTCTACTCGAAACAGACCTAACATTACGTGTATGGATCGGGGCCAACTCCAAGACATACGAGTCGAACTTGAGTCTGCCACTGGTCTCGACCAACTCAACGTCCCAGTAAATCAAGTAGCTGCACTCGCTTCTGACGGTGAGCCAAGGGCATTAGATATTCTGTTGGCGACGATCGATACACACCGTCTAGCCAAACCAGCCATCAGCCGCCAACTCTTCGACCCCCAAGACCAAGAAGATGTCGAACAAGACGTACTCATCGCAGTGTCACGTTCGATTGAATCGTTCCGCGGCGACTCTAGCTTCTTGACGTGGCTACATACCATCGCGACCAACTGTTCCCTGGGTTTCGTCAGACGGCGCCGTGAAACCTCAACCCTGAATGAGACTGAGCCAAGCCTAAGCGCGAGGTTCACCTCAGTCGCAACTGATAAGGCTGTAGTACAAGAAGCCATTTCACAGCTGCCCGAACTTTACATGAACGCTGTTGTTTTACGCGACCTGCAAGGGTACACCTACGCTGAAATCGCTGACCAACTCAAACTAAACCTAAACACCGTGAGAGCCCGGATTGCACGCGGACGAGCGTTGGTTTCAGACCAGATCGGTCACTCGGTAGACGAATTGGAAAGCAATTGAGTCAACTCCCCTTGGAGATTATCGGAAAGTACCGTGTAGACCGTCTACTCGGTCGCGGAGGTTTTGGAACGGTATACGCCTGTGTTGACGAACGCCTTGAGACCGAGGTCGCTATTAAGGTTCTGGCCGACAACCATTCGGTCGACGCTGGCATCCGAGCCCGTTTCTTGTCCGAAGGCCGAATCTTACGACAGATCGACAGCCCAAACCTGATTACAGTTTACGACGTCGGCGAAACCGAAACGGGCCAACCCTACCTCGTGCTCGAGCTGGCTGATCGAGGGGACCTATCTCGTCGAGTTGAATCTCTGCGTTCCACGGGCTGGAAGCCGGTTTCATCTGACGTTCTTTTTTTGGCCGACACCGTTCTTAACGCAGCGGCGGCGCTTCACCAAAACAACCTGGTCCATCGCGACATCAATCCCAACAATATTCTCCTACGAGCAACAAGTCAGTCTCGACGCGACAAGAGGGTCACCTTCGTCCACAGCGACGAACGGTTAATGGTCGCAGACCTTGGCTTGGTTAAAGACCTGTCATTAAACAGCGGGTTTAGCGTCGCCGGAGGAACACCCAACTTCAGCGCACCCGAACAATTCTCAGGTGACCTGGTTACCGCCCGGTCAGACATCTACGCCATAGCCCGCTTAATCGAGTGGTTTGTGAAATCGGTCGAGCCGACAACTTCTTGGCGACAACGGCTAGAGGAAGCGCTAAGCCCGGCGCTGTCAACCGACGTCAAGGATAGGCCTACTTCGGCGATGGCCTTTATGGATGAAATTCAGCTCGCTGTCGCCGAGCAAGACATCGACAGAACGTACAAGGCCGCCGGCCAAATCGGTGACATCGGGCTACCTGGGCAACCGATCTCACGCGAAACACGGGGCGTCGGCCCGACAGTCCCGCTACCGACACCAAAACCAAGACCCACACCCACTTCGGCGCCTCCGCCTCGGCTACCAACCCGAGTCTACGGACCAGAACAAGCCCCATTGGCTACTCGAGGCGAACACCAACCTACCGGACCCTCGACGAGAGACCCGATACGGCCGCCACACAATCCCCCTCGCGTTCGTAACCTGCGCTGGACAATTGTGGCGTTTGCTGTTGTCTTGCCACTCCTAATAGCAAGCTACGCTGCCTGGTCGAAACTCGGCGATAGCGCCGACCAAAAGCCAAACTCGGGCGAAATAGTCGAATCTGTCGACGGAGGTGGGCCAATCCGAATCAGCGGGCCGGAGCAGGTCGAACTTGGGAGTACCGCGACCATTCGAGCAAGCGGACCGGCAGATAGCTCGTTCTTGTGGACTCTTCCCGACGGCAGCGAACTGCAAACTGGTACTGTCAAAATAACGGCTGAAGCCGTCGGCTCAGTCTCGCTAGAGATCGAGGTAACGCTCGCCAATGGCGACAAAAGGGAGCTCTCCTACCTACTCGAAGTAGTCGAAGGTTGATGATTTATCCACCGTTTCGGACCCAGTTCACCGTAGAGGTAAGGCCTAACCGGTTTCGTGTCGATACCGGTTAGGTGTCTGGACATCCCACCATTGACCTTCAAACAGTTAGCCTGAGTTTTGACTCGATCCGGGCCATCGACGACCTAAATTTGGCGGCTCACCCTGGTGAGATAACCGTGCTGCTCGGCCCAAACGGGGCTGGGAAGACGACAGCCATTCGACTCATCACCGGGGCGTTAACACCTTTGTCGGGCACAGTCACAGTTCTCGGACATGCCCCAGACGGTCCGGGCGGCGAATACATCCGAGCCTCGTGCGGTGTTGTTTCGGCCAAGCCATCTCTCTATGACCGACTGAGCGGATATGACAACTTACTCTACGCCGCGAAGTTGTACGGGATCGATACATCTGTCGACGTCGGACAAAAGATCCGTTCGTGCGCCGCCCGGTTCGGGATATCCGAAGCCTTAGAGCAGCGAGTCGGGGGCTATTCAACCGGGATGAAGACTCGACTCGCCCTTGCCCGTTCTATCCTTCACGACCCGCAACTACTCCTGCTCGATGAACCAACATCTGGTTTGGACCCAGAGTCAGCCCAGGCGGTCCTTGAGCTGATTCGAACCATGACCCAAAGCGGGCAGACCGTCCTCATGTGTACTCACCTCTTGTCAGAAGCCGAAGGACTCGCCGACGAAATAATTGTGATCGAGGCAGGTACCAGCTTGATCGCGGGCAAACCCGAGCAGCTCGCCGACCGGTACTGGCCAGACACCGAAGTCGTCTTCAGTGCAACGGACGGATCGAAACTCGATATTTTGGCCGAAACGGTTGGAGTGAAACGGTATTCTCGATCCGAAGACGCCGCGTTCGTTATAGTAAGCGACCCTGCGAACATTCCTGATTTGGTTACCACAGTCGTTCGAGCGGGCGCCGAGCTAACGGCTGTTCGACCATTCGAACCTAGCCTAGAGGACCTTTACTTCGCCATTCGCCGCGAGACTTCCCTTTCCTCTGGCGTTACGGCCCTCGAACCAGTCAGCGTCGGAGATTTCCGATGAGCCAACAAACTAGAGTCAACTGGTCGAGGGTCACCACTGTCGCAAAGACCGACCTCAAACAACTGATCCAAGCCAAAGACTTCTGGGCTCCGATGATTTTTCTCGGCGGGTTTTTCTTCGTCATCGTTCCCGGATTCTTACTCTTGACCGTCACCCAGATCGGCAGTGTAGATGTCGTCAGTCAAGTGTCGGAAACCTTAGCCGTACTGCCAGACAGCGCCCAGGCCCAAATCGAGGGGCAGTCACCCCAAGGCCAAACCGGCTACGCATTGGCGGTATTTCTCTTTGCTCCGATGGCCATTGTGGTACCACTAACTATCTCGACCGCGGTGGGTGCCTCAACCATCGTGGGAGAACGAGAACGGGGCACTGGTGAATTCTTGGCTCATAGTCCGGCGAGCACGACGGAAATATATTTGGGGAAACTGGTGGCAAGTGTGTTGCCCGGGTACTGTACGGTCATCGTCGGCTTTGGGCTGTACTCGCTGCTCGTCAACGTTCTCGTTGGTCCGGAGGTTGGCGGATGGTTTTTCCCGACGGCTCAGTGGTGGATCATGATCGGCTGGGTTCTGCCCCCATTTCTGGTACTCTGCCTGTCGATTGTTCTTAGACTCTCGGCGCGCGTTTCCTCGACGGCGGCAGCCCAACAAGCATCGGGTCTGGTGTCGTTGCCGCTGATCGGCATCGCATACAGCCAAGCGACGGGTTCACTCTTCGGAGCAGGTTATTTGCCGTGGATAATCGGCGGCGTTGCATGGACCATTGCCCTAATAAGCCTTATGCGTGGGGTCAGAAGCGTGACCCGCTCGCGACTGCTCGGCGTTTAACCCGGCCTATTCGCCGACTACTCTGCAGGCGCCTCCATCAAGTTGTCCGGAATGTCAATATTGGAATAAATATCTTGGACGTCGTCTTGGTCATCGAGGGTGTCGATCAGGCTCATGACCGAATTAACAGTGCCTTTGTCGCCTACTTCAATCGAATTTTTTGGCATCATGGTTGAGTCGGATTCGAGCACCTCGATGCTGTCTGCTTCTAGTGCGGTCCGAAGTGAATCCACGTCACCGGGTTCACATGTCACCAACCAGTGTTCGCCATGGTCCTCAATGTCTTCGGCACCGTTGTCCATCCCAGCCATCATGACGTCGTCCTCTTGAGTCGAGCGCGCCACCTTTACGATGCCTTTTCGTTCGAACTGCCAGGCTACGGCACCCGGCTCAGCCAGCGAACCGCCGTTCTTCGACAGTAACGACCGCATTTCGGAACCGGTGCGGTTTCGGTTGTCGGTCAACACGTCAATGAGAAGCGCCACACCACCCGGAGCATATCCTTCGTAGGTGATCGATTCGTAGTTGACGCCTTCGAGCTCGCCAGTCCCTCGTTTAACAGCACGTTCAATGGTGTCGAGGGGAACGGAGTTATCTCGGGCTTTTTGGAACATTGTTCGGAGCGTTGGATTACTCTCAACGTCTCCTCCGCCTTGACGGGCGGCAACCTCGACCTGCTTGATGAGTTTGGCGAAGAGCTTTCCCCGCTTGGCATCGGCCGCCCCCTTCTTGTGCTTGATTGTTGCCCATTTGGAATGGCCTGACATCGGAACTCCCACGTACACTCGAACTGGAGCGATTCTACTCTTTAACGAGGTCGGAACCATACGTGGATGTGATCGCTACCGTCCTGAGTAGCGAACCCACTCCCGTTTGAGCGAGCAGGCTGGTACCCAAGCGACTATGCAAGTACTACCGCAATGCCTTCGATTCTCAGAATTTTCGGATCGCCTACAGCCTCGATTAGTTTGCGTACGGTCCTTTTATCCGCCGTAAGTACGCTTATCTCGAGCCTATTTGTTGAGCTCCCGACATTCAGACTCTCAGCACCTGTATTGTCGAAAATTTCGTTGGTTGCAAGTTCGCGGACGGCATCAAGGTCGTCTTTGCTGTAGTCGTCCGAGATTAGGCAAGGTTCTGTCCCGTCCTCAGCCTCGATAGCTTCTCGGACCGAATCAACTTCACCTTTGACATACATCACGCCAGTGCTTTGATAGTCCGAATAGTCTTCGCCTTCTTGTGGTTCAACAACTTGGTTCCCATTGGCGTCTTCTAAGCGTGTGCCGTAAGCCTGGCCTGCCTTGTCGGTATTTGCATCCGCCCAGTTACTCAGGACTTCGGCCGAAGTGGGATTTTCTATTGACTCACATTCGCTCGGCAATTCAAATTCGAGATCGCCTACGTTTTCCTTTTCCCCGACGGCTCCGTCACTAACCCACTTGACAGAACCGTTATCGACCGGCCAGTCAAATACGACCGACCTCTCACCCCAGGAAATACCACCTTCGGTTTCAACCCAGTCACCCGGTTCAAGTCCCTCGACAACCGGTCCGCTACATTGAGGGGGCAGCGAATCTAGGACTCCTCCACTGCACGCCTTAAATCCGTCGCCGTCGTTTATCAACATGCCGCTGAATTCGATTCTGCTTGCCTGTTCGGGCAATTCGTCTAGGTCGGTCACCACCCATACTGCGGCCCCATCAACCACAAACCTTGTCCGGCCTGACCAGTCGTCGCGTGCGGTTGCAGCGGTATCAGACGGTGTTTCATCATCAAGAGCTCCACCCGCATCAGAGCCACAACCTGCGAGCAATACTGCGGACGTGACCAGCACAATTAGGGGAGTCCTGGTCATACGTAGTTAGACGTATAGGACAACATAAAAGTTCCCGTACTTTTCAACAAAGAATATCAACCTGCTAGAGAAAGGAACAACTGGTGGATTCTGTCATCCTCGGGAACTAGCTCGGGATGAAACGATGAGACTAAGACGCTACCCTGCCGACACAAAACCGCGTTGCCGTCGTGCTGCGCCCAGACCTCGACCTCATCACCAACTCTAGACACCCCAGGAGCCCGAATAAATACGGCGTCCAATGGACTTCCAGTATCGACTCCGCTGGCTATCTCGGGCGGGACTACCAGGTCGATCGACGACTCGAACGAATCGATCTGACGACCATAGAAGTTTCGCGACACAGTTATGTCAATAGCACTGAAGGAAGTCTGGTCAGCGGTCCCGTCGTCGATTTCTCCTGCCAATAGAATCATCCCAGCGCACGTACCTAGCATCGGCATGCCTGTAGCGACCGCTGAGCCCAAGGCTTGCACTAGATCGTTCGCTTCCAACATTTTGGAGATTACAGTCGACTCTCCCCCAGGGATGACCAACGCGTCACAAGAAAGGAGCTGTTCAGCTGTTCTAACCTGGACGGATTCGACACCACAACGGCGGAGTGTTTGTTGGTGCAGGTTAAACGCTCCCTGAACGGCCAAAACCCCAACTGTTGTCACCAACCGCGATCGGCGAGTTTGACGTCGAGGTCATCCATCCCGATACCCGTCATCGGAGCGCCGAGACCTCGGCTAACTTTCGCCAGTATTTCTGCGTCCCCAAAGTTGGTGGTTGCCTCAACGATTGCTTTTGCACGCGGTGCAGGATCAGCACTCTTAAAGATCCCCGACCCCACAAACACCGCTTCAGCTCCCAATTGCATAGCGAGCGCAGCGTCAGCGGGAGTCGCAATTCCACCTGCGCAGAACAGCGGCACCTGAAGTTTGCCGGTCTCGGCGATTTCTTGAACAAGAGGTAGCGGAGCTTGCAGCTTTTTAGCCCAGTCGAACAATTCGGCCTGGTCAGCTTGGGTGACCTTCTTGATGTCGCCCAGAATCGACCGCAGGTGACGAACCGCTTCAACGATGTTACCCGTGCCTGCTTCGCCTTTAGATCGAATCATACATGCCCCTTCGCCGATGCGACGGAGAGCTTCGCCTAGATTGGTTGCCCCACAGACAAACGGAGCGGTGAAAGCCCACTTGTCGATGTGGTGAGCTTCGTCTGCTGGCGATAACACTTCAGATTCGTCAATGTAGTCGACGCCCAGAGCCTGCAGAATTTGGGCCTCCACAAAGTGGCCTATTCGAGCCTTCGCCATCACTGGAATAGTAGTTACTTCCTTGATTCCCTCAATCATCTCCGGGTCACTCATGCGTACCACACCACCGTCAGCCCGAATGTCAGCGGGGACCCGTTCGAGAGCCATAACCGCCACTGCGCCAGCATCTTCGGCGATCTTGGCTTGTTCAGGGTTAACGACATCCATGATGACGCCACCCTTGAACATCTCCGCCAGGCCACGCTTAACGCGAATTGACCCGACTGTAGATGGTTGGGCAACAGGTTTGCTGGTTTCTTCCATATCCCTAAGTTTACGCGCCGAATGGTGCAGGAGGCGAGTCAATTATTTTTTGTGCAAAGAGTCATGCCAGGTTCACCTGACGCTATAGCTCGGCTAGAACGTCAATGCGGAGGTTAACATCAGCTATATCTCCGTAGATTACATCGGCACCATTTCGCGACTGGTTGGGCGGTACGAACCAAACCGGATCATATGCAGGCAGGCTTCCCGGAACTACGCTCGTCCCAGCACGGATTTTCTGTAGCGCTGATAATAAGCCGGGAGGGTATCGCGTGAGCAACACTGCGGAGCCGTCCGATAGGAGTTCCCTATCAGCAACGTAAAGATTGTTGACTAACCAGACCCCGAGCGGCTTGGTGAGAAAGGCAAGCGGGCCAACAACCAGCGAACCATAGATGGCTGAACCAAGCGTCGCCACTTCGGCATCGCCCGACTTGATTCGCGCGACCAGTTCAGCGATAACACCCTCTAGTTCGATTCTGGTCAACTTTTCGATAAGGCCAGTTGTGACCAGAATGTGAGATTCACCGCTAATCCCTAGGGCGGCTGCGTTCAGCGCTCCATCGTGGACTATGTGAATCTCAGGTTCTCGAATGCCGCCGTTTAACGATAGACCCTCTACCAAATTGACCAGCCGAGCCTCTGGGCCAACAGCCTTCGAGCCGACACCGCCGACCGAACTGATCAGGGCCATGCCTGCCCCTCGGTGAAGCCAAAAAACAGTAATTCCCGCAAGAACTGGGCCTACGAGCAATGCGATCCACCAAGGCACCGGTGTTACGAGCGACAACAGCACCAGGATGACAGAGAAGACGGCAGCCAAGCCAACCAAGGCAGTCACCAAGATCGATCGGGTCGTCGTCGTTACCGTTGGTTTGATCAAACTCTTTGTGGATTGTTCCACCGAGGTCATTGAAATGGACGTCCTTAGCTTTGATAGGGCCCGGCCATACCGAGCTGGGCTGATCCTACAACGTTACGAATATACCGGCATCAACAATATTAGGGATCATTTCTTTCGGCCTTTCATCATACGGCGAAAGTAATCCACCGTGTTCGGGTCGACTTTGGCGGGGCCGGACGTCTTAGAAGCCGTTACCCACCACAACGACGACGAAAAAAAGGCGAGTAGGACTAGTAGAGCAGCCAAGTTTTCGAGCCGATAATAACCGAAAAACAGCAACATAAAACCGAGGCCCACCAATGTGAGCGTCGGAACCAAAATCAGCAACCGATTTCGCCTAAGCCGAGCAGGGGAATACGTGCCATCTTGATAAAAGCCAAACATGGCCTCTATTTTACTTGAACCGGTACCGTGTCGCCCGATTTCGGACCCGAGGCCATGATACGACCTTTCACGCTATCAACTTTTGGTAACGGGTCACATAAGCATCAGCCAGTCGAGACATTGAGAAATTCTGAACTCGTTCAGCTCCACTGGCCACTAAAGAGTCTCTCCTTGCGTCCGATTCAAGACAGTCGAGGAGCGTCTTCGCCAACGCCGCCGCGTCTCCTGTCGGAAACAGAGCGGCATCGCTGCCTCCTCGAGCCACGACTCGATATGCAGGCAGATCGCTGGCAACGACCGGGGTGTTGGCGGCCATCCCTTCAAGTAGCACTATGCCGAAACTCTCCCCGCCGAGGGATGGGACACAGAAGACGTCTGCCGCCTTCAAACGCGCTATCTTTTCGCCTTCAGCCAGTGAACCGATCCATTCGATCCGCTGATCCGAAGCATATTGAGACTTCAGCTCAGCGGTCTCGGGCCCATGCCCGGCCACCCATATCGAGATGTCTTGAGGCAAAAGCTCGGCAGCCCGCAACAGTACGGCCAGACCTTTTCTGGGCTCATGGCGACCGAGAAACAATACGGTCGGGGCCGTCTTTTTGGCCGGAGTGACCGTATCAAACAGACTAACTTCGATACCGTTGAAAAGCGTGTCGTAGGTTCCACCCAGATACCTCGAAGCCATGCCGACCGCGTCGGGTGAAACAGCAACGCGCAGGTCGAGGCGGTTCGCTAGTCGACGCAGAATCGGTTTTCCCCACCGGTACGAGGCCACGTTCCCGCTCGCATGGAAAGTCCCTATAAGTGGCGTTGGCTTAACCATAACCGAAGTCAACGTTGGGCCCGGAACGAGCGGTTCATGAAGATGTAGAACATCAAACTCACCGTCCCAAATAATTCCAAGTGTTCGAAGCTGCGCTGCGGGGTCAGGGGCAACTGGTGCAAACGAACCATTCTGAGCATAAGGAATCGAGTTGCCCAGCGGCGTGACCCAAGGCTCTGGAGGCTGCCCGTCGCATGGGGACAAGACCTGCGTGTCTATTCCTTTTGAACGAAGCGACCTAGCCAAGCCTAAGACTTGGGTTTGTACTCCACCCCAGACAGCTAGGCTGTATGGACATACCATTCCGATGCGCACAAACCCATGTTAGCCCGAGATTTCACATCGAAATACCGCGCCCTTGTGAACGATTCTTTGCGGTCCGCCGCCGTCCTGCCTTGTTCTCACCGGCCGAGGATCGCATGATAGGGTGAGAACTCACCCGGTTTTGGTGTCGCTTGGCCAGTTTGGCTCTAAAACATGCCACTGGTTTGGAGCTTTCCTAATCAACTTTTCCATATGCCGAGCTAATTCTTGAGTGACCGTTTGAAGATCCGATCTCAAACTCGGTCCATCCCATTTGGGGTAGATTGGAGCGCCGACTTCGGCCCGATAACCCCACCCGTCATAAAACACCGCAGTCGGCAATAAAGGGGCACCCGTCCTTTTAGAAAGAAGAGCCGGCCCAAGCGGTAACTTGGTTACCTCACCAAAAAACTCGACTTCTAAACCGGTTCCTGCGATGTCTCGATCAGACATCAACGCTATCACGCTCTGTTCTTTCACCTGTGAAGTGAGTCGACTCATGGCCTTAGAACCAAGGGGAATTACCTCGACGCCGTAACCTTCACGAACGGACGAGAACCACTCAAAGACCTCTTCGGGTTCGAGTCTCTCCACCACGGCCGCAACAGTTAGACCCATTTGACGACTAAGCCATGCAGCCGCCCACTCCCAACCTCCTAGATGGGGAAGGACGAGTATTGGGGCGTTACCACTATCGAGTACGTCGGAAATATGGTGATAGTCGTCTACTTCAAAGTTCGCGTTAACCCGTCGGCCATTAAGTGATGGCAGGCGGAACGATTCGACCCAATAACGCCCATAAGATCCAAAACCTCGCTTTATCTCTGCTGGGAGGCTCGCTTCAAGACTTGGGTCGATGCGGAGAAGGTGGCGTCCGAGTTGATCGGCCTTAGCGGGCATCAGCCGAGGTCCCAAGAGTGCTGCGCAGTAATACCCGAGGCGCAGCGCAACCGGTAGCGGAACACACCGAACGAGCAGAGATCCAGCCTTCAATTTAAAGAGAGCGCTTGGGCGTAAGGCATCTCGTAGATGACTCGTATAAGAAGTTATCCGACGTTTGATTATCACGTTATGTGCGACAACACCGCTCGGGAAGCTACTCGTTAGCTTCGGTGTTTGCGAGCCTCAGCTCGACTGCGAGCTCGCTCACGAAATGTTTCAGCAGAGCGACGAGCGCTGCGGCGCTGACGGCGTCGGCGGCGCTGCGGCACCGGCCTGACTGCACTTGCTTGCTTCCAAACTTTGACGAATCGGAACACGGCTGTCGCAATTGTCAGGGCGAGCATGATCCAGAGAACCGGCACAAAGATCGGGGCGAATAGCAAACCAATCCCGAGGGCGATGAATCGTTCGGCCCGCTCCATAAGGCCGCCCTTGGCATCGAATCCAAGCACTTCAGCCTTTGCTCGTTGGTACGAAACTAACGAAGCCGCTAGGTAAAGGGCAAACGGAAGCATCACCAACCGCGGGCTATCTGTTCCGAGTAAATACCAACCGGCGCCTGCGAAGAGAAGACCATCGCTCAAACGGTCGGACACGGAATCTAAAAACGCGCCTCTCGGCCCCGCCTTCCCACCTGCCTTGGCAACTGCTCCATCCAGCGCATCAGGCAAGCCGGTTAGAATAAGCAGGAGAAGGGCAAGTGGAAACTTTCCCCAACCGATGGCGATACCACATGCTGCCGCCATAACAACGCCAACCGCTGTGACTGCGTCGGGAGACACACCGGCTTTTTGCAACCTTTTACCTATTGGTGCTATGCCTTTATCTATCGGTGCTCGGAAATTTCCGTCAAACATCAAGACACGTCCTTCGTAACTACAAAACCATACTAGATACTTTAGATCATTGCCGAGCTAGCGAAGCACTGCGGCCGAACGACAACAATAAATTTACTCAAATTACAGACAAACGCTTATAATTATTACTGTTATCTAAATATTAGGACCAGAAGCAGCACGAGACCCAAAGCTGCTAGAAAGCCCACGAAGGCCTTGAGCGCTGGCGATTCTCCGTCATTGCGCAAAGCCGCACGGTCGTCGGTTTGCCCGTCAACCAAATAAGCAAGAGGGTCTCCAGCGCGTCGTTTCTCGAGGCTAGACTCCGTGGCGACACGAGAACCAACCGCCGCTTCACGTTGAGCGTCTATCGCAGTTGACTGACCCGACCATGAGGCTAGACCAGATGACGCAGGGACTGCTGGGTCCGAATTTGGGAAACCAGAATCGGACCGAACACCCAAACCCTGCGGCTCAACCGCTGCTGGGCTTTGCTGGGTTGGTACTGGAGTGACAGGCGCAGGGGCGACTGATGCTGACGCACTCGCTGCTGGGTTGACCCCAGCTGCATGCGGTCCGAATGATGAGGTGAAGTTCCCGCCACCTGTGGTTAGAAGGCCTTTGGCGACACCTACCGAAACAGCCAACGTAGCCATTGAGATTCTGTCATCGGCCAACAACGAAGCCGGAACTTGAACGCCTTCAAGGTGAGATAGTTCTACCTCGGGCTGACCGCCCATCTCGATATGGATGCCTTCCTTACCCAGCCCATCTGGGTATGCGACAGCCTCAAGAACCTGGCCTTGATGGACTCGCGCCTTCCAGCCAATACCAGAAGCGACCGACACTGAATAGTCTTCGACTGCTGGCAAAACGCGCACAACGGCGACTGGCGGAAGTTCAATACGTTCCGGCACAACACCCAAGGATTGAAAGGTGCCCATAACCGTGCCGAGGTGGCGAGTCGGAATATAGGAGACGCCGGTATTTGGGTCGCCAGCTTTGGTAATGGGGTCACTAATCTTGACTGCTAAGGAATCGACCCATTGCTCGATAGCGGGACCACTTCCAATACCAGCGTGACCAACACCGAGAGTCACCGCCACCTGCGGATTACTTATTTGATCAAGGTTGAGCTTCTTCCAAAGCGCCGCAATTGCGGGACCAGGGTTGGGGAAACGTGAGTCGCCGCCGTAGGTGTCTTCGGCTGAAAGAATCGAGTTGTCGGCATAACCCAAGAGTTGAGTGCCAGTGCTGTCAAGAATCGACGCACACACCGAGTAGCGTCCGAGCTCCACACCGATGAGATCGGTTGGTTCAATCACAGTTCTTAACCTGCCTAGTAGATAGAAGAAAGTCTGGGCAACCCGAGAGGACGAATCCGCACGAGCCCGTAGATAAAATTTAGCCTAGTTAACGAGGTTTCCCTCATTCTCGTCGAGACATGTGACTGATTCTCTCTAAGTAGACACTCTTGTGCAACCACAATGCAGGGTGTTCGACACTCTAGTCGACGGCCGAGCGTTCCACCCAAGTTCTGAGACATCGTGTCCCACAAGGACGGCTACGAGTCCTCGGGGTCCACGTCGGACCAGTCTTCTGGGTTCTCTTCAACAAAGTGTTCCACGACCTCTCCGTTTACGCCATCAACCATCACGAGGCCACGCTTGGTCGGCGGTTCGTCCGCCGAGTACACCAGAATTCTCCAAGTAGGACGGCTTAGAAGACCTCGCCACCCCATCTGCGCCGACGCGTGACCGACGGGAAACCCAACTTGGTCGACTGACACAATGAGCGCGTCTCGCTCATCGACCTTGAGATCCCAGCCGGCAACGTAGCTATAGATACCAAGCACACCGAGCAGGACAGCCGCTAACAACATACCCGGATTCACGAGAATGTTAGAGCTTCCCACGAAGTAGATTACGACTAACCCGGCCGCAATACCCAGGTATAGATACGCCGGGATTCGACGACGGATGTTGTTTGGGAAGATATAGTCTTCGGGGTCTACCAACGCAGGTTGAAGATCTTCTGGCAACTCATCCACAACTAGATCGTCGTCGAGTGGAGCCTCGTCTGATGTATTTTTGTTGTTCATGCAGCGCCTATTCTACCTCGTCAACCCAGCCAGCCCGAAGCCGATCCCAGGACGATCGGAGTGTTTCTGGCAGAATCCGGGCGTCGGACAGGGTCGACATGAAGTTGGTATCGCTACTCCAACGAGGAACAACGTGGACGTGGAGGTGGTCCCGCTGTGACCCTCCACCTGCGGGCCCCTCATTGATTCCCACGTTGATCCCAGCTGGAAGATAGACCCGCTTGACCACTGCGGTAGCTTGTCGAACCGATCTCCAAAGCTCGTCGTAAACCAAATCGGTCAAGTCCATGATCGACGGCACCGCATCGTAGGGAAGCACCATTAGATGACCTGGGTTATACGGGAAAACGTTCAGGATCGCGAAGGTATTCTTCCACCGATGAAGAATATATGTCTCTTCGTCGTTCAGGCCAGACTGCACGATTGTTTCGAACAATGAAAGGCCAGGCTTCGGAGAAAGGTTAGGGTGAGGCTGACCATCGCTACCAAGACCATCGGGAGCACCAAGGCGCCATCCTGACCACAGCCGTTCCACTAGGTTCGGCTTTCAACGTCTGCCGCAAGGCGCTCTATGAACGATTCGACGGGAACGTCTCGCTCGACATCGCCGCCACGGGGGTTGACGCCAACGGTCGAATTCTCAACATCGTCGTCACCCACTACCAGGACGTACGGGATCTTCTGTTTCTTGCTGTTCCTGATCCGCTTGCCTAACGGGTCGTCGGCGGGAACCAGCTCGGCCCTCAAGCCCAATTCGGTGAAGTTCGACACCAACTTTTCGGCATAATCGTCATGGGCGGCAGCCACCGGCAAGACCGAAACTTGAACCGGCGACAGCCATGCCGGGAAGTTACCGGCATAATGTTCGGTCAGCACCCCAAAGAAACGTTCGACCGACCCGAACAACGCCCGGTGAATCATCACGGGGCGTTCTCGTTGCCCGTCGGGAGCGATGTACTCAAGCGCAAATCGTTCTGGGAGCGTGAAGTCAAGCTGGATGGTTGAGAGCTGCCAAGATCTACCAATGGCGTCACGGATATCGATGTCGATCTTCGGTCCGTAGAACGCGCCGCCGCCGACGTCGACCTCAAAGTCGAGTTTGGCGCTGACAAGACCAGCTTCGAGACAGTCGGTCGCCTTAACCCAAAGCTCATCTGAACCGACCGACTTCTCTTCTGGTCGCGTCGACAATTTCGCCTGGAAATCATCAAACCCGAAGGCTCGGAGTACAGAAAGAACAAAGTCGATCAGGCTTGAGATCTCATCGGCCATTTTCTCTTGGGTCGTAAAAATATGGGCGTCGTCTTGGGTGAAACCCCGGGTGCGCATCAAACCGTGCAACGTCCCGGCACGCTCATTGCGATAGACGGTTCCGAGTTCGAACAGGCGAATTGGCAAGTCTCGATATGAACGTTGCTGCGATCGGTAGACCAGAATGTGCCCTGGGCAATTCATAGGTTTCGGGTAGTAGGTCCCGTTGTCCATTTCCATCGGCGGGGACATGGCCTTGGGCGAGAAATTGAGGTGAACTGAAGTGGTGGACAATTTAGGGTTCGCCATGGGTGGCGAGGAGGGTAAGGCATAGACGCCTGAGCCGTGCCGCTCACGGGAATAGTTTTTCATTATGTTGGGAATAGTTGGTCCTTTATGATGGCATACAGCTTTTCTCCCGCCGCGAGCGGTTGGTGAAGGCA
>CAZKEM010000014.1:0-29071 GCA_964551835.1 uncultured Acidimicrobiaceae bacterium | reverse complement strand
GTGCTTTTACTAATGGGTCCCCACAGCTTTGACGTGACGTACCGTGCGTTAGTAATGGGAATCCTGAACCGGACGCCAGACAGCTTCTATGACGCCGGAGAGTATTGGGACTTTGACGACTTCCTGCGGAAAGCTGAAAAGCTAGTCGATGACGGCGCCGATTTTCTCGACGTTGGCGGGGTTAAGGCCGGTCCCGGGGATGAGGTAGACGAAACCGAAGAGCTGGAACGGGTGATCCCGGCCCTCGAAGCGTTGCGAAGCAGGTTCGATATTCCGCTCTCAGTGGACACATGGCGTTCGGCAGTGCTGCGCCAGGCTATTGACACTGGAGCCAATATCGGAAACGATATAAGCGGTTTCGCCGACCCTGAATATCTGAAGGTGGCCGCCGAGGGAGACGCAACCGTGGTAGCGACCCATATTCGGCTGGCCCCTCGGGTACCGGACCCCGAACCCGTCTACGAAGATTTGGTCGCAGACGTAAAGTCATTTCTTAAAGACTGTGTAGATCGAGCCCTTGCAGCTGGCCTATCGGCCCAACGGATCGTGGTTGACGCCGGTTTGGATTTGGGAAAGACGCCCCGGATGTCTTGGGAGCTATTACACGCCTCAGACGAGTTGGCGTCGCTGGGGCTCCCATTGTTATTGTCGGCATCGAACAAACGGTTCTTGTTCGAACTATTGGAGACCAGTCGATACGATGTTGAGTCGGGGACCTACGCCGCTCACGCTCTCGGTATTGCTAAAGGCTGTAGAGTTATCCGAGCCCACGATGTTCGGGCAGCTCGACGACTGTGTGACATCATGTCTGACATCTTGCACGTACGCGACCGACGGCGACCCTACCCGTCAATCCGGGGTTAAAAATGGCGGTAGTAGTTCTCAAAGGGGATGACCAAACGCTCGTCAGCCAAGCGGCCTCCAAAGTCGTATCAGACCTACTTGGTGACGGCGATCGTTCGTTGGTAACTGAAGAGGTAACAGAAACGGAGTTCTTGGCCAACGGTTCAGACGCCGATATCGGGCCGTTAGTCATTTCGACGAGTACGCCCCCATTTCTGACCGACCGTCGAATCGTAATCGGTCGCAATTTGGCGATCTTCTCGAAGGCTGCGCAAGTCGCGCCCTTAGTCGATGCGCTCAACGACCTCATGGAAACTATTGACGTCGTGCTTGTCTGGGAGAAAGGGGCATCCTCGACTCGGCTTTCACCAATCCCCAAGTCACTCAATGAGTGCTTGAAGTCGATTGGCGCCGAGATAATCCAAGCCGCCCCAACTGGCCGGGGTCGAAAGAAGGTTCTGGAAGAGCGGCTTGATTCAGCTCCGGTCCGGTTTGAGAACCAGGCACGCCGTGCGATAACCAACCAAATCGGTGACGACATCGGACGCCTCGACGCTATTTTCAAAACACTTGTCTCGACCTTCGGGCCTGGTAGCGTCGTAAACGCGGATGACATCAAACCTTTTCTCGGCGAAGCATCGGACGTTCCACCTTGGGAGCTGACCGACGCTATCGACGGTGGGAACATTGCGTTGGCCTTAGCGAATCTGGACCGAATGTTTACTGGAGGTGAAAAGCACAGCATCCAAGTGCTTGCCAGTTTGAACTACCACTACCAGCGGGCATTGGCATTGGACGGGTCTGGCATCCGGGATGAGAAGTCGGCTGCTGAACTATTGGGAATGAAAGGCTCGACGTTTCCGGCAAAAAAAGCGATGCAGCTTTCGAAACGTCTAGGGCCGGCGAAACTCGCCACAATTGTTGGATTGCTGGCCGAAGCTGACCTGGATGTCCGAGGACGAACCGCAGCACCCGCCGAGATGGTAGTTGAGGTCCTAGTGGCGAGGCTCGCGCATCTCAGCCGGTGACGCTCGGTAAACCCAAAAACCCGACTCGTGGTGAGCCGGGCAGAATAGGTACTAAAGGCCGTGACCACGTCGTTAAACGTGCCGTTACTGCGAGTTACGCACCCGGGCGATGAGGCGGCTCTTTTTGCGAGCTGCAGCGTTTTTGTGAATTACGCCTTTGGCAGCAGCCTTATCTATGCCTCGAAGGCCAGCGCGTAGTGTCGTTTCTTCGTCATCTGTACCGGCGGCTGCCAATGCAGCCTTCTCGCGGGTCAGAAGCTCGGAACGTACAGCCTTGTTACGAAGACGGCGTTTCTCGTTCTGGCGGTTACGTTTAATTTGGCTCTTTATGTTTGCCACTTAAATATCCTCGTTGCTATGTCGACCGAGAAATGATACCGGTTTCATAGTTCGGCCCAACGCTTCCAGCCGGTAGCGTCATGTACCTGATGTCATCTGCACAATCTTCCAACATACGAAACATCGCAATAATCGCTCATATCGATCACGGAAAGTCAACATTGGCTGACCGTATGCTCGAGATGTGTGGAACCGTTGAGGCCCGGGATATGCGTGCGCAATACCTGGATTCTATGGACCTAGAGCGAGAACGCGGAATCACAATTAAGCTTCAGAGCGTCAAGTTGACCTGGAAGGGCCACACGATCAACCTGATAGACACTCCCGGTCACGTCGACTTCGGCTACGAAGTGAGCCGCTCCTTGGCCGCGTGCGAAGGCGTAGTCCTGGTGGTGGACGCCGCGCAAGGTATCGAAGCACAAACGTTGGCCAACACGTACCTGGCCCTCGATAATGAACTTGAAATTGTTCCAGTATTGAACAAGCTTGACCTTCCTGCAGCTGATCCAGACCGTTACGCCGCCGAGATGGAGCAGATCTTGGCGACACCGGCCGAGGATGTTTTGGGAATTTCGGCAAAGACAGGCATGGGGGTTGAAGATCTCCTCGATGCGATTATTGAGCGGATCCCACCACCGGAAGGAAACCCTGACGAAGCGCTGCAGGCACTAATTTTTGACAGCCACTTTGATAACTATCGAGGAGTTGTCTCAAGTGTCCGGGTAGTCAATGGCACGCTGAGCTCCCGACAGAAATTGAAATTTATCCAGGCTGGCACGACCCATGAGGCCGATGAGATTGGGGTTCGTAGTCCCGACAACGAGATTGTCGATCAACTAGGGCCCGGCGAAGTGGGCTACCTGATAGCAGGAATCAAGGACGTCCGCGAAGCTCGTTCGGGCGAGACCATCACGTCGGCTTCAAATCCTGCCGAAGTTGCTCTCGACGGATATCGAGAACCTCAACCTATGGTCTTTTGTGGCCTCTACCCGGTTGATGGTGATGATTATGAAGACTTTCGAGACGCGCTGGACAAGCTACGGCTCGATGATGGCAGTTTCACGTTTGAACCTGAGACCTCGACTGCTCTCGGGTTTGGGTTCCGTTGCGGGTTTCTCGGTCTGCTACACATGGAGATCGTGCGTGAACGTCTCCAACGTGAGTTCGACCTCAACTTGATCGCGACGTCGCCATCGGTGTCATACGAAATTGTTTTGAACAACGGCGACGACATGACCGTCGACAACCCTTCAGCGTTGCCTCCAGCAGGTGACTGGTCGGTCATTAAGGAGCCATACTTGAAGGCGTCGATGATCAGCCCATCAGACTACACGGGTACGCTGATGGACCTCTGCCAGACACGGCGTGGACAGTTAGAAAAAATGGAGTACCTGTCGCCTGAACGGCTCGAGCTGGTTTACCTACTCCCGCTTGCTGAAGTAGTCGTCGACTTTTTCGATCAGCTAAAGAGTCGTAGCCAAGGGTACGCCAGCCTCGACTATGAAATCATTGGGTATGAACCCGGTGACCTCGTTCGGGTCGATATTTTGTTCAACGGGGAACAGGTTGATGCGTTCTCGTCGATCGTTCATAAAGACAACGCGTATGACTATGGGCGTCGAACAGCTGAGAAACTCCGCGAGATAATTCCACGTCAACAATTTGAGGTGCCGATTCAAGCGGCGATCGGTGGGCAGATAATCGCCCGAGAAACCGTACGAGCGTTTCGCAAAGATGTAACCGAAAAACTTTACGGCGGCGATGTCACCCGCAAGAACAAGCTGCTGAAGAAACAGAAGGAAGGCAAGAAAAAGATGAAGAGTATCGGGCGGGTTCAGATCCCGCCGGACACCTTCATAAAAGCCCTCCGCCTCGACGACTAGAAGCGTTTCGACGGCGCCGCACCCAACGTATCCGAGCACATCTAAAGCGGGCACCGCAGATCGGGCCCTTGTCAACGTGGCCGATCGGAGGTTTATAGCTGGAAGCCCGGTGGTTAACGACCGTCTGAGAGGTTCTTCATCTGCGCCGCTCGTTGGCTGACCACAAGTCTGTGGATTCTGCAACGGGTAGCCTGGGATGTGTGTCGTCGCCGTGTATTTTCTGGTTCCGAAGAGACTTGCGGTTGAGCGACCACCCAGCGTTGCAGGCTGCGGCAGACAGCGGTCCGGTGGTCGGGCTATTTATCAACGACAGAACGCTCCGAAACCGTTCGGGCTCGCCTCGACTGGCATTCCTATCGAAGTCACTGAGCGTGCTACGAGCAGGCATGGGGGGATCACTCGCTTTTCGGTCGGGTAAGGCCGCCGATGTACTCGCCGAAGTCTGCCAGGAGTCGGGGGCATCGAACGTTTTCGCCACCGGTGACTACGGTCCATATGGTGTTGTCCGCGACCGCACGGTTCAGGCTGCACTTTCCGAAAAGGGCATTTCGGTCAAATACATAGACTCGCCCTATGCCGTTAAGCCCGACAGTATCGTGTCGGGCGCTGGCACATTCTACAAAGTGTTTACTCCGTACTTTCGAGCTTGGAAGCGTCACGGGTGGGCTGACCCGGTCGGCCAAGCAGCCGTTGATTGGTTCGAATTGCCGAACCCAGGCCTGCTGCCCGAGGCCCCATCCACATCTGTTAAACTTCCTGAACCGGGTGAGCTAGCGGCCCAAGACGCGTTAGAAAAGTTTTTGCAAGGTCCGATCGACCACTATGACGTTCGGCGAGACCTTCCGGCCACGGTTGGTACATCGCATCTTTCGGTATATTTGAAGTGGGGGGCCATCCACCCACGTCAGATACTTGATCACCTTGGCGATACGGCTGCCGAAGACGTCTTCCGTTCCGAAATTTGCTGGCGAGAGTTCTATGCCAATATTTTGTTCCAACGCCCTGATTCGGTCGACCACGAATTCATCGAGAAGATGGCCGGAATACGAACCGATTCGGGTCCCCGCGCCGACGATAAGTTTAACAAGTGGTGTCAAGGTAGAACCGGTTTCCCGATTGTCGATGCTGGCATGCGTCAGCTTCTGGCGACCGGCTGGATGCACAACCGCGTCCGGATGATAACGGCGAGCTTCCTGGTCAAAGATCTACATATCGACTGGCAGCGAGGAGCCGCCTGGTTCATGGAACATTTACTAGACGGCGATGTAGCTTCAAACAGTCATGGGTGGCAGTGGGTTGCGGGTACGGGAACTGACGCATCGCCGTATTATCGCGTATTTAATCCGACCACCCAATCGAAGAAGTTCGACGAAGATGGTGACTATATTCGGCGCTGGATCCCTGAATTGGCGCATTTGTTTAACAAACATATTCATGACCCGTCAGCCGACCCGAATGGAGCGCCGGCCGGTTATCCAGCGCCAATAGTTGTCCACAAGGATGAGCGGATCGAGTCGCTGGCCCGATACGACGAGCTGAAACGGACGTGGGCGGCTACTTAACGTATAGAATGAGCCAGCAGGGTTACGAGGGCATGATGTTAGACGACCGAAAATCTGCAATCTTGCAGGCAGTAATTGAAGAATATACCGAAACCGCCCAGCCGGTGGGTTCCTCGGCGGTTGTCGCGTCGCCTTCGGTTGCCGTTTCACCCGCCACGGTTCGTAACGATATGGCGGCCCTCGAGTCCGACGGTTACCTCGAGCAGCCTCACACCAGCGCCGGTCGTGTACCAACCGAAAAGGGGTATCGGTATTTTGTCGACAATTTGAACCACGCTCGGCTAAGCGGCGCGCAAAAGTTCCAGGTCTCGCAATTTTTCGACCATCTCCGTGGAGAGATCGAACAGGTTATGCAGGACACGGCGGGTTTGTTAGCAACCATGACTGACTATGCCGCAGTCGTGGTTGACGATACCGACGATGCCGCCGCGGTCGCCTCGGTCCAGTTGGTTCGTCTCGGCGACAGAAACGCGTTGTGTGTCGTGGTGCTGGGTAACGGCCAGATTGTTAAACAAAGCCTCGAACTTCCCGAGTCGATCGACGATGTAAATCTAGCTGCCGCCCAAGGCGTCTTGGCCGCAGCTCTTGATGGACGGACGTTGACGAGTTCAGGCACACCACTTCCGTCGGGAAACAGCAAGGTCGATGGTTTAGTTGCTGACGTTCTCGGCGCGGTAACGAACGTGGAGAACGAGAGTTGGCGAGTCTATGTAGACGGCGCGTCCCGCGTAGCTAGCGCCTTCCAAGCGGTTGATTCCGTCAGCCGAGTGTTGACGATCCTAGAACAACAACTTGTGGTAGTAAATGTACTGTCAGACGTTGTCGACCGAGGTTTGACTGTGGCAATTGGTACAGAGACGGGCGTTGACCCGCTTTCTGAATGTAGCCTTGTGGTTTCTCCTTACGAGGTTGATGGCGAACACGCTGGATCGATCGCGGTTTTGGGACCCACCCGAATGAACTATCCGCAGGCAATGTCAGCTGTTGCCGCCATCAGTACACAGCTTGGATACCGCTTAAGCGAAGGTTAGTTTTGGACTATTATGAATTGTTAGAAGTCGATCGTACGGCTTCTCAAGACGAAATTAAAAAGGCGTATCGCCGTCTAGCTAGAGAGTTGCACCCCGATGCCAACCCTGGTGATGAGAGGGCTGAAGCTCGGTTCAAACAGGTCGCTGAGGCGTATGAGGCGCTGGGTGATCCCGAGAAACGAGCCCAATATGATCGATTCGGGTCTTCTGGTACGCGCGCTGGTGGGGGAGACCCGTTCGCTGGTGGCGGGCTGGGCGATCTTTTTGATGCCTTCTTTACCGCTGGTGCTTCGGGTGGCGCAAGTGGTTCTTCTCGGGGGGCTGATCTCGAGTCGGTCGTAACCCTCGATCTAGCCGACACCATTACGGGCGTCGCAAAGGAAGTTACGGTCCGAACAGCCGTTCCGTGCGACGAATGTGAGGCCACTGGCGCAACTAAAGGATCGTCGGCAATTCGATGTGAAGAGTGTGGGGGTACCGGCCAAGTTCGCCGACTTCGTCAGTCAATTCTAGGCCAGATGGTCACGACGTCGGCTTGTGGTAGTTGTGCAGGGGAAGGTTCGATAATCGAGTCGCCATGTCTAGTTTGTTCTGGCGAGGGCCGACGAGTTGAAGACAAAACGTACACGGTTGAAATTCCGGCTGGCATCGACAACGGTTCGACTCTTCGTTTGACAGGTAAGGGGGCGGTTGGGCCGCGTGGGGCCGGTTCCGGCGATCTATATGTTCGAGTCGAAGTTAGCAAACATGCCTCCTTTGAGCGTGATGGTAGTGACCTTTATGCAGAGCTGCATGTCTCTGCAACCCAAGCGGCTTTGGGGACCCACGTGACTTTTGAAACGATCGACAGTTCGGTCGATATCGATGTTAAGGCGGGAACCCAGGCTGGTAAGGTTTACCGGCTCCGCGAGCAAGGGGTTCCCCGGCTTCGCGGCCGGGGCAGAGGAGACCTAATGGTCAAGCTCGTCGTCGATGTTGCCGAGGACCTCACCGAGGAGCAAGAACTGTTGCTGCGTGAGTTGGCGGCCTTACGGAACGAATCGGTGAAAGAGCCGGGTGAAGAAGGCCTGTTCAATCGTCTCAAGTCCAAACTGTCCTAGACCCTGATGCCGCTAGATGAACGGAGAAAGCTAAGACTGGCTTTCGTTGTCGATCTTGATCAACCCGAGTTACGCTCCGACGATGTGAGCCACTTTCGGCGGGTCCTGCGGATGGAACCAGGAGCAGCCCTCAACGTTTCGGATGGTCAAGGCGCGTGGCGCCGAGTACGCCTAGGTCCAGCCGGCTCGAGCCTCACGATCGACGGCGAGACCCAGTCCGAAGTTTGCCCGTCCCAAACGACGGTTGCTTTCGCTCCCACGAAGGGAGATAGGCCCGAGTGGACGATTCAGAAACTAACCGAGATTGGTGTCAGTCGGATTGCCGCGCTTCGAACCCAGCGTTCAGTCGTCAAGTGGGACAGTAATCGCGCTGAAAGACAGGTCGAAAAATGGCGGAAGGTGGCTAGAGAGGCTGCGATGCAGAGCCGGCGAGTCTTTCTCCCAGCGATTGAACCGCAGACTCCGATTGAGCGGTTTGTCTCTGAAGAGCCAGCTGCGGTGCTATGCGAACCGGGCGGACGACGGCTAAAACCCGGGATCGACTCGTGTGTTGTGATCGGCCCAGAAGGCGGTTTCAGTCAGTCGGAGTTGGATTTAGCCAGCCACGTCGATCTTGGCACCGGCACTATCCTCAAAACGGAAACGGCGACAGTAGTGGCTGCAGGGTTTCTTGTCGCAGGCGCATGATCGAAACTAATCCTCAGATCGTAGTAAACGCGTAGGGTGGTTGATCTTGCTGTACGTGGCGTCTACGGTAGGAGGGAGCGCATGGAGGTCATTACCTCCGTGCTAGGACATGCGCTGGGAGATATATGGGTGAATCGGTTCATCAAAGTGAGTCAGACTCGGCGTATAGTCACCGAGTAGGCGAACGACTCAGAGCCATACGCCGTCAGAAACGTCTGTCCCTTCAAGACGTTGAAGCTCAGTCAAATTCCGAATTCAAAGCATCGGTCCTTGGAGCGTATGAACGAGGTGAACGAGCGATATCGGTCCCGAGGCTAGAACGGCTAGCTCGCTACTACAGTGTTCCAATTGATCAACTTCTTCCCCGTTCGATCGGGTCCCGCTCCGCCAAGGGTGACGTTGTCGATCTGACGGCTTCAGCCGAAACAGGCAAGGTCACGATCGACTTGACCCAGCTGTCGAGCGTAGCTGGGCCCGAAGGTGAGATGCTGGCGCGTTACCTGACCATGATCCAAGTCCAGCGCCAAGACTTCAACGGACGTGTTCTGACGGTAAGAAGCGATGATTTACGGGCGGTTGCCTGCATATTAGGCGTCGAGATTGACGCAGCGATCGACCGGCTGGTCGGACTCGGAGTTACCAAGCCGGCAACTCACTCGTAGAACAAGGGCGGGCTCGCGTAGACAAGAGACCATAAATGAGTTTCTAAGCTTGGCCTGATCAGTGTACTATTGGACCTCAATGCCAGTAGCTGAAAACATATCCGTTGACCAGAACGACTTAATGGTTGGTTTGGTAGGACACCGCGACGAGTACTTGAAGTTGATCGAGTCAGCTTTTGGTTGCTCGGTGCATGTTCGCGGCAACAAGGTATCGATCGAGGGTGGCCAGAGCGCCCAGGCCAAGAATGTCTTGGAAGAATTATTGTTGGTCCTCGAACGCGGGCAAAACATCGAATTATCGACCGTGCGTCGAGCAATCGACATGGTTCGGGCCGATGAGCGCCCTTCAGAAGTGCTGACCGATCGAATTATCTCGACGTTCAAAGGTGCGCCGGTTCGGCCCAAAACTACGGGTCAGAAAAACTACGTAGATGCGATACGCAAAAACATCGTGACCTTTGGCGTCGGACCTGCGGGAACCGGCAAAAGCTGGTTGGCGGTTGCGTGCGCCGTAGCCGCGTTGAAGAACAAGCAAGTCGACCGAATTCTGTTAACCCGACCAGCTGTCGAAGCCGGTGAACGTCTTGGTTACCTACCCGGAGACCTAATGTCCAAAGTCGATCCGTACTTGCGACCGCTGTACGATGCGATGCATGACATGGTCGGCGCGGAGGGTCTCAGTACACTATTTGAACGTAACGCGGTTGAGGTGGCGCCGTTGGCCTTCATGCGAGGCCGGACGTTGAATGACAGTTTCATAATCCTGGACGAAGCCCAAAACACGACTCCGGCGCAAATGAAAATGTTTCTAACCCGCATCGGTTTCAACTCTCGAGTCGTGGTAACCGGCGACCAAACCCAGACCGATGTCGGCGGCAGTCGAAGTGGGCTTGGAGGTTTGGAAAAGATCTTGGGCAGGATCGATGACGTCTCGTTTCAACGACTGACGTCCAAAGACGTCGTTCGTCACCGGATCGTGCAAGAAATTGTCGACGCCTACTCCCATCATGAGTAACCATTGGCTCACTCGTTGTCCGTAGCGCGCCGCGAGGTCACTGTCTCAGTGGAGGACCACTCTGGGCTTGAGCTGGCTGACCCTGACCGTTGGGGCGATGTCGCTGCCGCGACGCTTCGAGGCGAGGGCGTCACGGATGGACACGTCGACCTCCTGTTCGTAACGCCAGAAACAATCACAGAACTCAATGTTAAACACATGGGCGGTAGCGGCCCTACCGATGTCTTAGCCTTCCCTATGGATGCGCCGCAACTGGCGGCCGGTCAAGTCGAGCGTGTTAGTGAAGGCGTTGACAGTCCTCCCGTCCAACTAGGCGATATTGTCATCTGTCCCGAGATTTGTTCCTCCCAAGCAACGAGTCATGTCGGGTCTATCGATGGTGAGTTCTGTTTGTTGACGATCCATGCCGCATTGCATCTGATCGGTCACGACCACCTGACCAACGAAGAACGGGAAACTATGCAAGTCAAAGAACGACGTTACTTGTCCTCATATGGGTTTGACCATCCCGAAGGCGTACCTGGCTGATGGTATCGATCGACCTAGTCGAGGGAATTGCTCTTGCTCTGACCGTCATCCTGGTGCTGGTTTCGATAGCAGCTGTCGCCACCGAAGAAGCTTTTCGGCTAGTTAGCCAGAATCATGCTGAGGTCGAGGAAGTCGGACGACCCAAGCAGGAGAAGAGTTTGCGTCGTCTGCGAGGCGAGCCGAGGGCGGCCAGCACGTTTCTGCGGCTTCTGGCGATGGTTAGCCAAACCGGGCAGACAACGACGGTAGCATTGTTGGCTGTCCGTTGGCTCCCTTGGCAGTGGATATTGGTGGTGTTGGCGATCAACATTTGTGTCGTCTTCGTCGTCGCCGAAGCCGTCCCACGAACCTTGGCGATCCTAAACCCGCAGCGGTGGGCGTTATTGATGGCCGGACCGGTCCTGATTCTATTACGGCTTTGGCCTGTGCAGCCGGTCGTGAGGGGTCTAATTGGTGTGGCAAATATGGTGGTCCCCGGTCGTGGCCTCGGGATGGGGCCGTTTTCCCCGGCCGAAGAGCTCATAGCTTTGGCCGACGCAGCCGTTGAAGAATCTGTACTGGAAAAAGATGAACGAGACCTAATACAGTCCGCGATCGAATTTAAGGACACCATCGTGCGAGAAGTGATGGTTCCACGTCCAGATATTCTTGCCGTCAACCAGGTGGCGTCAGTTGGCGCTGCCCTGGAGACTTCCTCATCTGCGGGGTTCTCACGGCTTCCAGCGTTAGGCAACGGACCCGACGATGTTGCTGGCCTGGTTTATGTAAAGGACCTGATCCGGGCCGAGCTCGATGGGCGAGATGCAGAATCAATTGAGCAGCTTCTTAGGCCAGCTCGGCATGTTCCTGAAACCAAACGGGTCTCGGCATTGCTGCGAGAAATGCAGGAAGAGAAGTTTCACATGGCGATCGCGATCGATGAATATGGTGGGGTCGCTGGCCTTGTCACGATCGAGGACCTGCTTGAGGAGCTTGTCGGCGAGATTGTCGACGAATACGATGTCGAAGAACCGTTGGTCGAACGCGAAACCGACGGCAAGCTTCGTGTGGATGGTCGAATCGCCATCGACGAACTGAATGAGTTAGCGGGTCTTGCGTTGCCAGAAGGTGATTGGGACACCGTTGCCGGGCTCGTCTTTGACCGGTTCGGACGCGTTCCGAAACGGGGAGAGTCATGTGACGTGGACGGATATGAGCTTCGGGTAGAACGACTTCAGGGGCGTCGAATTACCAGGGTTTTAGTCGTCAGAATAAACGCTGGATCAGTTGAGAAACAAGCCAATGTCGAATGAACCTAACCCCGACGTGGACTACCGGTCGGGTTTTGTGTCGTTCACCGGTCGCCCCAATGTTGGTAAATCAACGCTGCTGAATCAAATTGTTGACTCGAAGGTGAGCATCGTTTCGAACAAAGCTCAAACCACCCGGCATAAGATAAGGGGAGTGTTGCATCGGCCTGGTCTGCAGATCGTGTTTGTTGACACGCCAGGCATTTCGAAGCCGAGGTCGGCGCTGGGTGAGAGTTTGAATGATACGGCTCGTTCTGTCTACTCCGACGTCGATATCAACTGTCTTGTTATAGACGCGGCTTCTGGGTTCGGTAAGGGTGATGCTTTTCTGGCTGATCGGATGGATGTGTCGAAGACCATCTTGATCCTAAACAAACTTGACGGTATGAAACCGGCGGCAGTAGCGTCGGAGCTCACTAAGGTTTCAGCGCTCGGCTTCGATGAGTATTTCCCGCTTTCGGCGTGGACTGGTAAGGGCGTGTCGGTTCTCGTGGACCATTTAGCGAGCCGTATGCCCGATGGTCCAAGATGGTATCCAGAGGATATGACCTCAGATCTGCCCGAGACTCAGTGGGTCGCCGAGTTGGTTCGCGAGCAGTTGTTTCATGAGATGAGAGAAGAACTTCCGCACTCGATAGCGACGCGCGTCGTGGAGTGGGAACCGCCCAGAGTTCGAGTTGAAATTCTTGTTGAACGCAACTCTCAAAAGGGAATCGTGATTGGCAAGGGCGGCGAGATGCTAAAAAACGTCGGTATTCGGGTTCGAAAACAATTGCCAAAAGGAATGTTTCTTGAGTTGATCGTGTCGGTCGCTGAGAACTGGCAACAGGACCGCGCCTCAGTCGAAGACTTCGGATATTAGCAGGCCAGCGGCTAGCGAAGCTTGTTGTTTTGGACTTAGGCGAAGCGACGAAATTGTTTGGACTACCAACTAGTTGCAGCTATATCTTTTCGTAGCGCTTGACATCCTGGGAATGGCATGAATTAGTATGCTATTTCCGCTTCAGAAATTTGGATGGTTTCCATGACTAGCTCGCCGCCGCACGCTGATAAACCCGCCATAACCGACTTCCTTAACCAGGATGAGGCCGCTTCGCTCACCGAAGCGCTGCTTGACTTTGTGGACGCCGGTCAGAAGATCAAGGCTCCCGATCGAGGTGCCGACGAAGTGTCGAATACGCGTGAGATCGATAAACCTCCGGTTTTGGCCGACGGGTTCCCGGGACCGAACAATCCAAAAGGGTTCGAGTCTTCCGCTTCGATTGAATCGGACTTCGGTCTGGGCGAAGCGATCGAGCTTACTCAGGAGTCCGAGATCGATCTGGCCCATCTCGAACTTCGGTCAGCGATAGCGACTTCCGATGTTCTAAGCAATCGAGCTGAAGTTGAGGAGAACACGAAGGACTCGTGTGAGGAATGGTTTGTCTTCTTCGATCGACCCAAGGTCGACATTGAGCCGAACACCACGTCTGACCCGATTAGCGTAACAAGTAACGGCGGACGAATTGTTGTCGATCCAGATCCGAAGGCCGGCAATATCGAGAACCCGCTCTCCGAACGGTGGGATCGCGTATCGTCGGTGACAAAGGCGTTTCTCAAGACTAGGTTCGCCGTTTGGAACGAAGCCGAAGACGCTGATGTGCCGACCGAAGAGTCAGGTCGTTCGAAGAACGTACAACAGAAAGATCGAAGTGAACTTGCGACTGTTGCCGGGAGTGGTTTCTCACAGGGTAAAACCTCTGAGACTATTGCCGGGAGCGGTAGCCCCTCGGCTCAATCTCGCTTGTGGGATCAATTCGAAGAGTCCCGAGATGGAGACCCCGGACCGGGTCTTGGCGCGTTTTTGGAGGAAGTTCGACCAAAGGTATCTCCGTCGTTGGTGTCTTCTGACCTGCCCTGTATCCAGACATTAAGAACCAAGGTCGTGAACGACGCGCAGTCGGTCGAGGTTGGCCAATCGGCAACAAGGAAAGACTGGGGGGCGTCGATTGCCAATGTGTTCGAGCTGTACAAGAGAGACAAAATAGCAGCCGCGATGGCAGTCATAATTGTAGTTAGCATCGGAGTTGTCGGGTGGGTGGCCTTCTCCTACATCGACAACTTGCCGGACGCTTCTGCGAACCTTCAAAGGTCGCTTTTGATTGGTCCCGTGGCCTTGCGATCGTTAGGAGCTGCTCAGAGAACTTCGTTATCCGCAAGGTCTTGCACCGACGACATAGTAAATTCGAGCCCAGTCTTGCCCTCCCAGAAGCTCGACCGATTGACGACTTCGGCGGAGTTCAAGATCGCACCGCTAAAGGCCTCGAATACCTACGTTGTTGATTTGCCGAGGCTCGAACCAACCAAGGTTCGGAGGCGAGTTTCTGGCATTACCTCTGCCATAAACGTGAAGCGTTCAGCCCTACGACCTAACCATCGGAATTCTACAGTCCGGAAGCGTCCTTCAGTGGTCAACCAGCGAAACCCAGCGTGCACGTCGACCGCTACAAAATGACTACAGCAAACTAGGTTACTGACGACAAAGAGTACGCGTTCGAGGTAACTAGCAAGAAGGTCGCAGGCTAGCTGGATGATGTTGCAGCCAGGCATTTGTTGACAATTGCCAGACCTGGATCTGTCACATTTGGTGTACCGTTTGAAGAGATGGATTTAACTGAGCACAGCCTGGATTCCGACCGTATCCCGACGCATGTAGCGTGCGTCATGGACGGTAATGGACGTTGGGCCCAGATTCGTGGATTGAAGCGGACAGACGGACACTCAGCCGGCGAAGAGGCGTTACTCGACGTTGTTAAAGGGGCAAAAGAACTCGGCGTCGGTTGGTTGACTGTATATGCATTCTCCACAGAAAACTGGCGTCGCCCCGTCGATGAAGTCCAGTTCCTGATGCGGTTTAACGAGTCAATTTTGGTTAGGCACCGTGATGACCTGAACGAGATGGGGGTCCGGATTCGTTTCATCGGTCGGCAGGATTGGCGGGTACCGAAACGGCTCAAACGTCAGATGGACGAATCGACCGAATTGACAGCAAACAATACAGAGCTGACCTTGACAATTGCTTTCAACTACGGATCCCGGTCCGAGATCGTTGACGCCTGTCGAAAGTTGGTCATCGACGGTGCGAGCGAATCCGAAATTACTGAAGAACGTCTGGCCGCCGAATTGTATGACCCAGAGATGCCCGATGTTGACCTTTGGGTCCGAACGTCAGGTGAGTATCGGATGTCGAACTTTCTTATCTGGCAGTCAGCTTACGCAGAGCTAGTTTTTCTCGACACGTATTGGCCCGATATGCGTCGGGATCACCTTTTTGCTGCTGTGAAAGAATTCCAACTTCGGAATCGGCGATTCGGCGGATTGAGCAGCTAGTGCGCGCCGAGGTCACGGTTGCCCTGGTGGTTTGCTGATGGTTCTCTACCGCGACGAAGCGATCGTGCTTCGAACATACAAGTTAGGTGAAGCCGATCGGATTGTGAACTTCTATTCTCGAGGGCGCGGCAAGATACGCGCGGTAGCTAAAGGTGTCCGTCGAACAAAGAGCAAGTTTGGGTCATTGTTAGAACCCGCATCGATCGTAAGTCTTCAACTATACGAGGGCAGAAATTTGGACATCGTGACTCAAGCCGAACGTAAGGTCCCGCTTGTCGCAGCCCGCAGTGATCTAGAGCTATTTAGCAAACTGTCCACAGTGTTGGAAGTAGTCGACCAGATCGGAATTGAAGGCGAGTCGAATACTGCGCTCTACAAACTCACAGTCGGCGCCGCGACAGAGCTGGATCGGACTAAAAACGGTCTGGTCGTGACTGCCTTTATCGCCAAGATGTTGACGCTTGAAGGAGTGCAACCGGTGGTTGATCGATGCGTCGTTTGCGGCATCGCAGGTCCACTGGTGGCGTTTGCCCTCCACGAGGGAGGTACGTTGTGCGGAGCCTGCCGACGAGGCCATCAGCTCAGCGATGAAGCCAGACGTTGTTTAGCAGCCATCTTTCAAGGTCGGGTTCGACATGTTCTAGATACAACGCCCCCGGATGTCGCCCTGGAGCTTCAGACGCTTTCAGCAGGAATAGTCGAACAGCATCTCGAGCGTCGTCTCAAGTCACAGGATGTCTTGAACAACGTCAAATAAGCCAACCCTAATAGTCGGGATCTTTGCAATTTCGGTCAATCCCTCACAGCTGCTAAAAGGTCGGTTACCCTGCGTCGTCATGGCATCATCGGAGTTGTTCGACAAGATTGTAAACCTCTCAAAAAGGCGAGGTATTGTATTTCCTTCCGCTGAGATCTATGGAGGCTTTCGTTCGACCTATGACTACGGCCCCGTTGGCGTTCTCATGCTTCGCAACGTTAAGGACGCGTGGTGGCGCTCGATGGTGCAGTTGCGCCCCGATGTCGTGGGTCTAGATGCATCGATTCTGTCACCGCCAGCTGTCTGGGAAGCATCCGGCCACCTATCGAATTTTAGTGACCCACTCGTCGATTGTAAGAGTTGCGGAGCCAGGCACCGTCTCGACAAACTCGAAGACCCGACGACATGCCCAACGTGTGGGACAACCGGTGAGTTCACCGAGCCTCGCCAGTTCAACCTGATGTTTAAGACTCAGGCGGGGCCGGTCGAGGACTCTGCTGCGGTAGCATATTTGCGTCCTGAGACGGCACAAGGAATGTTCATCAACTTTGCGGGCGTCCTGAATACGAGCAGAAAGAAGCCACCGTTTGGTATCGCTCAAATAGGCAAGAGTTTCCGCAATGAAATCACTCCTGGAAATTTTGTTTTCCGAACCCGAGAATTCGAACAAATGGAGATGGAGTTCTTTGTCCCTCCAGCCGAAGCTGATGAATGGTACGACTACTGGTGTGACGAGCGGATGCAATGGTATATCGACCATGGCATGACGGCCGAAAAGGTACGGCTTCGGCCCCACGACGACGATGAGTTGAGTCACTATTCGTCTGGGACCAGCGACGTCGAATACGAATTTCCGTGGGGTTGGGACGAACTCGAAGGAATCGCCAACCGCGGTGACTACGACTTGACCCAACATGCGAAACATTCCGGCGAAAAGCTAGATTTCTTCGACCAGGCAACCAATAGTCGATACACGCCGCATGTGATTGAACCCGCCGCCGGCGCTACCCGGACGATGATGGCGTTTCTGATGGACGCATACCACGAAGAGACGGTCAACGATGAAACCCGTACTGTTCTGCGTCTCCATCACCGGCTATCGGCCTACAAAATTGCTGTCCTGCCGTTATCGAAGAAACCGGCCCTCGCTGAACCATCGAAAGAGATCTTTGAGAGTCTCTCACAACGCTGGATGTGCGACTACGATCAGACACAAGCTATTGGCAAGCGTTACAGGCGCCAAGATGAAATCGGTACTCCATATTGCGTGACCATCGATTTCGACACCCTAGAAGACCATGCGGTAACCATCCGTGACCGCGACACGATGGAACAAGTCCGAATTCCGATCGTCGATGTTGAGAAATGGTTTACTGAGCGACTGGTGTAACAACGCTTTGTTGCATCCGCTCGTGGGTTGTCGGCGGTAACGTTAGACCTTGTGGGTATCGTTGACGAAGATATCGTTCGGGTGAGGGAAGCGACGGACATCGTTGCCATTATCTCTCAGTACACCCAGTTAAAGCGGGTTGGTCGCCGTTTTTCTGGTCTGTGCCCGTTCCATGCCGAGAAATCCCCATCGTTTTCGGTCAACGCCGAGCAGGGGCTGTATTACTGTTTCGGCTGCGCGGCTAAGGGCGACGCGATCTCGTTCTTGCGGGACAAAGAGCAGCTCGACTTTGTTGGCGCAGTCGAACGACTGGCACAGAAATCAGGGGTGACGCTCCGCTACACCGACGCAGGTCAAGGGGAAAGTCGTAAACGCCGTCAACGGCTTATCGAGGCAATTGGCGAGGCCGTGGACTGGTATCACAGTCGGTTACTTAAGGGCAAAGACGCCGGTCCAGCTCGTAGTTACTTGCGGCAGCGAGGGTATGAGCGTAAAGTTGTCGAACAGTATCAAATCGGCTGGGCGCCCGACAGTTGGGACGATCTTTGCCAGAACCTCAGCTTGAGTGACAAAGATCTGAAAGATGCAGGCCTAGGTTTCACCAACAAGGCAGGCCGGTCCCAGGACGCATTTCGAGCTCGTATTATGTTCCCGATTTTTGATGCCCAGAATAACCCGGTCGGGTTCGGTGGTCGAAAACTGCCTGATGGTGACGGGCCTAAATACAAGAACTCGTTTGAATCGGACGTCTACAGCAAAAGTAGTATCCTTTACGGGCTGAACTGGGCGAAGAACGATATTGTCAAAGCCGACCATGTGCTGGTTTGCGAAGGCTACACGGATGTGATCGGATTCGGACGAGCCGGGCTGATGACCGCGGTAGCAACCTGTGGAACTGCCTTGACCGAGAACCATGTGAAGATCCTTCGCAGGTTTGGTCGAAGAGTCATTTTAGCCTTCGATGCTGACACCGCCGGACAGAACGCGGCCGCCCGGTTCTATGAATGGGAAAAATCTTATGATCTCGACGTATATGTAGCCGCCTTGCCACCTGGCGTCGATCCGGGTTCGCTTGCGGAATCAGATCCTGAACTTCTGCGGCAGTCTGTCACTGAAGCGAGACCATTTCTCGACTTTCAAGTGAATCGCGTTCTTGTTGCCGCCGACCTAACTACCGCCGAAGGCCGGGTCAGAGCCGTCGATCAAGCGTTTGAGCTTGTGGTCGAGCACCCAGAACCGCTGGTACGTGACCAATACGTGCTTCAAATAGCTGCTAAATGCCGTCTGGATGAGGGTTTAGCCCGTGAGCGGCTAAAGACGCTGGCCTCGAGATCTAAACAAGACGCTGGGGACGGTTTCGGTCGTGTAACCAGGTCGGCTCTGGGAGCTCGATCAAAGGCACCCAACGATGATTGGAATGCAAACCATCGTGAATACGAAGCCCTCAAGTTAGCTGTTCAGGGCGACGACATCCGCAAATTTGTCGACTTGGAGTTGTTCACAGACGAGCGTTCTGCGTTAGTCTATGAGTTGACAGGGAGACACCCGACACTGCACACCGCCATAGCGGAAGGGGGTCCTGAAGTTGGCGACTTGTTGCAACGTCTTTCTGTTGAAGACACAAGTTCGGATCCGATTGATGTTGCCGGGCTACTCTGGGAGCGTTACCTAGCGACACAAATTGATCTTTGTCGGGTCGAAGCCAGAAGCGTTAGCGCTTCTAGTGAGAGATTCTCGGAGTTAAACCAAGAGATGAATTGGTTCAAATATCGACTTGAAGATCTGAGAGATGTCAAGAAAAAGTCTTCGACTGTCGAAGCATTGTTAGCCTGGATACAAGAAGAATCAGGGGATGTCGATTGAGTGATCAGCCTGTGCTGAATGTAACTGAATTTAGTGAAGAGCACCGACAGCGCCTCCTTGTGCGGGCGCGGGCAGGCCGTCCGCTGGTCGTAGACGACGTTCTGGCCGTGATGCCTGGAGTTGAATTAACGTTGGTCGTCCTGGCTGAAGTTCGTAAGTTCTTGACTGAAAATTCGATCCCGTTCGATGAGCAGGCAATTCCGCACTCCGAGCTGGCAAATATGGAAGTCAAAGGGCGTCGAAAGTTGCGTCGCCGTGCGGACCCCGCCAGAATCGCAGCAGCCGCGATGGCACAGGCGTCGAGCTCGTCCGACCCGATCCGCATGTACCTGAAAGAAATTGGCAAAGTTCCGCTACTTAAAGCGGAGGAAGAGGTAGATCTCGCTAAGCGAATCGAAGCGGGAGCAGAAGCAGCTGCGAAGTCGGCCGACCTCTTAACCGGTGATGGCAATAGTTGGAAGACGTTGCCTTTTGACGAGCAAAGAAAATTCCGCCGGAAAATCGCGGACGGCGAACGGGCATGCCAGGAATTGACCTCGGCGAACCTCCGGCTTGTGGTGTCCATCTCGAAGCGATACATGAATCGTGGTGTGCCAATCCTCGACTTGGTTCAGGAAGGCAACCTTGGCCTTATGAGAGCGGTTCAGAAGTACGACTACTCTAAGGGTTTCAAGTTTTCTACCTATGCAACGTGGTGGATCCGCCAAGCGATTAGTCGGGCGATCGCCGACCAATCGAGGACCATTCGCGTACCCGTGCATATGGTCGAGTCGATAAATCGGGTGATTCGGGCCCAGCGTCATCTGAGCCAGAAACTTGAACGAGAACCGACGTTGGCCGAGATAGCGAACGAAGTTAGTTTAACCGAAGACAAAGTTGGTGAAATTCTGCAAATAGCATCGCAGGATCCGTTGTCGCTCGATACGCCGGTCGGTGACGAGAGCGACACATCTATGGCCGATTTTATTCCTGACGGCGCTGAGGCGCCGATCGATCAGGCTGCCCGCAAGTTCATGTCAGAGGCGGTAAAAGATGTCCTGGACGATCTGACCGATCGAGAATCTGAAGTTGTCCGGTTGAGGTTTGGCTTGACCGACGGTCGTCCCCGAACATTGGAAGAGGTTGGAAAGCAGTTTGGGGTTACGCGGGAACGGATACGCCAAATCGAATCTAAGACGTTAGCCAAGTTGCGCCATCCGCTTCGGAGCGACCAGCTCCGAGATTTTCTCGAATGATGTTTCAAGGGTTTCGCTGGCTCGAGAAAAAAAGTTCTTCAAAGTAGTTGAAGAATCGAATAATATGACCTCGAAAAGCCAAAGGCTTGCTATGCTCGGAATTCGCAATCCGGGGTAGCTCAGTTGGCAGAGCAGCGCACTGTTAATGCGCTTGTCGTGGGTTCGAGCCCCACCCCCGGAGCTTCGAACTAGAGGCGGGAACACCCGAACCTGAACATCGTTGAATCGGCGTGGTTTAGATCGTCGGGGTTCTGCAATCGCTGCAGTCTTTTTGGCTCAGTTTCTGGCCCGAGGCCATGACAGGTACCGCATGCCGAGGAAGAAGCAGACCATGGGTCCGATTGTCGCGATAGCGATTCCGAGTTTTGTGGCGGCCCCTGCCTCGCCCTCAATGAGGAAGGCGATCAGTACTAACAGATAGAGCAGGACAAACGAAGCGGATAGGCCGACTATGCCTCGCATGAAGCCGACTGACGCGGATGGGTTACCAGGTGCTTGGCCTGAATTGTGTTGAACGTAGTTCGACTCGCCGGCTTGCGGTGTAGAAAACCCATGAGGCGCATAGTTGTTGGCATACTGGTCCGAAGTCCCCTGAAACGAACCTCCGCTGGTGGTCTGAGGCGGATTCCAGGAGTTCGCTGGCGGCCGTGGGGGGATTATGACCGGTTCTGGTGGTTGTGAGGGTGGATTCCACGACTCAATCTCGGCCAAAGCTTCATCGACATCGGCCTGTTGGATTTCTGCGGTTTCTTGAACCTGGTGATGGTCGAATGCTTCAAGGAGCTGCTCGCTCCAGGCCGTGGCTGAGTCCGGCCGGTCGTCTGGGTCAATCGAGAGCTGTGCCGTAAGTACCTCTTTCAAGCTGTTCGGCAGATCGCTCTCGGCGAGATTTAGACGTTCCGGATGTACGCCGCAAGCGATCGCCGCGATGATGGCAGAAGCGGCATAAAGGTCAGCGCGTCGATCGGGTTGGCCATCGGGACGTAGTTGTTCAGGCGCCATGTATCCGGCGGTTCCGCCGGCAATGGTCATACCCGACACGCCACCTGAGATGTCGCGCGCTAGGCCGAAGTCAGCGAGAACGACGCGCTCATCGGTGCGAATGAGTGCACCGGAGGTGTCCTCAGGATTTCCTTGAAGTGATATCAATAGAAGGTTTGATGGCTTGATGTCCCGGTGAACGATGTTTCGGTCGTGGATCGCCTTCAAACAAGTGGACATTTCCGAAATTAGTATTCGCAGGTCTCGGGCCGTGGGCTCCATGACCTCGGCGAGTCTGTCACCAAGCGTGCCGCGATCGGCCAGTTGCATGACGACGTATGGTCTGGCATCGTCAGTTTGTCCAACATCGTAAACATTGACCAGGCGGTCGCTCGCGATTTGTCGAGCGACTCGGGCTTCCTCTAGAAAGCGTCGTCGAATTTCATTGTCGGCGCTGTGATTGTCTGCGAGAACCTTGACGGCCACCGTGCTGTTGAGCTCTGGGTCCAGAGCCGAATATACCGACGCAAAGCCACCAAGGCCTATGCGGTCGTTGACGATGTATCGCCCAAAACGCTCAGGCAGGTATTGGTTTTTCGGTTTGTCGTGGTCTTCGGTGCGCATCAGGGCTTCCTCTCCCGCATTCTATTAGAAGAACCGTCAGATTAATCAGCATAAGGCCTTGATAGGCCCTAGACTGGTCACTCGAGTAGTGCACCTGCGGTTGTCCGGTGCCGTTCGATGTTGGGGCCCGTAGCTCAGTTGGTTAGAGCACGCGACTCATAATCGCTTTGTCGTGGGTTCGAGCCCCACCGGGCCCACCAACACGACGAGGACAACTTCCCTTTAAAGATAGTTGACGCGCCGCATTATTCGTGAACATGCATCCATAATTAGGTGTAAATAGCCCTCGGTATATTGATAGTTCAACAACCTAATAGCTATACACAAATTCTGATAAATAGGTCGAATATATCGGCCGTTCCGTGTAGTGTCATTCTATCGAACCTTCCGCTTCCCCTTTGTTAAACACGCCGCCCGAAGTATCGCAAGGTAAGTCGAAAGCATCGGACGTCAAAACCCGCTCAACAACGACGCGTGCCCCGGGCATTCGGTCATCGCTCGCTGGCCTAACGAATCGCAGTAATAGCGGTCTTGGAAGGGGTTTAGACGGGATTTTGGGTGATGCTCTCGTGGCTGAAGCTGACTCGAGACTACTTCAGTTGATCGGCGGTCATCATGCAGAACCGGTACGCGAAATTCGTCAGTTTGTCGCGGACACTGCAGTGGGGGTTTTAGCATCAAAGTTCGGAGCGGAAAGCGTCTGGCTTGCGACTGCAGAAGCCTCCGGTCCGGTATCGCTTATTTCAACTCATTTACCGCCGAACTGGTCGCATTTAGCGCCTAATTCGTTAGAAATATCAGGAAGGTTATGGTCGGCTCTGTCGGCAGAGACCGGGTACAGGCAGATCTCGCTGGCGCATCGATGCCTCTGGGTGTGCAGTCAACGATTCGACCAGCCATTTGCTGTTGTCGTGACTCGGCCAGACTTGTTTGACGTCGCCGAGCAGCGAACGCTTAGTCGCTTCTTGAGATCTGTGTCCGTGGCGATTGGCAACAGACGGTCGGACGAAACTGACCCTGATATTTCGGTGTTGCTCCAGCAAGCTCACCAAAGCGTGACCGCTGAAGTCGCCATTTCTTCTGGGCGAGAGCGGCGAACGGCTCGCCGGGAGTCATCCTCGGGGCCGCTCGCAACGGCGGCTGCTGCGGCCGCTCTGTGTAATGTGCCGTGCACGGTTGCCTACGCCGGCCAAGTCTCGCTTCAACAATACGCGGTCAATATGGTTGTAGTGCTCGACGATGATGAGGCTCCGCTCATTGGACTTTCGGTTGCCGTTGGCGAAGATCCAGCCGGGCCAGCTCGGGCAGTGTTTTCGTCGCTGGCTAGTGTCGCTGGAAAGCTGTTCGAGGGACCTGGGTAGCCAGCACTACGGCCTAGATGACGATTCGGACATTTATGGATACCTGACTGGGTTGTAGACGGGCGAGAACGTCCATGGTTGACTAGAATGGGTTCGTGATTCGTCGCCTCGAACTAATCAAAAGACTCAGCTCGATTGGGCTCATGATGGTCGCCTTGGCCCTCATCGCGTCTGTTACGGTCTTTGCGACCGTGCCACAAGTTGGTGTGGCTCTTTCGGCTAGTTCAGGAGAATCCGCTGACGTGGAGCTCAATACACTAGCCGAGCGCTCGTCTATGTACGCTGCCGATGGTCAGTTCTTGACGCTCTTGGAAGATAAAGAGAACCGAGAGCCAATCGATTTGGATGCTGTTCCCCAGACGGTCATCGACGCAATTCTCGCCGTGGAAGACGCCAGCTTCTATTCCCACGACGGACTGAACTACCGTGGCACCCTCCGGGCCTTTGTCGAAAATGTCAGCGCAGGCGGCATCGAACAGGGCGGCTCGACGATCACCCAGCAGCTCATCAAAAATTCGGTTCTAACCAATGAGCAAAGCCTCGACCGAAAGGCCACCGAGGCTTTCTTTGCGCTTCGTCTAGAACGGCAAATGACCAAAGACGAAATTCTCGAACGCTACCTGAACACCGTCTATTTTGGTTCTGGAGCCTATGGGGTCCAAGCAGCCGCTGAAACCTACTGGAATTATGATGAAGCCGCCGAATTGGGCTGGGCGGAAGCCGCCCTGTTAGCCGGTTTGGTGAAAAACCCGACAGGCTTCGACCCGACGCTAAACCCCGAGGCGGCGAGAGAGCGCCGCGCGGTAGTCCTAAACCGGCTTGCTGCTGTGGGTCTGATAACGGAAGATGAAGCCGAACAGTACAAAGCTGAGTCGCTGCCTGCTGACCGTCAAGGCCCCCCAACCCAGCCAACCGACTATTTCGTTCGAGAGGCGTTGAAAGCCTTGCTGAACGACGAGAACATTCTCGGTGGCGATGGATCCGAGCGTTTCAATATGGTCTACCGCGGTGGTTTGAAGATTTACACGACCTTAGACCCGGCGGCTCAAGCTCAAGCTGAAGAGACACGAGCTGAAGTGTTGCCAGAAAACGACGAAGGTTTCACGATGGCGATGGCCACGCTTGATACCCACAATGGCGCGGTTCGGGCCCTCATAGGCGGCCCTGAATTCCAGAAAGACCAGTTCAACTTGGCGACTCAGGGCCTGCGTCAGCCAGGGTCGACCATGAAAACGTTCGTTATGGCAGCGTTGTTTGAAAACGGATTTACGCCTGAAGACCAAGTCAGAGGGGACAGTCCATGTACCTTCGACAATCCTGGTTCGTCCGAAGCCTACACCGTTGGCGGTGCAAGCCGAGGAGTCTCGTCGGTGGACACCATGATCAAAGTCTCCAGCAACTGCGGCTTTGTCCGTCTGGGGCAGATTGTCGGCAACGAGGAAGTGATTAAAGTCGCCCGTCGCTTGGGCGTTACGGCCCCGATGGAACCGTTCCCGTCGCTCCCATTAGGCGTCTTTGAGGTTCACCCCATCGAGATGGCAAGTAGCTACGCTGCCATGGGCAATGATGGAATGCTCAATCAACCGTGGTACATCGAACGAGTTGAGGACTCCCAGGGCAACATTATCTACGAGCACGAAGAGGCCCCGACCAAGGCCCTTGAAGTCCAGACAGCCCGCCAGATCACCGAAGTTCTCGAAGGTAACGTTGTGAGCGGGACTGGGCGTCACCAAGTTCCCCAACGAATGAACGGTCATCCGGCAGCTGGCAAGACGGGAACAGCCCAGGGCAATGAAGACGTTTGGTTCGTGGGCTATACCGAATACTACGCGACCGCCGTCTGGGTCGGGCACCCTGATCTCAAAAAACGGGTCATCTTGGAGGGGCAGCTTCAAGAAGGCGGTCGAGTTCCAGCCAAAATCTGGGGCGACTTTATGGGAAAGATCCATGAAGACCTTCAACCTAGAGCATTCGCAGATCCGGAGCCGAGTGGCAGAGGTTCGAATTTTCTGCGAGTCGAGGGCGAAGTAGATTTTTGTGGCTCAAGGGGTGGCTCTGGCGCCCTTGTCATGGTCGACAGTGACGGCGATGGTCGTCCCGATTGTTTGCGTAGGCCAGGAGCGGACGACGACGATGACGATGACGATGACGACGATGAGCCGGAAGGCCCTGAGGTAGAAGACCCAGATCCAACGCCACCAACCACGCCTGTTGCCCCAGGCTAGGCTAAAGCCATGACGTCGTCGCTGTACGAAAAAATTCTCGAGTTGCAGGCAACGGATATCAAAATTCTTCAGCTCAACCACCAGCACACAAACCACAAACTACGCACCCAGTTGGCTAACACGACCTCCGATGCCGAGACGAAGAAGGCTGAGGCGGCCGCTGCCGTATCGGCCCTCGAACAAAATGACAGCGCCCAGCGCAAACTACAACATCGGGTCGCCGAGTTGGAGGCAAAACAGGAGGCTTCAAAGACAAAACTCTATAGCGGCATGGTGACGGCGGCAAACGAACTCTTGGCTCTCGAAGAAGAAGTTCAAGGATACCAAGCAAAACAAGACGACCTCGAAGATGAGTTGCTCGAGTTGATGGACCAGGCCGACAACCTGAGAGTGATCGAAAGGGCAACCCGGACTCAACTCAACGCCGCCGAGAGCGATGTTGCCTCGACGGAAGCCCAGCTCGCCGAAGCGCTCGAAGGAATTTCGACCGAACTTAAACACTGCGCCACTGAACGTGATGAGCGGGTCAGCGCCTCTGATCCCAAACTCCTTGATCAATATGAGAAACTGCGCCCTCTCTACGACGGGGTAACAGTAGCAACGTTGGCAAACGGCAGTTGCGACGGCTGTCATATCCAACTGTCGGCAGTCGCTCTTGACCAGATCGATCGGCTTGAGGATTCCGCTATCTTTACTTGCGAAGAATGCGGAAGAATGCTGGTTCGCTAGTCCATGTTCATTTGGTTCATAGTTTTGGCGCCGGTGTTGGTCGCAGAGGTCTTTCGTAGCCCAATGATGGATCTTCGAGTTGTCGCCCTCGGCGCAGTCCTCCCAGTAATCGAACTGGTGTCCCCAATACCCCTGTATCTCCATACGATGGTCTGTCCGTTGGTTGTGCTGACGGTCGTAATGTTGGGGACCATCAATCGTCGTTTAGTTCGTCGTCGTTTGCTCGGCATCCCGATCGGGCTGTTTGTTCACATCGTGTTGGATGGAACGTGGAGGTTTGATGAGCTGCTCCTCTGGCCTGCATTCGGGTTTGACCTTGGCGACAGTTCGATTCCCGAGGCGACGATTAAGCCGGTAGTCGGGGTATTGCTCGAATGTTTAGGGCTGGTAGTTGGCTGGTGGGCGTTCAAGCGTTACGGCCTCGGGGATAAAGAAAATCTCACTCGAATGATCCGCTTTGGCCAACTAGACAGATCTGTGTTCAGATAGGAACCCCTACGAGGCCAGGTTGGGTGAGTTGACCTGTAGGCGGGGTTCTGTGCATCGGTTCGTTGCCGAATTCGATGTGATGACCATCCATCTGTGCGGTCCACCTGACGGTGACTAGTTTCCTAGTCGGACGAACAGCCCATCCATCATCTTGACCTTGCTCCGAGTGGGGTTTACCAAGCCGCCTAAGTCGCCTCAAGCGCTGGTGTGCTCTTACCACACCTTTTCACCCTTACCTGCCGGCATGGCCGACGGGCGGTATATTTTCTGTGGCACTTTCCTGCGAATCGCTTCGACTGGCCGTTAGCCAGCACTCTGTTCTACGGAGCCCCGACCTTCCTCAACATCACTGATGCTGCGGTCACCCGGTCGACTCACCCAATGCAATATTCTACACCGTATGGTCGGTGATCGTTGGGTGGGGTGCGGTTCGAATGGGCTGGTGGTCGGGTAATCTCGGGTCGTAGGGCAGCGGCTCGTGCCTACGCCGTGTACGGTGTTTCGTGTGAATACCAAGAACGTGACATCGGTGGATTCGATTGGTGGATGGTCCGAGGTTCTCGCTCGGGTGGTCTCGGGCGACAATTTGTCGTCGGAAGACTGTCGCTCGGCGATGACCGAGATTCTTTCCGGTAGCGCTACTGACGCCCAGTTGGCCGCTTTGCTGGTTGCTCTGAGGATGAAAGGTGAAACGTCCGAAGAGTTGGTGGGACTTGCCACAGCGATGTTGGACGCCGCTGAGCCGTTGAGTCTTCCGCCTAAAACAGTCGACATCGTAGGCACTGGCGGGTCTTCGCGTCGTCGCCGCCACGCCCTAAATGTCTCTACGATGGCAAGCATTGTGGTTGCCGCCGCTGGGGTCAAGGTTTGTAAGCACGGCAACAAAAAGGCATCATCGACTTCTGGTTCGTTTGATTTCCTGGAGGCTCTTGGTGTTGGTATTCAGATCACGCCCGATCAGCTTGAGGGGTGCCTTCGTAAGGTTGGCGTTGGCTTTGCCTTTGCCCGAACGTTCCACCCCGCGATGCGCTTGGTAGGTCCCACCCGGACCCAGCTAGGAATACCGACGGTCTTTAATATCTTGGGGCCGTTGGTCCACCCCGGCCGGCCCGAATACCAACTCATCGGAACATCATCGGTCGAGTTGGGAGCCAAGATGGCCAAAGCCGTCCAGTCACTTGGCGTGTCTCGAGCTTGGGTCATTACCGGAAGCGGGGGCTACGACGAACTCACTCTTACTGGACAATCGCATATTTGGGATGTTGGGCCTGACGAAATAATCGAACGTACTGTTACTAGTGAAGATGCTGGCCTGGAGCCTATAGATTCTATCGACATGCTCGCCGGTGGAAACGGGGAAGAAAACGTTCAGATTTTCGCCGACATTGTTTCAGGCGAAGATGCGGGACCCAAAAGAGACATCGTGGTTTACAACGCTGCGGCCGCGCTAGTAATAGCGGGCAAGGCTGAAAGTCTCGTGGACGGCGCCTCTATGGCCTTGGAAGTTATTGAGAGCGGTCAAGTAGCTGACAAGGTAGATCACCTGCGGCGTTGCACCGTCAGGTCAGGTTAGTTGAAATAACAACTCGGGCTAGGCTCCATTACGCCCTTTAGTAATATCCGGGCTGGCACTTAGGCAGATTGGTGGAAATTTGTCTTCAGTTACCTACTATCTTTGCCACTTTTTATGGTCTCTTTATCACCTGCTTGTTGCTGGTTTGCCATAACTGGATAGCGTTGTAACATATTGGTTCCGGACTAGTTCGGAACCGCTCGCTGTAACGATCGTCGTAGGCAGGAATGTTCAGATGCTAAGTTTTTTGAACTTTTCAGTATTTCTGTCGATTGTAGTACTAGGTAATTGTGTAATCGGCCGTCTAAGGGCAGCCTCCGATCACAGGAGAAATTGATTTATGGGTTCAGAAGCACTGCTGCGTATGGCTTGCGAGAAGGCCTTTGAAGTTGCCAGAATCGGCTATGAGGCTGACCCCTCAATAGACCCTCCAGAGCCGATGCGAAGTTTCCTATATGTCGGTCGGTTACCAAGACGAGCTATTACCGTGGCCCAAAGGGCTCTAGAT
>CAZKEM010000013.1:0-35896 GCA_964551835.1 uncultured Acidimicrobiaceae bacterium | reverse complement strand
GATCAAGGCCGCCATCGCCGAAGTCACCGAGCGGCCGGTCACCTGCACAATTTCGGTACCCGGGGGACAGAAAATGGCCGAAAAAACGTCCAACACCCGGCTGGGAATTCAAGGCGGCATTTCGATCCTCGGAACAACCGGGATCGTCAAACCATTCTCGACCGCGAGCTACCGGGCAAGTGTCGTCCAACAAATCGACGTAGCCGCCGCACAAAACCAGCCTCAAGTTGTGCTCTCGACCGGATCCCGCTCCGATGATTGGGCCCAGCAGCATCTACCCGAAACGGACGTCGTCTGCTTTGTTGAGGTCGGCGACTTCACCGGCATAGCGTTACGTCGAGCTTGGTCCCACCGCATAGACCACCTACTGTTCGTAGGCATGGCAGGCAAAATAACCAAACTCGCGGCCGGGGTGATGATGACACATTTCCACCGGTCAAAGGTCGACACCGACTTGCTCGCAGCCGTCGCAGTCGAAGCGGGATCGCCCGAACCATTGATAGCCGCGGCAACCGAAACGAACACAGCCCGACACTTCGCCGAACGATGTCTGGCAGCCCACGACACCGAACCCTTGCGGCTGCTTTGTGAACGCGCTGTGCTCAACTGCCGCAGCCACTTAGGCGTCGACGGCAACGCCACCCACAACCCAAAAATTACGGTGATTATGGTCGACTTCGCCGGAGAAAACGAGATCTGTCGTGCCTGAAATTTCGACGCCGACGCCCAACGACCCGCTAACCACGACCGAACATACGGCCGCCGAGCGAACGGCCGCTGCTCAGATTCAAATAGTTGGACTACATGGCGGGGCCTGGTTTGGGTCTGCAGCCGCGGATGCCCTCGCGACGGCTGATGTCATCATAGGCTCGGACCGGCTCCACGTAGCGTTAGACGAAACGGCACCCGATCTGACCGCCGAACGGCTGCCGCTGTTCGGCCCCCTTGACGAAGTAATAGACGTGATCGACAAACGCCGCCAAGAAGGTCAACGCGTCACGATGATCGCCAGTGGCGACCCCGGCTTTTTTGGTATCGAACGGCTACTTGTCGGACGGTTCGGGTTGGGAGTTGACGTCCATCCAGCTCCCTCATCGGTTGGTCTGGCCTTCGCCCGGGCTCGCATACCGTGGGACGACGCCTCAGTTGTTTCGTGCCATGGCCGAACCCTGGCTCGGGCGTTGCCGTCAATACTTGCTGCCCCCAAAGTTGCTGTGCTGGTATCGGCGGCATGTCCACCACAGATAGTCGGCCAAGCCCGGGTTGACGCTCGCGCTCCGCACAGTCATGTGTGGGTCTGTAGCCGACTCGGTGAAACAGACGAAACCGTCACCGAAACCGATTTGAAAGGGTTAGCTGACGGCACTTTTGATCCGCTGTCGGTTGTTGTCTTGGCCACCGACGCCCAGCCGATAAGCCCCGAAGCCGTTGTCAAATGGGGCCGGCCGATAGCAGGCTTCGGGCATCGCCAGTCGATGATCACCAAACCCGAAGTGCGGGCTGTTGCGCTAAGTAAACTCGAACTGAAAGGCGCCGCTACCTTGTGGGATGTCGGCGCCGGCAGCGGAAGCGTCGCAATCGAAGCCTGTCGGATCGCTCCCGGGTTGCGGGCGTACGCCATCGAACGAAACCCGCAAGACTGCGAACGGATACGAGGCAATGCCACCAGGGTCGCAGTCACCACCATTGAAGGCGAGGCGCCAGAATGTTTCGACACGTTAGCCAACCCGGACAGGCTTTTCGTCGGCGGAGGCGGAGTCCAGGTATTTGAAGCAGCATTTGAGCGGCTCACCACCGGCGGAGTAGCGGTCGCGACCTTTGCCGTGATGAGTTCAGCCTATGAGGTTGCCGAAGTCTTGGGTAACATGGTACAGCTATCGATAAACAGGTCAGTCGAAGTTGGTTCGACTAATCGGCGGCGACTACAGGCAGAAAATCCAGTCTTCATTGCCTGGGGAGAAAAAACGTGACTAACTCGGCGACAGTTCTCAGCGTGTCCATTACCGAACGGGGTAAAGCGAACGCCCGTAAACTACCGTACGAACATTTCCACTGCAAGGTATCTGAGGCGGTGCGACGCGAATGGAACCGGGTCGACGGCCTAGTGCTGTTCTGTTCGGTTGGTGTAGCGGTTCGCCTCGTCAGCCCGCTGCTTGGTTCGAAAAAGACCGACCCAGTTGTCGTGAGTGTCGACGAGGCCGCTCGATTTGTTGTTCCGATTTGCGGCGGTCATCAAGGCGGCAACAATCTGGCCCGCGAAGTAGCCGGGATTCTCGATGCTGAACCCGTGATCACCACCGCCACCGACAGCATGGGTATCACAGCCCTCGACACATTGCCGGGCTTCCATACGTGGGGCGATATCGCCGGAGTTACTCGTCGGATTGTCGACGGGGAGAAACCGGCAGTAGTGGCAACCCTCGATTGGCCAACCCCCGAGTGGAATGCCCACGTCGATGGCGAACGGAACGAAGCAGCGCTCATCGTTGTGACTGACCAGCTGGTCCCTTCCGCCCCCGGCCAGGTCGTGTTGAACCCACCATCGTTGGTCGTTGGCGTAGGTGCATCGTCTGACGCTCCGGCCGGAGAAGCCGACCGTTTGATGCGTCGGTTGTTAGCCCAGTTTGGTTTGAGCGAGCGGAGTGTCGCCGAGGTTGCGACCATTGACCGGCGAGTAAACGATCCGGTGATAACCGCCTTAGGGCTGCCGGTCAGTTCGTTCACGGCGGAACAGTTAGCAACCGTTGAGGTGCCCAACCCAAGCGAAGTTGTGATGGCCGAAATCGGATCGGCGAGCGTGGCCGAAGCGGCAGCGTTGTTAGCGGCAGGTCCCGGTGCAGAACTGATCGTCGAGAAAATCAAGGCGGCGTCGGCAACGGTCGCGATCGCTCGCCGAAAAGCACCTCGAGGTTCGGTGTCGGTCGTCGGCCTAGGTCCAGGCGCAATCGATATGCGTACGCCCCAGGCGACCGCCGCTATCAGGTCAGCCGATGTCATCATTGGGTATTCGTACTATGTGAACCAGATCAAAGACTTACACGAGCCACATCATGTGGTGGTTCGAAGTCCAATTGGGTCCGAAGTCGACCGCTGTGTCGAAGCGCTGCGTCGGGCCGCCGACGGGGAACGGGTGGCACTGGTGTGTTCGGGTGACCCTGGCGTGTTTGCCATGGCAACTCTAGTTTTGGAACGTGCGCCTGAGTTTGGGAACCCGCCCGTTGACGTCGTCGGCGGGGTTACTGCAAGTCTGGCAAGCGCGGCGATTTTGGGCGCCCCGCTAGCGCACGACCATGCGATGATTAGTCTGTCCGATTTGTTGACGCCGTGGGATCATATTCTAAAGCGGGTAGCGGCGGCGGCCGTTGCCGATATGGCGGTCGCGTTTTACAATCCGAAAAGTAGACGTCGTGTGGCTCAACTCGATGAAGCTATGGGAATTTTGGCGAACCACAGGCCAGCGTCGACACCGGTCGCCGTCGTAGTGAACGCCACGAGGGCAGATGAGCAAGTCTATTTATCGACGCTTGACACTTTCGACGCCGATGTGGTCGACATGTTCTCGCTGGTCGTCGTTGGTTCTTCGACAACGCAAATGATCAACGATCGGATGGTGACACCTCGTGGCTATCAAAGCTGACTATCTGCGGGGTGCGACCGCCGGGATCCGGCTGGGCGTCAACTCCCGGTTTGATACGGTCCGGATCGATTCTTCATGTACGGCATGTGGGAACTGTTTGATCACGTGCCCGCCTGGCGCGTTGTTACGAGCCCCGAAACGCCCGTCCGTCGTCGACGACCTATGCACGGGATGCGGCCTGTGTATCGAGGTTTGCCCAGTCGATGCCATCACCGAGCTATGACCGATTCAAACAACATCCATCCGATCGAAGTTGAAAGCTACCAGATACTCGCTCAGCGGGTAGACCTATCGAACAGACCGGAATCGCACCGGAAGTTCATTGAACGGATGATTCACGCCACAGCAGATGAGTCATATGCCGACTCGGCTCGCGTAGGGGACGGCGCTCCCGCAGCGCTACTCTCAGCGTTGCAGACCGACGCCCCAGTGGTCGTCGATGCGTCGATGGTCCGTGCCGGTATCACTAAGTACGAGACGCTCTGCTTCTTAGATCGTGTTCGGGTCGCGCCGGCCGGTTCGACCCGTTCGGCGAAAGCTTTTGAGTTGGCGGCCAAGGAATTTCCCGACGGGGCAGTATTTGTCGTAGGTAACGCCCCGACGGCCCTGTTTGAGTTGCTTCGTCTGGCTGATGCCGGGCTGGTTCGACCGAGAGCGGTCGTTGGGGTGCCGGTTGGCTTTGTCGGCGCCAAAGAATCTAAGGCAGCGTTGTGGGAAAGCCGGTTAGCGGCGATCTCGATAACCAATATGGGCGAACGTGGCGGCACTCCAGTAGCTGCCGCCATCGTTAACGCCGCCGTTCGCCAGGCCTCCGCCACCTCCTAGACTTGAGGTTGGGTTCGGCCCGATGAAACGAGTGACGAACCTAGGTCAGCCGGGTTCGGGAAAGTCGACGCTTGCCCGTGTGCTCGGTGACCGTACAGGTCTCCCAGTTTTTCACGTCGACCATATCCACTGGAAGCCGGGATGGGTGCAACGAGACGACGCCGAACGGGCAGACGTCTTGATTGTGCTTGATGTGGGTGTGTGGCGTCGATTGTGGCGGGTCTCGTCAAGGTTTGTTCGCTTTTACGGGAAACAACGCCCCGACATGGCCGCTGGATGCCCAGAAGGTGACTGGTCTGAGCTGTTCGATTTTTAGCGCTGGATATGGCGCACCCGCAAAAGCTCGAAGGCCAAAATTTTCAACACCGTGAGCCAGTTTGAGCACGACCCAAGCCCCGAGATCGTGATTCTCCGGTCGATCAAAGAAGCAGAGAACTACCTCGGTTCAGTCCCTGAGGCCGGGATACCGAACAAATACGAGAAGCTCTCGACCGGCTCCACTACCCCACCGACCATATGATTCGACTGCTGGTCGACGAAGCTGGCGACATCAAGATCGAAGAGCGACCAGTGGCCACAACCGACGTTGAAACCTCGTTTGCCCTGACACCGCCTGCCGCCTCAAGTCACAATGTTGTGAGGTTCGACGACCGACCCATCGATCGCTCGGAAGAATTTCTCTACCACAAGACAACCGACCGATCTACCTATGAAGAAGCTATCGCTCGACGGGTCGAGATAGATCACGCCCATGACCGAGACTCGACCTACGATGTCCTTCTTTGGAATTCGCTCGGCCAGGTCACCGAGACAACGCGGGGCAACCTTGTGATCGAACAAGATGGGCGACTGCTGACGCCTCCGGTCGGCGCCGGACTCCTACCCGGAACCTTTCGGCAATATCTTTTAGACCACGGGGCAATCAACGAGGCGGATATTACGCAATCGGCCGTCCTGGCTGCAAGCAATGTCTATGTGATCAACAGCGTCACGGGTTGGGTTCGGGTTACCATTGACCCAGAATCTGTGACGGAGAAAACCACATCTGATCGTAAGCCTGTCGGGTGACCATTAGCGCTAGTCGCTGCTCCGTAAATCAAACTGGCCGATTCCTCGCCTATTTCAGAAATGCGGCGACCGTTCATTTGACAACATGTCAATAATGACAGGATCTGGCTCGACAATCTCCAGCTTTTTGTGTCCTTCGCTATGCATAAAATCTTGCAATATAGCTAGTGATTCACTGAGGTCGTTTTTCCTCGACCCGAGACGGTCCCCAGATAGGAGAGAAAATCCGAAGTCCGAATACAGTTTTATCGCGCGAAAGCTACCTGGTTGCGTATGCAAATAGATGGGATAGTCCCCCAGGGCAAACTCATCCATTACGTGAGATAACAGCGCCCGTCCCAACCCTCGACCTTCGTACTGCTTTACTGTCTTGGACCACTGGATGGTGAAGAACCTGTCATACGCTTTCCAGTAGGAACAAGTAGCGATCGGCTCCCCGTCCTCTCGGCAGAGAAGGAAGGTGTTGTCGAGGAACTCTTGCAGCCGGTCGCCGTAGACACGATCAACATACTCAGACATAAAGTCCTCGTATTTTTGGGCATCTTTTTCTGTGTCAAAGGGAAATGTCTTCCACCGGTCCACTTCATCACGCCGACATGTTCTGATCGTGTAGTTCTGGGGCAGCGGAGCCATTGCTGCCCTATCCAGCCGTTCACAAACCATGAACAGATTTAGATCAGGTATCTCATCTTCTTTCACCCAGGCACGCTACCACGAGACTCCCGCACCCGGCCTCAGTGTTAGTATTTCTGCCAACACTTCCCACAGGCTCGCCTACCTCAGCGGAACGGTGAGTCGATAGAATCAATAGTGCGCTGACCGATCAGCGCCGAGGGAGCCCCGACTATGCCAACCGAGTTTCCGTTACGCCTCGATGGCCTTGAACCTATCGAGCAAATGGGTCAGGCGGATTTGACGAAGTCTGGCTCGCCCGGCAGACCAACCTAGATCGAAAAGTCGCCATTAAGGTCGGATTCCGAGCGCTTACCGCTCCAGACACCAAGCGCCGGTTCGAACGCGAGTGCGTCGCCCTCGGCCGCCTAAGCTCCCATACGGGCATTGTCGACGTTCATTCAAGTGGGGTGTCCGACAACGACTTGCCGTACATCGTTATGGAATATGTTCCTGGCGGATCGCTAGCAGATCGCCTAGGAAATGTGTCCGAGCCTGAACTCCGAAAGATCGGTAGCCAACTTTGTTCAGCTATTCAAGCGGCCCACGATCTCAAGTAGTCGAAACAAGCGGCTAAACGTGATTGAGGATCTAATTGTTGTCAATCATTCCCCAACCCGAGGCCACGCCCGAGCGACAACTAAATCCTCCTCAAGGCCGATACGAACATGCCCACAGGTAACAATCGGCACGGGTGTTTCCCGTGGGCGAGGAGTCCGGGTAGCCTTGATCTTTGAATTCGCTGTGTAAAGAAGGATAAGAAATTGGCTAGTGGGTTAGTCGGGTTACTAGATGACGTAGCTGCGTTGGCGAAGCTCGCCGCCGCATCTCTTGACGATGTCGCAGCCGCATCTGGCAAAGCCAGCGCCAAAGCGGCTGGTGTCGTCGTCGATGACACAGCGGTAACTCCCGCCTACATAAAGGGCGTCGTCGCCGACCGTGAACTGCCGATCATCAAGAAGATCGCTACCGGTTCGGTACGCAACAAGCTCCTCGTCATTGTTCCCGCTGTGTTGCTGTTGAGCGCCATCCCCGGTGGGCCAACGGTTCTCGACATTATCTTGATGTTTGGGGGTACGTTCCTCTGTTTTGAAGGCGCAGAGAAGATTTACCACAAGTTCTTTGCCAAGGATCACCATGTAAGTGATGTTCCTGTTGTGATTCAGGGCACAGAAGCCGAAAAAGGTGTAATTGCCGGAGCGGTCCGCACCGACTTTATTTTGTCAGCTGAAATCATGGTGATCTCATTCAAAGATCTACGTGATCAAATTGAAGACTCGTTTTTCCAGCGAGCGGCAGCGCTGATTATCGTTGCCGTCTTTATCACGTTTGTTGTCTATGGCATCGTGGCGTTGATCGTCAAGATGGATGACGTCGGTCTTGCGCTCGCCAGTAGGGAATCGGAATCATCTCAGAAGATTGGCCGCCAGTTGGTGGCCGGGATGCCCGTCTTGTTGAAGTGGTTAACCATTATCGGAACTGCGGCAATGCTTTGGGTCGGCGGTCATATTCTGATCGTCGGATCTCATGAGCTTGGCTGGGATTTCCTCTACGACATTGTCCACGGTGCCGAAAAAGCCGTCAATGGTGTCGGCGGAATTGGTGGCGTCTTGGCCTGGCTCGTCAACACCGCACTGTCTGCCGTTGTTGGAATTATCGTCGGCGCCATCGTCGTTGCGATTGTCTCGCAGTTCCACGGCAAGTCGCACGGCGACGAAGACGAAGACAAAGACAACGTCGAATTAGCAAGTCACTAGTACCCTAAAGGCTTCACCGTTTGAGTCAAAGACTCATGAGGAGCCGAAGCAATGTCTGAGACAATCGGAGTATTTGAGGTCGAGAACCGTCGGTTTCCTCCTTCCGAGTCGTTTAAAGCTGCCGCAAACGTAGCCGACCGGTCGCTCTACGATGAAGCCGACGCTGACTATGAAGCGTTTTGGGCCCGGCAAGCCCGTGAACTTTTAACTTGGGACCACGCATTCACGGAAACGCTAGATTGGCAGATCCCATATGCGCGATGGTTCGCTGACGGGCAACTAAACGCTTCTGCCAATTGCCTAGACCGTCACGTCGACGCTGGTCGGGGAGATAAGGTCGCCTATTTTTGGGAAGGTGAACCCGGCGATACAAAGACGATCACCTACGCCGAACTTCTCATCGAAGTAAAGAAGTTCGCCAACGTTTTAACGAGTCTTGGTTTGGAAAAAGGCGACAGAGTTGCCGTCTACATGCCAATGATTCTCGAACTTCCGATCGCTATGTTGGCCTGTGCCCGGTTAGGGGTCGCCCACTCGGTGATCTTTGGCGGTTTCTCCTCTAACGCTATTGCCGACCGGTGCGAGGACGCCGAAGCCAAACTGGTGATTACCGCTGACGGTGGGTTCCGCAAAGGTCAAGCGGCATTGCTGAAACCGACCGTCGACGAAGCATTAACCAACAGGGCTCCGACTGTCGAGAACGTGATTGTCGTCAACCGCTGCGACGCCGATGTCAACATCGTTGACGGGCGAGACCTATGGTGGCATGAGCTGATGCAAGACGCATCCGACGACTGTCCCGCCGAGCCGATGGACGCCGAACAGTTGCTCTACATTCTCTATACCTCGGGCACCACGGCGAAGCCGAAGGGCATCATGCATACGACGGGTGGCTACCTAACGCAGGCCGCGTTCACCCACAAATATGTGTTCGACCTCAAACCCGACACAGATGTCTACTGGTGTGCGGCCGACATCGGCTGGGTCACCGGCCATTCCTACATTGTGTACGGTCCGTTGGTCAACGGCGCCACATCGGTGATGTATGAGGGAACACCTGACACGCCGAGCAACGATCGGCTGTGGAGTTTGGTCGAAAAGTACAACGTCACCCAGCTCTATACTGCACCAACTGCCATTCGTATGTTTATGAGGTGGGGCGTTGAAGAACCTCAGAAACATGACCTTTCGTCGCTCCGGGTGCTAGGCACCGTGGGCGAGCCGATCAATCCCGAGGCTTGGGTGTGGTATCACGAACATATCGGCGGGTCGGACTGCCCGGTAGTGGACACTTGGTGGCAGACCGAAACCGGCGGCCATATGATTTCGCCCCTTCCAGGCCTGACCGAAACTAAGCCTGGCTCGGCCTGTCACACGATTCCAGGTGTCACAGCCGAACTCGTAGACGATGACGGCAACCCCGTCACGTCCGGCGGCGGATATTTGACAATAACAAAGCCGTGGCCGTCGATGCTACGCGGAATTTGGGGTGACAGCGAACGTTATCAAGACACATACTGGTCCCGGTTCGAGGGCCGATACTTCGCAGGCGACGGCGCCAAAATAGACGACGACGGCTACCTTTGGGTTCTCGGTCGCGTCGACGATGTGATGAACGTGTCGGGCCACCGTATTTCGACTGCGGAAGTCGAATCAGCGTTGGTCAGCCACGCTGTTGTTGCCGAAGCTGCCGTCGTTGGTGCCGACGATGAAGTCACAGGTCAAGGTATCGTCAGCTACGTAATTCTTCTCGGTTCAAGCGAACCGTCCGCCGAGCTCGCCGAAGAAATTCGCCAACATGTTGGTGTCCAGCTTGGCAAGATAGCTCGGCCAAAGAACGTTGTGCTTGTGCCTGAGCTGCCAAAAACGAGATCAGGCAAAATCATGCGACGTTTGCTTCGAGATGTTGCGGAAGGGCGAGAATTGGGCGATACGACCACGTTGGCGGATCCCGACATCTTGCGCAAGATTACCGCTGCGGTAGCGTCACTCGACTAGCAGTTCTCAAACACTCTGAAATTCATCGGGCGCGGTTTGCCGCGAGCCAGATCCTCATTGGTTCGACTGTTCGAGGGCTTTCAGGTGATGCTGTGTCTGAAGTAGCAACCCCTTCGACCGCTGATGGTGACGAACTGCTAATCGCTAACCTCAACGGCGTTCCCCCAGAAACAACGTTCGTCGACTATCCGGTTCTCGAAGGTCGGTGGCTTCAGCCAGGTGACACCAACGCGTTGATCATCAACCACGAAATCGCTAGAGACGAACATGTCGACATCGGCGTCGGGGACATGATTACGTTAATCACCTCAAGTTTGGGTGTTGACGAAACCATCGAATGGGAAGTGGTTGGGGTGGTCCGCCAAATCGGTGCCCCACGGCGGGGTCTTCAAGCCCCCTTTCATGCTTTTGTAAACGTCGACCACCTAGATGACCTGACTGGGGTCAATGGTCGAACATCGGTCAAAGTCCGAACCGTCGACGGCTCGGCGAATGGCCAAAACGAGGCAGAGCCAGAGATCAACAGAGCTTTAGCTGACGCCGACATGGGTGTGGCTGCGATGATGTCAACCAGCAATCGGTTCCAGATCCTGCGCGACCATGTGGTTGTGATCGTCGCGTTCTTATACCTGATGACGGGTTTGACGGTTGTGGTTGGTTCGCTGGCCTTAGCATCTCTGATCAGTATCAACGTTTCGGAGCGTCGCCGAGAAATTGGGGTGATGCGAGCGACAGGGGCGACCAGCTACGCGATCCAACGGATCGTCTTGGCAGAGGCGCTCGTTATCGGAGCGATCAGTTGGGTTGTCTCTATGGTCGTTGCGCTGCCTCTCAGCATTCTGCTTGGAAACACGGCTGGGCAACTATTTATCCGCAGCAATCTTGAAAACGTCTTCTCATTGCGGGGCGGACTGGTGTGGTTGGCCGTGGCCTTAGTGCTCAGCGTCGCAGCTGCCTACTACCCGGCACGTGAAGCAAGCAATCTGCCGATTAGCACTGTCCTGGCATATGAATAGTTCCATTTCCTACGAAGGAGACCTCATGACTACAAACAAAAAGCGCACTCTGGTGCTGGCGATTATTGTCGGTGTCATCGCCCTGGGCTTTGTGGTTGGACCGTTGATCCTCAACAAATTCCTAGAAATGCACGGCCTGTGAGGTATCGTGCCGAGGTCAGAGTTTGATAACAATCATCACTCAACCCTTCGCTTATCAATGATGCTTTGCGCGAATATGGGCAAACTTGGTACGTGAAGTTGTCAACGATCCCGGAGCCAAGCGACAAGCGTCTCGCGATCCGAATTACCCCTGACGCCACCCGCCACCTTCGACGAGGTCACCCGTGGATATATGACCAGGCGATCACGAAGAGAAGCCACGATGGTAAACCTGGCGACCTAGCGGTCATTTTTGACAAGGACCGTTCGTTCCTCGCTATTGGACTCTACGATCCGGGGTCGCCGATTCGAATCAAAGTACTTCATGAAGGGTCGCCAAAACAGATAGACCAAGATTTTTGGAACGAACGACTCACAACGGCGGAACGTCTCAGGGGACCCTTGAAAACAGATCTTGTCCAGCCTACGACCGGGTATCGCTGTGTGAATGGTGAGAACGACGGCTTGCCTGGACTCATCCTTGACCGGTACGCCGATACCTATGTGCTTAAGCTCTATAGCGAAGCCTGGTTCCCTCATCTATCGATGATCACGCAAGCAATCATTGACGTGTACCAACCCGAGTCGGTTATCTTGAGGCTTAGTCGTTCGGTTCAGAAGGCCGAAACTTTTGACTTGGTCGAAGGCGATGCTTTGGTGGGACCCAAGCCTGTCGGGCCGGTTCTATTCAGTGAATACGGTTTGACGTTTGAGGCCGATGTCGTAGCGGGCCAAAAAACCGGACATTTCTTAGATCAACGCCAAAACCGCAAACGGATAGGTGAACTGGCCGACGGCGCTGATGTTCTCGATGTGTTCAGCTGCACCGGCGGGTTTTCTGTGCACGCCGCAGCCGGGGGAGCTGCCTCGGTCCTAAGTGTCGACCAGAGCGGTCCGGCGTTGGCAACTGCACGAGCGAACATGGCGCATAACCAAACCAACCCGGTGGTCGCCGCATGTGCGCATACAACCAGGCAAGGCGACGCATATCAAGTGATGGCCGCCCTCCGGGGGACTAAGAAATTTGATGTGGTTGTTGTAGATCCGCCGTCGTTCGCCCAAAAACAGTCCAGTATTTCGGCTGGGATCAATTCATACTCGAAGTTGACCGAAGCCGCTGTTCCCCTGGTCAATCCCGGCGGGATCTTACTCCAAGCGTCGTGTTCCAGCCGGATCTCTGTCGACCAGTTCTTTACCGCTGTGCGTTCGGGGGCCGAAACGCACGGACGGTCGTTGGAAATTCTAGAACATTCAACGCATGCTCTAGACCATCCGGTGACGTTCGAGCAAGGTTCATACCTGAAGGCTCTCGTCGCTCGGGTCGGTTAGTTCGTCTGCCTCGGATGGCGGTATCCAGTTGTTATGATCACGCGACGGTGTCACGGCATTCGTCGCGGCTTACCGATAGACAGGTTTGAGTGAGGTAGAGTGACGTATTCGCTCGGTCCGACCTGGCGGATCGGAGAAAGAACCGTGTCGACAACGACATTCAGCAACCTAGGTTTACCTGAAGAGCTAGTCGCTGCCCTTAAACAACAAGGGATTGAACAACCATTTGAAATTCAAGCAGCGTGCATTTCTGACGCGTTGGACGGCCGCGATATTCTTGGACGAGCGCCTACCGGATCAGGCAAGACGCTCGCCTTTGGGCTGCCCGCGCTTGCCAACGTTGGCAGAGGAACCAAAGGGCGTCCACGGGCGCTCATCCTGTCTCCGACCCGAGAATTGGCCGAACAAATACATCGCGAACTCAAGCCTCTAGCCAAAGCGATGGACCGATCTGTTCTTCCCGTTTACGGAGGTGTCGGGTTCGCTCCCCAGGTTAAAGCAATCAACGCCGGTGTAGATATTTTGGTTGCCTGTCCTGGCCGATTACTCGACCTTATCAACCAGAAAATCGTCAACTTGGGCGACGTCGATATCGCCATCGTCGACGAAGCTGATCGAATGGCTGACATGGGGTTTTTGCCCGATGTTCGTCGACTCCTCGAAGACACTTCAGACGTTCGGCAAACGATTCTGTTCTCGGCGACACTCGACCGTGACGTCAAAGTATTGGTCAAAGCGTTCCAAACTAACCCGGCCCGTCACGAAGTTGGTGAAGTCGAACCGGACATGACGTTGATGGAACACCGTTTCGTCATGGTTAAACAGAACCAGCGGATAAGACTGACTGCGGAGTTCATCGCCGCGACCGGCGCGACCATGGTTTTTACCCGAACCCGTCACGGGGCTGACCGGTTGGCGCGTCAACTCAAACGGGAGGGCGTAAAAGCTGGGTCGATCCACGGCGGACGAACCCAGTCACAACGCAAACGAGCTCTCGAAGTGTTCACGCAAGGTAAGATCGAGGCTCTCGTTGCCACCGACGTCGCGGCCCGAGGGATACACGTCGACGGTGTCGCTTGTGTCATTCACTACGACCCACCAGAAGATGAGAAAGCATACATCCACCGATCGGGTAGGACCGCTCGGGCTGGTGCCAGCGGTCTTGTCGTGTCGATGATTTTGCCGGGACAGTCGAAGGACTCGATGAAGATGCAGTCTCGAATCGGGCTCGATTCGGACTTCGAAGACGTACCGGACCTGCCGAAGATCGATGAGTCAAAAAAGCAGGACTTGATCGTGGACCCAGGACGCAAACGCGGTCGGCGTCGATCGGGGTCTGGAGGGAAAGCTCGACCAGGCAGGAAATCGCGACCGGCGAAAAAGAAATACGGCGACGAGTCGGATCGACCGAAGTCTGACAAACGGAAGAAAAAGTCTCCCCAAAAACCGCACGATGATGACGCCAACGAAGGTGGCACTCGTAGGGGCAGCCGATCGAAGTCGAAAGGCAGCAAGGCACGTTCTAATGGAGACAGTCGTCGATCTGACAAAGATCCGAAGAAGGCGTCAAGCGGAAAACCTAAGCGGTCGGGCAAGCCAAGACCAAAAAACAAGAAAGCTAAACGACGACGAAAGGTCGACGTTGGCCCTTCCGGGCACGAACGCAAACCTAAGCCACCTCGCCGTAAAGGTCCGAAGTCGAAAACTAGTGCCGGAGGCCGCGGATCTCGGCAGGGTTCTGGCGGTTCTCGAACGCGTCGAAAGTAGCCCGACAAGCTACAAAAGAGGACGTTAGGCTCAGTCTCTATCAATTTTGTTGTCCCGTCTTAAGGCTGGCCCTCTATCTGCCGACATTGGTTGTTGGAACCTAGGTAGATGGAGCAGTGCAAATGGCGGAGTCAGTCGATACGGGTGAAGGTTTGGAAAGCCGCCGGTCATTTCTTGGCGCAGGTCTTGGTATTGCTGGGGTGGCGGCGGCTGGTGGGGTTCTCGCTGGCTGCTCGAACGCGGCGAATTCTCAGGAGTCCAATGGTGTGCCGGGTAGTGTTGCCTTTGGTGACACCGAAGAGGGGGCTACTCCAGACATTGAGTGGGAGATGGCGACGAGCTGGCCGACCTCGTTGGTGACGGTGTACGGATCGGCGGAGATGATAGCCGACGAAGTGGGCAAGATCACTGGGGGAAGATTTAAGATCAACCCGAGACCGGCCGGTGAGGTAGCGGCGGGAACAGAGGTTTTGCAGGCCGTGCGTGACGGTGTCGCCCAAGTCGGCCACACTGTCTCCTACTATTACACCGGTTTGACCCCGGTACATCAGTTTGGAACATCAGTACCGTTCGGGTTGACCCAACGGCAACAGAACGCGTGGCTCTACGAAGGCGGTGGTCTTGATCTCCTCAACAGCATCTACGCTGAAGAACACAACATCATCACGTTCCCGTGTGGCGGGACGGGCTGTCAGATGGGTGGTTGGTTTACCAAAGAGATCAACTCTGTCGAGGACTTGAATGGGCTACGGATGCGGATCCCAGGCGCCATTTCCGGACAGGTCCTAACCAACTTTGGCGGCGAACAGATTCCGCTAGCTGCGGGAAAGATTCTTGAAGCTATCAGGAACGACGAAATTGACGCCGCCGAATTTGTTGGACCAAACGATGACTTAGCCCTTGGTCTTGACCAACTCGGAAAGAAGTTGTTCTACTACTATCCAGGCTGGTGGGAGCCAGGGAGCACCCAAGAAATCCAGATTGACTTGGACCAATGGAACAAACTGCCCGAATCGTACCAAGCGGCGATCCGCAACGCTGCCGCCAACGCTGACCTGCGAACACTTGCCCGGAACGATGTGCTCAACAGCGCAGCGTTCGCTCAGATTCAAGAGTTTGCCGAAGTTCGCGAGTTTTCCGAAGAACTGATGAGGGCCTTCAAAGAAGAGACCGAGAGTGTGCTCGACAAACAGGCGGACGAAGACCCGAAGTTTGCGTCGATCCTCGGACCATGGCGAGAGTTCAGAGACAGTGTATCGGCGTGGCACGGAACAGCCGAACGGTCGTTCCTGAACCAGCAAACGGCAATCAGCTAGAACCCTTGGTAACTCCCATCAAAATCTGAAAGCGGTCATCGGCCTGGTGGTAAACTGCCCTGCCGTCATATAGTGGGATTCTTCCGTGCGAGCTTAGTGCACGAAACGTCGCGGGGTCCTAGGTTCATGTCGCTAAACGAATCACCATCAGCTGTTCGGCTTATCGCTTCAGATCTCGACGGAACCTTACTTACCTCGACAGGCCGACTGAGCGCTCGGACGATGAACGCGATAACGGCAGCTCAAAATTGCGGCATCTTGTTCGTTCCGGCGACGGGACGTGGCAGTGTTTCGGCTGTCCGCGCTCTCGAGTCAGTCCCCGGTTTGCGGTGGTTTATCACGTCGAACGGGGCGGTGGTAGAAGATACCGATCAGCCAGATCAGACAATCGTTCGAGCAATGACCGCCGGTGTCGCCAACAGGGCGGTAGACCTGCTGCGGTCTGGGCCTAACGACTACAGCTTCGCTTGGCTCACCAGCGAAGGGTTCGGTGCGGAAGAAGGCTTCCGCCATCGTCACAGCCAGTTTCTCAGTCGCCGTCACGTCGAGATGGCAGCTGAATTCAACCCAAGAGATGTGGACCTCATAAAAGTCCTAATTAGCGGTACGCATCGAAACCCACTTCGTTTACTAGCGTCGGTCGTCGATGACTTGGACCACATGTTGACAGTCGAGCCAGCGGTTACGGTCGCCGGGTCCGATGCAACGTTTGTTGAGATGACGGGACACGGTATCAACAAAGGCTCGGCTCTCGAGCTGCTATGTGGGCAGTTGGGGATAGGGCCTGGCCAGGTTGTGGCGTTGGGCGATGAGCACAACGATTTGCAGATGCTCGAGTGGGCGGGGTATCCCGTCGCCATGGCGAATGCTGTTGAAGCGGTCCATGATGTGAGTTCATTGCAGACCAAAAACAATGACGACGATGGTGTGGCCATCATTATTGAACAAATTCTGGAAGGGACGTTTGAAACTAATGGTTGAAGAATTGGAACCAACCGAGCGATCGGCCCAAGCCGCTCAAGAATGGGACGAACGATATGCCGAATTGAGCGAGTCGAAGTGGAGCGGGTCGCCAAACGGCTCACTTGTTGAAGAGATCCAGGGACTCAGTCCAGGACGGGTTTTAGAAGTTGGCTGTGGTGAAGGCGCCGACTCTATTTGGCTGGCACAAAAAGGGTGGACGGTAACTGCGGTCGACATTTCTACCGTAGTAATTGAGCGAGCCAAACTCAGGGCAGCAGACAACGGCGCCTCTGTAGACTTCCAGCAGCGCGATATCAGCATCGAGCCTTTCGATCGAGATGTCTTTGACCTTGTGTTTCTTTGTTATCCGGCGCTGCGCCACCCCGGAGGACAAGCCGCCATTCATGCAGCCGCATCAAGCATCACAATTGGAGGCGAACTGTTAGTTATTGGCCACTATCACGACCCGGACAAGGGCTCCAACGACGATGGAGAAGTCATGTTCGATCCGGCGGACTACGTTTCCATCGACAACACCAAGGAGATCCTGGGCTCTACGTTTGAGGTTGTAACCGATGAGGTGCGGGACCGTCCAAACCCTCCGGCAGGTGCGCGTCATTTGAACGACAGGATCTGTCGGTTGCGTAGAAGCCGTTAGAACCAGCGTCGCGTAAGCCCGGCCTAGCTCTTGACAAACCTGCTGACCGTTTCGACATGGGAGGATTGCCCAAATAGGTCGACCACGTTCACGTAGTCGAGTTTGTAGTTTCGTTCCTGGAGCAGGACAGCGTCTCTAGCCAACGACGCCGGGTCGCAGCTTACCAATGCGACGTGGCTCGCACCCGACGCGGCTATCTTGTCGCAACCTGCCGCTTTAAGTCCGGCTCGCGCCGGGTCGGCGACGACAACGCCGACCGGTTCAGCGGGCCAACGTTCGAATTTCGATTCGATTGCCTTGGCATGTGGCCCCGCGTTTATCCTGAAGTCAGCGACCGCCGATGAAGCAGACTCGACCCCAATAATCGAACGCCCCATACCCATCAACGCAGCGAATAAGCCAACTCCGCAATAGGCGTCGAGCAACGCGCCTTCGCCTTCAGCTACTGCGTCACCCGCTAACTGAGCGAGGAGGCGAGCGCCGTCAGGCCGGCATTGAAAGAACGACTCGGCGGAAATCTGAAAACGGATTCCATCAATTTCCTCATGGAAATGAGGGTTCCGACCGCCACGGAGCTCGTCGACGCCGACAACGATAACGTCGTCGGGTACGGTCACGCCAGCTGCGGTGGGAGAGGCGATGACCATACGTTCCCCGGTATTTACCCCTAACCGAACGGTGACTTCTTCCGCGCCACCGAAGTGGCCGTCAACGAGTAGCTCTTCGATGAGCGGATGAGCGATTGTGCATTGTTCGACCACAACCAAGTCATGTGAACTTCGTGCCCGGTACGCGGCCCGACCGTCGACTACGGCGACCCGAACGGTACTCCGGTAATCGGTTGCCTCGAGCGGGCTGGTGGTCCTGATGTCAACACCGTCGATTTTGGCGAGCCTGGTTAGACAATCGGCCACTATTTCTGCTCGAAGCGTAGACTGGCGCTCGGTCGAAATATGCTGCCAATCGCAGCCTCCGCAGCCATCACCGACATGTCGACACTCGGGTTCGCGACGGTCCGGCGAAGCTGTAACGACAACGGCGGGCCGGGCCTCGAGACGAGACTTATGAACGCCGGTGACTTCTGCGTTCACCGTTTCTCCCGGTATTGCCCCCGAGACAAACGTCGTCCGCCCATCAGGGGCAGAACCCAAGGAGTGTCCACCTTTGGCTATTCTGTTGACGTCAACATCAAACGTCGAGCCTTCTGATATCGGTTCACTAGTCATGTCAGAATCGCGTCCTAGTCCGCCATCTGTTCTCGTTCGATGAGTTCGGTTGGGTGTCGCTTAGCCAACTCATCAGCCCAGTGGGCTCGGCCGGTCTCCTTTAGACGCTTCAGGTATGAAGGGAGATTTACCCGCCCCTGAAATGGCCCTCCTTCAGCTAAGACGATCTCCATCGGATCGATTGGGCTCAACGACAAGTCCATATTGAAGAACGTCCAGTCGTCGAGCAGGGCTCGACCCTGCCGGATCAATGAAGGTTCAAATGGGGCGAGGTCTTTCTGTTCGTGAGGATCATCGACCACGTTGAAAAGCATCTCATCCGGCCACCAGTGAAAGCCGTCATGGAACGTGTGAATATAGAGCAGGTCTGACCATCGCACCGAACGCTGACACGACCAGGCCCCTTGTGAAAGTACTAAATGGTTGCGGCCGCCGTCGGCCATCGATTCGAGGTCGTATCGGATCGACTCTCCGTCCCAGTGACGCGGAATTTCGATGCCGGCAAGGTCGACGAGCGTTGTGATTACGTCAAACTGGTAGTGGAGCCCATCATTGATTGATGGTTCAACCCCTGGCCAACGTAGCAACATCGGGACTTTACAGGTAACTTCGTCGGCGGCCTGATGGCCAGCGTAAACGCCCAGTTCGCCGAGGGCTTGGCCGTGCCCAGACGTTAAGACAATGGCGGTGTCTTCGTAGATGCCCAAGTCTTGTAGTCCGTTGATTAGTTGCCCGACAGCGTCATCTGCGTACCGGACAGCCATGTCGTAGTTGTCGAAAACGCGTTTAGCGTCTTCCATCGAACGAATTTGAACTGGGGCTAACTCAGAGTCCCGTGTTCGGAGATGGGATGGATGTACCATGTCGGGGAAGAATCCGCCAACTTCCTGGGCGGACGATGGGCCTGGGAGCTGCCAATGAAGTTGGCGAATTTCTTCGGTGTACCACTCTGGAAGCTCGCTGGATTTGAACAGGTTCGGGGCTGAGAAACGATCGCTGAGCCGATTGGGGTCTTGCAAACATATGTACATCATCCAGTCGTCTCGGATGCCGTTTCGCCCCAACCAGTCTAAGGCATGTGGGATAGTGTCATGGGCCCGCTCGGGGAGTGGCGACCCCATATGGTTTACAGTCTCGGCAAACCCGTTGTTCCACCACGGGGCGGAGTATCGCAGCGGAAAGCTAGAAATTGAGACAGTGCGAATGCCCTCTCGGAGTAAGGTCGCTGGGAATGATTGGTCGGCAATTGGTGACCGAACACCTCGGTCGTGTCCGATTGGTCTCAATTCTGCACCTAGGCCCCCGTGGCTGACCACGCCATTGCGAATCCCGAACATGGCGGTGGACACCGCCGTGCGGCTTGGAAGACTAGGAACGTCGGAAGAATACACATTGCTGAACTGCACGCATTCTTCGGCGAGTTCATCGATATTTGGCGTAGTTGGCAGGGGGTAGCCGTAGCAGCCAAGATGATCGGCCCGCAAACTATCTATGTCTATGTAAAGCAGTCGCACGTATTTCCCAGTGACGAAGTTTGACGGTCGATTTCGTCCAGAATCCTCTACAAGAATCTACTGGAAGAACGGGACTGAATAACAGCGAATCACTGGTTTGTCGCTAGAAATTCCAACTATCTACCGGGTCAAAGTGCCTTGGTTCGCCGCATCTTTTGCCGCTAGGGAAACGAAGCTCAAATCGGTTCTTGGTTCGCCGCGGAGACTGTAGATGAAGAAAGCTAGTTCTATGTAGTTGTTCCAGCAAGGCACTATTCCCCTGTATATATGGTTGAAATCGGAGGAATTGTTAATTATAAAAGTAGGCAGCGGGCAGGTTCCTTCCGCCGATGGCCTGCCCGCTGTCACCGGTGTCAGTTCTTGTTGATAGTCGGTGCCCTTTCTTGTGTGGGCGATTTTTCGACCGCAACGAAGTCGCCTCCACAAGGAATTGTCCGTGAAGCTGATATTCGCAGGGCTAATGTTCGACAACGTTTGTGTCGATGTATTGGCGATGGTCCAGAAGGACTACATAATTGCTGGCCCTCCAGGGCTTTGTTAAACGGGATGGATTTTTTCGCCGAATTCTTCCCGATAGGATTTAGATCTTTTTAATTCATAATTGCGTAGAAACAAGTAAACAACGACCCCGCCACGGGCTGTTGAGAGTGGCATATTTCATACTAATTCCTTACAGAACTGGCACATTTGTTACATTTGTGCCACAATAGGACGATAGTTGCTCCACCCGTCTATCCGCATCGGGCACCCACCCATTGCGAGAAAGAAGTGCAATGTCAACAAGAACTCGAATCAGCCGAAGTAAAAACCCTGGCGCTGCAGCCGTACACAGGCCAGCCAGGTACGACCGTCGGCTACAACATCGAAAGGTGCGAAGAGCGACCCAGCTCGAACTTTCCCAACTAGCAGAGCATGACGACTATGCACTCCCAAGGCCAGTACATACGAGCGAAAAAACGGACCCTAGCGACCGGCCCGAAAAGACGGTTCGTAGTCGCAAGTTTAAGGTATGGAAGACCAAGTCTTGGAAGCGCCGGAAGTTGAACCGTGCTGCCAAGGCCGCCGCATACCAGCAAGCTCGAAAAGGGGAACCTGAGACGCTGCCGGAATAGTCGACAACGAGTTCGCAGAACCAGGAGAGCTATGGCCAACCGCCGCTGTTGGTCCTAGCTCTCTTGTTTTTCGACTATCTCTCGAGAATCGACCCGGCTAATGACGCAACCACTTGTTCGATTGCTTCCGGATTCTCCGCAGTCAGTCCCGTCACCGTCCATGTGGCGTTGTTTCCAAACACAACATGGGAGCTAGCGAATAGGTCGCCCTGTGACCCTGTCCGAGCCTCAGGTACCGTGTAGCGAACACCGACGACCGAACCCGCTGACGACGAGCCTATCGTGGCGGTGACGTTAACGAAGCCCTGGCTTTGAAGGTGAGTAACTGTGCTGGCCGCTTGCTCGGCAATATCGGCGTCGGGCTGCGCTTCGAGCCGCGACAAGAAAACGTTCGGTATGTATTGGGTTGGTTGATCGAACCGGTAAAAGGCTACCAATACTCCGCTATCTAGAGCCTTGGTAACTTCTTCAGCCACCGAACCGACCAAACTTGGAGGGACGCCGTCGGCTAACGTGCCGTCGACAAGCGACTGGCGGTCGATAAGTTTCCACCCAGCTGGCGGTTGCACGGCGAAGCCGTCGGCGGTGTAGAAGCCATCTGGGATCTCAGGCGTCGTTGTTGAGATGTTGCCAGTAGGCGGTGGTTGTGTCGGCGGACTGGTTTGGATGGTCTCCGAGGATCGAAGTTGGTGTTCCGGCGCAGCTTGGGAACTCCCTGAAGGTTGGCAGCTAGAGCTGGCAACGGCGAGTACGGCTAATGTGGCGGCCGTAAGTGCGCGTTTCGGCGAGGTCTTGTCCACGCCCTATCTTCGGGACCATCCACCCGTAACTGAAGTTTCGCGTTCTGTCAGGCGTGTCGCTGGATGTGTTTGAGCCGCTAGTGTTCGAATGGTGATTCTCTCAGATCGAAGTATTAAAAGTGAACTCGCGGCCGGTCGGATAATTATCGAACCGTTCGAGGAGTCGGCGATTCAGCCCTCATCGGTCGACCTGAGACTCGACCATCGGTTTGTGGTTTTCGAGAACCACACCTTTAGTCATATTGACGTCAAAGCGAATCTTGAAGCACTGACGACCGAGGTTGAAGCCTCCGACGACAAGCCATTCATTCTTCACCCAGGTGATTTTGTTCTAGGCTCCACCGCAGAGCGGATTGCGATTCCGGCTGATTTGGTTGGTCGCATAGAAGGTAAGTCGAGCCTTGGGCGTTTGGGTTTGTTGATTCACACGACGGCGGGGTTTGTTGATGCTGGCTGGGATGGCCAGCTCACACTCGAATTTTCCAACGTCGCCAGTTTGCCGATCACGTTGTATCCGGGAATGAAGATCGGCCAGATCAGCTTTATGCGAATGAGTACAGACGCTGACAATCCGTACGGGTCTGGAACGTTAGGGTCGAAATATCAGGGTCAACGAGGTCCGCGACCTTCCCGTTATTGGGAAAACTTCGAGTGAATAGATCAGGGTTGGGTCGGAGACTGCTGCGCCAACGCGGCCGATTCGCCGCCAAATGAAAGAGGGTTCGACCCTCTACGATGTTGCCGTAATTGGAGGCGGGATCGTCGGCCTTTCGTGCGCTGCCGCCATAGTCGCTGGCAATAGCGACGTGCGAATAGCTGTGCTTGAGAAAGAAGACAGTTGGGCCTCACATCAAACCGGGCGCAACAGCGGCGTAATCCATTCAGGTATTTACTACAAACCCGGCAGCCGTAAGGCTCAGTTCGCTCGGGCAGGGTCCCAGTCGATGGCCGACTTCTGCCGCTCGAACCGAATCGAGTACGAAATTTGCGGCAAGGTGATCGTAGCGACTCGCCCCAGCCAGCTTGATCAACTGGAAGCCCTCTACGAACAGGGGCGGGGCAACGGCTTGAATGTTCAGAAATTGACGGCGAAGCAACTCCGTCAGAAAGAACCGTATTGCGCCGGTATAGCAGCCTTGCATGTTCCGTCGGCTGGTATTGTCAACTACGGCGAGGTTTGCGACGTTCTCGTCGATCAACTCGGCGCCGCAAACGCCGATCTTCTTCTGAACCAGCGAGTTCGAAAAATTGTTGTTGGGAACCGAACCAAGTTGGTGACCGATACCGACACCGTTCACTGCAGCTACGTCGTTAATTGTGCTGGCCTTCATAGCGATCGCGTCGCCCGACTCGACGCGACACGACAAACCTCGGGGGTCGATGACGGTTTCCGGATCGTCCCGTTCCGAGGCGAGTACTACCAGCTGAAGGCTTCGCGTAGTTATCTGGTGAACAACTTGATTTACCCCGTTCCAAACCCCGACTTCCCGTTTCTTGGCGTGCACTTTACCCGCATGATCGACGGCCACATTGAAGCGGGGCCGAACGCTGTGCTCGCTACCAAACGCGAAGGCTACAACAAGTCTGACATCAACATTCGGGATATAGCCGATACATTCGGCTTTCCTGGGTTTTGGAAGCTGGCGGCCGCGCATTGGCGTGAAGGTGGCCAAGAAATGTTACGGTCGGCAAGTAAGCGAGCATTCACCAAGAGCCTGCAGGAACTCATCCCAGATGTCGAGGCGTCGGATCTGGTAAAAGCGCCAGCGGGTGTCCGAGCTCAAGCTCTGCGTCGCGACGGAACGCTAGAGGACGATTTCCAGGTCACACAAACGCCGCACAGTCTTCATGTTGGAAACGCTCCGTCGCCTGCGGCGACTGCCTCCCTCGAGATAGGCACCTATATAGCAAGCCATCTCAAGACCTAAGAGCGTCTTTCCCGTCATCGGTGTCGACTGCCCCTCAACGCAAACTGTGCCGTCGCAGTATTACTCCCACTACGTTCTACCTTCGGTAAGGTCGATATCGAGAAATTCGCCACCGGGTCCAATTCGAGCGAACGGGAGCCAGCCCGCTACATTTGCAGTTCGAAGTCGACTCCGTCTTGGACGATTCCGTTGACCTGGATTTCGACCCGGTGTTGCCCAGCGTAGAGTTGCCGAGTCGAGCGATGGACCATCGAGAAGCGCTTCTCGCACCGTATGGTTTCGCTGGCTGCTAGAACCGTATCTTTGAACTTGAACACCCTGGGACTCATACGTCCGTTGGCCTTCTGGTAACAGACGATCAGGTCGACCATTAGGCTCTGGTCTGCCCTGCCCGAATTTGTTAGGTCAAACGAGACAGTTACAGCTTCACCGACTGGGACCAGCGACGGCTCACAGGCCAACGCCGTCACTTCAACGTTGGGTGTCATATAGCCGAATAAGGCGAGGGCCCGGGTGTCGCCCTTTTTGAAGTGGTTCCGCAAGGCATGACGAACGATCCAGGTTGTCTCTTCATGCCCCTCGGCATACCAACCTTCGAGCAGGGTGAGAATACGATCCGAGTCGTCTTTAGCTAGGTCATTCAAATGGTTGGCGACCGACTTCCGTACGTACGCCGAGCTGTCTTTTCTCAGGGACCCAAGGAGTTCCAGGACAGGTTCAGTTGGTACGGCGAGCTTGGTGGCCCATGGCAGTCGTGGTCGTGTTCCTTCACTTACGAGTCGTCGTACGTGTTCGTTTGGATCGTCGACCCAACGCTGAAGGTATGGGAACACGCGATCGAAGTTGGCGTCGAGGAAGGGTCGAATTGCGAACTCGGCCGTGAACCTTTTTGTGAGCTCGTAGCAGGCCTTCATCGACTCGTCGACGTGGCCGGTCCCGTAAAGCCGGATGTAGTCCCCGATTGGCCACATCCAGAAACCGTCGTTTAAGACCCCTTCGGCTGCTTCTTTTTCGTCAGGAAGCAATGACAACAAGGCATCAAGAACGCCGGGAACGTCGCCGGGAACGGAGTCGTAAATGTTCTCGGCCATCTTCGAGCTGCGTTGGGTAAGCGTCAACGGTTCATAGTTGTCAAGGGTGGTTGTCAAAAACTGTTCGCGATCGATGTCGGCGCCGACTTCGATGAGGCGGTCAGCCCACTGTTTTACAAACGTCTTACTGAAATGGTCCTTCAATGCAGGAGCGGGGTTACTGCTCACTCTTACCTCTTCTGTCGGTCGTTCCTAGTTCATCATAGTGGGCGAATCCATCGCACCTGGGTCGCCGGCATCGTCCATCGCGGCCTGCTTAGCGGCGGCTATTTCGGTTAGGTTGGTTGTGAAAACAGGCTTCAGTTTGCCCTCAAGTAAGGGATTTATGTCAAACAACGTTCTTCGTGTTGTCTCATGGAATATCAAATTCGGCGTCGAAATCGACACGGCCATCGAGGAGCTGCGGTTCATCGACGAGATCTCATCTCCGGGTATCTTGTTGCTTCAAGAGATGGATGAAAAAGGTACCGCCGTAATCGCTGAAGCTCTCGACGCTGGTTACGTCTATACCACGCTTGGTCCACACGCCCAGACTGGCCGTGAGTTCGGAAACGCGATTGTTTCCCGGTGGCCGATTGGAGATGTGGCTGAAGTTTTGCTACCACATCAGGCCTGGTTCAAGGGGCATCCTCGGCTCGTTACGCGGGCTACTATTTCGGCCGATTTTGGTCCCGTTTTGGCCTACAGCGTCCACACGGAGATACCGATTCTTCCGCTCCGTAGACGCAGGGATCAGTTTGACCGGATCGCTGCCGATATCAACCAAATCGGCAGCGACGCTGTGGTTGTGGGAGGCGACTTTAACACCTTTACTCGCCGTGGTGTAGCCGCTGTTCGTTCCTCAATGGGTCATGCTGGACTGTCTCACGTCTCGGCTGGTTCTGGTCCGTCTCTGCCGGTCTGGAAGTTTAAGTTGCCCGCGGACCACATTTTTGCCTCGGGCTTTAGAACGATTCGAACGGGGGTTGCTTGGTCGGCCAGTGCGAGTGACCACAAGCCGGTTTGGTCAGAAATTTCGCCTGTTTCTTAAACAACCTGTCCGGTCGACTGCGACACGGCATCGGTGTTCTAAAGTGGCGGCATCCTATAAGGTTGCGCGCCCTTTTGGTCGACGGTTCTATATGGATTCGAAAAAGTCGACTACGCGATGGTTTAGCAGATGTATATTTTCAGTTGCCGTATTCTGTGCGTTGTCTACGCTTTTCGTCGGCGTAGAAGCAGACGCGTCGCCAGTTCCGACCGTGTTTATCTCCGACGAAGTGTTTGCGCCGACGGCGACATCGTCTTGTAGTGGGCAGTCAGCGTTGAGCGCCACGGGCATAGCGTTGAGGTCCGCAGTCGAAACCCAAGACGATCTGTGGCGGGATGCCGCTGCCGCTGACGGGGCGACAAATTTTGAGTTGTTGACCTTGCCTACGCCTTCGAACCCAAATGAGGTCGATGCGCAGCCGACCCAAATCGTGGTGCCTGGGGCCAACCTTGTTGTCGGCGTTTCAAAGCGGGACGTTTCCCCCAGCTCTCGCGATTCGTTAGCCGCCAACAGCTTCGGGACGCCTGACGCTATTACATACAGGGATCCGTACACCCCAGCTTGGGGGACATCGGCGTCTGCTTCAACGCTTCAAGATTGTGCGCCTCGGCCACAGTGGTTGTATGACGCAACGGCGCTGCCGCAGCCACGCATGTGGAATACGGTCGGCGGGGATGGCGGGACCCTTGATGCAAGTTTGTTCGAATTCTCTCGCCCCGTCGACTCGTTTGGCGCCTGGTTTGGTGATGTGGAAACACGTAGCGATGGTGAAGGCGTCGCTGCGGTGATGAAGCTATTTGATGTCGACGGCAATGTTGTCTATCTCGGACCGATACCGACGGCGACCGTCAACCAGGCAGTCGTCTGTGGCGGCAACGACACGCTGGGTTGTGGTAATAAGGCTACGCGATGGATTGGGTTCCATGGCCTCGATTCTCAGGTAGCTTCTATGCTTGTCGTCGTTGGCGACGATGACTCATGCCTGTCGGTGTCAACCTGTGAAGGTTTGACCGAACACCTCAGCTGGATAGGAGCGACTGTTGCTCTCAAACCGGCCGAGCTGATTGTTGATAAGTCAGCTCCCGTAGGCCCGCATGCGGTCGGCACGCAGTTCTCGTACACGATTTCGATTGAGAATGTTGGTGATGAATCGGCGTCGTCGGTGACCGTCACCGATGCTGTTCCCAATGGGTTAGATGTCGTTTCGGCTTCCGGTCAAGGGTGGATTTGTGGAGTAGTCGGTCAAGATGTCAGCTGTAGCAACGGCAGCGGGATAATGGCCGCTCAGTCAGCGGGTGATATTTCGATCGTCGTCGAGGTGACCGAAGACAGCGAGCTCTCAGTAACCAACGAGGCCAATGTTGAGTACGTCACGAGCGGTGGGTCTCGAACCGCTACTGGCGATAGTTCTACCTCCCGAGAACCAGTCGCTGATCTACTGGTCAACAAGTCCCACGCAATCACCGAAGACGATTTGATCGAATGGACAGTTACCGTGACGAACAATGGTCCTGATCCAGCGGTCGATGTCGTTGCGACCGACGCGTTGCCGGCTGGTTTGTCTATCGATTCGGTTTCTGGCGCTGGCTGGACGTGTGTGCAAACGCTTTCAACAGCTGAATGCGGGCTAGCGGCTTCGTTGGAAGTCGGTGAACGTGCATCGTTCACGGTGCTTACGTCATCGACGATTGGTAGCGCCACTTTTGAGAACGAAGTCCGGGTCGAGTCTCTAACGACTGATCTTGACACGACGAACAACCAGGCTGAGGACTCTGCAGAATTTGTCGCCCCGCCACCGTCCACGACTACTACGACTACTACGACTACTACGACTACTACGACTACTAATACTACTAGTTCAAGTCCTGCGGTTACGTCTACAGTGCAGCCCACTGCCCCGACTTCGGTAACCGCCACCAACTTGGGTGCACGCGATTCGGATTTTGGCCAAGAGCACCGTGATGTTTCAAACGAGTTGGCTTTTACGGGAAGTTCGTGGCGCGCTATGTTCGCTGCTTCTTTGACAATAACGGTTGTTGGTGCGCTGTTGGTCGCAGCAGCCGCCAAGGTGGGCGGTTCTCAGCCCACCCAACCAGGACGGACAAAACGCTGAGCACAAGGACTTTGAATTGGACCCGGTGGCGAATTTCTCGATATCGATCTTGGCAGCGGCAGCCCGCCACGGATCGTCTTGGGTTTATCGTCCGGTCGAGTCGACCTCGATTGGTTTACGATCAGTTGGTAGGATCGACCCATAGAGTCTGGGCAGAACGTTGTGGTTTTAACCGGATCGGGGATTGCGGCCGAGTCGGGCATCCCGACTTTCCGGGCCAGCGACGGCACATGGAACGAACACCGAATCGAGGACGTCGCATCTCCTGAAGGGTTTGCGTGGAACCCGACCTTGGTACATGAGTTTTACAACGCCAGGCGAGAGCACCTCCTGTCTGATGAGGTTGCCCCGAATACGGCTCACGATGCGCTCGAGGGTACTCGACAGCAGGGTTCCACCAGGTAGCCACGGCGAATGGGGCTTCGACGGTCGAGATCAATCTAGAGGCTACCGGGTCACTATTTGACGAAGTGCTTTCAGGTAACGCTTCCGATGTTGTGCCAGACTGGGTCACTTCACTGGTTAGCTAGCTACCCAACTTAGGTAAGGTTCTGTTTTTCGGCAGCCAGGTCGAGCAGCACCCTCATGTCGGTTTGTGGGATTTCACGAAACGAAGTTATTGTGAGACCGTAGGTGTAGCTTTCGTTGTGCAGCAGGATAGTCCGGATGAAGATCGGTGGTAATTCTCCGGTGACCTCCGTAAGAACAGCGGAGGCTTCGATGACCCTGGTGCCATACTGGGTGGGCGTAAGGGATTCGCTGGTGATGAGAAATTCGTCGGTGTCCCCCATGTATGTCTCTTCGAAGCAGTCGAATGAATCCGACATGTCCGACATGTAGTTCGAAGCACTTTCTGGTGTGTCGAACCGTGTGACAGACTGGTCGATGCCTAAGGGCTGATTTACGTCGTACTCGAGAGGCTCAAAATCCCTCTCAATGCCCGACTCGAAGCCGCGTTTGGTTACCGGGCTACTGCACATCCCGCCAAGCGATGTATCTAGAACGCTGTTTTCTACCTCGGCGTCGGCCGGTAGGTCGGTTTCAGCGACGGTCAGCATCAGTTCGTCATCGGTTAGTGGACGCAACGTGGTCGGTGGTTGTGTGGTTGTCGGCGCCGGAATCGTGGTCGGTGGGGCGGAAGCACCTGTCGCTGCCACTGTGTCGCCTGCTCCTTCGTCGTCGCCTTGGCTTAAGACAAAAAAGACGCCGACACCGATAAGTAGTAGCGAAGCAAATACGGCGCCAGCCACAATATAGGGAGTTGAGTTACTCCCTTTCTTTGGTGGCTGTTGCCACCCAGGGTTTTGTTGGGGTGTTTGTTGGCCTGGCGGTGGGAATGATTGGTTAGGGTTTTGTTGTGGTGTTTGTTGGCCTGGTGGTGGGAATGACTGGCCTGAGGCCTGTGTTGGTGCCTCGCCGAAGTCAGGGTTTGAGCCCTGGTTGTTCGGTCCATCTTGCGGCGGCGGGTACTTCCCGCCGGGGTAACTTGTCATTGCTTCCTCATGTGTTGTCTTCAGCTAGTTAGACAGAAGTCTACCGTTTGACCAGCTGAGTGTAACCGAATCGCGCACCGTGTAGAACATCAGGGATTTTACACGAATCAGATTTGGGTCATTAAACGTAATTAGTAATAAATTATATTGAAAAACATTATTTTTTTGTCTTTATAATGCAGTAAATGTTATCAAGACAAGGTTGACGCATGTGTCGCGGTCGTTCAGGTTAACTCTGCTAGAGTTGTCGGGGTCTATGGTTCTGGCAGAAACCCCGCGCCAGCCTTCCATTCTGTATTGAGGAGCCGAATGCACGCCGTGAAGAAATTGTCTATTCCAGACTACGAATCGCTCAGTCCATCGGAGACCGTCGAGGCTGTGTACGAGTTGATGTTGCAACGCCCCGTCGATGCCGCTGGTAGGGCATCGTGGGAAGAAGTAATTGCAGCTGAAGAGTATTCGGGTTTAAGACAAGTTCAGACGATCGCCGCATCAGAGGAATTTGCGATCAGCTTTGACAGTATTGAGCGTGACGATCGACTGCATCGGACCGATTCAATGCTTGAATTGCTTGAACTCGAAGGTGTCACGGCGATGGAAAAAGCTCAAATGATTTATCACTTCGTTTTGAATCGAGCAATTGATGAGGCTGGCGCCGCAACCTGTGCTGAAGACATTAAGAATGGGGATTTTTCGACATCGGGCCTAATCGAGCGCATCGTTGAGTCGGTCGAATTCGAGCAGCCGTATCTAAGGCCGCCTCCATTGCAACGGCTCCATGGCGCACGCTCAACGTGGGTCAGCTCGCTTCCACCAGGTAAACGGGTGCTCGATATCGGCGGCAGTAGTCCTACCGAGCCGGCAGGCGCATTGATCGAGCTTGGCTATGCCCACAAGCCAGAAAAGCTGACTATTTTTGACAAGCCGCCCCACGAACAGTTCTGGGGGACACCCAACTATTCGCAAGACAATACGCGCACATATCCGTGGGGTGAAGTGCAATATATGCACGGCTATGCGGAGGACATCCTCAAAAACGAGGAATTGCGTGAACAAATGTTTGACATTATCTACATGGGTCAAGTGGTCGAACACATCTACGAAGACAAAATGTTGGGTGTCTTGAAATGGATCAGATCCCATCTCGCAGACGGCGGCACATTCTTCTTTGATACACCCAATAGGCTCATTACGCTTTTCCAAACTGGAGAGGGCGAATATATTGACCCCGACCACAAAACCGAATATACCCCGGACGAATTCGCTGAACTGTTGTTAGAGGCAGGGCTCAAGGTTACTAAAGAGTGGGGGATTCTGGAGATGCCGAACGTCGCGGTAAATAGGAGTTTCAGCCGGGAAGATTACTACGGTGGTGCGCTACTTAGTTCTTCGGCAACAGATAGTTATTGCTTCGCTATGGCTTGCCAGTCGACGGCAGAGTGAGGTGACCCCTTTAGGTTTAGTCCATGGGTTCCACGTTTCATGGGGTTAGGCACAACTGTTCCTCAGGTCGACACCTTCCGGACGTTCGAGATTTGGGAACCGGTTTGTCGGTGGGTGTGGGTCGGGCCCGTGTCGGCGGGTCGGTTGTGGAATGCAGCTTTGGCCCTGACCCGACGGGTTTGAAAATCTGCAAGGAACGATCGGGTAGTAGCTTTACCGACCACTGACCTTCGTGAACGTAATGATGGTGAGTTGAGCAGAGCGGTAGTAAGTTCTCGAGGTTGGTTGGTCCGCCGTTTTCCCATTCGAGAATATGGTGAAGCTGGCACCATGAGAGCGGCCGTTCGCATCCGGTCCAGGCGCAGCTGCTGTAGACCGAGCGGATGGCGGTCCATTGAGCATCAGTTGCGGTGCGATATTTCCGGCCGACCTGGAGCGGCAACCCGTTGTTGTCTAGAACCGTTTTTCGTACGACAGCGTCGCAGCAGAGACGAGCGATTGTTGGCCGGGTACTCGCAGCAACTGGCGGAAACGGCGCCGACGTAGTCCTCGAATCACTCGGCGGGCAATTCTTCACCGACAGTTGGCAAAAAGCGTCCGCTCACGGAGCCCGAATAGTAACAATCGGTGCCTCCTACGGGCCGGTGCAACTCAGCACTATCGACATCTTGGATTCGCACCGTGCATTCATTGGTTTCAACATTGGTAGCTACTTCCCCGACCACGGCGATCTTTATGGTGCCGCACCGGCCAGCTAACGAACTTGATCCAGAACGGCGAGGTGAACATACGGGTCAGCCATCAGGTTCCACTTGCTGACGCAGCCGAGGCTTTCGCAGCTATGGAAGACCGTCAGAACTTAGGGAAAGTAGTAATCACGTCGTAGTAGATGTCGCAGCCACAACGTCACAGGAGAGTCGTATGTCAACTAAATATGCCGTCGTCTTGATGGCGCGGGAAGAAACCCCAGATGGACGGGGTCGCCTGCTTCACGCCTACACCACCGCCATCGACCTTGCGAAGGCGGGAGCCGTTGTAGAGTTCTATTTCGACGGCATTGGCGTGGAAAACATCGGTGCCTTCCACGCCAAGGACAACCCCTTTAGTAAACACTACGTGTACCTGTTCGAACAGGTACTGCCGTTCGCAAAGGCTTGCGGGGTTTGCACGAAACACTTCAAAGTAGATGATGCCGCAAACGAGCTGGGCATCGAGCTGGTCTCGCATGAGAACCATCGCTCGACAGCGCAGCTTATGTTGGATGGCTACAACGTCGTCACCTTCTAAACCACGCTGAAAGCCCTCGTGAGAAGGTCACCGTCTTCGCGATGCAAGAGCAGGGGTATGAGCCAAACGATGGCGACCACACTGCCGGGTTTGGTCGTCTGCTTCGAACGGCCAAGAAAAGGACGGAGATACCTTTGTGGCCTGGTGGTCGAACCGCAGCCGTCCGGGAAGCTCCGCAGTCTAGCCCATGTCCAAAAATTCGGAGACCTCGACAGTATTGCCAGCTCCGAGACTTAGAACCGGGCAGCCTTTCGATTTGGTGGTTGCCTCGCTCAGATCCGCCGCCTCGATCACACAATACCCATTCGCAATGCCAGTTTCGCTGACGGTGCCGTCGCCAGCGATTGTCTGCCGCTGTCCGAAGGGCGCTCCAGGATCTACGAGAGCATCGCCGAGAGAGCCGAACCATGTGTCCCAGGCTTGCATCATCGCCGCTGTTTCCTCCTCTGTATTAGGTATGTGATGGGGTCCGGAATAGGTGAGATGATATTTGGGCATTGTTCTTATCACTTTCTTGGTCGGTTTGAGAGTTCTACGATCGGGAGCCTGCCGATTTCGACATCGGGCTGTATATGTTTGTCGATTTCGGTTGTTCAGCTTCGTAGAGTTAGTAACGCTCATCAACCAAGGAGTATGTATGTTGTATGCCGCCCTAATTTGGACCGACACCGCCGCAGGAACCGAGGCCGAACTTGACGAGTTTAGAGAGTTCGGCCGACAAATCGATGAGGCAGGTGTCCGCAAGGGAGGACAGGCCCTTCATCCTGCAAATATCGCGACGACTGTACGGTTTCGCGACGATGAGGTTTTGATGAGCGACGGGCCCTTTATCGACTCCAAAGAGCAGATCAATGGCTTCATGCTGTTTGAGTGCGCTGATTTGAACGAAGCAATCGATTGGGCTGCGCAAATACCATCGGCCCGTCACGGCGCTATCGAAGTTCGCCCTGTAAAGGTCCATTGAACCAAATGGCAAAAGACGTTCTGTTGAAGATCTTCCGCTCTGAGTCACCTGCAGTGCTGGCGACGCTCGTCCAAATGTCGGGCGACCTCGACCAGGCCGAGGATGCCCTGCAGGAAGCGATGACGATAGCGACCGAGAAATGGTCAGAAGATGGAGTGCCAGTCAATCCGGCGGGTTGGATCATGACCACGGCCCGACGTCGATTGATCGATAGTCATCGCCGCAGCTCGAACGGTCGTGACAAAGAGCGGTTTGTCGGCTATACCGAAGAATTCGAACCTGAATTTTTGGACGAAAGCCGACTAGTCCTGCTCTTTACCTGTTGTCACCCGGCACTGAGCCTTGAGACGAGGGTCGCACTAACGCTGCGAACGATTTGTGGGCTCACGACCGAGGAGGTAGCTCAAGCGTTTGTCGTGCAGAACACCACGATGGCCCAGCGACTCGTTCGTGCCAAGAGTAAGATTCGAGACGCCAAGATCCGCTATGAGAAACCCGACCCTGACCATTGGGAGCCGCGCCTTGCAGCGGTTTTAGCCACCGTCTATTTAACGTTCAACCAGGGCTATGACCTCGGCTCGGACAGCCGAGGCCTTGACTTGGCCGAGACTGCGGTTGAACTCGGCCGTCTACTGAACGTGCTAATTCCCGCAGAACCCGAGATCGAAGGCTTACTCGCCCTGATGTTATTCAGCCATGCTCGACGTCGAGCCCGGCAAGCTGGCGATGGCATGGTCTTGTTAGAAACCCAAGAGCGGGCGCTATGGGATGACGCCATGTTGGATGAGGCGGTGGAACTTCTCACACAAGCCGTGAGTCATGGCAGCGTCGGCCAGTACTGGCTACAGGCAGCGATTGCGGCCGAGCACGTAACACCAGCCGATTTCGAAAGCCGCGACTGGTCAAGAATCGTTGTGCTCTACGACAAGTTACTCTCCCAAACCCGCAACTCGCCGGTCGTGCAACTCAACCGGGCCTTAGCCATCGCTCACTCGGTCGACGCTGCCGCTGGGCTAGCCGAGGTCGAAACACTCTCTGAGAGATTAGGTGGCTATCTGCCTTTCCACGCCGCGCGAGGCCACCTCCTTGCGCAGGTAGGTGACTTTTCAGGCGCCGCCCATGCATACGACGACGCGATGGCTCTTTCCGCTAACGACCAACAACGCCAGTCCCTATCTAGGGCGCTCCAGAAAATTGAAGAACTAGCAAGGTAAATTGTCGAAATGCTCGACTGCGGTTTCGTAGAACATACATAACCACAACCGCTGCGTAACGGCAGCGAAGAGGAGAGCGCAAATGTCTAGCACTAGTACCGAAACCCTCACCACGGGAACCTCAACCATCAGCATTGACGCTACGGCCGCTGATGTGTGGGCCGTCCTCAGCGATCTGGGTCGCATCGGCGATATCAGCCCCGAGTGTTTTAAAGCCGAGTGGGAGCCAGGAGTGACCGAACCAGCCCGGGGAGCACCGTTTCGCGGCTACAACCGGATGGGCGACTTTGAGTGGGACACCGCTTGCATGGTCGTTGCAGCAGCACCAGAACTCGAATGGTCCATCGCTGTCACTGCACCTGAGGGGCCTGCAACGATTTGGCGCTACCTGTTGAGCCCAACCGACAAAGGCTGCGAGGTAACCGAAACGTTCGACTCACCAGCACTACTTACCGAATATTTCCAACGGATGAGCCCACCACGCGACGGTCAGCTACGCGAGAACATTTCACAAACCCTGACTAACTTAAAAGTCGTCGTCGAAGGCTAGTACTACCGCCCGAATCCCTGCTTGAGTGTCGGTCCAATCGGGGTCGGCACTCAGGCTCAATCGGCTAACAACCAGGGCACACAAACGCCTCAGACACTCGTGTCGCTTTAGGAGACGAGAGCATAGGCCTCGTAGCGTTACTGACGTTTGCCGGTCGCTACCCGGGACGTCGCTTTGTGACTACTTCGTGATGTGCGAGCAGATCGCTAGTCAACAAAGCTACGTTGCCCGCATGAAGTCTTTCTTTTTTGGTGCGGCGGCAGTTTGTCTACTTTTGAGCGCTTGTTCTAGCGGGTCTACGTCTTCCGATGTCGAAGATAGTTTGGCAGGGACCAGTGAAGGTTCAATAGACACCGTTGACGTGGCTACCAGCGAAGCAGACCAAACGACGGAAAGTGACGCCCCCGAGGACACTGCATCGGCGGAAGGCTCCTCAGGCGAGGCAACAGTAGCAGAGGCTCAATATCGCGACCTCTTGGTTGAGCAGTTTCCGACATCGGTTTCGGACGAAACGCTGGACTGTATGGTCGAAACCGCCCTGGAGCTATCGTAACCAACTCGACCAGAGCCTGAGCTGCGGTCGTGGCGTTCTTGCTCGTCGTGTCACCGGTTTGCGCGGCGATGGACGAAACGTGTGAATCGATAGCGTTCGCTAACATTGCGTAACGTCCGGGGACTTTTGGAACGAAGTTTACGGATGAATGAGCTTTGGACGTAGAAAAACGTTACTTGTGTTCGACGGCTAGTTAAACTCCCAGAAGGTTAGGCTTCCAAACGCCCCATCGGTGGCGAGGCGGCCACCGGCACTCCACGTCATCGATTCCACGAGGACTCGCGTGCCCTTGTCATTTTCGACCTCGACGGCTGGGCCTATGGTCCTACCGGTGTCTCGATCCCAGAACCGAAGCGCTCCGTCGTTTCCCCCTGACGCGAAGACTGAGCTGTCTGGGCTCCACGCCACTGCGTTCACACTGGCCGAGTGGC
>CAZKEM010000012.1:0-12396 GCA_964551835.1 uncultured Acidimicrobiaceae bacterium | reverse complement strand
GCAACACTCTTTATTGGAGCGCCGGCGATAAACAGCATCAAAAAGCTGACCGCTGCCAAGATCAACGCAGTCCCTAGCTTCGGCTGGAGCAGGAGAAGAGCAGAGAAGAAAATCACCATGAACATGATTGGATGAACCGTGAGTTCGGGTCGATCCATTCGGCGCTCTCGGCGAGTTAGTAAGTCGGCGGCCACAACGATGACTGCGAGTTTTACCAGTTCAGAAGGTTGCATTAGGAACGGTCCAAACCCAAGCCATCTAGTCGAGCCGCCTGCGGTAGTACCGACGCCTGGCAACAGTACCGCTACCATCATTGCAGCGCAGAGCACAAGCAACGGCCCGATGATCGTTCGTAGACGTCGATAGTCCATTCGACTAGCAACGACAAAACAGACCGCTCCGATCCCGGCCCAAGCCAGTTGGCGTTTGAACTGAAAGAATGGCGAGTCCCCCAGTTCGTAGAGGCTGGTTACTGAAGAAGCCGACAGCACCATCACCAGACCAAAAAGCACAAGGGAGCCAACGACGACGGTGATCCGCCACCCAAGACGCTCTCCCGATTCGGTGACCGGAAGTTTCTTAGCCAGAACAGAGTTGCGTACCCGGGGCACCAACATCTGCTTCTGCTGCCGGAGTGTCGCCGCTGGGGACTTTCGGCTCGGACGTTCACTTACCCTCGACCTTACACCGCTCTGGCGGGCCTTCGACCCAGCGCGTCGACTCGCCGTTTTCTTTGAGCCTGGGCGCGATTTTGGGGAACTTGTTGGACCTTCTGACGATTTCGCCCGGCGAGACGTCGACTTCGAAGTCGAGGGTTTTGAGCTTGCACGCTTTGAAGTCGACGGTTTTGAGCTTGCACGCTTTGAGGTCGAGCGTTTTGAGGTCGAGCGTTTTGAGGTCGAGCCTCGTGAGGTAGCACCCTTGGAATTCGCGTCCTTCGATCGTTTCGACCTAGTTGGCGCCGAAGTCGAATCAAGTATCGATAGCTGTTCATGCTTCTGATCAGCCCTGGTTCGAGCTTGCGCTGCCCTCGACACCTTCTTGACCGCAGTCTTACTGCCCGAGCGTGCATCTTTGGCCGCCACACGTTTGGTGGAACGGGAATTCGACGACGCTGCCTTTCTTTTTGCCGATCCAGACCTAGAACCATCCGTAGAACGAGTCTTCCGGCTACGTGAGTTTGAGCGGGTTGACGAGGACCTCTTCCCTGTTGAACGCGACGTTGCTCGCCGAGGTCCATCCTTGGTGGTCAGGTCCAGCACCGTCTGTCCAGACGGCTGCCGTTTAGCTTTGGCAGATCTCTTGCGACGCTTCGCTGAGACCGCTGTAGGTTTGGGTGAGCTAGCCATCAGGCGCCATGCCTTTTCCGGACGAGGTCACAAAAGTCGTTTCCTCTGTCCGTATAGGACGAATACCAGTCAAATGAGGTACAGCCGGGGGAAAGCACAACAACATCTCCTTGTTGGGACAGATCGGCCGCAGTACTTACCGCAGCCGCCATTGTTTCCGCCACCTCAACCGGGACATGTCCGGCAAAGACCTTCGTTATTTCTGGCGCCGCATCGCCGGTCGCCACCACCGCCCGCACAGGCGGAATCGCCTGTCTAAGTTCCGATAGATCAAGGCCCTTGTTTCGACCACCGGCAATCAACACCACCGATTCAAATCCGGCGACTGCGCTACGGGTAGCATGGGGGACCGTCGCTTTCGAATCGTTGTACCAGGCGACGTCATCCCATGTTCCAACGAGTTCGACACGATGTCGGAATCCGCTGAAGGCCTTAACGACGTTGGTGATCGCGTCCATCGAGGCACCACCCGCATGGGCGACCGCCGCCGCTGCCAACGCGTTGGCGAGATCGTGAGGCTGACAACGTTGAAGCGAGTCGACCCGAACAAAGGGTCCACCGGGTCCGACCAGCTGACCATCCGCTACATGCCACGTCGCCGCTGGATCATTCAGTGAGAACATCAACGCATCCATCGGAGCTAGATCGGCAACGACCGCGTCGTCAGCGTTTGCGATCGCGATGCTGTCTCCAGGTCGATTACTCCAGATAGACGCTTTCGCTGCTTTATAGGATTCGAATGACGCGTGAGCGTCCAGATGGTCGGGAGCGAAGTTGAGCCAACAAGAAACCTGAGGGGCGAACCCATAGCTGTGCCCCAACCTGAACGAGGAAGCCTCTACGACGAAGGCATCAACGTTTTCGTCGTCGATCGCAGCAACGAGAGGAACGTCTGTATTTCCAACTGCGACTGCGGTAACGCCAGACTGGTTCAACGCATCAGCGACTAGCAGAGTAACCGTGGTCTTTCCGTTGGTACCGGTCACGGTTAGCAACGGCCGGCTATCCCACATTTGGGCTAGGTCAAACTCGCTTGCGATCGGAACGCCATGTTCTGTTGCCGCGGCAAAGCAGGGATGTGAATCGGGTACCCCTGGGCTTGGCAACAGTATCGAAGCACCGGAGATGATCTCATCCAGCTGTGGTTTAGATGGCGCCTCAACTAATTCAACCCCTTGGGAAGAGGCAATAAATTTGGACGTGTCGGATGGCCGGTCATCGACAACGTTAGGTTTAAAGGAGCGCTTGACCAACGCCTGGCAGACAGCCTGGCCAGTAACGCCAAACCCGACGAGAACCGGAGCATCAAGATTGAGGTCCACGCCGCCGGGCATCATTGTGTCGTCCTATAGTCAGCGTAAAACAAACCAAGCGCAAGCATGGTCATTGCTCCACCGATAAGCCAAAACCTAATTATTACCTTCGTCTCCTGCCAGCCTTTAATTTCAAAGTGATGGTGAATTGGGGCCATACGAAATAGCCGCCTACCTTTGGTGATCTTGAAGAAACCGATTTGCAGCATCACCGAACTCGTTTCAATAACGTAGATCGCCCCGATGATGGGTAACAGGAGGTGAGTATTTGTCATCAAGGCCAACGATGCAAGCGCTGTGCCGATGGCGAGCGAGCCAGTGTCGCCCATAAAGATCTCGGCTGGAGCAGCATTGAACCAAAGAAATCCAGCACTGGCTGCCATCATTGCCACGGATACGACCGTCAAGTCTAGAGCGTGGGGGACGTCATACACATCAGGTATCTGTTCACCTTGGCGGAATATCCAGAACCCGATGAGGGTAAATGCGCCAAACGAGAGTATCCCTGATCCAGCCGCCAACCCGTCCAAACCGTTGGTCAGGTTCACGGCGTTTGAACATGCATAGATCAGAATTACGGCCCAGACAACCCAACCGATCGGGCCTAAATCAAAGCCTGGATATTCGTAACGGGCAAACGAAACCTCGGTCCGGACGCCTGTGAACGTTACGGCTAGGACTGCGAAGCCGATCGCCACTCCGAGTAGACCTGCTGTTTTAAGTTTGGCGTTCAGTCCAAGATTCCGTTCTCGACTGACTTTTATCCAGTCATCGAGAAAGCCAACTACGGCCGCGGCGAGGATGGTACCAAGCACCAGTAATCCGGACCGGGTAAATGTTCCGCCGGAAACGACATCCTCTCGCTGAGAAGCTACGAATCTACCTATTCCCCAACTCCCGAAATAGCCAACGGCTGCGCCGATGACGATAGCGAGGCCTCCCATCGTTGGCGTGCCAGACTTCGTCATATGCCCCTGAGGACCATCTTCGCGAATCGGCTGACCTATTTCGTTACGCGTCAAAATGTCAATGAGTAGTCGCGTGAGCAGTGCTGACAATCCAAAAGCCAGACCAGCAGCGATTAACAAACGAATCATGTAGAAACTCCCAATGCCCTTAAGACGACCTCGCGGTCATCAAAGTGGGAAACCACATCACCTATAATCTGCTCGGTTTCGTGACCCTTCCCGGCTATCAAGACTAGGTCATTGTCGCCCGCATTAGCTATGGCTTGTTGGATCGCCAACTCCCGATCCGGTTCGACAGTCACCCACTTTGAGACGGGCGTGGTCGAGAGGATCTCCTCTACGATGATCTCCGGTTCTTCAGATCTTGGGTTGTCGGTCGTAATAATCACATGATCAGCGTATTCTTCGGCGACTTGGCCCATGATTGGACGTTTGTTCTTGTCCCGGTCGCCACCGCAGCCGAACACTAGCCACACCTGACCGTCAGCGACCAATGACCTGGCAGCCTTGAGCGCAGCAGTCAACGCGTCCGGAGTGTGGGCGTAGTCAACGGCGACGCTGAACGGCTGGCCGACGTCGACAAATTCGAATCTTCCGCGAACCGGTGAAGTGGCACATAGTCCGTCGGCAATGGTGGTCGTTGATAGGCCTAGGACCTCTGCGACCGTAGCTGCTGCGAGGGCGTTGGAGACGTTGTGCAGTCCGGCCAAGTGGAGCTCGATCGGCACGTCACGCCAGCGAAACGACGTCGTCGCTCCCCTCACTTGAAGTTCCTTGGCATCGCTGAGCTGATACGGAACGACATCGACCATCGACCGTTCAAGAAGCTTGACACCGTTTGGGTCGTCAGCATTGATGACCCCGACTCGAACGAGCGAAGGGTCAAAAAGCATTGCTTTTGCCTCGAAATAGTCAGCCATCGTGCCGTGAAAATCCAGGTGGTCGTGACCTAAATTGGTGAATACTCCTGCGGCAAAAGTGGTCCCGATTACACGGCCGAGCGATAACGCATGGGAAGATACTTCCATCGCAACTGCTTGTTTGCCAGCATCGACAGATGCTCGGAGCATTCGCTGAAGGTCCGAAGACTCAGGCGTGGTCCGGGTTCCGTTGACCGTCCCATATGTCTCGCCGGCCATACCAGCGGCCTTCCAAATATCACTGAGAATCTGGACAAAAGACGACTTGCCGTTTGTTCCCGTCACCCCGACGACCGAGATGTCTTCAGATGGATTTCTGTGGATCGCACTCGCGAAATTACCCATCGAACGGCGGGTGTCTTCGACCACGAATTGTGGGATGTCGACCGAGAGTTCTCTCTCGACCAGCAGGCCAGCCGCGCCCGAAGATACAGCTGAGTCGACGAACTCGTGACCATCAACGACCTCACCCGGAATCGCGCAAAAAAGCGAGCCGGGTCGAACCGACCTGGAGTCGTGGGTTGCGTCTACAATCTTGGTTGTTTGAAGCTCGGTCGCAGAAAGATCGCTACTAAATTCGATACCTGTCTCGGCGGAGAGCTCCGCCACCGTCAGGCCCGTCAGTGAATCAGCCATCATCTCTCGTCACTTCTTCGCTGGGACTGGTCGGAGCCGCCGTAGTGACTGGCTCTTCGTCATCGGCCCCGCCCTGATTCGGCGGATCCGCGGCATCATCAACTTCTTTGAGAGCGACAGGGGCTGGCGCTGGCGCTGGGGTCGCCTTCGGTACGGGCACCGGCAGCTGGGCTGGCTCGCCACGAACCAGGTCGGGGCTTGCTTCGGCGGGAACATCCGGCCGAATACTGAGTATTCGAAGTGCGTCCTGGCCGATCTCGGCGAAGATCGGCGCAGCTACTGCACCAGCGGTCGGCGCAAAGACATCTCGAGGTTCGTTAACCACGACCGCCATCGAAATCTGTGGATCATTAGCGGGAACCAACCCAGCAAATGTCACCACGTATCGACGGTTCCCCGGCTCTCCGTAGGACAGTTTGCCGTCATCGCCTTCAAATACCTTCCAAGCTGTGCCTGTCTTACCCCCAACCGTGTATCCGGGAATTACTGCCCGTTGTCCGGTTCCTTCTTCGACCACACCGAGGAGCATGGCGCGCATCTCTGCTGCGGCTTCCGGCGAGATCACGGTGTGAGTTGGGCGCGGGTCTGGGGTGAACGACTCGCCCTCGGAGTTACGCAGCGACGCTATCAGGAGTGGTTGTTGGTAGGTTCCACCGTTGGCGAAGACGTTATAGGCTGCGACGATCTGCGTCGCGTTGACGGTGACACCTTGGCCGATCGGAATCGACCCAGAATCACTACCCTGCCAATCGCCCGGTTTCCGTAAGGTTCCCACCGACTCACCTTGAAACCCTAAACCAGTTGACTTTCCGAGTCCGAAACTGTTGAAGTACCCGTATAAAGCGTCGTCGCCGAGTTCCTGAGCCATCTTGATCGTTCCGACGTTCATCGAGTCCGTCAAGATCTGGGACAGCGGAAACATCGCTGCCGGATGCGCCGGATCGTCGACGAATGGTTTATTCGCAATCGTAATCTTCGGTGGGACTTCAATTGGGGTAGTACGGTCGTAGCCAAGACTGTTGACCGAACCCGCGATGGTCATCGGCTTCATAACTGAGCCCGGCTCGAAGGTGTCAACGAGGGCCCGGTTGTATCCCGCTACTTCGCAGACACCATCGTCACTACGATCGACAGACGCCATCGTCAGAATTTCGCCACTGGAAGGCTCGCTGATAACAGCCGTCAGACTCTCAGCCCCAGTTTCTTCGCAGTGAGCAACCAAGGTTTGTTCAGCCATGAATTGGAGGCGATGGTCCAGCGTCAGAATCACATCAAAGCCGTCGGTTGCCGGGTCAACAACCGACTCTCCAACGCTTATTCGACCAAAGCGACCGCCTTCAAACTGTTCGACTCCAGGCTGGCCGTCCATAATCTCGTCATATTGTTTCTCGATACCTGTGACACCATTTTCGTCGGGATCCACCCGACCAACGATCGGTCGAGCAACCTCTCCGGTCGGGTACACGCGATGTTCCTCCGGTTCAAGGACAATGCCGACCATCGCATCCTCGTCGGCTTGAAGCTGTTCGATCGTGTCGCTCGTTTCAGCGCCAACAGAACGAGCAAGCCTGACGTACTGGGAGTCTTTGTTTTCGGGTTGGAGCGCAACCTCCAGGAGTTCCGGTGACGTGTCCAGCACAGGAGCAAGTATCTCAGCCGTTGCCTGTGGGTCATCGATCAGTGTCGGGTCAGCAAACACGTTCAAACTAGGGGTTGAGGACGCGAAAACGAACCCGTTACGATCGAGGATCTCACCCCGGTAGCCGTCGAGGGACCGGGTGCGTGATCGTTGGCTTTCGCCGTAGTCACGCAAGTGGTCATCGCGGACGGTCTGAATGTCGACCAAAACCGCTACCAGGGCGGCGCTTATCAACACAAACACGACAAATAGTGCCACAAGCCGATTATGGGGGTCCTGGGGATTTGTAGTCCGCCGGAACCTTCGTCGCCGCTGATCGCGGGCGTTTTCGCGCGCCTGGTCGAGCCGAGTAGTCATCCGAGCGATGCCTCTTCAGCCTGAGTCGTTGAGGCTTCCTCGATTGGCCTAACGGACTTAATGTGTGTTGGTTGGCCCGGTGGGATCATCCCTAGCACCTCGGCCCGTTCAATGATCGACTGAGGCGCAGATGCCTCATCGACCTCCCGCTGGATCCGAGAACGCTCTGCGGTGGCTTCTCCCACGGCCGAACGCACGTCATCTAGTTGTTGCTGCGATTTAACCAAATGGGCCTGGACGAACACGACTGAGAACAGTGAAACAACTACAGTTATACACGCAACAATGGTGAACCAACGTGGAAGCGTACGACTGCGAGATGCTTTTCGCGACCGCGATGAACGCGTGGACAGAACACTCTTCGCCCGACGCTTTTTGTTCGATGTCGACGATCGTGTTGCGAGGAGCGACCGGCTTGGCGGCTTTCGACTTGCCGAGGTGCTGCGTTTCCTTCGCTGGCCTGATGAACGTCGGGCGCTGGCTGATCGTGCCGAAGTAGAGGCGCGCCGCTTGTTGGAACTCGGTGTGGATCTACGAGTTGCCGACGAACGGCGTTTTGTAGCTTTGGAGGAACCGCTCCGAGAACCAGACTTTGTTCTGTTGGACGAGGTTCGACGAGAGCTTCGAGTTGTAAGTGTTGCTGTCATCGCCTGTTCTCAATTTCTTTGCCTGTTGGAGTAGTCATGCTGCCACTCGCTCGATGGATCGGAGCCGGGCACTTCGCGCTCTACGGTTCCTGGTAACTTCTTCTTGGTTTGCCTTGCGAGCAATCGGGCGGAGCAGTTGGAAATCTGGTTGATTCGGTTCGACCGGAAGGTGCGGGGAATCAACCGATGTCGTTCGTTGACGAAAGACGTCCTTGACAATCCGGTCTTCTCCGGAGTGGTACGTCAGCACGAAACCCCTACCGCCAGGAACCAAGGCATCGAGGGCTTTTTCCAACGTTGGCGCGAGTATGGCCAGCTCACTGTTGACTTCTATTCGGAGCGCCTGAAAGGATCGTTTCGCCGGATGACCACCAGATCGGCGTGCCGCTGCTGGGATTGCTTCGACCACGACACTCGCCAACTCGGTCGTCGACTCGATAGGTCGCGCCGCTAGAATTGCTGCGGCTATTCGTCGGTTATGACGCTCGTCGCCATAGACCCGCAGGACCCGCGCGAGATCCTGGTGCGAGTATTCGTTCACAACCACAGATGCATCGAATGAAGAATCGGTGTCCATTCGCATATCGAGCGGACCGTCGTGACGAAAGCTAAAACCGCGTTCGGCGATGTCTAGCTGAGGTGAACTGACTCCAAGGTCGAACAGGAATCCGACAAGCTCGGACACGCCAGCTTCTTTCATCGCCTCTGCGAGCTGGTCGAATCGACATTTATGTAGCACGTACCTGCCTGGGTGAGGAGCGAGTTGCCGTCGGGCCGCCTCGAGCGCCATAGCGTCTTGATCGACCCCCAGGATAGAAAGATCGCCTCGTGCGCTCAAAAAAGCGCTGCTATGTCCGGCGCCACCGATGGTGGCATCGAGAAAGAAGCCTCCTGGCAGATCTGCAATGAGTTCGACCAGGGTGTCGACCATCACTGGGTCGTGGCTGAAGGTCGAGATGTCTGAAGCGTCAGATCCGGGACTAGTCATAGCCTTCAGGCCACCATTTCCAACTATTCACCGATTGCTCCCCGGGTCACTATGTCCGGTAGGGTTTCTCTCCTAGGCGGACTAAGACGGGTTAGCGGGGCAGAGTTGTGGGGCATTGCATATACCCTCTTGCAACCCGAAGAGTAATCGATGAACGGTTATTGAATTGGTTTCGCCTTTCTCCTCTCACGTTTCGTTTGATCTCGCTAAGTCATGATCTAGAGACCCAGTCGCGCTACGGCTTCTGTTAACTCGGCGTCAGCCGCATCTGAATCTTGTTCCGCTGTGTAGGTTGCCGACGGCCAGATTTCGACTCGGTCAAAGAGCCCACTGACAACAACTTGAGATTCGAAACCAATGGTCTCGAGTAATTCTCGTGGCAACGTAACACGTCCCGCTGAGTCCAACTTGACCTCACGAACGCTGTTCATGAGCTTCCGGAAGACTCGCATCGAAATCCGCGACGCTTCAGATTCGGTTTTCCATTTTTCCGCTACTGCCCTAAATGTTTCTTGGCTCCAGAGCCCGATACACCCATCGAGTTGAGTGACGTATCCTCGCTCAGCCACAAAGGCGCGGAAAGGTGCTGGTAGTACAACTCGACCTTTTTCGTCGAGCGAGTGTTCGTACTGACCAACGAACAATTGATCGCTTTCTTCTTAGATTTCTTCGACCCTTGACTTCAGGCCCTGACAACGCACCAAGCGGAGAAATCCCCCCGCTAAGTTGCTTTAGTGGGTAGCTCCCCCACTAGGTGACATCTTATGACACTTCGACCCACAAATCAATCATATTGCCCCCAACTCGTCACTACGGGCGCGATTGCCACCACTGAACGTGCGAACATATGTTCGCTTCGATACCCCGCCCACACCTCTGACCTGCATAAATAGAAATCGAACTACCAAAGGGGGCGGAGTGGGGCGAAAAGGGGCGAAATTTGCCGATAGGCCGTTCAAACCCCCGGATCTGAGAAAAGGACTCAGCTTCAGGCCAGCATCTCAACTGGAAATTCGCAGATAACGTCGACCATGATGCGTAGCTGGAAAGTAGTAACCACCGAGGGCAATGCTGGAGCGTTCCACGCCCGACCTATCGACAACGTAACCCAACCCGAAATCTGGATTCATGAGGTCCATGAACCAGCGCTGGTCCTTGGAAGTACACAACCCGAATCGTTGCTGAACTCCGAACGAGCATCCGGCGACAACATTGAAATTTGCCGCCGACGATCCGGGGGTGGCCTAGTCCGGGTCGACCCCGACGAGCTATGGGTCGATATTGTATTACCTGCCAAATCACACCTCTGGGAACGAGACATCGGAACCTCGATGCTGTGGGTGGGCCAAACATGGGCTCTTGCGCTTAAAGACCACCTTCCGGCGACGAACACGACCGTTTATTCCGGCCCGCTGTTAAACCGCGAGATCGGAAGGGTCCTTTGTTTCGCCGGGATGGGCTCAGGGGAGGTTCAGATAGACGACTACAAGGTCGTCGGCATCTCACAACGGAGGACCCGCGAGGCAGCCCGTTTCCAATGCCTCGTCAAACGAGACTGGTACCCAGACGGGATCCGTCGGTACCTGTCTTCAATCGGCCGACAACAGATCCCCTGGGAGCAACTAAGAATCGGATTCCCACCCGACCTCCAACCGCGTTCCGTCGACCCGAAACGACTGCTCGATTCTTTCACAAGTCACCTACCGACACCGTAGCAAGGCAATACAAGTCCGCAGACCAACCAAAATCCGAACACCTTTCTCCAACCATCAACTATTATTGAAGCATGGGAAGAGCTTTGGTTCTAAACGCCACCAACGCGCCGATTAGCGTGGTCTCTCAACGCCGGGCGATCTTGTTGACGCTTTCGGACAAAGTGGAAGTCGTGGCCAACTCCGATCAAATCATTTCGTCTGAGAATCTGTCCTTCTCAATTCCGTCTATCGTCCGACTCCGATATTTCGTCAAAATCCCTTTCCGTCGCCGGGCACCGCTTACCCGCAGAGGCGTCTTCGCTCGTGACGGAGGAAGATGCCAATACTGTGGTTCGGCTGCGGAGAGCATCGACCACGTAGTCCCCAGATCAAAGGGCGGCGAACACAAGTGGTGCAACGTCGTAGCCTGTTGTCGAGACTGCAATACCTACAAGGCGGATCGTCTTTTGTCCAATTGTCGGCTCCAACTTAAAGCAACCCCATCGGTCCCCCATGAATTCGTTTGGGTGAAAGCGGCAGCGGGCCCGATCCCAACTGAATGGAACGAGTATTTGGGCGCCGCAGCCTAAGAACTTTAGTCGGTCTTAGCCAAACACACGCTTGGAACGGCAAGATTGCATAAATCCTCGGAAACCAGTCGTAAACGCCGCCGACTGCTGCGAAACTGGGAGCGTGGCTTCTCGACTGAGCAAACAAATGTGTCTGAGCGTTCTTCGCCATCCCAAACTATGGCCCACGGCCGCATCGTCGATGTTGGAATTTGCACCTACTGGGTGGTGGCGAAGACGTCCTTTTCTCCCCATTCCAAGCGAAGAGTGGTTCCGATTCCGAACCGAGACGGCCTACGGCGGTTCTGGCAACGACTCGATCGAACCTAACGACTTGGTGACCTGGCTCAGATGGAGGAAAGATTTTCCTTAGAGATAAGACACATCTGTCACCAAGACTAATGACTAAGTCAAACGAGTTCAAAAATGGCCGGACCAGAGAAGACGTTGTGGCTTGGTGTAGTCTAACTCAACATCAGACGCCCACGATCGAGCAGGCTAGCGCCTACGAACGTACTAGGGCGAACACCACAGCGACCGACATGGGTATACCCTGCATACTACTACGACCACCAAGGAGGCGTATAGAGTGAGCACTACCGAAGCTCCTGCACTAAACGAATCAAGGGCTCAGCAATTCAGTGCTGCTTTTTGCGCTATCCGAGACAATATGCAACTCGTCGTCCGAGGTAAAAAGGACGTTATCGAACATACGATCCTTTGCCTCTTAGCTGGAGGTCACGCACTAATCGAGGACGTGCCCGGGGTCGGCAAGACTACAGTCGCCAAGGCATTGGCCCTTTCAATCGGCGCTGACATCGGGCGAATCCAATTCACACCGGATCTTCTTCCAGCCGATGTCACAGGCGTCAACATCTGGAACCGAAATACTGGCAAGTTTGACTTCCGCCCAGGTCCGGTCTTTTCCGAAATCGTGTTGGCAGACGAAATCAACCGGGCCTCGCCAAAAACCCAATCGGCTTTACTCGAAGCAATGGCCGAATCACAGGTGACCATGGATGGCACCACTCGAACCCTGAATTCGCCGTTTATGGTTCTGGCAACGCAAAACCCAATCGAACAAGAAGGCACCTATCCCCTTCCTGAGAGCCAACTCGACCGCTTTCTAATGAAGCTATCGGTCGGCTACCCATCACGCCAGGAAGAGCTAAATATCCTTCAAACTCATGAGGAAGACCGCCTCGTCGACCAGCTAACCCCTGTTGCGACACTACACGACATCTCAGCAATGATTGAAATGGTACGGTCTGTTACCATCGCAGCCGAACTTCGGTCCTACATGATCGACATCGCTG
>CAZKEM010000011.1:0-33772 GCA_964551835.1 uncultured Acidimicrobiaceae bacterium | reverse complement strand
GTCTGTAGTCTTCTGGTGGTTTGTTGTTTGGTCCGTGTTTTTGTTTGGGTGTGCTTTGTATCTGTTTGTTGGGTGTGTTAGGGTGGCGTGGTGTGTGGGAAGGTGGATAACTTGTCGTATTGGCGTTTTTTGGTTTGTTGTGTGGGTTTAGTGTTGGTGGTGTCGGCGTGTTCGTCGGCTGATGAGGCTGACGGTCCTGATCCGTCGTCTGGTGTTGAGGGTGATGTGTCTGTTACGACTGCGGTTCCCGAAACGACGGTTCCTGAGTCGTTGACCGGTTTGGAACTTGTGATTGATGGCGAACCGCCGTCGACGACGGTTAGCACTGATGAGGTTGAGCAAACCGCCGCCGAAGTCGTCTACTGGTCTGACCAAGCCTATTTTAGGTGTATTGAACAGATTCCAAACTGCGACCTCTCAGTTCTTGAACAGGCTTACGCTGGGCAGGCGCTTAGCGATCTTCAAGCTCGGTCGGCGTTCACTGATCGTGAGTTGGTGCTTGGGCCTGATCCTCTTGATCCTGAGGTGCGGATTTTGTGGTCTCGTAAGTCGCCTGATAATCCGGATGATGTGGTTGTGGTGTTGCGTTGTGCGCGTAACTATTACGCCACGTTTGACAGTGAAGGTAACGTGGTCGACGACTCTAGTCCGGTTTCGCTTAGCCTCCTTCGGGTTACGCGTGGTAGCGATAGCCAGTTTCGGGTAACCAATTTTCTGCAGGTTGATGACTTTCAGCCTGATTCTGAGGGAGGAGATGTATGTTCGGACTATACGGGCGAGGAAGCGACAGACGTAGAGGTCGATACGCTCTACGGGTAGCCGCTGTCGCTACTGTCCTGGTGGCGACGGCCCAGCCGGTGCAAGCCATTGTGGAGCCGGCTCCTGATGGTACTGGGGCGTCGGCGGGGTCTGGTCAGATTGGTGCGTTGGCGTATTATGAGGGTGGGGCTAGGCCTGGTCCGTCGAATTGTACGGTTACTAGCCCTAAGGGTGAAGCTCGTTACTTCTTTGGGGTTTCGAATCCGGATGGTTCTGGTGTGGTGAAGCGTGAGGGTATCACCGAGTTCGAACAGGACGGTTCTGCGGCGAGTCAGTATGACGAGACTGATGCTGGGGTTGATGAGAATGGTCAGCCGGTTGATAGTGCTATTACGGATGCTCAAGAGGAACTTTTGGACGACATGGGTGACTCTGACCCGAATGGTTTGGTTATTGATGCGTTTAGTACCCCGACTGTTGATGGTAAGTTTGATGTGGATGGTGATACGTGGACGGTTTATCGGGTTTGGTGCGGTGATGATCGTGATGTGGAGAATGATCCTCCGAATATTGTGGCGGTTCCGGATTCGCCTTTGACGTTGGCTCCTGCGGCTCTTGATTTTATTAGGGAATTTCTTCCTGATCCTGAGCTCGAGTTGTTGCCTAAGGATGAGGAGAATGGTTGGGTTTATGTTCAGGTTCCGGTTGATTTTAGGACGCCGCCTGAGACGTTGGTTGGTGCGACGATTACCGCTGATACTGGTGGCCCGGAGGATGTGCGTCGATTTATTACGGTGACTGCTGTTGCTGATGAAGTGGTTTTTGAGTCTGGGGATGAGGATCCGTCTTTTCCTCAGGTGGATCGGTGTCCGGCGGCGGTGGCTGACTTTGAGTCGGCTCCGTATGGTGTTGAGCCGGGGGAGTGTAGCTTTACGTATAGTAATGCTTCGTCGGTTGTTGAAGGTTCGGACAAGGTGTTCGAGGCTACGCTTTCGATTACGTGGCTTGTTAGTTATGTGGATCCAACGGGGATACGGGTGTTCTTGATATGGAACCGATCGAGGTAACAGAAGATGTTGCTGTGGCTGAGGTTAAAACCGTCACCGTCCACGACAACTAAACCCAACATCCGAAGCAGTTCGTTCCGCCTTCTTCTGGCGGGGTGAAGTGCCGCAAATCGCAGCGCAAGAAAAAGGTCGATATCCGTATCTTGTTGGGTCCTGCTCGGATGCGTGAAGCGCTAGCGGCGATCGAGACGCAGCAGCCAGCGTCGAAAAGATATCGAGTGATGACGTCGATCATGTATTACGGCGGGCTGCGACCGTCAGAGGTTGTGATGCTTCGACCTCAGGCGTTGAAGCTCCCGAAGTCTGATTGGGGCGAGATCGATGTGTGCGAGGCTGATGTGTCTTTTGACGAGTCAGGCGACCCGAAAACTGGTCAACGGTTCGTGCCGATACCACCAGTCCTCGTCAAGATACTCGACGGGTGGATTAACGACGGCGGTTTTGCTGATGATGAGCTGATTTTTCGGACGAGGAACGGGAACCGTCCTACGCCGTCGAACTGGCTACGAGCTTGGCATCGTGCACTGCGTGCGATCGGCGAGGAAACGCAGAGTCTTTATCATTGCCGCCATGCAGCGGCTACGACTTGGTTGGGCGCTGGCGTTCCGCTTGGTGAGACAGCGAGACGGTTAGGCCATAGCGTCGAAACCCTCGTCTCAACCTACGTCGGTGCATTGACTGGTGATGAGGCAGCGGCGAACGCCATGATCGACAAAGCATTAGAACAAGCGGTGTTAGAAGAAAGTGCGGCGGGATGAACCAGGCAGCAAACGAGGTTTACACCGGCGATGTGCTCGCCGTGTTAGATGAGACAAGCCCGATGATCGGCGCTGGCGTCTACTACGTGGTTACCACAGCGATTATCGTCAACCCAGCGGCGATCGTGTCTGACCTCGATAGCTTCTTCACCGATACGCCGAACCGTAAGAAACCGTTTCACTGGCATCGTGAAGGGCAGCAGACGATCACGAAAATGATTGACCTGATTGTCTGCCACCAAATTACAGCGACTGTTCTTTATCGGTCCGTGTCACGCAGAGGTCAGAAACATGCCCGCAAGGACTTGTTGAAAGAACACACGCAGCGTGCACACCAGGTAGGCGTTTCTCACCTCATACTCGAAGCCGCTGACCCTAGAACAAATACCAATGATCTCAAGACGATAGCGGTAACGACTGAAGCGATACCAGCTACGCCGTTTCGCTACGAGCATCGAGGCAAATCTGAGCGGACGTTGTGGGTAGCTGACGCTTTCTGTGGTGCGGTAAGCGACTTCTTTCGCAACACAAACCCGAAATGGTACAACGAGCTACACCAGCAGGGGCTACTCAAGATGGAATATATTTAGCCCCAAAATGCGTCAGCCCCGGTTCCCGTCCTAGTCGACTACCCTGAGGGTAGTCCTCGGCCTGGCACTCCGGGGTCCTTCGACTTCCACTAACATAGCGTTAGAGGCAAGGCAATCGACCATTTCAGATCAACGCCACATACCTATTATCGGCCAAAAAGCCAAGAAAATCAACCCATTTAAAACCGAGCTGCTAAAGGGGTTTGACAGCACTCTCGAAACGCTCAATACTGGAGACATAACCCGCCGGCCCCATAGGGGGCAAGGTTTTTGAGGGCCGTACGTCGTTTCGAACTATCGAGGCGCATCGGTCCTCTTTTAGTTTTTGGGCGTAAATCGCTGAGGCTGCTAGAGACGCGTCGACCCTCGGCTCCCGTTCTAGCCGACTACCCTGAGAGCAGTCCTCGAACTGGCACGCCACGAGGGCTTCGTCTTCCACCTGACATAGCGCCAGAGGCAAGGCAATCAACCATTTCAGATCAACGCCACATCCATAGTGTCGGCCATGTCGTTGAGAATATCAAACGATTTAGTTGTTCCAGGGTTCCCAGTCGTAGCGTGGCACCGCTTCGGTGACTTGCTCTAAGAGTTCCATCAAGGCTTTGCGTGGTATGACGATGCGCCTGCCGAGTTTGATTGATGGCAGTTCGCCTCGGTGGACGCATTCATAAGCCGTGCCGACAGCGATGTCGAGCATGTCGGCTACTTCGGCGACGCTGTACACAAGTTTCGTATCCATCATTCTCTCCTTTCAAAATATGGTGTGGGTTATCGCCAATAAGGCGACAGTTCGGATGGTGTGATCGACAGTGGGGAAGAACCAGCGGAACACGCCGCTAGCGATTCGGGTGATGGTGCGTTGCAGGCTCATAGTTGCTCCTTCAGGTCTTGTTGAGTGATGTAGGCGATTTGGCTGGCCATTACATGGTTGGTGATGTGGCTGTTGGTTTGGGTTGCTAACGCTCTGCCTGGTGTCGAGTCGAGGGTTCGGATGACGTTGGGGTCGAGCGTTCCGAATAGCATTTGCCGTCCTTGCTGGTCGCTTGGGACCTTTCCCGCGATGACTGGCGTATGTTTAGGTTGGACCGAATAGAAGACCCTCACGTAACAAAGCGCCGGTTTGATCGACGAGATTTTCCCACGTCAGACGCAAATACTTTCGTCGCTCGACAGCTCTCTGCCCTCCCGTCGGCTTTCCACGTCGATGTCACGGTTGAGGCATCGTTGGATACGGTTCAACGTCATATTGGCACGTGGGGAACGGCTTCCAAAGTGACGGCCCAGACCACCAGAATTGAAATGGACGTCGATGATCTCAGCTGGGTCGTTCACATGCTCGCTGCGATCAACGCTGATATCCACGACGCCCAACCGGACGAACTCGTCTCGCTTCTACGTGCCGTAGGTAACCGATTCGTCAGCCTTGGTTGCTAAGCGGCCGCCAAATGAAAAACTGTTGGAAGTCAACATTCTGTCTGGGTAAAGCCCGGCTAGGCTAACGTGACCGCATGGACCATTACCAATGCAATAAATTCGGGTGAGTCACCCGCATGTCACCCGCAAAACCGAACAAAAAGATCCGATTCGGGCTAACTCAACCCAACCAGATGAAAACCCGACCCGAACGTTTCCCCTGTTCAGGACGCATTTCCCCTGGTGCCCCCGGCAAGAATCGAACTTGCGCTCACGGTTCCGGAAACCGATGCTCTATCCACTGAGCTACGGGGGCTGCAAAGGCGAGCGATAGCGACGAACCACTGATTCCTCGACCTCATAGTAGAAACTTAGGCTACCTGTTTCAGGCGCATTCTGGTGCCGCTCATGGTCATGATTTGGTTGCGGTTTAGCTAGCTCGACACGCATGATTCAGCAAGAGGCTATCTTCAAGAGGGTGATTGCGGTTGAAGGCAGTCCGGAAGCCTCCGGACGACTAATAACCACACCCCTGATCCGTCGATGAAGTAAGTTTGCTTATGAGGTTTGTATGATTTCTGAACTGTTGTCTTCTGCTGTAACTGAAGCGTTGCGTTCGTTGGGGGTCGATGAGGTTCCCGCGGGAGTTACCATGGAACGTCCAGCAAACCTCGACCACGGCGACTGGTCGACAAATGCGGCATTGGTCTGTCAGAAAATTGTCGGGAAAAACCCACGCGAGTTCGGCCAAGAACTGCTCGATGTTCTAGAAGTCGACACACCTCGATATGTCCGGAAGATGGAAATCGCTGGCCCCGGCTTCGTCAACTTTTTCCTCGACAACAGCTACCTGCAGTCCATTCTGACCCAGGTCATCGACGCTGGCCAAGACGGGTTCGGTCTGCAGGAATTCGGTGACGGACAACGGATCAACGTCGAATTTGTGTCCGCCAACCCAACCGGACCAATCCACGCTGGCGGTGGTCGTTGGGGAGCGTATGGTGACTCGCTAGCTCGCATCATGAGTCGCTGTGGCTACGAACCCCACCGAGAATATTATGTCAACGACCGAGGCGTCCAAACCCAGATCTTCGGCGCTTCGCTCTCGGCGCGAAAAGCAGGCGACGACATCCCCGAGAATGGATACGCGGGGCAGTATGTAGTCGACTGGGCAAATGAGATGCCTGATGACGTAGACCCAATCGAATGGGGAATCGAACGTTCGTTGGAAGACGCAAGGGAAACTCTCAAGTCGATGCAGGTCAGCTTCGACACGTGGTCGAGCGAAAAAGCGTTGGTCGAAGACGGCAAAATGGAACGCATCATGGTCGACCTTCGAGAGTCGGGCCATGTCTTCGACGAAGACGACGCGACTTGGCTCCGCACAACCGACTTCGGCGACGACCAAGACCGAGTCCTCGTTAAGAGCGACGGCCAGCCAACGTATTTCCTACCCGACATCGCATACCATTGCGACAAGTTCAGTCGAGGGGACCTTCTCATCGACGTTCTCGGCGCCGACCATCATGGTTATGTTCCCCGAATGCGGGCGGCGTTACAAATTCTGGGGTACCAGCCAGACCAGTACGAAGCTGTAATTGGGCAAAACGTCAAGTTGGTCCGCGATGGAGCAGAGGTCAAGCTGTCGAAAAGAACTGGGACGATGATCGAAATTCGTGAGCTTGTGGACGAGGTCGGCCCTGACGTGGCGCGCTTCGCGTACCTCCTCCAGTCGGTCGATACCCCTCAAGTAATCGACATTGATGTCCTCAAAGCAAACGCCGCTGAGAACCCCGTCTTCTATGTCCAATACGCCAACGCAAGAATTCATTCGCTGAACCGCACCGCGGCAGAACGGGACATTACTCGGATCCCGCTGACCGAAGTCGATGTTTCGGTTCTTAACGATGAACGAGAACTGGCAGTTCTCAAAGAGCTATCCCGGTTCGACGAGGTGGTAGCGGCTGCGTGTGTCAATCGGGCCCCCCATCAGATCACGACATGGGCGCGTGAACTGGCCCGTGTCTTTCACGGCTTTTACCATCACAACAAGATTTTGGCCGACGAAGTCGACCCTGCAGTAACACAGGCTCGTTGGTGGCTCGCCGAAGCTACCGGAATTGGCTTAGGTGTAGCGTTGGAACTGCTTGGGGTTCGTGCCCCAGAAAGAATGTAGGATGAGCGCAATTCCCCCGTATCTGCTTCCCGACACCGCGTCGGTTGGACCCGACGGTCACCTTCTCATTGGGGGCTGCGATACGGTCGCATTGGCCGCAGAGTTCGGCACTCCGGTGTTTGTGTACGACGAAGAGCATCTACGGGCCCGCTGTCGTGAAGCAGTCGCAGCGTTCGGGTCCTATGCGACCTACGCAACGAAGGCGTTTCTTTGTACTGCCATGGCACGCCTTGCATATGAGGAAGGGATGGCGCTTGATGTTGCCACCGGGGGAGAGCTTCATATCTGTCTATCGGCGGGTGTTCCCGCTGACCGGTTGGTACTGCACGGAAACAACAAATCGACAGCCGAACTTCGTCAAGCGCTGACAGCTGGGGTCGGCCGAATCGTCGTCGACAGTTTCGAAGAGATCGACCGGATCGAGGGACTGGTCGCTGAAGGCCTGAACCCGCCGTCGATCCTTCTTCGAGTCACCCCGGGGGTCGAAGCGCATACCCACGAATACATCGCGACCGGCCAAGACGACTCGAAGTTTGGTTTTACCGTCTCGACTGGATTGGCCCACGAGGCCGTCGAACGAGCCGAACAGTCCGACGCGATGAACCTTATCGGGATACATGCCCACATTGGTTCGCAAGTGTTCCGCGCTGAATCGTTCGCTCAGGCGGTCAAAGTTCTCGGCGAATTTACCAGTCCACTAGGGTTACGAGAGTTGGTAGTCGGCGGCGGGTTAGGTGTCGCCTATATAGAAGGCGAACACGCCCCGACGATAACCGAGTGGGCCTCGGTCCTGCACAACGCCGTCGACGAAGCGGGAATCGCCGCCTCGGTTGGTATCGAACCCGGCCGGTCGATCGCTGGGGCGGCGGCGGTCACGGTATACACCGTTGGTACGATCAAACACTTAGACGGCATCCGCACATACGTTGCAGTCGACGGCGGTATGAGCGACAATCCTAGGCCTGTACTATATGGCTCTGGCTATGAAGCGTTTCTGCCTGAACGGACATCCGCCGAACGCGACCTTGAGGCGCGAATCGTCGGTAAGCACTGCGAGTCGGGTGACCTTTTGGTCCGAGAAGCTCGGCTGCCATCCGATTTGGCGGTTGGTGACCTTCTCGCGACTCCCGTCACCGGAGCGTATGGGCATTCGATGGGTTCGAATTACAACAAAGTGTTACGTCCACCAATAGTCTTCTGTAACGATGGTGACGCTCGACTGGTCGTCCGACGCGAAACCTACGACGATTTGCTAGGTACCGACCTTGGCTAACTCGACGAGCCTCAGAAGTCCATCAGCATGGGCGCAGATATGGTCAAGGCGACGAAGTTGCGACGAAGAGATGCTAACGCCACAGAGCCCGGCGACCGCCACCACGACTGAGTCTTCGAACACCCTCCTCGTGACGTAGTCGAACGGCGCCGATGTATCTGAGCCTTCGGCTCGAACGATGACGGCCTTCGATTCGGCGGACACCAACGCCGAAAGTCTTGCCAGTTCCGGGTCGGTGCCGGCACTATATATCGAGCCATCTTGACCTATCAGTATTGCAGCCGCGGATTGGGTCACATCCATGGTTGTCTGAGCCAGGTAATTCAATGTCGTCGACGGCTTCAGAGAAGCGACCGGAATAGAAATGAGTTCTTCGAGGGCACTAATTTCGTCCCTGCCTTCGCGTGCAACACTTGCAATCGATTCGAGCTCGCCATGTTGGCGGACTAGGCGGCTTACGAGCCGAACGGCGTTGTCGAACCGGCCCAAGTCGGACCTGGAAACCCCGCCAACCACAATTGACCACGGGCCCGCCAACGGCAGGCGAGTGTGGGAATGCCGCGTTTGCGCTACATCGTCGCCGATTTGTCGCGAGCCTGTTTCTGATGTGTTGAGTTCGACGATCGTTCCGTCGTCATGTAGCAGCCACGCGTTGCCTTCGGGGTATGCCCAAACATCGACTAACATCAATATCTCGTCTTTGAAGCGACGGAGCATAGTCGGCCAAGTAATAGGTCGCTGGCCAGAGTCGCCGGGTGGTGGGTCGGACTTGCGCCTGCCATTTTTGAATGACATTTGCCTTACCTGGCTTTCGCCCGAGGCATAGGGCAGCGGCGAGGTCTGACTGTCTCCAGTCGAGTACCGGTTGCCGAAATATTAGACTGCATGAATCTCCCCGAACCCGCGGCGCTTTATATCTACCTATCGGCCGTGGGTAGTGAGCGGTTAAGCCCTAGTGTCAAAGGTTTGCGACGTGCTAAGCCCCGACAAGGAAGCCATGTACCCGAAACGCTATTCGGCTCTATCGGCAAGTTGGGTGACGAGCCGGTCTAAGACATTCGCTAATCCCGATTCCATAGCCTCAAAGTCGTCTTCGCCGATATCGCTCCCGCTGACGTAGAGCACTATGTGGAGATCGTCGTCAAACCAGTTAACTTCGCACCAGGAGAACGAAGGTTCTTCGAGGTTTCGTAAACACAACTGTTCGAATCTTCCGCCGCGATGTGTGCTAGACCCGAACCGTTCAAGCGAAGAGGTATCGATTTCGACTTCAGAAACCAGCTTCAGGTAGTCTTCAAACGCAATCGGTTCCGAAATCGAAATTCCGATAAATGCCGACCGCTCGCCTTCTGGGTCCAAACGATCGCAACTGATGAATAGAAAGTCTGAATCCTGGTCTGAGAACTCTGCGATTTTGGCGGACCTTTGTTCTTCCAGAGCGGCCCCAACATCGGGCGAATCGATATCGACAACGGCCTCAACCAACAGTTCGCCGGTCGGGTCAAACGGGCAAACGTCTAGCTTGTCACCGACCTCACCGCTGGCTACTTCCGTCGAGATTGTCACAGCGGCGTCTGACGTCGCCAGTGGTACTTCACTGCCGTCTACCGCAGCCGAGGTTGTCGTAGTCTCCAGAGGGTCTTCGTCGCTGAGTACCGTCGCCGAGGTTGTCGCCGTTTCCTGAGGTGTCGCTAGTCCTCCTTTAAGGCTGCACCCGGCCAGAACCAAAACAGCACAGATCGGGACAACTAGCATGGCCCTTCCCCGCAGTTTCATCATGGAATCGATTCTAACGACCCCATTTTAGAAACTACTAGAGTTGGGTCATTAACCGATTTGTGATGTCTAGGATTCCGGCCGCCGCTGTCGAACCAGCGGTGTTCGAAAGGACCGACTTGATAGCGGAAAGGGCAGCCTTGGTTTTGTTAGAAGGTTCCTTTTCTTGAATTGCTGCCTGTTCCAAGATGCCGACATTTGTTTCTAACACTACACGTTTAGATTGTTCGATCTTACTTGTGTCGAGTTGCTCGACAAGTTCTAGTAGAGACTGGAGGTCGGTCGAAAACGTGTTTCTAACGTGGGTGTTAGCTTCGACGTTTCCGCTGACGTTGCCGGTAACAATGTTTCCTGAAACGGAAGACCCTGTGACATTGATCGACTGGTTTTTGCCCATAACTAGTTCCTATCTGGATAGGCCGCCCGAAGGTGGTGGAACGGTTGGGTCGGACGACGTGTGCGACGCGATGCTGCCTGTGTGTGAACCGATGACGATGTTTCCAGAAACGCTGCTGCTATCGATGTTGATAACGCATTGGTCACCGTTATCGGAATCGGCGTTCTCCAAAATTGAGAACAACGATTCGACGGCGTCGGCAATTCCCTTTAAGTCGGTTGTGACAAATAGCTCTCGGTCGCCCGAGTTTAAGACGAGAAGGAGACCGTTGAACTTAGGGTTAATGATCTTCCAAATCAACGCACAAAACCAGAGCAAAGGCAGACATACACCGACCGACCTGACGCCGCCGCTCTCAAAGAACTGACCGAGACCTAACATCGTCGGAGTTGCGATGAGGGTAATAATCGCTAGCCAAAATATCGTTGACCACCTTAAATGCAGTATGGGAACGGAACCGCGTCCGAACTGGGCCATGTTCTGTATCGGGTAGACACCGTTTTCTGATCGGATAGATCTACGCGTGACAGTCATGGTCGAATTGGCGTGATGGACTATTACCGAATCGGTCAACGTTTCCCCCTCAGGTCGTTGCTCGAACTTTAGTCTACGAAGCCGTATGGTGTCACGTTTCGCGGCCATTTTCAAGCTCAAACCGCTGGTTTGGTCCGTGTCGTTTCTGTCCGCGAAACAGTCGAAACGCTTCATTGGTCGTCGCCGTGAGGTGACGATTGGTTGCCGCTGGTCATTAAAGTTCTGATCCGGCCAGCTCTGGTTGGTATCGTCAAGGTGTGTCTAAAACAGTTCGAATTGGATTACTTGGTTGTGGAACCGTAGGTAGTGGCCTGCTGGAGCTCTTGGCGAGCCGAAGCAGCCATATTCTAAACACCTCCGGGGTCGCCTTGGAGGTTGCTGGGGTAGCGGTACGTAGCGTTAGTAAAGATCGTGACTTCCCGGTAGCAGATGGTCTGTTGACCACCGACGCCGAGGAGCTTGTGACCTCCGATGATGTCGACATCGTTGTTGAACTTATCGGGGGCGTCGAACCGGCTCGGAGTTTATGTGTAGCGGCGTTGGAATCGGGAAAGCCGGTCATCACGGCCAATAAGGAACTCCTGGCCAACGTCGGCTTTGAGTTGTACGAACTTGCAGATTCGAACGGCGTCGACTTCTTGTATGAAGCAGCGGCAGCAGCAGCCATTCCCATCGTTCGGTCGCTTCGCGAATCGCTCGTCGGGGAAAACATTAGCCGAATCATGGGCATCGTCAACGGCACAACCAATTACATTCTGACCCGAATGGATGAAGAAGGCGCCGACTACAACGCCGTGTTAGCCGACGCCCAGAGCCTTGGGTACGCGGAACGAGACCCAACCGCCGACGTTGACGGGTTCGATGCTGGTGCGAAAGCTGCCATCTTGGCGTCGGTAGCGTTCGGTAAACGAGTTGTTGCCGGCGACGTCTACCACGAAGGTATTTCGGCAATTACCCAGAACGACATAGCGTTTGCCCGCAACCTTGGCTACGCGATAAAGCTCCTGGCTGTTGCCGAGTTGTTCGAAGCCTCGGATGAATCAGCCGAGTCCGAAATTGGGGTGCGCGTCCACCCAGTGATGGTTCCGAAAGAGCATCCGCTGGCCTCGGTTCGAGGGTCGTTTAACGCAGTGTTTGTTGAAGGCGCCGCAGCAGGAGAGTTGATGTTCTACGGTCGAGGCGCTGGCGGTCTTCCAACGGCGTCGGCTGTACTTGGAGATTTGGTCGACGCCGCTACCAACCTAAAGCGGGGAGCTCACGAACCGGTGCCTGCCGGTGATCGAGCGGTTATCAGGCCATTAGATAGTTTGCAGAGTGCCTACTATCTGAACCTCGAAGTAGTTGACTCGCCAGGTGTTCTGGCTGACGTTGCGGCCGCGTTTGGCCGGCACGACGTGTCGATCCTCTCGATGGAACAGACAAGCCTGCCAGCAGGCGAAGTCAGAGCCGGCGAGGCTGAGGCAAGAATTATATTCATCACTCACGTGGCCAAAGAGTCCGATTTGCATGCGACGGTCGCAGACCTCCGCAAACTTGACGTCGTCGGCGGAATAGCCAACATGATGAGGGTTATTGGGTCGTGATCTCGTACCACTCGACTCGAGGTTCAGCGCCGCCGCTGTCATTTACCGACGTTCTTCTAGCCGGACTGGCCCCTGACGGCGGCCTTTACTGCCCGTCAGAAGTTCCGAGATTGCCCGACGTCTCCACCGCCACCAACTACATAGAATTCGCGCAGCGAATCATGTGGCCCTTCGTCGAAGGCACAATCGATCAGGCCGACTTTGACGGCCTTGTCGCTGGCGCCTACACCCGGTTTCGTCACGCGGATGTTTGTCCAATTGTCGAGCTGGCTGAAGACGAATATTTGCTCGACTTAACCCTCGGGCCGACGTTGGCCTTTAAAGATGTCGCGTTGCAGTTAGTGGGTAGGTTGCTGGACTACGAACTGACCAAACGGGGCGAACGCGTCACCGTTCTAGGAGCAACGTCGGGCGACACCGGTTCGGCCGCCATTGAGGCGTTGGCCAACAGAAGCGCGATCGACGTCGTGATTCTGCACCCCGATGGTCGGGTGTCCGATGTCCAACGTAAACAGATGACCACGGTGACGGCTCCAAACGTTCACAATATTGGGGTCGCCGGAACGTTCGACGACTGCCAGGATCTGGTCAAAGCCGCTTTTGGGGATTCCGAAATTCGAGAAACGTACCGCTTGGCTGCGGTCAATTCGATAAATTGGGCCCGCGTGATGGCTCAGATCGTTTACTACGTCTGGTCTGCCCGTTCGGTTGCCGTTGACGGTTCCCCGGTTTCGTTTAGCGTTCCGACCGGCAACTTCGGCAATATCCTCGCTGGGTGGTACGCAAAATCGATGGGTCTAGAGGTCGATCGGTTGATCGTGGCCTCTAACCGAAACGACGTCTTGACTCGATACTTCGAGACGGGTTCGTTAGATGCTGAAGAGGTAATTCCGTCGTTCAGTCCCAGTATGGACATTCAAGTATCGTCGAACTTTGAACGACTTCTTTGGGAGTCCAGCGGACGAAATGGTCAAGGCGTGGGCGAACGTATCGCAGCTTTTCGGGCTGCTGGCAACGTTGACGTTCCGGCCGATTGGAATGAACGCATATTTGAACAGTTTGTCGCCGGTCGATTGTCGGACGGGGAGACACTTGCCGAAATCAAGCGGGTCTACGAAGCAACGGGCGTCCTTGTCGACCCCCATACGGCTGTCGGTACCGGTGTCGGTCGTTTGGTCCACGCCGGTAGCAGTGGCCCGCTGATTACGTTAGCGACAGCGGCGCCAGCGAAATTCCCAGATGCGGTGGAAAAAGCGGTTGGTTTCCGGCCTAGCTTGCCGGACCATCTGTCCGACCTGTTTGATCGTCCCGAACAGTTCGAAAAGGCTCCAAACGATTTGGCAGCCATCGTGGACTTCATGTCTACCGTCGTCCAGTCATGAACGGGCGATAACGAGATCGGTTCGTGGGGCTACCTGCAGAGTCCGTTTTCGGATACCCCTCGGCCACAAAGGGCTGTCCGTTCGATGCTCTTTATCTCGAGAACGTCGCCCGTTCCGCGTTCTTCGGCAAAGACATGTAGGCGAAATCCGTAGACCGAGGGTTCGCCTAACTCGACGACGTCGTAGATGATTTCACGCATATCTCCGGTAGTAGGTTCCGAGATCTGTGTGATGGTTGACTCCACGTCCGTACTGACTTGTGTTTCGGCAACCATTTGGCCGAGTTCCTGGATCGTTCCCGCCGTGAGGGCTTGACCACCCTGAATGTCTGTAGTCGCGTCATCGACAGGCCCCAAATAGGCAAAGAACGAACTCGCCGCCCACCCAGTTACATCTCCGGTGGTGACCTCGTACCAGACCCCGTCGTTGAACCATGCCCTGCCCGTCGCATCAGCGGACTCGGTTGGACCCAACGACGTCAGAATCTCGAAATCTGGGCCAGGGCCCGAACGTACGTTGAGCGAATCATCAAACTCGACTCCAACAACAGAGATGACGCCTTCAGCCGCCGGTATCGGGGACTCTTCGCCTGGCCATTCCGATTCTTTGATCGTCGATTCGGCGGCTGAATCGTCGGTCGGTTCAGTGCCGTTGTCCCTCGGCGGTGACTCCGACGTCGGTGGGCTTGTCGATTCTGCTTCTTCGGAGCTGGCAGCCTCGCCAGTGCTGCATGATGACGCGATAAGGACTAGAGGGGCAAGAAGAAAGGCCGCCCTGCGGAGTTTGCCAAGAAGAATTTGTTGAAACGATCTAGCCGTAAACATTCAACCCTCGATCTGTCAGCAGGAACCTACAAGACACCGTGTTAACTGGCAACTAGTTTAGCAGGTGGCCAGTTTGGTTCGAGTTCGCTCCGATGGTTCGAAATATTTCCAAGAAATCTTGAAAGAATAGGGCCACTAGTCGTATGTACTTCACATGACCAACCTTTCGCTACAACATCCCGAGGCCTGGCCGGGCTCGTTTGGCATGGCAACTAAGGTATCTTCGGAGTCAGTGGAAAACGAACGGTTTCGACGCCTTTACGAAGAGGTATACGACGATATTTGGCAATATTGCCAAAGGAGATCGTTCTCCGATGAACAAGCAGTTGATGTTCTAAGCGACACCATGTTGGTCATGTGGGAACGGATCGATGACGTGCCTGTTGGTGAGGGGGCGAGGCCTTGGTTGTTCGGCGTCGCCCGAAACCAACTACGAAAACGCAACGAATCATCCTCTCGCTCGGATCGGCTGGTCGAACGGCTAAAGCAGGAATTCTCTGCGAGAAGCCCGACGGCCGGCCCAGCCGAGGAAGCCGAAGCTCACCTAATCCTAGACACATTAAGTCGGCTACCTGAAGACGATCGAGAACTTTTACGCCTGCAAGCTTGGGAAGGCTTGTCCCAAAAAGAAATCGGTCTCATGTTCGACGTCACCGAAAATGCAATCGCGATACGCATCCACAGAGCGAGACAGAAACTTGCCGTTCTCCTGTCCGAAAGTCAGGAAAGTTGATGAACCAATCACCGAATCAAGAGAAGTCATGGGATGAATCCCTTCGAATGGCGGACCCGTTTCGTCAAGGCACAAACGACGCTCAACAAAAAAGCCAGATCTTGGAGAAGATAACGATGAACAAGGACAGAACTGATGTGGCCGACAGGCCCGACTTGTTAGACCGCGCTGCGGCCAGCCGGAAAAAGACAAGGAGGTTGGCCCGACCGATGGCCGCGATGGTGGCAGCAGGTTCGATGGTCGCGGTTTCTTTGCTCGGTTATTCGCTGCTAAGTGCTCCTTCCGCTTCTGCGCAGATGTTAGAGGCTGCACAAAATTCGGTTGACGCAGAAGAAGGCGAAATTACAGTTACCGCTGAGCTTGAGGTGACCGCCGTCGATGGTTCCGAGATTGACCCAGAACTCGCTTCTGAACTCGGCTACTTTGAAGGAGACATCGACTTCGCCTTCGAAGGCGAGGACTATCGCTTCGTCGCATCCCTCGATGACGGAACCGAGGCGTATGAACCGCAAGCCCGGTTCGTTGACGGTGAGCTGTATATATCCGAAACCGGAGAATCTTGGCTACCGCTCGGAGTAGAGGAGAGCGACGCCTTTGCCGAGCTCGCCGCCGACAACATGCCAGGTGTCCAGAATTTCAGCGGCGACGCCCTCGAACAACTGGTTCTTATCACTGACGACATCGCAAAAACCGAACAAGATGGCGTAACTACCTACACGGGCACTGTCGAAGCTGAGAAGATTCTGGCCCTCGGGATGGACGAACTTCCAGCCGTGCTGCTGCCATTTAAGCTAGCGGGGAACAGGGAAGCATCATTGCCTATGGAACTAAAAGTTGAGATGACTATTGTCGATGGCGAGGCAGAAGTAATCACTATCAGTGTCGATGGTTTCGAAGTGGATGGTGTCATAGTCAGCGGTACTGTTACCACTGACTACTCGGGTGTTGGTGAACCTCAAGCGATTGAGGCTCCGCCCGCAAACCTGATCGAAACGCCGTAGTAGCCGTAAAGATCGTTCCCTCCTGCAAAGCCCAGGGCCTTGACGGCCCTGGGTGCTACGAATGTTAGAAGTGGCTTTGCCTAGTCTTGTATCTGCCCGAGGTGTACAAAAGCGGTACGGCTCAATTGCTGTGCTCAAATCAGTCGACTTTGAAATCGAACGCGGTATCACTGGTTTGTTGGGTCCGAACGGCTCCGGGAAAACAACGCTGTTAGGAATGATCCTCGGGCTTCACCGTGTCGATGGCGGGACTTTGGAAGTGCTTGGCATCGACCCATGGCAGGCCGGCCACGAAATTAGGGCCCTTTTGGGTTACGCTCCAGAGCATCATGTTCTGCCCCCTGACCTAAAAGCGACTGACTTCGTTCGTCATGTCGCCGAACTTCATGGTTTGCCTCGAGCTGCAGCGACGGTACGAGCTAGCGATGCGTTGTGGCTGGTGGGGCTTGGCGAGGAACGCTTCCGTCCGATGGGCACGATGTCGACTGGCCAACGTCAGCGGGTCAAACTAGCGCAGGCTATCGCACACGATCCGCAGCTTGTCTTGTTGGATGAACCGACCGATGGTCTCGACCCGCTGCAGCGCGACGTCATGTTGGATCTCATCAGATCGGTTTCGTCGGAGTATGGGATCGATATTGTTTTGTCCTCGCATCTCCTCGACGAAGTCGAACGAGTCTGCGATGGAGCGGTGATAATTGGGGATGGCCACACGATCGCTTCGGGTAGCTTGGACCAACTCGGAAGTGGAGTTGAAGAACGCACCCGCGTCAAGTTGGATGCAACTGACGATGAGGTTGAACGGGTCGCCATTGCGCTTCGGGAGAACTTCGAAGTGTTTACCGAGCAACGTTGGTTGACTATCGAAGGAGTACCAAGCGAGGTCTCGGCTAGTGTGGTGGCGTTGTGTGACGAGCTTTCGATAGGCGTCGTTGAATACGGGGCGACTCGCCAGTCGCTCGAAGATGTCTACCTGGGAGAGTCAGGATGACTCAGCCCAAAATATACGATCGCGGGTACCGCCGGTACGAAGGCGTCCGCACCGGGATACCCGGCGCCTTCAAGAGTCTGGTTCTTTACAGTGTTCGCAGCTCACTGGGGTTGGGGCGCTCGGCTAGACACAAAATATTTCCGGCCGCCGTCATATTGTTTGCCTTCATGCCAGCAATTGTTTTCGTCGGAGTTGCGGCGTTGTTGCCCGATGAACTTGTGACTCAAGAGTCACTTCTTCCGTCATACTCAGAGTACTACAACTTTGTGATTGCGGACATTTTTCTATTTGCCGGATTCGTAGCCCCCGAGCTGCTCTGTACCGACCGTAGGACCGGGATGCTCGGCGTGTACCTGACCTCTCCGCTGACTCGGACGTCGTATGTTTTAGGTAAGGCAACAGCCACGTTATTGATGGTGCTTACTGTGACGCTGGCCCCACCTCTGGTATTTCTCGTCGCTCGTTCGCTGCAAAACCTGGGGCCCGACGGGTTTGGAGAATGGATGACCACGTTTGGTCAAATTCTGCTTTCATCGGTCATTGTCGGAGGTTTGTATTCGGCCGTAGCATTGGCCGCAAGTAGTATGACCGACCGCAGAGCGGTGGCGTCCGCGGCAACGTTGGTGAGTATCCCTGGCTCGGCGGTTATAACCGATTTTCTGGTTTCGGGCGCCAGCTTTACACCTCAGTTGCGTTTATTAAACCTTCTGTATCTACCAAGAGCGTTGGTATTCCGCGTGTATGGCGAGACATCTGAGGGCTGGTCCAGAATTGACAACCCAACAGCCTCGCTTTGGCTTGCATGGATAGCCGTCGTGGTATTGTCAGGTGCCGTTGTCTGGTTCAGATATCAACGATTGTTGGTGCGCCGATGACGAGCACGGCCAAAGGCGCACCTACGTCAACCGACATTTCAATCGAAGTCGAAAACGTCTCGAAGTCATTTGGATCTCTAACAGCAGTCTCAGACCTTTCGCTCACGTTTTCTCCTGGAGTGAGTGCCCTTCTTGGTCCAAACGGTGCCGGAAAGTCGACTCTGATCAGACTTCTAGTAGGACTGGAACGGCCTTCAACCGGTCAGGTTCGTATACTCGGGGGCGATCCGAGAAGCTCGGCAGTAACTCGCAACAATATCGGTATCGTCCCCCAGCAAGATGGTATGTTCGGACGGCTCACGGCTTATGAGACGGTCCGCGTTTCTGCGGTATTGTCGAAGCTCGACGACGCTGAAGAGCGGGTCCTCAACGCGCTGGAGGTCGTCGAGCTGGACCCTGGGATGAAACGCACAGTGAACGCATTCTCTAAAGGAATGCGCCAACGAGTCAAAGTCGCCCAAGCGTTGGTTCACGATCCGATGGTGATCATGCTCGATGAGCCGCTCAACGGGCTTGACCCTAGACAGCGTAGAGCAATGATTGCGTTGTTTAATCAGCTTGGCGAACAAGGTAAGACGGTAATAGTCTCGAGTCATGTGCTTGAAGAAGTTGAACGATTCGGTTCACATATCGTAGTTCTTGCTCGTGGACGCCTCGCAGCAACAGGCGACTACCGGGCAATTCGAAGCCTAATGGACGACCAGCCGGTCCGTGTTCGAGTTACCTGTAGCGACGCCCGAAGTGTCGGGGCGGAACTCCTTGGCTCTGGGTTGGTCTCCCATGTCGAACTGTCAGCACCTGACACCATCGAAATTCGCACCGACGACGTAAGGTCATTTCGAATCGGCCTAGCTTCTATATGTCATAGGAAGACCATTTTACTCTCGGAAGTACGTCCGCTGGACGACGACCTAGAGAGCGTGTTCCGGTATCTGGTGGAGGGTTCCTCAGGATGACAACTCTAAGTTCGATTATGTGGGCCAACCCGATTCTGGCCTTGGTCCGGCTGTTTACCCAGAACATATTGACTAGGGGCAAGATGGTGCTCGTTTTAGTACTCGCCGCGATCTGCGTTGTGCTTGGCATAGCGATTGGGCGGGTCACCGTCGTCGATCCCGATGATACGAGCATTGAGTTTGTCTACTCGTTCGGCCTGGCGTTAATGGTCCCGATTCTGACATTGGTGGTTGCGAGCTCAGCGTTGGGAGACCTGGTCGAAGACGAATCGCTGGTCTATGTCTGGATGCGTCCAGTGGGACGGTTAACTATTTCGGTCTCGGCATGGTTCGCTTCGTTGTTGTTGGCTCTGCCTGTAACCGTGATACCCCTAACGGCCTCGGTCGCTTTTGCGACGTCGGGCAACCCGAAACTCATGTCCGCTACCGCTGGTGCCGTAGCTTTGGCGGTTATCGCCTATTCAGGGCTCTTCACCCTCCTCGGGCTGTTAACTCGTCGCGCTCTCATCGTTGGTTTGGCATATCTATTCATATGGGAACTCTTTGTGGCTCGCGTCGGCGGTGGCGCCGCGAAACTATCAATTAGTACGTACCCGTCGGCTGCTTTGACGAAATGGAGTGAAGTCGAACCGTTCGGCTTGGACGTCTTTGTCGAACGTTCATTGACTGCTGCAGTCGTGGTCCCGATCGTGGTTGGGCTCGTCTCGGTTTTCCTAACCGCCTTCTGGTTAACCCGGGCCCGGGTAGCGTAGGAAAATGTTGAGGGTTTAACGGTTGTTGGCCAATGTGACATCTTTGTCGCTGAAGTTTAGCTCGAGGTGTTATCGACGGTTTGAGTTTGCTAGTCTCTATCAGAGATACCGGTGCCAGTCCGCTTTCTGAGCTAGTGCGAACTTTCGCTACGTCACCGATCGAACCAGACAATTGGACAATTCTTGAGTGGGTTTTGGGTACTGGAGGTACAGCGTGTTGCCTCCAATGGAAAAGGAGCAAGATCTTGAGCGATCAACTTACTGCCGAGCGCAGCGGCCTCGCAAAGAAAGATAAAGGCGAGCTTCAGGCGATAGTTTCTGCCCTGGGAGGAAAACCTGGAGGTCGGCTACGTAAGGCTGAGTTGATCGACAAAATCATTGAGTTGTCGGGCGCGGAGCTAGCAGACTCAGATGACGATGTCGATGTCGACCAGCAAGCCCTCGATGTCGATAGGTCTGAAGAAACAGATAACGTATCTGCCGGCGATGAAGAACCAGCTGAAGTCGATGAGTCTGAAGAAGAGAGCGACTCTGAAGAAGAAAGCGACTCTTTCGAAGCGAAGCAACGATCCGGAAACGACGCAAAGCAAACCTCCGACGACAATGGGTCGGGAAATAGTAAAGAACAGTCGTCCCGAAAGAACAACAAACAAGATGACGGTGATGGTGAGCCGAATAAGCGTCGTCGTCGAAACCGTGGCCGGGGTCGCAGTCGCGACCGCGAAAACGCCGGTAATGATCCAATTGTTGCGGAGCCATTTGCGGTCGAGGGGTATTTGGAACTCCGGGACGAGGGTTACGGCTTCTTGCGAGTCGATAGCTTTTTGCCAAGTCGAGAAGACGTGTACGTTTCCGTCAAACAGGTTCGTCAATTTGGGCTTCGAAAAGGCGACCACTTAGCCGGTTTGTCTCGTCCCGCGAACCGCAACGAAAAAAACCCGGGCTTTCACCAGATCGATTCAGTTAATGGCCAGTCACCTGAAGATGCTCGACGTCGTCCGTCGTTCGATGAGATGACGGCGGTGTTCCCAGATCATGAAATTCAGCTCCAATCAGGCGAAGCCGACGAGAAGTTGGCGCTGCTGCTGGTCGACCTGTTCGCTCCTCTCGGTCGCGGCCAGCGGGTTCTACTTTCGGGCCCGCCGCAAAGCGGCATCACTACGTTCGTTCGGGATCTTGCCCAATCCATCGAGCAGAACAATCCGAATATCGAGTTGTTGGTTCTTCTCGTCGACCAACGACCCGAAGAAGTCTCATGGCTTCGTTCCGAGCTTTCCGACGGAGAAGTGATCGCATCTTCGTATGATCGTCCGCCTGAAGAACACTGCGTCGTGGCCGAAATAACCGTTGAGCGAGCAAAACGGTTGGTTGAGTCGGGCCGAGATGTTTGCTTAGTAGTCGACAGCTTTACAAAGCTGGTGCAGGCATACAGGGCGACATCTAACCAAAGTGGACGTGGGACTTCAGGTCTTGACGGCACGGCACTTTACTCGGCAAAGAGTTTGTTTGGGGCTGCCCGTAAACTCGATGAAGGTGGTTCGTTCACCATGGTCGCCGCGGCCGAAACCGGAACTGCCAGCAAGGACGCAATTGTTCAAGAACTAGCAGGAGCTGCGACTTCACATATCGTACTCAGCCAGGAACTGACCGACGCCGGGGTGTTTCCTGCTATCGACGTTGCGAAATCTGCTACCCGTCGTGAGGATATTTTGCTTGGCGAGGAGCAGGCGGTCGAGTTTGGTCGGCTGCGTTCAGCTATTGTCGATTCGGTAGGTTCTGGCGATTCAACAGCAGAAGGAACAGAAAAACTCCACCAGGAAATCGAGTCGTCAGACAGCATCGACGACTTTCTTGCTGCAATTATGAAATCACTGTCGTAAAAGTACTCGAGTAAGGCACAATGGGTCCGTTATGAAGCCAGACATTCACCCAAATTATCGTCCCGTAGTGTTCATGGACACGACGGCAGACTTCAAATTCCTAACCCGGTCTTCGGCTCAAACCGACGAAACGATCGAATGGGAAGATGGAAACACATACCCTCTCTACAAGGTAGAGATCTCTTCGGAGAGTCACCCATTCTTCACCGGACAGATGAAGATCATCGATACCGCTGGTCGGGTTGAGCGCTTCGAGCGCCGCTACGGGTCTCGGCGCAAGTCGGCTGGTGCCCCAGATGGGGCTGCCGAAGCCCCGGCTCCAGAAGCCGAAATTGCTTCCGAGGAAGCCCCGGCTCCAGAAGCAGATACAACTGAAAGTTAGTCTGCCGGCTTCTCGCCAGTAGGCACTCGCTGTAGTAGTGGAAGCGCAACCAAAGAATCAACCGCCAGTGGCCGCTAAGCTAGCGGCCTTGGCTGCGTTGTCGCGTGTCATTTCTGGTAAGGGCCTTTCCGAGGCCGCTGAATCGGTCGGGGCCGGTATCCAAGTTGAAACTTCATCCGGGAAAGACCGACGACGGGCACTATTCTACGGAGGCGATACCCTCGGTTCTCTCGGAGCGTCGGTCCGTTGGGCAGCAGTACAAAACGCCGATGAGTTGCATATTTTGTCCGAAGTCGGTGTCGGCAACGACATTGCCCGTCGAGCAGCATACCTCGCCTGTGGGTTTGATGTTTCTATTTGGGCAGTCGACGGCGACCGGTTTTCCAGACTCGAACCAGCAGCCTTGGAGCTGCCTCCAGAACTGTCAGAGGAGTATCGACAATTTGGCGAGCTAATGGTTGCGGCTGGAGCGAAACCAGTCGATGATTTTGGACGTCTCGTTGCAGAAGTCAATGGGCTCGAGGTTGCTCGGGCAACCAGGGAAACCGACATGACCGACGGCGGCGTTTCGCCCGTTGTGCTTGAGATCGGTGTCGGTCAGGCCGATCGCGAACTTCATCAACTCATCCACGGTAACATCGAACAGTTGGACCCTGACGGAGCGTCGAGTTCGACCGACAACGAAGCGTTGTTGGAACGACTATCCAAGGTCGTTTCCGATGTGGCCGCAATGCGTACCACGGGCGAAGTCGACCATCCACTAACGCTGGTTGCTCAACAACGCTGGATTCGTAGCCTTGTGACCAAAGAGCCAGCGCTTGTTGACGCCGCCGACCTGGCAGCTGTGCCGCCCTTGCGCCCCCGTGACACGGTTCTCGGAATCGATGCAGCCGCAGCCGTTGGTACCTCGGTCAACGGGGAACCGATTGTAGTTGTCTGTTCAGCGGGCGTTGACCTTGACCTAGCGGCTGAAGCAGGGGACTATCGTCACCGACATAATGACGACGCGATGCTAATAATTCTGGTGCCTGAACGAGACCTGTACCTCATCGAACCGACCATCCTAGATCTGCTTTCAAACGTCGTCGTCCGACCTGCTCCGGCGCTGTAGTCAAGAAGCATTTATGTCCGCGTCCACGTTCGTAAGAATAGTGAAGCCTAATTCATGCGGAGCGTAAGTGTCGACGCCGCTAGGCGGATAGCGTTAGCGGCTCAAGGGTTTAACGACAGTCGTCCCGCATCTCCCGGGGTTAGGCACTTCCGTCGGGCGATGGACCGGATGTCGGTTCTCCAACTCGATTCGGTCAACGTTTTGGCTCGCAGCCACTACCTCCCGATGATGGCGCGTCTTGGACCGTATGACCGAGCCAGGCTCGACAAGTACCTCTACCACTCTGGAGAGCATTTCGAATACCTCGCCCACGTAGCGTCCATCAGTTCGCAAGAAAACCATGTGCTTCTTCGCCATCGTATGAGGGCCAACCAGGCTAACCGGGCGGCCAAAATAGAGCAGTCGTTATCGGGTTACGTTGATGCAGTGCTAAACGAAGTCAAAGATCGTGGACCGCTCTCGGTGAAAGACCTCGCCGACCCGGGTGAGCGAACCGGGCCTTGGTGGGGGCACTCCAGGGGCAAGGTGGCGCTCGAATGTCTATACATTTCGGGTCGGCTGGCTATTCGAGAACGAACCAAAATGTTCGTTACCGTTTATGATCTGCCAGAACGGGTCCTGGAAACCGATGCTTTGTCAGCACCCGAAATGGACGATGTGGATGCGAAAAAACAACTGTTACTAAAAGGCGCTAAAGCTCACGGCATCGGCACCGCAGCTGACATCGTCGACTACTTCCGGTTGAATGGCCCACAGAGTCGTCCGTTGCTCGCCGAACTCGTTGCGTCAGGTCAGTTGCTCGAAGTCAACGTCGAGGGCTGGAAAGAAAAAGCACTCCTTCACCCCGAGGCGAAACGCCCTCGATCGATAACCGGGCGAGCTCTGCTGAGTCCGTTCGATCCGGTTGTTTGGTTCAGGCCGCGAGCTGAACGACTATTTAACTTCCAGTACCGGATCGAAATCTACGTGCCCGAGGCGAAACGTCGCTATGGGTACTACGTGCTTCCGTTCATGCTCGACGGCGAGTTAGTCGGTCGAGTCGACCTAAAGGCGGACCGCAAAGCCGGGTTGCTTCTGGCCCGCGGGTCCTACCTCGAACCAGACGTAGTGACGAGTATCGACAAGGCTCGAGTTGCTTCCGAGCTGGCAGTCGAGCTTGCCCAAATGGCCGAATGGCTTGGTCTGGAAGGGGTGAAGGTAGCGGAAAAGGGCAATCTCGCCGGTTTGCTGGCAGCGGCGGTCGGCTAGCTTGACTAGGCCGGTAGTATGACAAAATGCATCGACTTTCTGTCTCTGAATATCGCCGTAACTTTCTTCTCGAATCTTCGAGATTTTCGGCCATGGAACCAAACCAGCTCGATCTGGAAGTCCCCCATATCGATGGTTGGACTCCCCGGACTGTGATCGAACACACCGCACTCGTTCTCAGGTTCGGTTGTCTTGCGTTAGCGGCACCGCCGGACGAGTTGCCGGCCAAGTCAAACGTGGAGACGCGACCGGAAGGCGCAGCGATTTTGGACTGGTTCGCTGACGCCGTCGACGAGGCGACCAAGGCGCTGGACGCAGCTGACCTGAATGCGATGTGTCCAACGTGGACTGGTCCTCAACCTGCCTCATGGTATTTGCGGAGATTAACCCATGAACTATCGGTCCATCGTTGGGACGCTCAGGCAGCCATAGGTGAACCCGACCCGATCGATCCCAACCTAGCGGTCGACGGTATCGACGAGTTGTTAGAGATTTATATGCCCCGACGGATGGATTTCGGTGCCTTGGCAGGGGCCGGCGAAACCGTTCATCTTCACGCCACTGACCACGAAAGTGGCGAGTGGCTTCTAACCTTCGAACAGGACGGTATCAAGTGGGACCACAGCCACACAAAGGCTGATGTGGCTGCTCGAGGACCGGCATCTGATTTGCTGTTGCTTCTTTGGGGTCGAAAGCTACCCACCGACGTTGAAACGTTTGGAAATGTCGAGTTGCTGTCTAGGTGGGCATCAGCTTCGTCGTTTTAACCCATCCGGCCACCATTGGTTGACCGCGGCTCACGGGGTCTACCCAAGTCAGTGGCGTACGTCCGATTATGAGAACCACTTTCCTATTTGCTGGTCGACAATCGCTGCGTCAGAAACATTGCAGTGATTGATTCCGTCAGGGTGTTCCGATGTGACCTGGAACCCCTGATTGGTGTAGTAGGCTGCGCCAGCTCTTGAAGTCTCCAACGCGTCGTAGTCTGAATCGCAGTCGTCGGTTATAACGCCGTTGTCGTCTTGGCCGGTGTAGTAGTGAAGCCTGAAGTTGGCTTTGATGTTGTCATTGAATCCCCCCGAGCTGATCTCTTGAAACGGTTTGCCTCCGCCGCCCAGCAGGACAGCGCCGCCGCCACACTCAAGCGTCTCCCAATAGCTGGGAATGTAGTAGAGCGAAAGGAAGTCTGTTCCGCCTGAGAATCCACTCAAAACCACTCTGCTCTTGTCAACCTGGTATTGGTCGAAGACGATGCTTTGCATCAAGTCATGGACGAAGACGGTATGACGCTCAGGCTGTTTCCACCAAGCTTTTTCTGCGCCGTTAGGAACCAATGGAACGAGCAGCGCCATGTTCTGTTCAGCTGCAACCCTCCTAAGGTTTGCCAACGACCCCGGGTTGTTGTAGCTGTAGGCGCCGTCGCCGTGAAGGTAAAGGATCAGTCCGGACGGCCCAGGGCCGTCTGCTGGGTACAAACGGTACTCGCTCGTGACGCCGTTTGACGCAGTAAAGCTGGCGACCACCGCGTCGGTTGGTCCGTTGGAACCCGCCGTTAGGCATTCGCTCGGCGGTTGACTCGTAGCTGGAATATTGTCTTCGCTGGTCGTTGTCGGCTTCTCGTTTGCCTCCGGTTGGATGGCGCTTGCGTCACCTTTTGGATCTTCCGGCGATAGGGCAGCACTTGGTTCGGAGTCGCCAGTGATGCCCCCTGAATCGGCGCCAAGGTCAGTCAATGGGATCGTTTCTGATGCCGAACCGTGGGCGGCCGTCTCTGTACCATCTACTCCCGTGCATGACGCCAACAGGAGCCCAGCTGCGGCCAACGCCAAAAGAAACAGTTTCGTGGTGTTCCGTGTATCCAAACCCATTTTCCCTACCATCTATCGAGGTCTCAATTGGGTACTTTAGCCCAAATTGGTCTAAAAGTGTGTCTCCTGGGCAATTTAGACGAAAATAGGGTCGCACGGCCGTCCATCGCCGAAACATTCATGTCCAGTCTTGGCCGGACATGTGTCGTAACGTTTTGGCTCGATGATGCGTAATCCGCGGGCGTCAACATCTTAGTTGTAACCTCGCTAGCCTAGGCCAAGTGTTAGATCGTCTCACGTCGTTAGAACAAGAACATGCCGAACTCGAACGACGGTTAGGCGACCCGAGCATTACCTCGGACAATAAGCGGTTCGTCGAGCTCAGCCGTCGTTACGCTGCGTTGGGCGACATCGTTAGCCTGTCAAAGACACTTCGAGGTAAACACGACGACGTCGAAACGATCAAGATGTTGCTGTCCGAGGCTTCGGCGGATGAAAAGGATGAACTCCGAGCAGAATCTAACTCGTTGGATTCTGAAATCTCAGCGTTGGAAAACGAGCTGAAGATTCTCTTGCTTCCTAAAGACCCGAACGAAGGTCGAAACGTGATCGTAGAGATCCGCGGCGCCGAAGGTGGCGAAGAAGCCAACCTGTTCGCCCGGGACCTGTACGAAATGTATACGGCCTACGCCTCTACCCATAAATGGACGTTGGAGCCAATGAACGCAAGCGCATCTGACATGGGTGGATTGCAAGAAGTTACGTTCATGCTCAAAGGCGAAGGTGTTTGGACTCGCATGAAATTTGAAGCCGGAGTGCATCGTGTTCAGCGGGTTCCGGTAACCGAGTCGCAGGGTCGGGTTCACACCTCGTCTGCGACCATCACAGTCCTACCTGAGGCCGAAGAGATCGATCTTCACATCGACCCGAGCGACTTGCGGGTTGACGTCTATAGGGCATCGGGTGCCGGCGGTCAGCACGTAAATAAAACCGAGTCGGCTGTCCGGATGACCCACCTTCCGACCGGCGTCGTCGTTGCGATGCAGGACGAAAAGAGTCAGTTGCAGAACCGCGAACGAGCGCTGAAAGTTCTGCGTTCTCGCATTTTGCAGCAGCAACAAGACCAGCAACGCCAGGAAGCTTCGGACGCTCGACGTGACCAGACCGGATCTGGTGGCCGGTCCGAAAAAATACGGACCTACAATTTCAAAGAGAACCGGGTAACCGATCACCGTATTAGTTTGACGCTCCATAAACTCGACCGGGTGCTCGCTGGCGAACTCGAAGAAGTCAGCGATGCGCTTGTTCACGACGAACGCGCTCGACAGCTTCAAGACGCCGAAAGCTAATTCGCCTTCGATGGAAGACAACTTGGTTCGGTGGCGCGATATTCTGACGGAAATGGAGTCTCGGTTTGCCGCAGCAGAGGTTTCTCACCCTCGCCTTAGCGCCCGCCGGATTGCTGAACAGGCTGGAGCGCTGTCTTCGGTCGAGTTGGAGTTGAGTCTCGACGAGCCGCTTACCGAACGGATGATGGCAGCGGTCGATTCGATGATCGCGAGGCGACTGACCCATGAACCGCTTCAGTATGTCGTAGGTAGTTGGGGGTTCCGGACCCTTGACGTGATGGTTGACAAGCGGGTGCTTATTCCACGACCTGAAACAGAAGAAGTCGTAGGTTGGGCGCTCGAAGAAGTTGATCGTCTGGCCGACGTGGACGGTTTCGCCCAACGTCGTATTCCCGTGGTCGACCTTGGGACCGGCTCGGGTGTCATAGGTCTTGCCATGGTCGACGAACGGCCAAACACCGAGATCACCCTCGTCGACCGCGACGAAGAGGCCTTGAAAGTAGCGACAGCGAATACGGCCGGGTTGGGTCGCTCAGCGACACGCGTTGTGAATATTTTTGCCGGAAGCTGGTTTGAGCCGTTACCCGTCTCGATGAAAGGGGGGTTTGGCATAGTCGTCAGCAACCCGCCCTATGTCGGCAACGACGAGCAGCTTCCGCCGGAAGTAGACGACTGGGAGCCGCGTCAGGCTTTACGGGCTCGAGGGGCGGGTACCGAACACGTGAGGCACATAATCGAGAACAGTCCAAGCTGGCTATGCGAGGCCGGAGCACTAGTCGTCGAAATGGCTCCCGGCCAAACCGACGAGGCCGCTGTTGTCGCTGAATCTTACTTTGCCGAGGTGGAAGTATTGGTCGATATGTTCCAACGGCCACGAGCGATACGAGCCCGGTTCAAAAAATCGGCAACCTAGTTGGGTCCGTAGATACCTAGCTCGTCGATATGGGGGCCGAGGAGGGGAGCGAAGTAGTCGGCCATCGGGGCGCTGAGGTGGGTACTGTCCCGATACACATAGACCCCGTCTACCACCAGGGGGCAGTCGGTTTCGTTGCACAGGGTAGCTAACGGATCGAATGTGATGATCGAATCGCTGCTTCGGGTTTGTAAGGCCTCTTCGGTCCATGTTCCTTGGCGTACGGCGGAATTTGTCGCTGGCCCGATGGGGTTGGTGCACTCCGAATCAGCTTTAGTTGCGAGGCAGTCGACCGGGTCGTAATCGAACGTCGGGATCGGTTTGATCCAGATAATGGGGTACTGGTCAATTTCGTCGAGCAGGCTGCCGGTCTTGTCAATCCAGAGATCCTTGCGGCCTTCGTCGGAAAGGGACGCCCCGCCGTCGCCGACCATATCGTCGACGTAGTTTGCGGTGTTGGAAATTACGATTAAGTCTGGGTCAAGTTCGGACACCATAGAAGCCGTTGCGTCCTGCAACTCAGAACAGAGCGCCGGGTCGATAGTTCCCGTTCCAACGACACTCGGTGCCGGGCAGCCTCCCCGGACCCGTAAGGTGACCGAAAAGTTGTTTTGTTCACCCAACGTAGTCAGTGTTGGCAACCAGTGTTCGGCATTTGAGTCGCCCAACAGGAGAACGCTAACCGGCGAATCGGTCGCACCAAAAGTACAACGCTGTCTCAACCGTTCAACGTCTGACGTTGCGCATGCGAAGTCTTGGGTTGCTTCGTTGTACCACGGTTCCCGAAGTTCCTGTAGAGCAGCCAGGTCTGGCTCCGTTAGGCTCGCCTCCGCTGCCGAGGTCAAGGCGAAGGCTCCACCGAAGCCTAAGACGATGGTTAGTAACCCGAATGCGTAGCTCCGTGGCTTAGATCTCAGCTGAGTCGAATATCGGAGAGGGTTCTCAACGAGGTGGTGGGTCGCGATTGCAGCTAGCAAGCTCGCGCCAACTAACCCGACGCGAGTCGTTGGCGAAGTCGATTGTAGGTATTGCTGACCCAAGACGAGGAATGGCCAATGCCACAGATACCAGCTATAGGACAGGCGGCCAATGTACTGAACCGGAGGTAAAGCCATAAGACGACCGAGTACGGTTTCGTTCGGGACCGCAGCCCAAAGAAACAACAGAGTTCCCGCAACCGGTAAGACTCCGGCCGGGGCGGGGAATGGTGCGAAGTCTAGGGCGACGAGGCTGATCGCTATCACAGCGAGCCCGACTATCGCCGACGCAGACCTGACCGACGCTGCGAGCTGGTTTGGCTTCTTGCGAGTTAGGACTGCAGCCAACGCCCCAACCGCAAATTCCCACGCCCGAGATGTTGTCAAATAGTAGGCACTCGACGAGCCGGAATCGGACAACATGTATGAATGAGCAAACGAGGCGATGATGACGGCGGCAATCGCCCCGACCAGAATAGACGCTGACTTAGTTGATTTCGACCGGGCCGCCCACAAACCAATACCCGCAAATAGCAGAGGCCAAACGAGGTAGTACTGTTCTTCAACTGAAAGGGACCAGAAGTGCAGCAGAGGGTTACCTTCGGTATCGGAGCCGAAGTAATCGGATTCTTCTCCCGCGAAGTAGTAGTTCGAGTAATACAACACTGCGCTGCGGGCTGTGTCACTTGTCTGCTTCCACGAAAGAGGCGAACTGAACGTCCATGAAAAGCCGAGGACTGCCGCAATGACGACGGAACCTGCGGGGAGAAGACGTCGGATTCGGCGAGACCAAAACCTCAGCAGGTCGATTCCGCCCGTTTCGTCTAACTCCCGGACGAGTATGCCAGTAATCAGAAATCCGGAAAGTACGAAGAAAATGTCCACACCCACAAAGCCCGAGTCAAACCCAGGGAACGACATGTGGAAGAGAACGACGAGGCCCACGGCGACGGCTCGCAACGCGTCTATGTCTTTTCGGTGGTCGCGAGGAGCGTTAGATTTCAAACCTGGTCCGTCTAGTTAGATTCCGCCAATAGAACGATACCAGTTCCATGGACAAGATCGGGGTGGCAGATCCGCCCAAAGACGATCGCCGCCCCACCCTGCTAGAGGCTATGACCCACCGAGCGTGTCCAGAACCCCAGCGGGCCCAGAACGTATGTACCATTCTTGCCCGTAGACGGCGGCGAACGCTTTGTTGTCGAGGCCGAAGACGCCAGCTTCTGGAGGTAGCTGGCTGGCGTGAGCAGCCATCGCAGCCCGCTTCAGGTCGAGTTGTTGCTCGACGTCAATAGTCGTCGAAATTTCGAGTGTTGATCGGCCAATATGGGTCGCCGCTAGCCCATAGTTTTCAGGGCGTTCACCCAAGCCTGCTTCGACGACAAGGTGAGTCTCAACGAAATGTAGGTACTCGCGATCGACCGTCGCCTCATATATGCATTCGACACCGAGTAGCCTGGCGCCAATTTGCCCGACTCTATGAACTTGGATGTGGTCAGGGTGCCGATAGATGCCGTCGGAATCGTAGGTGACCATCGCTGCGACCGGTCGGTTGACCTGCTTGATGGATTCCACCAGCTTCTTAGCGGCGAGTTCGATTGATACATGGGCGAAACCGTCTTCTACCTCGCCGATAATCCCCGAGTCGGTGAAACCCAGAAAGAGGATTTCGTCTATGCCGAGAATACGGCCTGCTTCTTCGGTTTCGGCTTGACGTCGTTTTCCGGTCTGACCGTTTGGGGTCGAACGACCTCCTTCGCCAGATGTGGCACAAATCAACGTGATATGGTGCCCGGCGTCAGCCAATCGACGGATTGTGCCACCGGTAAAAATGGCTTCGTCATCCGGGTGGGCGTGCAAGAAAACTACTGTGGGGGCGTCAGAACTTGGACCTGGCCCGGTTTGTTTGGTGGCGGGTGTGTTCATGGAGTAGTTCTCAACGTATCAGTGCGTAGAAGATGTCAATGGCCACAGGTCTGGACGTAAGGTAAAGAGATAGTCTGAGAATACCGCAGACCCCAAAGAGGTTTTAAGATGCGAATTGTTGTTGGTTCTGATCATGGTGGAGTTGTTCTAAAGAGTGCGATCGTAAAACACCTAGTCGGGGCTGGCCATGATGTCGACGATGTCGGCACAAATGGTGCTGAATCGGTCGATTATCCAGACTTCGGCGCAGCGGTCGCCGAAGCCGTTGTCACAGCCGACGCTGGCCAAGCCGACCTAGGAATAGCTGTTTGTGGAAGTGGGCTTGGAATTTGCATCGCCGCGAACAAAGTTGACGGCGTCCGAGCAATTACTGCACACGACGTGACGTCAGCTCATCTCGGGCGGCTGCACAACGACGCCAACATTCTTTGCCTCGGCGCAAGACTCATCGGTGAGACGACAGCGCTCGCCGCAGTAGACGCATTTCTATCTACCGACTTCGAGGGTGGCCGACATTGTGCCCGAGTAGATAAAATCACTAGTCTCGAACAGAAACCCTCCTAACTAAACCAAACCAAAGAAGAGAGCATTATGCCTTGGCCAGTACTCGCCGACTCACAGGTTGAACAACTAACCAAACAAGAACTAGAGCGGCAGAACACGGCGCTCCAGTTGATAGCTTCTGAGAACTTTGCGTCTCCGGCCGTGATGGCGGCGACCGGTTCGGTTTTTACGAACAAATATTCAGAGGGTTACCCAGGTAAGCGTTATTACGGCGGTAACCAGATCGTCGATCAGGTCGAAGACCTGGCCCGTGACCGGGTATGTGAACTGTTCGGCGCCGAGCACGCCAACGTCCAGCCACATTCGGGCGCCAATGCCAACATGGCGGTCTATCAGGGGCTGCTCGAACCGGGAGACACCGTTCTCGGTATGAGCCTCGACCACGGCGGCCATCTATCCCACGGATCCCCCGTAAATGCTTCGGGTAAGCTCTACAACTTTGTTAGCTATCAGTTGAGCGCCAACGATGAACGAATCGACCTCGAACAAGTCGCCGAATTGGCGCATAAGCACAAGCCGAAAATGATTGTGGCTGGCGCGTCTGCATACTCGCGCCGAATCGACCCGAAGCCATTCCGAGATATTGCTGACGAAGTTGGGTCGTTACTCATGTTCGACTCGGCGCACATCGCTGGGTTGATCGCAGGTGGCGTGCACGTCAATCCGATGGAATATTCAGACGTGATGACCTTCACGACCCACAAGACGTTGCGTGGTCCACGGGGTGGCTGTATTTTGACGTCGAAAGCGCATGCCAAGGCCATAGATAGCGCAGTGTTCCCCGGCCAACAGGGTGGACCGCAAGAGCACTCGATAGCGGCGAAAGCGGTTGCGTTTGCCGAAGCAGCAACTGATGAGTTCAAGCAGTACGCCGCTCAGATCGTCAACAATATGGCAGCCTTGGCCGAAGGTTTGGCAGGCCACGGTTTCCGACTGGTCTCCGGCGGAACTGATAACCATCTCGTTCTCGTCGACCTGCAAACCTACGATGCCGAGCTGACCGGTAAGGAAGCGCAGATCGTGTTGGATGAAGCGGGCATAACGCTTAACCGCAACGCTATTCCTGACGACCCACGCTCTCCGTTTGTGACCTCGGGGGTGCGTATCGGCAGTGCAGCCGTGACTACCCTGGGGATGAAAGAGCCCGAAATGGTTCAGATCGCGCAGTTTATTCATGACACGCTTCAAAGCCGCGACGATGCTGACGCCGTCGCCGCCATACGACAGCAGGTCCGCGAGTTCTGCACCCCGTTCGCCCCGTATCCGGTCTAACTGCAACAATGGCTTGAAGCTCGCCAACGGGGCGCCAACGCGGGATCGTCACCTCTTCGGGCCTAAAACCGTGTACCGTCGGGCATGTGAGTGCTTGTTGTATGCGTGCTGGTAATGACACCAGAATCCACTAGTGCGGCCTGAGATTGGGTCGTATCTGTTTGTTGCTGCCGTGACCTTTGGGGTCACGGTCTTTTCGGTGCCATTGAGCTTGTTCGTGGCGAAAAAATTGAACCTGGTCGCCGCGCCGGACGAAAATCATGTTCACAAGAGCCCTACCCCGATGCTGGGTGGAGCCGCCATGTACGTCGGCTTTGTCGCCGGATTCTGTACCGCATGGTGGTCGGGCCTGTTTGCGCCCGTCTTCGCGACGTCTACCGAACCATATGTAGTGCTCATCGCCGCCACAGTTGCCTTTGTTGTCGGCGTCGTTGATGATATTCGAGATCTTTCGCCTCCAGCGAAGACTATCGGGGTTTGTGCCGCTGCCAGTGCTCTGGTC
>CAZKEM010000010.1:0-45973 GCA_964551835.1 uncultured Acidimicrobiaceae bacterium | reverse complement strand
CTCATAAACGTAGCGTAGCTATTGAAGCACTCGCCTATTCGAATTGACTGCCGAGAGAAACGAGGACGGCCCAGCCCCTCCCGACAGCCAACGAAGCGACCGCTAGTGCGAAACCACGACGTCCTGACCGCCTTCGACATTAATAGTAGGAAGCAACCGGTCGAGCCAACGCGGCAGCCACCAGTTGCGTTTACCGAGCAGCTCCATCGTCGCTGGCACCAACAACATCCGAACGAGCGTAGCGTCGAGAAGAACCGCCATCGAAAGGCCAAGACCAAACAATTTGATGATGCGGTTGTCTTCTAAAAGAAAGCTCCCGAACACGACCGTCATAATGGCGGCAGCTGCTGTAATTACCCGAGCCGTCGAGGCAAGACCGTCTGCGACCGAGTTAACGGCATCGCCGGTGGCATCAAATTCTTCCTTAATGCGTGAAAGCAAGAACACCTCGTAGTCCATTGACAAACCGAAGACAATCGCAAACATCATCATCGGAACAAACGGCTCGATCGGTGCGGGTTCAATGCCAGTAATCGACCCAAACCAGCCCCACTGAAACAGCGCAACCACCACGCCATAGGCGGCCGAAATAGACAACATGTTCAAAATGACGGCCTTGATCGGAACCAATACAGACCTAAACACTGCCATCAGCAACATGAACGAAACCAAGAGGACAACCGCAAAGAACAGCAATGAACGGCTAGCCATAAAGTCGGTGAAGTCAATATTGGTTGGGCCGACACCTGTCAGATTTGCGTCGACGCCGGTCCCATTAGTAACCGAAGGTATTACATCGGATCGCAGGCGTGAAACCAAGTCTTCGGTGGCGGCGTCTTGGGCAGAAGTAGTAGGAATAATTTGCAGCAGGAACGCTTCTGAGGACGCCGGGTCTTCCATATTTGAAGGCAGAGGCGGAGACACAGCGGCTATTCCTGGATCTGCGGCAATAGCCTCACCAACAGCGGCCACGACTTCGATATCGGCTGGACCCTCGACCGTCGACGCGAGCAGCATTGGACTGTTGAACCCCGGGCCGAACCCTTCGGTCACCAACTCATATGCTTTACGTGTCGTTGTTTCTTCAGGAAGGTTACCCTCATCGGAGAACCCGAGGCGTAAGTTCGCCACTGGCAACGACAGTAAGAGCAGCAGTCCGCCCCCCAACACCAGAAACGCCCATGGCCGGGCCTGAATCATTCGGCTCCAGCGGTAGGCGAGGGTGTCGCGCAGAGGCTTCTCTGTCCGTTCAGGCATCAAGCGTTGCAACGGCTTTACAACAAACCCAGCGACCAGAACAACAACGGCCAGTAACCCGCCGATAGCGGCCACAGCCGGCACCCCGATACCGACACCAAAGAGCGCCAGCGACACAAACCCAGCAGCGATAAGGCCACGGTAGCGAGTGACTTCAACCCGATGTTGAGCGAACCCCAACAAGGCTGGAAGTAATGTTATGGACGCCAACATGGTGACCGCCACCGTCGAACCAGCGGCAACACCGAGACCGGTGGCGAATGACAACCCAATGAGAAGAAGGCCGAGGAGGGAAAGCACAACAGTTAGCCCAGCGAACACAACAGCGCGACCCGCCGTATCCATAGCATGGGCAATCGCATCTTCTCCAGGAAGCCCTTCTTTCATCGCCTTGCGGTACCGCGTCACAATGAATAGGGCATAGTCGATCCCGACACCTAGCCCAATCATGACACCGATTAAGTTGGCGAAATCCGGGACGGTGGTGAGATTGCTAATCAACTGAGTAATTGCAATGCCGGTGCCGACACCAGCAAGGGCAACACCGATCGGTAGACCCATAGCCATGACCGACCCAAACGCTACGATGAGAATGACTATGGCGAACGCGATGCCGATGAATTCGGTTTCTGGTGGTTCGAATTCGGCCAGGGCTTGACCACCAACTTCGGTAGTAATCCCCGAGTCTTCGCCGAGCGTCTCCTCGATGAGCAATTCGATCTCGCCACCCAGCAGTTGGGCTTCGGTCTGGTCATAGTCTTGAGCGAGGTTGACCGTTGCGAAGGCGATATCACCACTCGGCGCTATTTGTTGAGCGCCCGCAGGGGAATACGGGCTAACGACGTCGACGTCTTCAAGCGCCGCGACCTTGTGGAAAACCTGCTCCATGGCGGACTGAACTTCTGGGTCAGCGACCGACCTGTCGGCCTGATAGACAATAGACCCGCTCAATTGTGCGCCTGCACCTGGAAACGATTCCCGCAAGATAGCGAATCCTTGGTCGCTCTCGGAGTCGAGGTTGTCGGGACTATTGTTGTACGCAGGGCCGATGATTGCCGCTGCAATGTTAAACAACACCAACAAGCCGACCCAAAAGACGACGACTAGCCGACGTTTCCGATAACTCCAGCGACCTAAATTCGCATACATAATTCCCTCATTCAATTTGATGTTGGTGATCGGTAACCGGGTCGGTGGACTGCCACACTTCAAACTAGCACTCTACGATACGATCCGGTATCGTATTGTTATACCCGGTCGTATGGCCGACTGCAATACCCACGTGACAAATTTCAAATAAGAACAACATGACATAGCCTATTAAGAAGCAACAACCGAACCGGGACCTCGATGCCTAGAACCAAAAGCGAAGAAGCTCGTTTGAAGATGGAACAAGCCGCGCTTGAGCTGTCTATGGAACTAGGTGTTGACAAAGTAACTGTTGCCGCGATTGTCGAGCGATCTGGCGTTGCAAAGACAACATTTTACCGACACTTCGATTCTGTCTCGGAACTTGTGATCTGCAGCATCGACACCCACCTCGAACCTGGACGAATACCCGACAACGGTTCGCTTAGACTAGATTTCCTCGAACTAGCCGAAATGTTGCTGCCCAGGTTCAACGACGGCGCCAGCCGTCAAATGATAACGAGCCTGCTCCATGCCAGCGCGATCGACGAAGAGCTCCGCGACCTCCACAACCGGATCGACGCAAATCAGACTCAACCCGTAGAAGAAATTCTGAAGAAGGCGGTCACACGAGGAGAGCTACCGGAAATTACCAACATCGAGCTAGCAGCCGAGTTCGTCGAGGGGCCATTCTTGAAGCGCATCCTAATCAAACAACAAGACCTAGACCACCAAGAAGTCGTCCAACTCGTCAACTGGATTTGCAATGGTTTGAATGCAACCTCAGAGCCGCTACCTTTGCCGCAACCAACCTAACGTGACTGCCCATTAGCCTTTCAATGTGCCACAAACCAAGACCTACGACCAAATACTTTCAAGGATCAACGAATCTAACGGCATCAGTCGAACCATTGTTGGTATTGCCGGTTCCCCCGCTGCAGGCAAATCAGAATTGGCCGCCCGTCTGGCAGCGGATATCAACAGTCAGGATCCCGGCTCGTCAATAGTGGTTGGCATGGACGGGTTCCACTTTGACGATGTGGTCCTGGACCGCCGGGGCTTGCGATCGGTTAAGGGGCATCCATCGACGTTCGACGCAGCCGGTTTCTGTCATCTGGTCGCCCGACTTGCCGCCTGCGAACCCGAGACGGCAGCTCCGACCTTTGACCGGTCTCTTGAGCTATCGCGAGCCGGGTCCACCATCGTCAAAAAGTCTGTCCGTGTCGTCGTGGTCGAGGGTAACTACCTGCTGCTTAGAGAGACCCCATGGGAAGGCCTTCGAGACCACTTTAACCTCACGGTGTTTGTGACAGCGTCAAACGAAACGCTTCGAAGCCGCCTCGTCGAACGAGGCCGCAGCTACGGATGGGAAGACGCCGCCAATAAAATCGAACAGAGCGATCTGGCCAATGCTGCGTTGGTCATCGATGGCAGCCACGAGGCCGATATGACGTATCGAACTGACTGAACTCCGCCACATCGCCGTCGTACACAACAGCGGATTCACCACCGACAGACAAGATCCGTACATAGTGATGCCGTTGTACACGGGTGGCATGGTCGCCCGAAGGCGATGCCATTGTGACCGCAAGCCTCGATGACACCGCCACCATCTGGGACGCCGAAACCGGTAACCAACGGCAAGTCTTCATGGCCGCTGACAGGGTTACGGATGTGGCATGGTCACCCGATGGCAAGGCCATAGCGACTGGCAGCTCCGATGGGTCAGCTAACGTATGGTTCGTTGATTAGACCGCGGTTCGATTCAGCCCCCATAGACTCGAACCCTATGGCGATGCCCGATCTGGAAATCATCTGCGTCGACTGCGGCGGGAACTGTTACCCGCTGGGATGGCACCCCGAAGATGGGCCTGTCGAGGGTGGCACGGTCATTCCCTATCGTTGCCGCGACTGCCTCGACCGATGGGACATCGTCATCGGCGAACCAGAACCTCAATAAAACCTCTCCAGTTCCGTCAAAATCTCCGACTTCTCGCCGATAGAACAATGCAGCCGTTGACCATCTGGCCGGTGAATCGGCCTCGCAGGCTGCAAAAGTTTATGCTGCGGACATAATTGGAGTAGATATTGAGCATTTTAGACCCGATGATGGGAGCAGCACCCACGAAGAAGGGCCTAATGGAACTGCTCGACTACTATGATGCTGGCGGCTACTACGACGAGGTGTTTACCTCGTCCGGAGAGATCCGCGAACACTATCGAGAGATCTTCCGACGACTCGAAGGGTTTGATGCAAAAGAGCTTGAACGCCGGGAAAACCTCAAGGAATCACTGTTTCGAACCCAAGGCATTACATTCACCGTCTACGGAGAGCCCGAAGAAGTCGAACGTACATTTCCGCTCGACCTGCTCCCGCGCATCATCCCGGGCTCGGAATGGCAGCCACTTGAATCCGGGCTTGAACAACGCGTCGCTGCCCTCAACCTTTTCCTGGAAGACATTTACGGCGGCGACCAAGCGATACTCAAAGACCAGGTCATACCCCGGTCACTAATCGAATCGGCCGAAGGCTACCTTCCGCAAGCCATCGGCATCCCAGCGCCACACGCCGCACGCTGCCTTATCTCAGGCATCGACCTAATTCGAGACACCAACGGCGAGTACCTCGTACTCGAAGACAATCTACGTAACCCGTCTGGGGTTTCGTATGTAATCGAGAACCGATCGGCAATGACTCGGGTCCTTCCCAGAGCATTCGAAAAGGCGATGGCTCAGCCGGTCAGCCACTACCCAAACATGTTACTGGAAGCATTGCAATCGGTCTCACCACCCTCGGCGGGAGACCGACCCCGCGTCGTGCTGCTAACACCAGGACGATTCAACTCTGCCTATTACGAACACTCCTGCCTCGCTCGACTGATGGGCATTACGCTCGTCGAGGCATCAAACTTGGTGACCCAAGACGACCACGTCCATATGCGGACGACGAAAGGCCTACGACGGGTTGACGTCATCTACCGCCGAATAGATGACGACTTCATCGACCCTGATGTCTTCCGTCCGGACTCTGTATTGGGGGTACCTGGGCTGGTGAACACGGCCCGTAAACGAAACGTGACGATCTGCAATGCACTAGGAAACGGCGTGGCCGATGACAAGGCCGTCTACGCCCACGTGCCTGACATGATCGAGTACTATCTCGGCGAACGACCAATTCTAAAAAACGTAGAGACCTACCTGCTTCACGACGCCGAACAACGAAAGTCTGTTATCGAACGACTTGACCAACTCGTGGTCAAACCAGTCGGCGGATCCGGAGGGTACGGGTTGGTCTTTGGACCAACAGCGACCTCGAAGGAGCTGGAAGATTGCCGAACGGCAATCCTCGCCAACCCTCGAAATTTTATCGCTCAAGAAGTCGTGACCTTCTCAAAACACCCAACCCTCATCGACTCTTCGTTCCATGGGCGCCACGTCGACCTACGACCATTCGTCATCGCAGGCAACCGAGTCGAGGTCCTACCCGGCGGACTGACACGCGTAGCGCTCAAAGAAGGTTCGCTCATCGTCAATTCGTCGCAGGGTGGCGGGTCCAAGGACACCTGGGTGACCGCTACGGGACCAAACCAGCGGACCGTCACCTCGACCAGCCAGCCATCGCTTCTGGGAGACGCTCAGCAAGACTTGCTCTTAACCAGCACCGGCGAAGGCCTCTACTGGATCGGCCGCTACCTGGAGCGAGTCAAAAACACCGCCCACCTACTAAACGTCATTTACCATTCAGTTCTCGAAGAAGACCCCGACCTGATCGACGTACTATTACAAGGCTTACTAAATTCACTGCTTCTCGAAAAGGAATACGAAGCTACCGGACTGCCTTATGACTCCGAATCTGTCGTCCACTTTCTGCTAAGTGATTTAGACAACCCCGGTTCGATCCGCTCCGCTATTCGAACTGCCAGACGCAACATGCGCCAATCCCAAAACGTCGTCTCGATTGAGTGTTGGGAGGGGCTCAACGACCTTTACCTCCAGCTCGAAAGTCGAGACTTTTTTGCTCAGCTTGCCGATCACCCTTTCGAACTCTTCACAGATATTTGGCGCAAATGCACCCTGATTTCTGGCATCATGGACGAAACCATGTCGCACAACGATGCATGGCGGTTCATCGAAATCGGAAGACAAACCGAACGAGGCTTGCTCACGTCGCGCATGCTAGCTGTATTCCTGCCACGCATGCAATCCGAAGACCAAGATATGGCGTTCCACGGTTGGATGACTGCGCTGCGTTCCGCTGGAGCGATCCAAGAGTACCGCAAACTCTTTCAGTCATCCCTTGATCCGTTACACACCGCAATGTTCCTGATTCAAAACCAAGAATTCCCCCGCAGTATCCAATACTGCATCCGTCAATGCGACGAGGCGCTCGATGCCCTTGACACCCGACTGCGCAACTCGGACGAGGCCGACCTCACCAAGCCTGCGCGAGCTCGAATTAAAGCTCTGCGTAGTCTGGTCGAAACCGCTGACCTGCGGTCAGAGGAAGCGGCGAGCCCATTATCGATGGCGTACCAACTCTCAATAGATCTAGAATTATTCAACGACGAGCTCTACGACGGCTTCTTCCAACCCGAGGAAAACTGATGGGAATCCATGTAGCGGTCGAGCACCGTACGACATACATCTTTGACCGAGTAGTGACGCTCGGGCCACACAGCGTCAGATTACGTCCAGCTCCCCACACTCGGACCCCCATCCACGCGTACCATCTAGGCATCGAGCCCGGCAGCCACTTCCTCAACTGGCAGCAGGATCCATTTGGGAACTTCATTGGCCGTCTCGCCTTTCCAGAACCCGCCAAGGAACTCTCGTTAGAGGTTAGTCTTGTCGCCGAAATGACGGTGATCAACCCGTTCGATTTTTTCATCGACGAGAAGGCCGAGCACTACAATTTCGACTACGAGACGCAACTACTATCCGACCTAGGCCCGTACCTTCAGACAACTTCGGACAAGCCGAGTCACCTTCTCGCCTCATGGCTCAAGAAGGTACCGAAAGCAGACGGCACAATTCGGATGGTCGATTTCCTAGTTGGTCTCAACCAACGTCTAGCGACCGACATTGCCTATAGTGTTCGCATTGAGCCTGGAGTCCAGACGCCGGAACAGACCCTGCAACGAGGCATCGGGTCATGTCGAGACTCGGCCTGGCTGTTGGTTCAGATTCTGCGACAACTCGGACTGGCGGCCCGGTTCGTTTCGGGCTACCTAATACAACTACGAAGTGATCAACCATCGCTCGACGGACCAGACGGCCCGGAAGCGGACTTCACGGACCTTCACGCCTGGACCGAGGTTTATTTACCCGGTGCCGGTTGGGTTGGCTTAGACCCCACGTCGGGGCTCTTCGCCGGGGAAGGCCATATCCCTCTCGCAGCAACCCCGCACCCAAACTCGGCAGCACCGATCACCGGAGAAACCGAACCCTGCGAGGTCGAGTTCTCGTTTGAGAACAAAGTCCGTCGAGTTCGTGAAGACCCGCGGGTCACCTTACCCTACGACGAAAAACAATGGCAGGAGATCGACCGGTTAGGCAAATTGGTCGACCAACGCCTCACCGATGGAGACGTTCGCCTGACCATGGGAGGCGAACCGACCTTTGTTTCCGTCGACGATATGGAAGGTCCGGAATGGAACTTCGAAGCCGACTCCGAAACCAAAAGACAGCTAGCCAATGAGCTAACTAACAAACTCCTCAACACCTACGCGCCGAATGGGATCGTGCAATACGGTCAAGGCAAGTGGTACCCGGGCGAGCCGCTGCCGCGTTGGCGAAACACCATTTTTTGGAGACAAGACGACAAACCGTTGTGGTCTAACCGTTCACTACTAGCCGACGTTTCCAAGCCAGGCAACGCTGACCTCGCCGCCCTCGAAGCGTTCGCCCTCAACATATGTCAGGCCTTCGATATCGACAATGAGTTTTTGTTAGGTGTTTATGAAGACCCGATTCCCACGATGTGGGCCGAAGCAAAGAACCCGTCGGGTAAACCCGAAGCTGAGCCGTCCGAGGCCTCGTTCGACTATGGCGACAAACCATCTGTCCTAGACAATCCTGAACTGGCGGGGTATGTCTTGCCGCTCCACACGACAACAACTGGCTGGGGAACGAGCAAGTGGAAGGTGCGACGCAACCGGGTCTATTTGTTGCCGGGCCAAAGCCCGGCCGGGTTACGGCTACCGCTTGATTCGTTAACCTGGGCCGAGGTGCCGAACGTCTACGAACAGCCGACGTTTGAACCCGCCGACGACCTTGCCGAACCAGGCGCGAGCCTAAAACGCAACGCCTCCGTCACCGCTGTGCACAAGGCACCGCCAACCGCCCTTACTTTCGAACTCAACGACGGCCACATCTCAGTCTTCTTACCGCCCTTGGAGTCAATCGACCATGCCCTCCATTTACTAGCCATCGTTGAAACTGCAGCCGAAGACACCAACCAACCTGTGCGAATCGAAGGTTACCAACTACCAAAACACCCCAAGATCTCATCACTGTCGGTAACCCCAGACCCTGGTGTAATTGAGGTGAACGTCCATCCGAGTTCTTCTTGGGATGACCTGGTAGCGGTGACAACCAATCTGTATGAACGGGCGCGCCTCTGCAGACTCGGCACCGAAAAGTTCGCGCTCGACGGCAAACACACGGGAACGGGCGGCGGGAACCACGTCACCTTAGGTGGAGCCACCCCAGCGGACAGTCCCCTACTCCGCAGACCAGACCTTCTACGCAGCCTGATCACATTCTGGCAACGTCACCCGTCGCTATCATATGTCTTCTCCGGACAGTTTATCGGCCCGACTTCTCAGGCTCCTCGAGTCGATGAAGCCCGCCATGACAGCCTCGAGGAGCTCGAGATCTCGTTCCAACAAATGAAGGAACTCTCGAAACAGACCACTATCGACCCCGACGACCCGTCAACTATGGTCGACAAAGATGAAATTGAGAACTTGGGTGAAGCTGCAGCGGCGCGACCCTGGCTAACCGACCGCCTTCTTCGCAACATTCTCGTCGACCTGACCGGGAATACTCATAGAGCCGAATTCTGCATCGACAAACTGTACAGTCCGGATTCTGAAACCGGCCGCCTTGGCCTTCTAGAACTACGCGCGTTCGAAATGCCACCCCACCACCAAATGGCGCTAGTCCAGACGCTGCTCCTCCGGTCGCTTGTCGCCCGATTCTGGGCTACGCCATACGAAGATTCGTTTATCGGTTGGGGCACCGAATTACACAACAAATTTATGCTTAGCACCCACGTCGCCGACGACCTCGAAAATGTCGTGGCCGACCTGAATGAGCATGGCATCGACTTTCAATCCGAATGGTTCGAGCCATTTTTGGAGTTTCGGTTCCCCATTCTTGGCGAAACGTCGGTCGATGGGGTCGACCTCCAGCTGCGATCGGCGATCGAACCGTGGCACGTCCTGGCAGAACAACAAGGTGAGGGTTCCGCCCGCTATGTCGACTCATCAATCGAGCGAGTCGAGGTACTCGCAAACCGGTACAATCCGGGCCGACATATCCTCACTGCAAACGGCCACCCTGTTCCCATGGTGGCCACGACCGAAGACCGTTCAGTTGCAGGAATTCGTTTCAAGGCTTGGGCACCGCCGACCTCTCTCCACCCGACAATTACGTCGCAGTCTCCCCTACGACTTGAGTTAATCGATAGGACATCCGGTTTATCGGCGGGTGGCGTCACCTACCACAGCACTCACCCCGGAGGACGTAGCTACGACACCTTTCCAGTCAATGCCAGCGAAGCAGAGGCGAGACGGGTCAGCCGCTTTACGCCGCTCGGAAGGAGCTCACAAACGTTCGATGTCGACAAAATGGCTGCCAAGCTAAGTATGCGTGACGATCCAAATTGGGGTACGCTCGACCTTCGCAGATGCTACCCAACGGATCTCTATATAGCCAAGAACTAAGGCGTTGACTCTATGACGGCCTCGATTACCCCTCGACAATTTCTCAGTGATTTCGAACCGACCCCTACCTCCCACGACGAGATCGTGGATGCTCGGGGCGAGGTCAGACCCCATTGGGGAAAGATCGTAAACGAACTAGACGAACTCGGCACGACCGAACTACTCCAGCGTCAAACAGCCACAATCGACGCTCTCGACCATGACGGAGTCACCTACAACAGTGCAGGCGATGGCAGTCATGGTCGACGTCGATGGCAACTCGATGCACTACCAACGATTATTCCTGAAGACGAGTGGAACCAGGTCGAGAAGGGTTTTATCCAACGAGCGGAGCTCCTCAACCTGATCCTCACCGATCTTTATGGGCAACGTCAACTACTCTCTAACGGTGCACTTCCCCTCGAATTGATTCTGTCGGATCCGATGTTTCTTCGAGCTAATGATGGCATCCAGCTACCCGGAGCGAAACAACTCTTTCTGACCTGTTCCGATTTAGTCAGAGGCGCCGATTCGAACTGGACCGTCTTAAGCGACCGGGCACAAGTACCTTCGGGTGCCGGCTACACAATGGAAAACCGGTCAGTTATCTCGCAGCTGTTTCCTCGTGTTTACCGATCGAGCAACGTCCGTCGTATTGCCCCCTTCTTCGACAAGCTACGGGCTGGGTTGACCAATGTCGCCCCCGCCGGAGTCGAAAAACCAAGAGCCGTCGTGCTGTCGCCAGGCGTGCTCTCGGAGACTGCATTCGAACACGCCTTCCTCGCAGCCGAACTTGGTATTCCGTTGGTTGAAGGAAGCGATCTTTCCATGAGAGACGGATCGATTTGGATGCAAAGCATCTCGGGACCCAAACCCGTGCATATCATCGCCCGCCGCGTCGACGGCTGGTTCTGCGATCCGCTTGAACTTCGAGGTGACTCTCAACTGGGTGTTACCGGACTGAACGAAGCCTGCCGACGAGGCACCGTAAGTGTTGTCAACCCCATCGGCTCAGGGGTGTGCGAAAACAACGGGCTGAACGCATACCTTCCTACACTCTGCCGACAGCTCCTGGGCGAAGACCTGTTATTAAGAAGCGCCCAGTCCTGGTGGTGCGGCGATCAAGCCTCCCTGTCACATGTCTTGACGAATATAGATCAGATGGTTATTCGGCCAGCGTCGAGACTTCTGGAAGACCAAACCGTATTTGGCTCTGAACTGACAGCCGATGAACTAACCGACTTAACAGCACGCATCAAGGACAAACCTCACCTTTGGGTTGGCCAAGAACGCATCGAACCTGCGACGGCACCAACGTTCATCGGCGGTGAGCCATTGCGACGCCGAAGTGTTCTACGCACATTCGCAGTTGCCGACAACGATAGTTACTACGTCCTTCCGGGCGGACTCACCCGGGTAGCCAGCGAAGGTGAAACGCTGCACGTCACAAACCGAAACGGTGCCGCAGCGAAAGACACATGGGTACTACGAGGGTCGTCCGACAACGCTACAGATTTTGTCGACCTAAACCTAAATACGGCTACTCGGCTCGACAGTGACGCGGCCGAAAGTCTCTCTTCTCGTGCTGCTGAAAACCTGTTCTGGCTTGGGCGTTACGCCGAACGCGCAGAAGCCGCCGCCCGAGTCATCCGGGCAGTGAACCGCAGACGACTTGACTTCCAGGACAGCCGGCCAGGACCGGGGTTGGAATCGCTCGAGGTTTTGCTGCGGGCAATTACCCACGTCACCGCAACATACCCTGGGTTTGTCGAAGAAGGTTCGACAGCCCAGCCGTTCGATGAGATGTTCAACCTGATCGTCGACCCGAATCGGGCCGGGTCGGTTCGTCACAGCATCGACCGCCTCCTGTCGGGTTCTGAAGTTGTCCGCGAACAAATGTCACTCGATAACTGGCTGGTTGCTGGCTCGCTCCAACAACACCTCGTCAACTTTGGTCAAGCGCAATTCCAAGACCGCGAAGAAGCTACGCAACGATCGTTAGGGCGAATCCTTAGCGAACTGCTGGCCCTTTCCGGTATCGGCTCGGAGTCGTTAGTGCGAGACCCCGCCTGGTGCTATTTGGATATTGGGCGACGGATCGAACGAGCCACCCAAACGCTCCGACTTCTCAAGGCCTGCCTGAATCAAAGTTATAGCCAACAAACCGAGAAGTTGGTAGTTCTTTCGTTGCTGTCAGCATCGGAAAGCAGCATCACCTACCGGCGACGTTACCGTTCTGGCGCCCATGCTTCGTCCGCTGTCAACCTGCTGGTGTTCGCTCAGGACAACCCGCGGTCTGTTGCATTTCAGCTCGACCGCTTAGCAGAAAACCTCGACCTATTGGGCGAACTAACTCCGCTCGACAAACCACGGGTCCGAACGTTGGCTGCGTACCAAAGCGCAGTCCAACTTCTACTCTCAGTCGACGGCACGACTCTTGAACGTGTGGACGAACAAGCGTCGAGCCGGGTCGGACTTGACCGGTTCACGACCGAAATGATCAGCGCTTTAGCCGAACTTTCAAGTGGTCTAGGTGACGAAGATTTCCCACAGATGACCATGCAGCAATCAATCACGATCCCCAATCTGTTATGAAATATCGGGTAACACACCGGACGAACTACAAATACGATCGACCTGTCGAATCTAGTTATGGCCAGGTTCACCAGTTCCCCATCGATGGCGAAGGTCAGTCCTGCCTTCAGCGATCGGTGACGGTGTCTCCCGACCCAGACCAAGTCCGGGAAAGAACCGACTTTTTCGGGAACCAAGTATTTTTCTATTCGATTCACCAAAACCACAACGAACTGGATGTTCTGAGCGAAAGTTTGGTGGACACCAGCGGACGAATGACCGACTTCAACCACACGATTGCGGCGACTCAGGACTGGCAAACGACTCTTGCTAACCTGGCGACGTCTATCGACCCGACTGACAGTTCTGCATCCCAGTTCAAGCTCAACTCCCCCCGAGTCACAAGCAGCGAACAACTCCAACGGTTTGCTCGTGACTGCATCGAGCCGGGCGCATCGTTAGTGGATGTTGCGAGCAGGTTGGCCCACGTCATTTTCACCGAATTCGAATTCTCGCCAGAAGCGACCGACGTCTCGACCCCAATCGACGAGGTACTCGAGTCCAAGGCCGGTGTCTGCCAGGACTTCGCCCACTTGATGATCGGAGCGCTACGCTCCATCGGCGTGTACGCCAGATATGTTTCGGGCTACCTCGAAACCCAGCCACCACCGGGTCAGCAGAAACTGGCGGGAGCAGACCAGTCGCATGCGTGGGTCGAGGTTTATCTTGGAGGCAACTTTTGGATGGGCGTTGACCCAACCAATGATCAACTAATATCTCATCGCTACGTGATGACCGCACGCGGCCGAGACTACAGCGACATCACGCCACTTAAAGGCATTGTGTTCACCAACGCGACCGAAACTGAGATGTTAGTTTCCGTTGACGTGATTCCAGCTACGTAACCAAGCATCGCGATGTCTGACTGTCGCACAACGTAGAGGTGGTAGCTAGGCTGGAGTCTCGGAAAGTGGTCGGGATGACTCTAGGCGGTCAATCAACAAGGGGAATGAAGCGAGGCGAGCGCATTCCCTCATTGGACGGTCTTCGAGCGCTGAGTATTGCCGTGGTTTACGCCGGCCACGCAAAGCCTGGCGCTATTCCCGGCGGTTTCGGTGTGACCGTATTTTTCGTCGTTTCTGGCTACCTGATTACGACGCTACTGCGCCTCGAATGGGACCGGACCGGTACCGTTTCGATTCGAGACTTTTATATTCGCCGCGCGTTCAGAATCTTGCCATTGTTCTATGCGGTGTTGACGTTGTTCTTGTTTGCGACCATCTTCCTAGGACTCGGCATTGGGGTTCCCGACTTCGGCGCGACGCTCTCGCAGTACACCCACATTGCGAACTACTGGTCGATTCTTCGACCGGATGACCTCGTCATGCCAGGAACCGGTGTCTATTGGTCGTTGGCTGTCGAAGAGCATTTCTATCTCGTGTTCCCTGCAGTGTTCGTACTCTTGACCCGTTTGGCCGTACCGTACCGTCGGCAAGCCGTTTGGTTAGGTGCGCTTTGTGGAGCGATTTTGGCCTGGCGTTGCTTCCTCGTATTGGGTTTAGATGTCGGCGTCGACCGGACGTACCATGCGACGGACACACGAATCGATTCGATCTTGATCGGATGTGCACTCGCTCTCGGCTTAAACCCGATGCTCGACCGACGCGTCGACAGTCGCATCGTCAACCGATCCGTCGTCGTCGCCCTGGTCGGGCTCGGGCTGTCGATCGTCTACCGGCAAGCGGAATACCGTGAGACGTTGCGGTACAGCATCCAGTCACTCGCGGTCGTTCCCGTCCTCTACTACTCGACAACTTCTCCTGACAGCTTTGCGGGACGAGTCTTGAATTCTAAGATCATGGTCTGGTTCGGGCAGCTCTCGTATGCCTTCTATCTTATTCATTTCGTGATCCTCGTCGAGTTCTCTAAACACCTAGGGACGATCCCCGCAGCGATCGCGGCGTTCGTTGTCTCTACCCTCGGATCGGTTCTGCTCAAACACACAGTCGAAATGCCTGGACTGCGGCTCCGCTCGAAGTTCATTGGCCGGCGTGGCCGGTCGACGCAACCAGCGAACGTCTAAGATAAGCAAAACCCCCCAGGTGATACACACCAGAACTAGTAGCTATGCCAGACTCGATTCTTGATGAAGGCGGCAGAACCAACCACACAATTGGCGATCCAACCTAGCGATGAATCGCCGAATTTTCTCCGTCTGACCGCTCTCGGAGCGGGCTGGCTACTTGTTCTGGGCATCAGCGCAATGCTGGTAAATCGGTATTTGTCGATCCCAAGGCCGTTCGTAATTCTGGCTGCTGGACTAGTCCCATTCCTCACTGTCCCTATAGCTTTGTGTGGGCTAGCGTCCATTACCAGTCAAAGTAAACCACTCCGTATCGCCTCTGCCTTTCTGGCTGGCGCCTACCTGCTTATTACTGCGCCCCACGATGCTGTTGCGGGTTGCCGAACAACGGCTCATGACGAAACTATTAGCATCATCGCCAGCAATGTGTTGGTTCACGGAGCTACTGCTCCCGACGTTGCAGCATTTGTTTTGCAAGCCGACAGTGACGTTATCACGCTTTCTGAGGCGACGGGGTGGTTCCTGGATGACATAGGCCCAATGTTGGCGCAGCGTTACCCATACCAGTCCCACGAGCTTGTCGATGAGACAAACGGGTCAGCGATATTTAGCCGATGGCCTCTGTCGAACGTCGAGAATTTTCCGGTTTCGGACCTGCCATCCCAAGCTGCTGAAGTCGACTCACCTTACGGCGCTATTAACGTCATCGCAGTGCACACTCAGGCTCCCCTAGATTCTTACACCGCAACGAAATGGCAAACGCAACTCGGCGAACTCCGCTCTGTCTCTCGACAAGTTCCGACGATCCTGGCCGGCGACTTTAACGCAACTGAAGACCACAAGCCGTTTAGACAGCTACTTCGTGATGGCTGGGAAGACGTTCACGACGACAAAGGCTGTGGGTTGGACAATACATGGCCGACGCAGCGATCCAGGGAGAGCAGCATTCCGTTAGCTATTCCAATTTTGAGGCTCGACCATGTTCTGGTAACCGACCACTTCGAAACTCTCGGCGTCCAAGTTCACGACTTGCCTGGGAGCGACCATGCTCCCGTCGAGGCCCATGTTCGGTTAACTGTCTAGTTTCGGTCGCAACGGCAACAGGGTAACGAGGGCCCTGTTCTCAGCCGGGTCGAGGACACCGTGTTGAACACAAGCGGGGACCAAATCGTCCGTCTCTGGGTGCGCCATACTATAGGCGCAAGCCTCCAAGCGTTCTTGTGCCTCCAACGTGGCTGGCTCGGTCGCTCGTGTACCGGCCTTAATGTGGCCCCATGCCTTTTTGGTGAGTTTAGCGTCGATAAACTGATGCATAACGAACGTTACGGGTTGAGCCTTGCGCCAGTCCTGAAAGATACCACCAGATCGATGGGCGAAACGGTTCGCCCATCGAAGTCCATGAGGGATCACTCCGGGGTTTTTGATCACGGACCGCACAACCCGTACCGTGCCTTGCAGGCGACTTTGCAGAACCATCGAGCCGGGGAACGCTTCGATAAACCGCTCAGCGGTTGCCATGTCGGCGGGCGACTTGTCGTCGACAATCGGTACGTATCGCTGGTTGACGTAGGCCCCCCAGGTGACCCTGTTGCATCGTAGGTCCCCAAATCGAAGCCCCTCATATGGAAGACGTTGATTTGGGAGAACGCTCCCGGCTCCCTCCTCGACCTCGTTCCAAACAACATCTGACGAAAGGTCCCGAAACTTGGAATTCCATCGAGTCGAATCACCGATAAATGCTGCTGGCTGAAACGAAAATAGGCGCCAACCATCAGCCCGGCTTTGTCTGACCACCGATGCCACCTGGTCGATATTACCCGGCGTCACCGTCATATTGTGAGCCAAATATGACGTGATCCCAAACTCGGCTCGAAGGCGTTCAAACATGCCACAGAAGTTGTGGCGGTGCTCGGCTAATTCAGCTTCGCTGGAGGGTTTCTTGACGCCAGTGCGTCCAACCATCGTGGAATCGAAATGGGCGGCGAACGCTAGGTGAGAGAACCGAGGTCTACCCGTTCGGTCGACTGCGACGGAACGGAGATAGTCATAGTCGAAGTCGCCGTGGGTGAAACTCATCGGCATGCGTCCTAGCTCACGCATCGTCGCAAGGCATGCCGCGTGATCCTCGGGGTCAAGCAGCGACACTTCTCCGCCGATGAGCTGGGCGAACTGACCAAACCCTCGTTGGTCGTTCATGTATTTCATCTGTTTGGTGACTTCGTTTATCGTGTGGGGCCCATCGATCCGCACCTTGTTGGCGTCGGCCGAGTGATAGCACGGCTTGCAGGAGAAGTTGCATTTAGGGAACACGCCATGCGTTGCCTCACAACCCGTGCTCCGTTTACCTAACAGCTGGCCGGGGGACTTCGCTGTCTCTGGAAGGTCGTTCCATCGCTTGGCGAGTGCCTGTTGTTCCTTCGGTCCGACAGGTCGAGTTTCTAACTCGAATTTTTTGATCTTACCTCTAAGCCGAGATGGAATGGTCATGACTCTCCCCAGCTCGAGAATTGCGATGTAACTCGCCAACCCATTCTTTGATCATGCGTCATAAAACTGGTTGAGATTTTGTCCCATGACCGCTAGCCCTACGAGGCCAATATCGGCTTGTGTCCTATTTGGTATCATCAGTTCCAACCTAGCCTTGCGTGACGACGGATGCCTGGTTAGCCAGCCAAGTGGCCGAAACCTCGTGGATTTGAAGGCTGTCCCGGATTTGGGTGAGAATCGAGTACCGTCTGTGAGTGTGAGCAGCGATGAGATGACCTACCAGGACCTCGAATGCCTGAATGTGTCGAGACTTAAAGGCGTCGGCACCAAAAAGGCGGCGGCCCTGGCTCAGCTCGAAATCGACAACCTGTTTGACTTGTTGACTCACTACCCCAGACGGTACATCGATCGAACGAATCACGCGATGATCGCAGAGCTGGTCGAAGGAGAAGAAGCCAATGTACTGGTAACCATAAACAAAACGAGTTCGCGCCGTATCCGAGGTGGAAAAGTTCTTGTCACATCGACCGCGTCTGACGACAGCGGACAAATTAGGATAACGTTCTTTAACCAACGCTGGCGGGAACGCCAGCTCGAGGCCGGTCGCCAAGCAGTACTTTACGGCAAGGTCGACACCTACCGCGGTCAGCGTCAGATGACGAACCCCATCGTCGACTTGGTCGGAGACAAAACAGGTCGAATCGTTCCCGTTTACCCACAATCGGAAAAAGCGGGACTGCATTCGTGGGACATAGCCGAGTGGGTGGCCGAGACGCTCCGCCGTTCCCTGCCACCATCTGGTCGGGGAATCGTCGACCCAGTGCCTGAATATCTACTGGACCGCCACGACTTCATTCGACGCGGCGCTGCCATCGCCGGTATCCACAGCCCGGACTCGATGGCCGAAATGGCGACGTCCCGTCGACGGCTCGTGTTCGACGAACTGCTACGTTTACAGCTGGCTTTGGTATTGCGTAAACGAGCGATTGAGCGAACAGCCAAAGGTGTGGCTCACACCGTTGAAGGGCCTCTTCTTAGCCAGTTCGTGGCGAACCTACCATTCGAGCTGACATCGGCACAACGCCGGTCGATCGAAGACATTAACCACGATCTTGCTCGCCCCGTCCCAATGCATCGACTACTACAGGGAGATGTCGGCGCGGGCAAGACATTGGTTGCAGTTGCCGCTATGTTGGCGGCCGTTGACGGCGGTCATCAAGCGGCCATGATGGCACCAACCGAAGTCCTGGCCGAGCAGCATTTCGCGGGGATCAGTAAACTCCTCACGAACCTAACTGTCAGCGACGACAGCAGCCTTTTTTCGGAGCGACCTCTGAAGGTCGAGTTGTTGACTAACAGGTTAGGTGCCGCTGACCGCAAACGAATTTTGTCCGAACTGTTGTTGGGAACCATCGATATTGCTATTGGCACCCACTCATTGATCCAAGAAAGTGTAATGTTCGGTTCATTGGGAGTAGTCGTCATCGACGAACAGCACCGGTTCGGGGTCGAACAACGAGCGGCTCTCAAGGAGCAGAGCTACACCGACGAAACTCCCGACGTGCTAGTCATGACGGCGACACCGATCCCGCGAACAGCGGCGATGACTGTCTACGGCGACTTAGATGTCTCAGTTCTGGACGAACTCCCACCTGGCCGCACGCCTATCACCACTCACTGGGTACAGGCCCCGGGAACGTTAGACGAACCCCCCTCCGAACTCGAAGCCTCGGCTGCTTTGGAATCGATGTGGGACAACGTTCGAGCCGAAATAGCAGCAGGTCGACAGGTGTACGTCGTGTGCCCGTTGATCGATGAGTCCGAAAAGTTGGAAGTGGCGTCGGCCGACGCGGTGTTTGCGCGTCTAGGCTCCGTCGAGCTTGCCGACTTTGCCGTCGGGCTGTTGCACGGCCGGGTTGGCGTTGCCGAAAAGGACGAAACGATGGGTTTGTTTCGCGATGGGCACCTCGATGTTTTGGTCGCCACGACAGTCATCGAGGTTGGCGTCGATGTCCCAAACGCCACCGTGATGGTCATTCTCGACGCAAACCGGTTCGGCATTGCCCAGCTTCATCAGCTGCGAGGGCGAGTCGGCCGCGGATCACACGCTTCAAGCTGTTGGCTGGTTGGCGAGGCCACGACCGAGTCCGGAGAGTCTCGCCTCCAAGCGTTGGTCGACTCGACCGATGGGTTCGAGTTAGCCGAGGTCGACCTTGAACTTCGAGGCGAAGGTACCATTCTGGGCGAACGACAAAAGGGTCGCAACGATTTGAAGTTGGCTTCGCTTCGCAGGGACCGCGAGGCGATCCAACATGCTCGAGACGCCGCTATCGAACTTGTCGATGGCGATCCACAATTGGCAAAGAACACTGATCTGGCCCAAGAACTGGAGCTGTTCCTCGACCCTGAAAGCGCCGAATTCTTACTTAAGGGCTGACGGCGCCAGTCAGGGTCGAGGATTTTAGCCCAACCTGACGGCAGTTACCTTGCCGTCTTCAACGGTCAGGTTTAGTCGGGCACTGTCGTAGTCTTGAGACAGTGGAAACAGTTCGCCATCTCGGGCTTCCACCCGAACCTTAAACCCTTCGGCTTCGCCTGTTGCAGTGGCGTCTGTTTCAGAAGTCCCGATCATACGTTGGTCGATTGAACCGTTGCCGCCGACGCCGACTTCTACCCCAGGGCCGAGGGCCGGAATTTCACCAGTCCCGGCATCAGCCCCTGGTCCGCCAACGTTCGGTGAGTCAGCGGGTGGCGCTTCAACGACGGGAATCGAATCGCTGCCCCCCGAAACCGAATCACCGGAGCTCGGCGTCAACGCGACCTCGCCAGGTCGATCACCCGTCCCGCATGCCGAGAACACGAGGGCTCCGCCCAAAACAACCGTGCCGAGGTAGGCGAAACACGGTTGCTTTGAGACTCGCAGTTCAGAGAGCCTGCTGAACGACGGGACGTTCATTGACCAACCTCAAAGTAGAGGGGGTTAGAAGGTTCCGACGTCTGACTTCCGGTACGAGCCTCAACTACCCAAGCGATATTGGAACCCCGGACCTGCCCGAAATCTAGGGTGTAGGAGTCGCCGCGGAATTCCGATTGATGGATCCGGTTCCAAGAGCTGGAGGCTCGGTTGTACATAAATATTGAATATCGATAGTCCGTGGCAGATGTTGAGCCGGCGTCTGCGGTGAGGGTGATAATCGGACCTTCTACTACTGGACCGCCGGGATCACTTGCACCGGGCGAAACAGCTACGGGCGTCGATGACCCTGGGTTTGTGGTTCCAGGTCCGGGGTTTGTCGTTCCAGGTCCGGGGTCGTTGGATTGGCCGCCAGGAGTCTGAAGCAAGAGATTGGGAGACCCGGTCGAGCTGGAAATCCGCCCTGGCGCTGCCGCAGATAAAAGCGATGATGTTACCTGTGATCCAGACATATTTGGCTGTGAGCTCCAAAACGAGGCAGCTGCACCAGCGACATGGGGCGACGCCATTGACGTACCGCTGAAGGCCACTTGACCAGTGTTGCTCCTATGAGACGCCGAAACGATGTCAACGCCCGGTGCGAAGAGGTCGACACAACTACCGAAGTTTGAAAAGTTCGCACGAATGTCGTTTCGGTCTGATGCGGCGACGGTAATCGCCGATAGGACCGAAGCAGGCGATTGAGTACATGCTGCCACGTTACTGTTCCCGGCTGCCACGACGACAACTATACCTTCGCTGACGAGACGGTTAATGATCGCATCGTAGGTCCGTCCCCCAGGACCCCCGAGGCTCATATTTACCACCGAAGGGCCGGAGCTATTGTCCGAAACCCAATCGAGACCAGCAAGAATTCCGGCTTGTGAGCCCGAACCTTCACAACCCAGAACGCGAACGGCAACGAGATTAGCTTGATTTGCGACGCCAAGGTCAGCTCCCGCAACTGTGCCAGCAACGTGAGTTCCGTGACCATTACAGTCACCCCATGCGGATCTGTCGTTGCCGACGAAGTTCCTGCCGCCTACGACACGACCACCAAAGTCCTCATGGTTTGCATTGATGCCAGTATCCAGAACGTAGACATCAACACCAGCTCCGTTAGCATCATTAGAATATTGACCGTTGAGAGGCAAGCTTACCTGGTCGATCCGGTCTAGTCCCCAAAGCGACGTGGCCGCGTTGGCACCAACGTCTGGGTCTAAGGTATCCACTTTTCGATCTTGCTCGATAAATGCGATATCGGGTTCGGAGCGAAGCGCCTCGACCGAGTCACCTCCCATGGTCATCGAGAATCCAAGAATAGCCGAATCATATTCATTGGTTATGACCGCACCTTGAGCTTCTGCGGCCGCTCTAACCCGCTCCTTTGCAGCCGCCGACTCAGCATCGGTGGAACCTGCGTCGACCACAACTATGAATGAGTCATCGACACCGTTGGCCTGCGCCATCAACAATGGCGCCATTTCACCGCCTTCAGGGTCGGCAACCGCTGGGCTCGCAACCGTCATTAAGGCTGCGCCCCCGAGGACCGTCGCAAGAACCCCCCGCCATATCCTGGAGCCGCTGCTTCTCAACCTGACCAAACCCAAATAAACCGAACTTATAACAACCATAACACATCTCCGCCGAGTAGATTTCTTCTGACTGCACTCTATAGAGGAAAATGACACTAACACACACTGAAATGTCTAAATTGAACGCAGAATTCCGTCAATACGCGAAAGTTGGCTGGTCGAAGGGGGGTTCTTAAAATATTAACTATCTCGCAAATAGGTAAACCGAACTGACTACAGTCAATACGCGACGAAGTTCAGTATTCGGCTTTGAAATAACCTCAGCGAGAGCGCTAAGCCAATCGGGGCGAATACTATGCTTCTTGAAATCCCAAAATCGCTGCATTGAGTGTTGCGCTGGGCCGCATCGCCACCGATGCCTTCTCGACGTCGGGCACATAGTAGCCGCCGATGTCGACCGGAGTACCTTGAACGTCTATCAACTCGGAGACTATTTGTGTTTCGTCTCTCGTTAACGACTCTGCCAACGGACCAAAAATCGTAGCCAGCTCGACGTCGTCCTTTTGCTCCGCTAGCTCCTGGGCCCAATATAGGGCCAAATAGAAGTGACTGCCCCGAGTATCAAGCTCGTTCACGTTACGCGACGGTGATTTGCCAGTAGTCAGTAACCGTTCGGTCGCCTTGTCCAATGTTTCCCCCAAGACGCGGGCCTTACTATTACCACTCGTGTCTGCCAAATGGTTCAACGAAACCGCTAACGCAAGGAACTCACCAAGCGAATCCCAACGAAGGTGATTCTCGGACTGAAACTGTTGCACGTGTTTGGGAGCGGACCCACCTGCGCCGGTTTCGAACAGACCTCCACCGTTCATCAGTGGAACGATTGACAGCATTTTGGCGCTGGTTCCCAATTCAAGAATCGGAAACAGATCAGTATTGTAGTCACGAAGGACGTTGCCGGTCACCGAGATAGTGTTTTCCCCGTCGCGCATTCGCTCTAGCGTCAACCTCGTCGCTTCAGCGACCGGAAGGATTCGGATGTCGAGCCCATCTGTCTCTTCTTCAGCCAGGTACTGCTCTACCTTCGCTATTAGTTGCGCGTCATGGGCTCGAAGTTGATCGAGCCAGAAAATCGCTGGCCAGCCCGTGGCCCGGGCTCGCCGTACGGCCAGTTGAACCCAGTCGCGAATTGGGGCGTCTTTCACCTGACAGCCGCGCCAGATGTCACCTTGTTCGACAGCGTGTTCGAACAGCGTGGCACCGTTGGAATCGGTGACGCGGACGACGCCGTCCGATGGTACTTCAAAGGTCTTGTCGTGGGAGCCGTATTCTTCAGCTTTCTGAGCCATTAGTCCCACGTTCGGGCTTGTTCCCATCGTCGTCGGATCGAAGGCCCCGTTCTCGATATGGAAGTTAACGGCTTCGGTATAGAGCGATGCGTAGCTACTGTCAGGAATCACCGCTTTGGCGTCTTGCAGTTCGCCCATAGCGTTCCACATTTGGCCCGACGAACGAATCATCGCCGGCATCGACGCATCGATAATCACGTCGCTTGGAACATGAAGGTTGGTAATACCCTTGTCCGAGTTGACCATCGCCAAGTCGGGCTGGTCGGCCAAAACCGCCGCTATGTCAGCTTCGATTTCGGACCGTTTTTCGCCATCAAGTTCATCAAGGACGCCAACGATATCGCCGAACCCGTTGTTCGTGTTTGCTCCAAGTTCTTCGAGGACGGCTCCATGTTTCTCGAAAACCTCAGCAAAGAAGACATCGACCGCATGACCAAAGATAATCGGGTCTGAGACCTTCATCATGGTCGCTTTCATGTGGAGTGAAAAGAGAACGCCCTTATCCTTTGCGTCGTCAACTTGTTGCGCCAAGAAGTTAACAAGTGCTTTCTTGCTCATAAACGACGCATCGACAACCTCTCCAGCCTGGACTGGAATAGACTCCTTGAGGGTCGTTACTGAACCGTCGGCGGCTACCAGTTCAACGTTCAACGCTCCGTCGGCGGTTATTGTCGCTGCCTTCTCGTTGGACCGGAAATCGCCAGATTCCATCGTCGCGACATGTGTCTTGGAGTCCTTTGACCACGCCCCCATCGAATGGGGGTTGACCTTGGCGTAGTTCTTGACCGCCGCTGGCGCTCGTCGGTCGGAGTTTCCCTCCCGAAGGACCGGATTGACGGCCGAACCTTTGACCTTGTCGTAGCGAGCCCGAACCGCGACCTCTTCATCGGTCTTAGGGTCGTCTGGATAGTCGGGAATCGCAAGACCTTGAGATTGTAGCTCTTCGACGACCGCCATGATTTGTGGGACCGATGCCGAAATGTTCGGGAGCTTAATGATGTTGGCTTCGGGTGTCTTTGCTAGCTCGCCAAGCTGGCTTAGGTAATCTGGAACTTGTTGGTCGGGGTCAAGCCGGTCAGAGAACGCGGCGAGCACGCGCCCCGCAAGCGAAATATCTGCTGTTTCGATTCTGACATCGGCGGCGGCAGCGTAGGACTGCACGATAGGCAGAAAAGACAGTGTCGCCAAGGCTGGTGCTTCATCTGTCCATGTGTAGAAAATCTTGCCTGAGTCGCTCATTGCTGTTGTGTTCCTTTATTAGATGGCCAGAAAATGACCGTTAGTCGAGGCCATTCGATCTTGCGGTGAGTAGCAAGAATTGGCTGTTCAGCTCCTCCTCTGAGGTTAGCAAGCTGGGCTTTCCGGGTGACAAAAATGTAGGTAATTCACAACCCAACCCGCAGGCATCACGGTCCGGGCGCAAACCAGTGCGCTACTGTAACGAATTCGACCTAGCGACTAGTATTGAAAATCGAGACGACGTGAACGGTGGAATGGCGTGAAACGAAAACTGGTAGGAGCCCTTGCAACAGCCCGACAAGACCGGCTCAGCGCCCGCGCCCTCACACTTTCAGACCTCAAGTCCTTTACTAGGACGTGCTATCTCGCCAGCGTTATCAATACCGGCGTCTACCGCCGATTAGAAAACCAACCCAATCGGGCCGACCTAGCGGCCTCCATTGGTGTAGTCCACAACGAAAGGTTCGATGCCTGGGTCAATTTGGGATTGTCACTCAAAGAACTCGGCGAACGAAAAAATCGACTGTCCGCTCGCGGGAGACGTCTCAAGGCAATCATGACCGAGGATGCCGACATCCTTGGTTCTTATCGCACTGCAGTGCAGTTAGAAGCCCCGATGTATGACAACATCATACCGTTATTGACCGCAGCGGAGGACCACGACCCGCACTGGGCCCAGACCCGTTCATATACGTCGCTTCTGGCCAAAGCGGCGGTGGTTCCGACAATCAAAGAAGCTGCCACCGAGGCACCGAACGCCCGCTTTCTAGAAGTTGGCTGTCACGACGGTAGCTTCACTGCCTCAATCCTTCGCGCTCGGCCCGCGATGACGGGCATCGCAATCGATGTCGACTCCCAACTGCTGGCGTTGACAAAACAGCGGCTCAACAACCGTGGCCTCGGCAACCGAGTAGAGACCCGCCTAGCCGACCCAGACTCCATCGACTCTGGTTCGTTTGGCCTGATCACGCTCGTCAACCAGATAAGCCAAGTCCCATCACAAGATCGAGAACAGTACCTGAGACACATCGTGGAACTACTAGAACCGGGCGGCTTCTTGGTCATCGTATCTCTGGTCGCTGGGGGCACAGCGGCGGCAGCCTCGATCGATTTCTCTCTTCGCACCCAGAAAGACGGTGGAGGTCTTCCTACGTTACGTGAAATCGACCAACTACTTGAGACCTGCGAATTAGGCGTCTCACACAGAGAACAAGTACTTCCTAGCGAATCCCTGTATGCCATAACTGCGTACCGAGGCTGGTTCTAGCCGGTACCGTCGCTATCGTACTAGTAGAGTTCGACTTCAAAAGCGAGAAGATTATGCAAGGTGTAGTCAAGTCATACGACCCAATAACCCGAGATGGCGTTATCTTGGTCGACACCACATTGACCGAATATGAGATTGCACCCAAGGCACTCGAGGGCTCCGTTTTTAGGATGCTGCGCCCCGGCCAGAGAGTAGTATTTGACCTAGACCCGGAGTCGCGGGCGTCGGCGGTCCGCCTCGGATCTGAGGTCGACATGGGCACGCCCGAGTGGGATCAAAAATAGCTGACACCCACTTAGGCAGCTCGAACAGCTAGCAGCGAAGAAACAAACACCTCCGACGACGTTGGGTTGTTTTCCGACTGTCGTGGCGCTGGCCCGCTAGTAGTGCTAGACAGTTATACCGCGCTGAGTTGAGTCTCCGAAGAACGGTGCTGAGCCAGCGTTACCCGTTGTCCCGTATTATTCCGCCGAAAGATGTACAAACTTGAACGTTTTGCCTACCCCGTCGAACGCGGCGGACATTGTCGAGACCAATCCAGTATTTATGTCTAGGCCGGCCCCCCCAGAGCGAGCGCCCGTGTACGTCGACGAAGGTTTATCTATTGCCGATTACCTTCAACTTCTTAAGCGATGGAAGTGGCTTGCCTCCGGAGTCTTTATCATGATCGTCTTAGCATCGATGCTGTGGACGTTCAATCAGCCGAAGTTGTATACATCCCAAGCGAGCATCATCATCCGAACAGAATCTTCGATTCAACTCTTCCCTCTGTCGTCAAACGAACGTCTAACCCGGATTATGTCGGCCGAGAGCGACTTCTTGCAGTCGACGGGATTTGAAGATGCCGCACGAGACCAAGCAGGAAATAGTGATCCTGTCGACATCGAAGTCGGCGACGTCACCGCCAGCGTATCGCCGTCGCTCATCACGTTTACGGCAACATCATCATCTCCCGAGCAAGCAGCTACGACGGCCGAATCCTGGGCTGATACCTACATCGGTCTACGTCATGAGGGTGACGTGTCCGAGACTCAAAAATCGATTACGACATTAGATGCCTCCACAGAAACGTTGGAATCAGAACGAAGCCGTATCTTAAGCCCTCTCGAACCGCTGAATGAACAGCTTAAAGAGGCGACGGACCCGGACACTGTTTCTCGACTGACGACCGAACGCATCGCGCTCATGCAGCAGCTCGCTCCCCAACTTCAACCGATCGAAGCGCAACTGAACGAGATCAACGGTGAGCTGGCCGAACAGAAGCTGCTGGCGGAATTCTTAGAAGATCCAAATGTTTCGGCCAAAGTAAACCGACTCGCTGAAGTGCCGGCGCGTCCCTCTTCGCCTTCGATACCGCAGAACCTTGCCTTAGGTATCGTTGCTGGGGCTCTGGTCGCCGTGGCGTCTGTGTTGGCCGCTGCTTCGTTTGATGACAAAGTCAGGTCGGCGGACGACATTGAGGAGTCCATCGGTCTTGGGCCTCTTGCGGTTCTACCCACTCATGAACGCATTACTAGTCCGATTTCGCTTACCGAAGGCTCCCCGACCGCCGAAGCGTATCAACGACTAATTTCGTCCATCGACTTTTCGCGATCGGTAGGCGCAAGCAATCAAGTCCTGCTCATTACGAGTCCCGAGAAAGGCGAAGGTAAGTCGACGACATCGGCCCGCCTGGCGCTAGCTCTGGCGAACGAAGGGCGGTACGTCATCGTCGTCGGTGGAGACCTTCGCCGACCTCGCCTGTCCTCTTTCTATCATGCACCTAAAGGTCCGGGGCTGTCAGACTATCTGAGCGGCGACGTCAGCCTTGATAACTGTTTGCATCCCATTCAACCAACGTTGGCGATCCTGCCGGCCGGAACGAATCGGGGTCAACGAAACCCTGCTGAAATTCTCAGATCCGACAACCTGGTTATAACCGTAGACAAACTGCGTGACCACTGCGACCACATTATTATTGACGCACCTCCAGTTCTGCCGGTAGTGGATGCTCTCGAACTAGCCGAGTCTGCCGACGGCATCATTCTCTGTGCGTATGAAAAGAAAACTCGAAAACGTTCGTTGGAGGAAACCCATCGTCGTCTGATCGAATCAAACGCGCCGAGAATCCTCGGATTCGTCCTGTCTGGCAATAACGAAACCACCTATAACTACAACTACACGGCAGAGTCTTTGTAGAACCACCGAGCTGAACTGGACCGACTTTTACTCTGTCACCAGGCCATGCTAGGTTTTCTTACAACCGGTGAGGCGAGCGAGACTGTCCGATTCGGGAGTTAAGGACGGTCTAAAGAAAGCCGAAGATGAATACGGTGGCACGACTCTCACGCACGACATACGTTCTCGACACTTCGGTACTGCTGAACTCGCCCGCTTCGTTAGATGCTTTTGGCCATAACGACGTAGTTCTACCAATCGTCGTGTTGACCGAACTCGAGGCCAAACGACACCACCCTGAACTGGGTTGGGCTGCCCGAACTGTCTTGCGTCGGCTAGAAAAAATAAGAGAACAACACGGATCGCTAACCGAAGAACTACCGCTGGACGAAGCTACGGGTTCAACCATTCGGGTTGAGGTCAACCACAAATCCGAAGCGTTGCTACCCGAGGCGTTGAGGGGTGAGAACACCAATGATCATCGAATTCTACTGGTCGCACTTAACCTTTCGAACAATGGTGAAAACGTCGTCCTTGTAACGCAGGACCTACCTCTACGTCTTCGGGCAGGCCTTGTTGGCCTCGAAGCTGAAGAGTTCGTTCACAATGTTGACGCTGATCTCGACTGGCGGGGCATCGCAGAGGTGTCGACAACGGCTGACTCGATCAACCGGCTTTACAATGACGGCCATCTCGAGGTCGACCAGTCCATTCCGGTCAATTCCGGTGTCATTCTGACAAGCGACAACCAGTCGGCGCTGGGCCGTGTTCGTCCTGACGGGTCTGCCTGTCTCATTTCGGATCGCCATTTGTTTGGCATCAAAGGGCGTAACGCCGAGCAACGGATCGCCTTGGACCTATTGACTGACGAATCGGTGGGCATCGTCAGTCTTGGCGGTCCGGCAGGCACCGGCAAATCTGTTTTGGCTCTGGCTGCAGGCTTAGATGCGGTGTTGGAGCGACGCAGCCACCGAAAGGTAATGATCTTTCGGCCCATGTACGCCGTTGGAGGCCAGGAGCTCGGTTTTCTTCCTGGAACAGAAGACGAGAAGATGCGGCCCTGGACCGACGCCGTGGGCGACGCGCTTCAGGTAATTGCCAGCGACCATGTCCAAGAAGAGATAGAACGTCAGGAACTAGTCGAAGTACTGCCCCTGACCTATATCAGAGGCCGGACGCTCAGCGATGTCTTTGTAATCTTGGATGAAGCTCAGAACCTAGAACGCAGTGTCTTGCTGACCGCACTGAGTCGACTCGGGACTGGCTCTAGGGTGGTGATTACCCATGATGTGGCCCAACGGGATAACCTTCGCGTTGGGCGCCGAGACGGCATCGCATCGGTCATCGCAACCCTTCGAGGCCACGAGTTGTTTGGGCATGTCACACTAGCCAAAAGCGAACGAAGTCAGATCGCAGCGTTGGTCAGTGACGTACTCGACGACGAGTAGCTCACAGCGCCGCCCCGGAGACTCAGTTAATACACCTCAACTTTGATGGTGATTCGGGTAAAACGAACTATCCCACTGTCTAGCCAGGTTGTTACTGGCTATTGGCGACATCCGCCGATCACGAGAAAGGGAAAAAATCAAACTCTCAACCAATCACTAGCAAGTTTCGCGCCGTACGGGCCCACCATTATCCGCATCGCCATAGGTGCTGTTTTTGTTCTGCATGGCGTCGACAAGTTCAGCGGCAGGACCGGGATCGGTCGCATCGAGGAGGCGTTTGAAGGTGGGGGTGTCCCGGCGGCAAGCTTTACTGCACCTTTTTCAGCCATCCGAGAAATAGTTCTTGGCTCGGCTCTGATCGCTGGATTCTTGACGCGAATCTCCGCCATCGTCCTGTCTGTCTTTCTCGTTGGTGCGATCATTTTCATGAAGGCCGACAACGGCATTCTCGGCAGCGCAGAGCTCGACATCGCCGATATCGCCGGACTCGCTGGCGTTGCGCTTCTAGGACCAGGGAAACTCTCGGTCGATGAAGCACTCGAAGCCGATAGCAGCGCCAACCTAGTTTCCGTCTAGTTTCTTCGTCGGTTTAGGGGTTTGCCGTCCGGTTCGAGCCGTCCTGGCAACCCCTGAGCCGACTGCTAAATCAACGTCATCGATCTCAACGCAAGCCCCATCAAAAACAACCCCCCAAGACCATAAAGTAAATACTTGTGCTGCTCAACCTGTTGCCGGTAGCTATAGATGATCCCGACTGTTGCGAATGCGACAAACCCGTAAAACATATGCAAGCCAGTGGCTTCACGATCTGCGACCTGTTGGGCCGCTACTCCGATAAGCACCTGAATGGCAATACTCGTTTGCGCCAACGCCACGAATGGCCACATCGCTGAACGGCGAACCCGCAGTTCCCAGTGAGCCGCCAGAACCCATAGACCAGCCACGCCATTTAACGCTACGACCAACCATGCGAACTGGCGATGAAAATCGAGAATTGACATTCCTATTTCTTAGTGTTGTTTAGTCCGGGGAGAAAGTCCACCTGTTGCGGGCCGCCGGTTCCGGTTCGTCCAGGAATGCCGAACCATTCTTGGCCGAACATCAGGGCAAACTCTTCATCCGAGGTATCCAAGAACAAACTCTGTTCCGACACTTGAGATTTATGAGCTCGAAGAGACGCTCGTTTTGCGTTAACCTGGTTCGAGACATCGACAACATAGGCAAGGTCTTCGTGCGCTACGCCAAACTCTTCGAGTTCGTCTTGTCCGGGAAGTTCCGAGGCATCTCCGCCGCTAGCCTCAATTCGGGCTCTCAAATCCACGATGTTTTTGGCTACTTCCGCACGGTTCACTGTGGCCTCAAAAACATTTTCGATTCCCGCAATCCGGGCGGCCGCTAATCCGACCCGATGGACTTGGATATGGTCTGGATGCCCGTAGAGCCCATGCTGATCGTAAATCGTTACGATGTCAGCGTTGACTTCGGTCAGAACCGCCGCGAGCTGGCCGGCAGCCTCTTCGATGTTGGCCTTCCAAAAGCAGGCGGGGTTCTCATTGGAGTCCTCACCCATCATTCCTGAATCTTCGTAACCCAAAAAAATTGGAGGTTTTGCTCCGAGGATGCGGGCCGACTCTGAAACTTCAGCCACCCTTCGTTCCGAAAGCTGTTCCCCCGATTTCAGAGTTTCCGGCTGGACCTCTCCGTTCTCACCTCGAGTCGCCACTACCAAAACCACGTCGTGCCCAGCGTCGCTCGCCTTCCGCATCAGACCACCGGTTGTTATCGCTTCGTCGTCAGGGTGAGCATGGAAACATACCAAGGTAGACATTGTCAGTAGCCTAGCTGAATGGTGTGCCGAAACGAATTCACACGTCTCACCAGGCCAGACCTGACGGGACTCAAATCTCATTCAAGTCCACTGAGCGGAATACAGATTCATCCACCGCTGCCGATTATTAACAAATACATAACTCGGCGGCGCTGACTTAGCGGTGCCAGCTGAAAGTTCTAAGCTGGAGATCATTGCGCCAGTACGTGCGCTGGCACTATTCGAAGGAGTTATTGTGGGTCGTTCACAGTTTATTGCCCTGCTTGTAATCGTCGCACTAGGTGCCGGTCTACTCGTCGTCCGTTACGGGTCGTCTAGTGCCACCGCTAGCGCCTTGCCGGCGGTAAATACTGCCGCTTCGGACTCAGCGAGTTCCGACTCGACCACTCCCCAAAGCACGTCCGAGCAAGAGCCACCAACCGACGTCGAGGCCCCACCGATACTACGTCCAGCAGACTCCTTCGAAGAACTCGACGGGTGGCTACAGACCGACAAAGAGTCTCTTGAAGCCTTCGATGGCCAAGTCCGCATTGTTCAATTCTGGACTTTCAGCTGCCACAACTGCACAGCAACGATCCCATTTCTTCAAGACATCTACGCCAAACACCAACCAAATGGGCTCGAGATTATCGGAGTCCACACCCCTGAGTTCGACTTCGAAAAAGACCCAGAGGCTGTGGCAGAAGCTGCGGTTGAACTCGGCGTTACATGGCCAATCGCCCTTGACACCAATAAGAAAAATTTCCGGATCTGGCAGGGAGACCGCCGATTCTGGCCTCGAACCTATGTTGTCGACCAGGTCGGCAACATCCGGTACGACCACGTTGGCGAAGGTAAGTACGAAGAACTAGAGCAAACAGTTGCGTACCTGATCGAAAACGGCCCCTAGGATAGGTTGAACAGGGCCACACCTGGCACGTGTCCGGTAACTCGGCTCCACTGAGGCAACAAACTTTCACATCAGGAGAACGCTGTGCTAGCACTATTTGCGGAGGGGCTTGAAACTGCGTTCTCTCCATGCACGTTGGTGTTGCTACTACCGGGAATTGCGGTCACGTTTGCATCACGCTACTACTCTTCGCTAGCAATTCTTGGCTTTATAGCTGGAGTCGCCCTTACCGCTTGGCTCTGGTTCTCCAATACGATCGGAACATTGCCTACCGTTTTCGTCGCAATTCTGATCTTAGCGGCAGGACTGTTGTTCCTTCGTCCGGTCACAGATCGACTGGAGCTCACCAGCGTTTCAGCTGGCGCACTCGTCGGCATTGGTTTGGTCTACCTGTGGGAGCCATGTGCCGGCGACGCCTTCGGCAGCCTCATAACGGACCTCGATGGAATGGGAGCCAGCGGTGCTAGCGCCGTTGGTATGCTGCTCTACGTGGTAGGCCTACTCGCACCGCTGATTATGCTTGGGGCTGGCTTCTACCTTCTCCCAGACCATTTCCAAGTACGGATCGAGCGACCGCTCGCGTACCTTGGAGCGTTGAGCCTCATTGTCGCAGCCTTTGCCGTCCTAATCGGCGTGCACGAAACAGCAATCGACGAGTTGGTTGAATGGAGCGCTAGACCTCGAGCTACCCGGAGCTAGGGAAGGCTTCCGGTCGAACCGACCTACATTCTGTCGAGTAACTCGGACTTCTTTTTTTGAAATTCGGCATCACTCAGAACGCCTTCTTGACGCAACTTGTCGAGTTGCTCGATCTGGCCAGGAATATTTGTTGTAGCTGCCTTGTTCGTTCCAACCCGGTCGAACTTACGATTCTCATTCGCTTCCATCTGGAGATAGATTTCATTCTGGACCGCCAACGGCTTGTTGACATCCGTGAAACTTTGGGCGCCCTGTTCGCTAGCCGATTCAACCACAAGGTCGCCTGATCCTAAAATCCGCTCAAAGATGGTCTGCCGGAAGAAGACCGTGTTGACTCGCTCCAGCGGAATTTCTATACCCGACCGATTCAGAACACCGTTTCGGGTGATGAGACGATCAGTGGTAACAAGAAAATGGGTAGTTCCCCAAACCACATACCGAACTGCAAACGCCACCAAGGCGGCGAGCAACAACAAACCGGCGATCAACAATGCGGGACTGCCCCAGCCAAACCAAAGAACTATGGCCCCGATGACTGACGCGGCGACCAAGGCAAGTAATTGTGTGGAGAAAAACCACCAATGAGGACGGATGTCCAATACGACTTTTTCGTTGGGGTTCAGTTCGGGCGCTACAGAGAACACACGTCTAAGCCTAGTATTGCTGTCCAGCTATAACCACTCAGGTCCGCGAGATGACGCGTTTTATCGCCCGCGACCGTTGGAGCATTGCGGCCAATCCAGGTCAATGAGCAGGTAGGGTCGAATCAGTGGATGGCGACTACCTCCTTGATGGACTCAACCAAGCTCAACACGATGCGGTAACTGCGACCGACGGCCCCATCGTGGTTCTAGCGGCCGCCGGATCAGGCAAAACACGCGTTCTGACTCGGCGGATCGCGTATCGAATCGCCCGCGGCGACATGAACCCCGACCGGGTCGTCGCCCTCACATTCACGCGACGAGCTGCCGAAGAACTACGAGGACGCCAAATAAAGCTCGGGCAACGAGACCGGGTACTGGCCGGAACCTTCCACGGAGTCGCATTGACCCAGCTACGGCAACGGTGGGCCGAGCAAAACAAGGCCGCCCCGAAGATTCTGGATAACAAGGCTCGGCTAATAAACCAGGTCGCCAAACAACTCGGCCTCACCAAGAAGTCCAGCTACAACATCGCTGGCCGTTCACCTTCACAGATTCAACGCCCAAGCGACCTCGTCGCCGAGGTCGACTGGGCTCAGGCCCGTCTTGTGTCCGCCGTCGACTACCCCAATGCCTCCAAACTGGCCGAACGTACCCCACCAATCGACCCACAAAAAATTGCTGAACTGATGAAGGAGTACCAGCGGGAGAAACGGAAGCGCCGCGTTGTCGACTTCGACGATCTTTTGGTGATGGCTATCTCGGCGCTGCGCGAAGACCCCAGCTATGCCGCCGCCGTCCGGTGGAAGTACAACCACCTTTACGTCGACGAGTTCCAAGACATTAACCCTCTCCAGTTTGAACTACTACAGGAGTGGCGCAAAGATAACAACGACCTGTTTGTGGTCGGCGACCCCAACCAGGCAATTTATGGTTGGAACGGTGCCGACCCCCAACTACTGAATCGGTTCACCGAACGCGAACCAGATGCCACCGTCATTCACTTGACGGAGAACTACCGGTCATCTCCCTATGTTCTGAAGCTGGCCCGGACCACCATCACTAGACACGACAGCGCGCCCACAACGAGCCGAACCAGCGGAGCCGTTCCGACTCTGACCGGACTCGATGATGACAGGGCAGAAGCGGACCACATCGCCCGCCAAGCCCGCAAGCTGCACGGCGTCGGGGATCGTTGGCGTGACCAAGCTGTTCTGACCCGTACCAACTCACAATTACAGTTGATAGTAGAAGCGCTAACGGCGGTAGGCATTCCGGCCCGCAGACGTGTTGGTGATGGGCCGCTGCGTAACCCTGCGATCAGGACCGAACTCCAAGCAATCTCGAAGCCGGGAACCGATTTGGCGGCCTGGATGGAACAAACACAGAGCCTTTTGGCAGAGCCACGCGATGGTCTACCTCGTGACGTCGCCACCGAGCGTTCGGACTTAGCTAGTTTCGTAAGGCTTGTTGACGAATACCTTGGAGCCGACCCAACACCATCTGGTCCTGGTTTCGCGGCGTGGTTTGGCGTTCTAACCCCAGACGACGTGACCTCGGACGAAGACTCGATAGATCTTCTGACGTTTCATGCGTGTAAGGGTTTGGAGTGGCCAATCGTACACATCGCTGGGCTAGAAGATGGCTTTGTCCCGATTGCGTACGCCGAGACAGGCGAACAACGAAACGAAGAACAGCGGCTCCTTTATGTTGCGCTTACTCGGGCTGAAGACAACCTTCATCTAACCTGGGCCGCCAAACGAAAATTCAAGGACCGAGCGACCAATCGAACGGTTTCACCTTTTGTCGATCGCCTAGAAGCTGCGATCGCTCAATGTGCTAGCGATCAAAAGCGGAGCCCGAACTGGCGAGACCGTTTGACTGAAAGTCGCGACGTGCTCTTAGAAGGTGAAGACCATGGAGCGGTCGGAGACACCCAACCAGCTGCCGAACCCGCCCTAACCTTCACGCGTCATCGGCGGGCGTTGGAAGAATGGCGCCGCGACAAGGCACGCTCTGCCGGTGTTATGCCGGCGGCGATCCTCGAAGATAGCCTGCTCGATGCGTTAGCAGACCACGCCTCAACGTTGACCGTCTCGGAGTCGGCCAGCGACAGAGCCGCGGCGCTCGACCAAGTCGCGGGGCTAAGCCCAACCAAGAGAAAGCTCTATGAGGCCGAGCTGCTCCGTATTTTGTTCGATGAGTCCGTCTGACTTATCTGACTCCCGGCCTCACATTTCGATGAATGATCATAGAAACTGGCACGATAGTATCGCCATACCAGATCATGCTCCGTTATCGGTCCTCGATAGTCACCATGCTCTATGTGTCAAGGATAGCGAGCATGATATCTGAGAGAAGAACCGGCTGGTCGACTGGGAACCAGTGGCTGGCATTCACGACGAGGGTTCGCAGATTGCTTCCCTTAATCCAATCTAGCGAACCTTGCGGCGTATTCGCTGGGTTGTAGATGTAGACAACCGTTTTCGCTGAACTCTCAAGGTGCAGGCCTGGCGACTCCACCGTCGAGAAACGATGCGTGTCACATCCCAGCTCCCAGATTGATTGCGGCTCCGCATGCGCGACCCGATCTCGATATCGGCGGAGGACCGGGCTAGTATCGGAACGTTCATCCAACCGGGCCAAAAGGTCGGCGTGAAAAACTTCCGGCTCCTCAAAGCCAGCGGCAGAGCCAGAGAAGTACGCGTCCGCTGCTGTCAGGTTGCCTTCTAGGGAAAGTACTGTCTCGATATCCGAGCTAGATTCAGAGGCAGCAAGCGACGCTACGATTGAGCCGACAGAGTGACCAACAATGACGTTGGCTGAAATTTCAGCCGCAGTCTCGGCCACGATGGAAGCCGCCCGATCTAGGGTCAGGGTTTCTGCGAGAGGCTCGGATTTACCGGTTCCAGGTAGGTCAATAGCGTGAAGAGCAAAGCGATCACCGAGGCCAGTTTCAGCAAGGGCTTCGAACATACCTCCGTGGTCACCAAACCCAGGCACCAGCGCGAGTGCAGGCCCGTCTGGATTACCAAATTGTCGGACATGGATACTCATCCAACGATTCTAACGAGGGCTCCAATCCAAACCGAAATTGCTGCCGACACGAGATTCTGTTCGAAGAGCGGATAACCAAAACACTCGGGCGAAAAATCGAGGACCCAGGCGAACCCCCTGCAACAAAGCCGAGAAGCTCAACCAAGTCGCGGGGCTAAGCCCAACCAAGAAAAGCTCTATGAAGCCGAGTTACTGCGGGTACTGTTTGACGCCTAGGGCTACCTGGCGCGGGTCATCGTGGCCCAAAGTCCGGTGTCGGCACGGCTGGTGTACCCGTTCCACTCGCCGGGCAACGCCTCGGCCACCGCGGACGCCGAGAGGTGAATGGGGGTCTGTTCGGCTCTGCTGTTGACCCAAACGATCCAGCCGTCATTGGCAAGAATTCGGTCGACCTCAGCCGGGAACAAAAACATGTTCATCAGCATTATTCCCCCGAACTGGTTGTCTCGAAACGGCAGTGAGCTAGCGTCGGCCCTCACGAAGGGCCCGAGTTCGCGTGGAGCATGCCCCAACATCGCTGACGATAAGTCGACGGCTACCAGACTCCCCACACGGGGTTTCAAAACCGCTGTTGCCGAACCAGTCCCGCAGCCCAGCTCGATCCAATCGCGACCGAGATCGATACCCCCACGGTTGAGCGCATCTTCAACCGGTACGTCTCTTTTACGGTCCAGGCGCTTAGCGTCCCACTCGGGTGCCAAAGAATCGAAAAATTCGCCTACCTCGACCGCGGTTTCGCTACCCCAACCAGAACCCGACGCGACTTCTTTGGTGACGGCGCGCATTTGGTGGGTCGGTCCGCCCCCTTCGGCCAACTCAACTAAAGGTTCGACGTTCGGGAGTTCCACGATACTCATACCTTGAAGCGTATTGCCGCTCGGTCGGTAACAGGCTTAAGGCTTAGGATTTAGTCTGGGCGGGCGTCAGGCATCACAACCGCCACGACGGTTTGAGGCGCGTGTTCCAATACGTGTTCGACGTTTGGGCCAAGACTTGGGCGCCCGTCGAGACGACGCAACTGCGCTCCCACCACTATTAGGTCGGCTTCAATCTCGTTGGCATGGTCAACGATGTCTTCGGAAGCCGAAGCAGCGATTCGAATCGTTGTGTCAGCATTAGCGCGGACCTCCAGTGCATGAGCGTGTGCTTGGGCTAGAACCCGTTCGGCAACGTCGGTTTCACCGGAGAACGTCGTCGCCTTGACCAGGTTTATGAAACTGCTTTTGTCATCTTCTGGCGGTCGAACGATATGACTCAACGTTAACTGAGTGCCCAGTTGCGATGACAAATTGGCCGCCAACTCTTGAGCTGCTCTCGAGGAGAGGCTCGCAACCACGGGTACAAGAGCCTGAGCGAAAATTCCGGGGAGCCGACCTGGCAGATTCTTAGCCTTTCGGACAACAACTACCGGTACGTCGGCGTTGACTAGCAGTTCACGCACCAGAGGCGACACGTAGGTTCCATGCCCAGGTTCGCGAACTGCGCCCACGGCGATCACACCGTAGCCGAGTTTCGACTGGGCAATAGTTCGTTCGGTCACAGCTTCTTGGTCGGCGTTTTTGAATTCGACCTCGCGGCCGAACAATACGTTTTTGATCGGTTCGAGATCGGCTTCGGTTCCGTCCTCTTGGTTGCCTGCCATTACCGTGGCGCCGATCTCTTCTGGCCAAGCGAAATGTACCAACTGCGCAGCGACAATACTGTTGGCCTTGTCGGCCTGAGGAAGAAGAATTCGGTTGTTTTTAACCAGAACATTTTTGTCAAGCGCTTCTTCTCGGGCGAGTCGTTCTCGTTCGGCGACGGAACCTTCCATATTTGAGCCGAATACGCGAACAGCCACTGAAGCGAAGAACGAAGCAACAAGTGGAATGACAACAATGGCCGCAAAGGCCGTCTCATTGAAGACACCAAGCGACAGGCCAATGGTCGCGATGATGATTTCCAACGCACCTCGAGCATTCAGCCCCGACCCGAGGACAACGCCTTCTCGTTTTGTCAGACCTGCAAACACTGCGCCGAAGTAAGACCCGGCGAACTTGAGGCCAATGGCAACCGCTAGCAAAGCCAGGGCCCAAACCCAGGCTCCATCTACGAACAACAAACTAAGGTCGAGCCTCAGGCCCGCCGTCGCAAAGAAAAGCGGAGCGAAGAGAACCGTTGTCATGCTTTCGATGACGTGTTCAGATTCTTTCTGCTGGTACCGCGACCGTGCGAGAACAACACCGGCCACAAACGTTCCGAGTACAGCCTCGACCCCGATGCCTTGAGTTATGACGCCAAAGACCAACATTGTCCCAATCGTGACAGTCAACGCGCCATTAAGGTTGGGGCCATCTCGCCGGACGGCTCGAAGAGCGACGTCGACAACCCGTTGACCAATGGTGAGCGCCCCGACCAAGAACAGCCCCAAGGCGACAATTGTTATGGACACCTTCGATGCCGAAAGTTCACCGGTGCCAGCCAAGCCAGCGATCACACCAAGAATGACCCAACCGATCAAGTCGTTGGCCATGCCGACCGCAATCGTGATCTGGCCGACGTCGCGCCGCATCAACCCGAGGTCGCCTAATATTTTGGCCACAACGGCGAGAGCGGACACCCCTACGGCTGTGGCGATAAACAGAGCAAAAACCAGGCCATTCGAGTCGTCGGAGAATTTGTCGAGCGGCATTTGTGAGCCGACGATCAGACCACCAAAAAATGGCAACGTGATACTACCCAAGGTCACATAGGCGGCACCCTTGCCAAGCCGCCGGATTAGACCTAGGTCTGTTTCGTAGCCGGCAACAACCAGTAGGAACGCTGCCGAGAACCAGCTGACGGCAAGCAGCATCGAAGACTGGACTGGCCCTGCAGGCAGGAAGTCGAAGAAAGCTACGGGCAGTTCATATCCGAAAATCTTTACTTCTCTAACGAGTCCGTACACGGTCGGCCCGAGAATCAAACCAGCCGAGAGTTCACCCACCACCGCGGGAAGACCGACTCGTTTCGCCAAGGCCCCCAAAATCCGGGCCATTCCGACGATGACGAGTAGTTGAATCCAAAAGACTAACAGCTCATGATGGCCAAGGTTTATCAGCTTCCCAGGTTCGACATCGGTCGAACCTGCGGCCACAATAAACCCGTCTGAACTGAAGTTTTCTGTTACATGTGAAGCAAACATATCCTACTGACCTAAGAACCAGCTTTAAGACTAACCGGATTCTTGACCACTGTATGACCAGAGGCTTGATTTTCGCTTGATTTACGCTTGATTTACGCTTTATACTTCCATACCACCTGGTCATCGAAGAACTTCTTACTATTACATAGCCAACGTTGGTGGTCTTAGGAGTACCCGGCCAGCACAGGGACATGGTCGCTGGGCTTGGTACCTTTACGAGCGTTGCGATCGAACACATCCAACGCGGACCCGCCAGCAACACTTCGACTCGACAACACAAAGTCGATGCGTATGCCTTCACGTTTATGGAACCGCCCGGCTTGATAGTCGAAGTAGCTGTATAGCTCGGGTTGGTCAGGATACCTTTCGCGGAATGTGTCCACGAGACCCCAATCAAGAACCTTTTGCAGCGCACCTCGTTCAGCATCCGAGACATGGGTTCCACCCTCAAACATCGCAGTGTCCCAGACATCGATATCGGTTGGGGCGACGTTCCAGTCCCCTGCCACAATGACGTCATCAGCGGGGTCAGTGGTTTCAGAAAGATGACTGACGAGCCGGTCCAGCCACGACAGTTTGTACTGATAGTGATCGTCATCTAAGGAACGACCGTTTGGTACATACACGCTGTGGACTCGAATAGGGCCGCAATTAGCCGAGACGAGTCGAGAGTCGGTATCGGGTTCTATCCCGGGGGCAAAACCATAAGTCGGGTTCGAAAGCCCTACTTTGGACAAAATCGCAACGCCGTTCCATTGGCCTTGCCCGTTGTGAACCGCTTCGTAACCCATTCCTGCAAAGGCGAGGGCAGGAAAGTTGTCGTCTGACATTTTGGTTTCTTGCAAGCAGACGATGTCCGGAGAAACGTCCGCTAACCATTCCTCGACCCGAGGCATCCGAGCCTTCAATGAGTTGACGTTCCATGTCGCTACCAACATGGCTTCATACTAGCCGGATTCGGGACTGCACAATTACCTTCTCAGCCGTCGACATAAACAAGGCGGAGTTGGCGAGATAACGGAAACCGAAGCGACTACACTCGCGGGGGTGACTTTCGAGCTGAATTCCAACCCAACCGACGGACAGAACTCTTGGTTTATTGAAGAGCTCCACCAGACTTATCGGGAAAACCCTAAGGCCGTACCTGAAGAGTGGCGCATCAAGTTCGATGCGGGTTATGACCCACGTCAGCCCAGCACTCCCCCACAAACTCCTCAAGCCGTCGTTGCGCCAGTGGCTACGCCGACGAGTCCACCGAAACCCGCTGCCGCTCCGACCGAACCCGCAACAAAGCCTGCAGCAGAACCTAAAGCGACACCGAAGGGAGCAGAGCCGAAGTCAACCGAAAAAGTGGAAGAGCCCGGTGAACCGATACGTGGCGTTGGAGCGCTGATCGCTGCCAATATGGAAGCGAGCTTGGCCGTACCAACTGCGACCAGTTTTCGCGAAGTGCCCGCCAAACTACTTGAAGTCAACCGCACAGTACTCAACAACCATTTGCGTCGAACTAGTGGCGGGAAAGTCAGTTTCACCCACCTCATCGGTTATGCAGTCGTCCGGGCAGTTCACGAAACAGTCCCCGGCCTTGCCAATGCGTATGCCGAAGCTAGCGATGGCAAGCCCCGTCTAATCAAAAACGAAGACGTCAACCTCGGTCTTGCCGTCGACATGCCGAAGCCCGACGGAACCCGTTCACTCTTGGTCGTGGTAATCAAAAAAGCTCAGACGATGAATTTCGCCGAGTTCTTGGACGCTTACAACAACCTGATCTCGAAGGTTCGGGACAACAAAATATCGGTCGATGATATGACCGGCGCCAACATCACCCTGACTAACCCCGGCACAATCGGCACGGTTCAGTCTGTTCCTCGATTGATGCCAGGCCAAGGTGCGATCATCGGAGTAGGGCGGCTTGGTTTCCCAACCGGGTTCGCGGCCGCTGACCCAAAAGTACTCGCACAACTCGGCATCTCAAAAACGATTGCCGTGACCTCGACATACGATCATCGAATTATTCAAGGTGCTGAGTCTGGCCACTTCCTCAAAAAAGTCCACGAGTTACTACTCGGCGAAGACTCGTTCTACGACGGTATTTTCGATTCGATAGGCGTCCCATACGAGGCTGTCGATTGGAATACCGACGAAGGCGCTTCTGGAGAGGACGAAGCGAACGGCGCGTACAAACAGATGGCGGTCAACACCCTCATCAACCAGTACCGAGTTCGTGGACACCTCATTAGTAACGTCAACCCATTGAGCGAGTCGGCGACAAAAACGCACCCCGAGTTGGACCCTGCTACTTACGGTCTAACAATTTGGGACCTGGACAGGGAGTTCCTGACCGGCCCAACCAAAGGCATCTACGCCTCAGTAGGTGGCGAAGCTAAACACATGAAGCTGAGCGAAATCTTGGGAGTTCTCAGAGATGCTTACTGTCGTAGTTACGGCGTCGAGTACATGCACATCGCCGACCCAGAAGAAAAGCGTTGGATGCAAGAACGACTCGAGGGCAACGGCGTCGACTTCAACGCCGATGAGAAAGCCCACATCCTCGACCGTCTAAGCGCTGCTGAAGGATTAGAGAAGTTCCTGGCAGCCCGTTACGTCGGCCAAAAACGATTCGGCATCGAAGGCGCCGAAAGCGCTATTCCGATTCTCGACGCCGTCCTTTCTTCCGCAGCTGACTCAGACATGGAACGGGCAATTATCGGGATGGCACACCGGGGTCGTCTAAACGTTCTAGTCAACATTATGGGTAAGGACCCAGAGAAGCTGTTCGCCGAATTCGAAGGCGGCGTTAAAGAGGGAGAGGTTCAAGGTAGCGGTGACGTCAAGTATCACCTAGGTCTCACTGGCGAACACGAAAGCTCCCAGGGCAACAAGGTCGCGATCGAACTCGCCGCCAATCCTTCTCACCTCGAAGCCGTCGACCCTGTCGTCCTCGGCATGGCCCGCGCTCACATGGACGGCACTACTTCTGGTAACTACCCGATTCTGCCGGTCCTGATTCACGGCGACGCTGCGTTTGCCGGGCAAGGTGTTGTTACCGAATCGTTGAACCTCTCACAGGTTCACGGCTATAAGGTTGGTGGCACAGTTCACCTCATCATCAACAACCAACTCGGTTATACGACCGCCCCGCACCAGTCACGTTCGACCGACTACTCGACCGACGTCGCCAAAATGGTTCAAGCGCCGATCTTCCACGTCAACGCCGACGACCCGGAGGCTTGTGTACACATCGCCAAGGTCGCGTTCGACTATCGTCAACGATTCAACAAAGACGTCGTCATCGACATGATCGGTTACCGTCGCCACGGCCACAACGAAGGCGACGATCCGAGTTACACCCAGCCGATGATGTATCGCAAGATCTCGGAACGCCCATCGGCGCTGTCGCTCTATGTTGATTCCCTGATCCAGGAAGGCAGCTTTGAGAAGTCTCACGCAGACGGTGTTCAAGAATCCTACAGCACTCTCTTCCAAGCCGCTCTTGACGTAACCCGACAAGACACCTCGGACAAGAACGTAAAAGCTGAGCCGGCTCCGCCACCCCAGGGAGTACTACCCCACGTCGATACTGGCGTTGACAAGACAGAGCTTGACCGCATTTATGCCGCGCTAACCACTAGGCCTGAAGGGTTCGTTGTTCATCCGAAACTGCAAAAGCAGTTCGATGCCCGTGACACAATGTGGGAGTCCGGTGAGGTCGACTGGGCCCTTGGCGAAGCATTCGCTATGGGTTCGATTTTGGCTGAGGGTCGTTCGCTTCGACTCGCGGGACAAGATTCTCGACGAGGCACATTCGCTCATCGCCACGCCACTCTCCACGATTACGAGACCGGCGAAGAATATACGCCCCTTAAGAACGCAGAGAAAGACGAATCTACCGACCTATGGATTTACGATTCGACGCTGTCTGAATATGCGGCGTTGGGATTCGAATACGGTTACGCAATCGGCAACCCCGATGCAATGGTCATGTGGGAAGCCCAATTTGGCGACTTCGTCAATGGCGCTCAGATTATCATCGACCAGTTCTTAGTAGCGGCTGAAGATAAGTGGAACGATACAACCCGACTGACGATGCTATTGCCTCACGGGTATGAAGGTCAGGGTCCTGAACATTCATCTGGTCGTCTAGAACGTTTCCTTCTCTTATGCGCCGAAGACAACATCCAAGTTGCGAACGTAACGACCGCTGCACAGTTCTTCCATCTCTTGCGTCGTCAGGTCGTGCGCGAGCTAAGCAGACCGTTGGTTGTCTTCACGCCAAAGTCCGGCCTGAGAGCAAAGAACACGCGTTCCAAAGTCGAAGACCTCCTGACCGGTTCTTTTGAGGAAGTCCTCGACGACCCAAACGTTGCCGACCCTTCCGCCGTGAAGCGAGTCATCTTTGCCTCCGGCAAGGTCGCCACCGAGGCGTTGACATACCGGGACGACAACGAACTAAAAACACAAGCCGTCGTGCGAGTCGAACAGCTTTACCCATGGCCGTTCAATGGTGTGGCGTCATCGTTGGAGCGTTACCCAAATGCAGACGAAATCGTTTGGCTTCAAGAAGAGCCCGAAAATATGGGGGCTTGGAATGCGGTCAAAGGTCGCCTCTACGAACGCCACGGCGAGACACATTCGATCCGGCGAACGAGCCGGACCGAATCTGGATCGCCGGCCACTGGGTCAAATGGAATCCACCGTCAAGAACAAGCGGAATTGTTAGAGCGTGCATTTGGTGGAGTAACCAACTAGATTAACCAGGTCCGTGAATTATCTAATTCAACGCCGTCTCCCGGTGAAGCCTTCTACGAATGCTGGGTGCAAACCATGAATGGCGCACGCCCAAATTTTGTTGTCGATGGTTCCAACATTGCCACCGAAGGGCGGAGCCTTCCTAGCCTTGCTCAATTAGACGATGCCGTTACAGCATTGCTGGCCGAGTATGAAATCGAGTCTTTAACCGTTGTCGTCGACGCAACGTTTGCTCATCGTATTGATGCCTCTGAACGCACACAGTACGACGAGGCGCTTGAGGCGGGGGAATTGATCGCACCACCAGCTGGCACAGTGGGCCGGGGAGACGCATTTATCCTTCAGGTTGCCGAGCGGGCAGAGGCTACCGTCTTTTCGAACGATTCGTTCCAAGAGTTCCATGGCGAGTACCCGTGGCTCTTTGATGCTGATCGTTTACTTGGCGGCAAACCCGTTAGTGGCATCGGGTGGATTTTCATCAAACGCATTCCGGTACGCGGGCCAAAGAGCAGACAGTCCGGCGCAAAGTCACGACGCGGTAAATCCAAGCTTCGGACGAAAGGTAAAACTAGTCAACGGCCAGCACCAGCAACCGACATTATCGACGACATCACATCGGGCAAGAGGCCATCCGGCTCCGGCAAGAAAAAGTCCGGCTCGGGCAACAAACGCAAGGCGAAGGCCCCGTCCGGTCGCCGAAAGAAAAACAAACCCAATTCGAAACAGAGTGCTCAGCCATCGAACGAGATCAAGAAGGCTCAGAAAAAACGTCGACGCGACAATAAGTCCGCAAAGAGCGCCGGGGTCGAGAAATCCAACGACGCCCGTTCGTTTCTGGAATTCGTTAGCACCTACTCAATAGGAGATATTGCCGACTGTGTAGTGGAACGGTTTGCGTCGCACGGTTGTTACGCAAAGACGGGATCCGCGATATGTTACTTGCCGTCCCGATCCATGGGTGACCCCGCTCCGGCAAAAGCTCGTGATGTCGTGAGCATCGGCCAAGCGCTACGGGTCAAAGTCGTATCTTACGATCCAAGCCGAAGAGGGATAAACGTTGCGTTAGAAAGCGTAGGACGCAAACCGAAAAACTCGAGATCAAAAGTTCCGAATCATCCGAAGAACGTTTCGCAATCAAAAAATAGTAAGACAAGCGCTCAAGAGCGGCAAGTCCTGGCCGACGGACCCTCTCGAGAGCCGAATCTCACAAGGAGTAATATTGTGGCTAAAAAGAAGACAGCGAAGAAGAAGGCTAAGAAGAAGGTAGCCAAGAAGGTGACCACTAAGTCAGTCGCTAAAGCATCTTCTTCGACGCGAGCGAAGCGAGCAGTAGCTAAAAAGAAAGCCACTAAGAAGGTGGCTAAGAAAAAGGCACCCGCACGCAAAAAAGCCACTAAGAAGGTAGCCAAGAAAAAAGCACCCGCACGCAAAAAGACGACCAAAAAAGAAGCCAAGAAAAAAGCACCCGCACGCAAAAAGACGACCAAAAAAATAGCCAAGAAAAAAGCACCCGCACGGAAGAAGGCCACTAACAACAACGCC
>CAZKEM010000009.1:0-58387 GCA_964551835.1 uncultured Acidimicrobiaceae bacterium | reverse complement strand
CAACAACGCTGACGAGTTTGGGGCCACGGGGTTGGTCTGCCTGACGGGTTGGTCAGCGTTGTTGTTGAAACAACTGTATTGAGGTAACGCTAACCTGAAGAAGAGTTTTGTGGCGCCGCCGAAACGAAACTGCGGAATTCGTCTCATGAAGGAGGAAGTAGCTATGTGGAAAAGAGTTTGTTTGGCGTTCGCGGCGTGCGTCGTGTTAGCTGGATGTTCTCAAGGGTCATCAGCGAATGAACCGGCTGAATCATCAGCAGAATCGTCGGCTAACTCCGAGCCGGTGGCAGTTGCAGGGGTTGAAGAGGAAGACTTCGACGCGATTTACCGTGAGCTCGAAGAGGTTTCGCGAGAAGCCTTGATCGAAAGTGACATCGCGAAACTGCTTACCGTTGTTTCGGATGAGGGGCCGATTGACACACTGGAAGAGCGGGTGGCGAAGGGGAACACAGTCGGCGTTACCGATGATTTTAGTTATACGGTAAACGAGGTAGTGGTCTTTCAGATTGCAGATGAGGACGCTGTTACCCTCCGGGTCACGGACACGCTGGTCGGTGGTTCTTTTACTATTGATTCCGACGGCAATGAGGGCGAGCCTTCGATTAGGGAAGACCCGAACCTTACCGCTTTGGTTTACCTGGAACGGTTCGACGACGATAGCTGGAAAATTTGGAGGACTACGGTTGTCTTGGACGAGTTTCCGGCGTCGATTGACGCCTTCGCTGAACAAAAGGCCTTTGAGGTCGATGGGCAGAACATTTCCTTTCTGACCGTAGCCGTTAGTGATTCCGAGTGTTATGTGGTGATGGCTGAAGCTGAGCCGGCAACCCCGAGTTGTGCAAGGAACGAAAAAATAGAAGAACAACCCAACGCGTATTTGCACCTCGGTTTGGACGACAGTTATGAGGCGATGGTGGTTGCCACTAGAGACAACGGGACTGTGTATGACTTTTTTGTCAATGGTGAGGCGGTCGAATTTGTAGGTGAGGGGACCTCATATGCAGTTACGGTTTCTGAATATGGGAGCGTCCAGGAAGCGATTGTGAAGATTGACGGGCAAGATGCGACGCTGCCAATGGGAGTCAAGCGAGCGGACGCCGAGAGTAGTGAGCTGAGGCGTGGATAGGGCGGTCGGTGCTAACTGGTTCGCGAAACCTACGAGAATTAGGTTCACATCCAGTCCGAGGCGGCAGTGCGTCAATCGGCCCGCTTGTACCCCTACGACAACTTCGAAGACACAGAATTGATGACGTTGATCGGCGAAACTAATTAGCCCAGATCGAAGCGGTCCTCGTTGATGCTGCGCGTAAGTCGAACCGGCTACGTCGAACCTCGGACGAGCCGGAGTCTCAGGAATAATCTAGCGTTGGTTAGGTTGCCTCTGCTGGTAGTTCTGGTTTGAGATGTTTGTTGGCGATATACCCAACGACGATCGGAAGGGTGACAAACGCCGACAGTCCACTGAGGATTCCAAGGACATCCGATCCGGCCAAGCCGTCGGTGTTGAGGGCATGGTAGATGAAGTGAGGAACCCCCCAGGCAAGTGACGATGCGCAGGCCGTGAATACAAGCGGGCGTGAAAGTGACCAGGCGGCGCCAACAAAGAGCACTATCAACGCAAGGTTTAACGCACCTACGTCGCGAACGAGATGTTCGTTGTACACGCCGTCGTTGGCAATCCATTGCCTTCCCAGGCCGGGAAAGTTGTCGTAGAACGACTTGGGAGCGAGGAGGCCCCAGATGCCGAGAGGTGCCGATGCGATTGCTAGGTAACCCAGTGCGATGCGCATCCAGTTTCTATGGTTCATGCTGACTCCATAATGTTGTTGTCGACAGGATCTACGTTATGAGACTCGCACGACGTTGCAAACGCAGTGCAGAACTGGCACACTGTGCCATAGTTCGGAAGATGTGGGTAACAAGGGTGAAACTTCAAGAGCGGCGGGACCGACAAACTCGGAAAGAAATCTACGAGGCAGCTATGTCGCTATTCGCCAAACGAGGACTGACCCAAACTACCGTAGCCCAGATCGCAGACACCGCAGGTGTGTCCCGACGAACTATCTACAGACATTTCCCGGCCAAAGAAGAGATCGCAGGAGAACTACCACGACAGTGGCTCGAACGGTTCAACAAAGTGGTCGGAACGCAACAGCCCTCGGAAACTTCAAAACAGATTTGCCGTCGTGGCGTACTTGAGGTGGCGCGTCTAATCGAATCAGACCGCGACCGGGTAATGACTGCCTACCGCGTGTTGTCCACGATGACAGACCTCGCTCGACAACACGCATCCAGTAACCGACAATGGCTCGAAACGTACTGTGCTCTGCTCGGCCAAGACGATGCACCGGGGGACACGTCGGCTGCCCTTCGAACTGCGGCCGTCGCCGGAGTGCTTATGAGTGGGACCGACGCTGCGTTACTGATGTGGATTCACGACCCCAAAATTGACTTGGAAGCGATGACCGGGCATGTTTGGGAATTGGCCACACGCCTGTAAATCATCCGATAGAACGAGTTGATGCAGATCGGCCGGTAGTTAGATTAATACCATGATCGAGGTCGAAGGATTAGTTAAGAGTTACGGATCAACACACGCGGTCAAAGGTGTTGACTTACATGTCGACGCAGGCGAGATCGTAGCATTTCTCGGCCCTAACGGAGCTGGAAAAACCACGACTATAGAAATTCTCGAGGGCTTCCGAAAAGCTACCGCCGGTTCGGTCAAGGTTATGGGCCAAGACCCGGCATCGGCGCCGGCAAGCTGGCGAGGACGGCTCGGAATCGTCTTGCAGGAATCCGAACCGATCCCCGCATTGACCGCACTTGAAACCGTTCAGATGCAGTCCAACTTCTATTCTTTCGAAGGGCGGACCCGGCCCGATCCGGCCGAACTGCTCGAACTCGTCGGGTTGGGAGACTCGACAGGTCAGCGAGTCAAGAAACTCTCGGGAGGACAAAAACGAAGGCTTGATTTGGCGAGTGCTCTGGTTGGTGACCCGGATTTGATCTTCCTAGATGAGCCGACAACCGGTTTCGACCCTACCGCCCGCCGTGAATCATGGAAGATGGTCGGGGCGTTGCGAGATCTGAATAAGACCGTACTGTTGACGACGCATTACATGGACGAAGCCGAACACCTCGCCGACCGCATCGTCGTGATCAATGGGGGACTGATAACGGCCCGTGGTACCGCTGCCGAACTAGCAACAGCCGTTGAAGCTAAAACGACAATTTCTTGGACATGTTCACCCGGCGACCTGAAGACTCTGGTCGATTCCGGTATTGGGCAGCAGCTCGGCTCGACAATCGAATCGACTGAGTCGGCCGGTAACTCTGTTTCATGCCGGTTAGAGGTGTCGGAGACAATCCCTGACCTGCGGATGCTCCTAACCGCAACTGAAGAACACTCGATTGACCTGGATGGGCTGCAGGTCGTCGACCCAACACTGGAAGATATCTATTTGAAACTGGTCGCAAACCCGTCCGGCAACCACACGTCCGACTATGTCTCTGATGACATGACTGAAGAGGAGTCGAAATAATGGCTGGCACCTCGCTTAAACAGCTTCAAACCCAAACGAAATTTAACCTGCTGGCCTTCCGCCGCAACCCGGCTTCTACGTTCTTCACCATAATTCTGCCAGTCATATTTCTGGTGATTTTTACGTCGATCTTCGGCAATGACGAAACAGTCGAAGGGCGCCGCGGCGCGACGTTTTACGTCCCTGCTTTGATGGCTCTGGCAATTATCTCAGCCACGCTCGTGAACCTGGCGATAACGCTGACGACTCGCCGGGAACAAGGCGTGTTGAAGCGGGTTCGGTCAACGCCGCTGCGACCATGGGTTTTCATCGTTGCTCAAGGGTTCGCTGGCGTCATACTTTCGATCATCATGTCGGTGGTCTTTATCGGTCTCGGCAAAGTTCTGTTCGACGTGACCGTCCAGACAGTCGGGCTAATCCCGCTCGTTATCAGTGTGGTCGTCGGAGCGTCATCGTTCTCCGCCCTCGGAGTGGCGCTAACGGCCATCATTCCATCTGAAGAAGCTGCGCCAGCGGTAACCAACGCTGTGGTCTTACCGCTCTACTTCATCAGTGATATCTTCATCATAAATACCGCAGAAGGGCCAGCGGTTGACGGAATACCCGCTAAGATCGCTGACTTCTTTCCTATTAAGCACCTTGGCATTGCCCTCACCGAATCGTTTGACCCGTTCGTAACCGATATGCCGTTCCCAATAGAACACTGGCTGGTAGTGCTGGCATGGGGCGCGTTTGGTCTTTTGGTTTCGGTCATGAAGTTCCGTTGGGAGCCTCGCCGGTAGATCTAGTTCTCTAGCAGTTCTATTTCGGCGTCGACCATCCGGCTGACGAGCTCGGTGAACGTAACTTCCGGCTTCCAGCCCAACTTGGTGTGTGCCTTTGTTGCATCACCCCGAAGATCATCGACTTCTGACGGACGCATAAACCGTTCGTCGATCCGAACGTGGTCGTCGGTCGCCAAACCAACGTGTTCGAAGGCGACGTCACAGAATTCCCGAACGGTGTGGCTTTCTCCGGTGGCTATGACGTAGTCGTCTGGTTCGTCTGCCTGAAGCATCTTCCACATTGCCTTAACGTAGTCTTCAGCATGGCCCCAATCTCGCTTGGCGTCGAGGTTGCCCAGCATTAGATGTTTCTGTTTCCCCGCCTTGATGGCCGCCACGCCCCTCGCGTTTTTACGGGTCACGAACTTCTCGCTCCGACGTTCAACTTCGTGATTGAACAAGATTCCGCTACACGCAAACAGTCCGTAGGCCTCCCGGTAGTTGATCGTCGCGTGGTGAGCGGCGACTTTGGCCACAGCGTATGGGCTACGAGGGTGCAGTGTTGTCTCTTCGTTCTGAGGTGCCGGCGTTGACCCGAACATTTCTGAGGATGAGGCCTGATAGAACCTGGACTCGGGTGACCGTAGACGGGTGGCTTCGAGGAGTCGAATCGCTCCGGCACCGGTGATATCGAAAGTATATTCTGGCACCTCGAACGAAACGGCCACATGGCTCTGGGCAGCGAGGTTGTAGATTTCGTCCGGATTTGTTTCGCTGATTACGCGTTCGAGATTGAGCGCGTCGCTTAAGTCGCCGTAGTGGAGATGAAGATTAGCATCCTTGCTGTCGGCGTCTTGATAAATTGAGTCTAGCCGGACCCGATTCAGCGTCGAGCTTCTACGAACCAGACCATGAACCTCGTATCCCTTTGATAGCAATAGCTCTGCGAGGTGGGATCCGTCTTGGCCGGTTATTCCGGTAATCAGCGCTGAAGTCATAGACGCTTTTTAGCAAGAGTCGCCAATGGGGTCAAGGGTATAGAGCTATGCGACCGGCTGGGGCCGTGCACCAAAGGCCAGCGGCGGGTTTCGGCCATGAGATGTTTATAGGCGTCTACTCGGCTGCTACCGGGTCGGAAGTATCCGGGGCCGTGACCTCGACAGCCTCCTCAACGACTTCGGTCCTTGGCGAGGTCTCTTCGCTCGGAGCGTTGGTGGTGGCGACGTCTTCGCCAGGGTCCGTTCCGCCCGTCTCTTCTAGTTGAACCGTTGTCTGTTCAACGGTTGTCGACGTACGTTCAGTTTTTGTGGTTGGGGCAGGCGCCTGACGTCTCGGCGTAGCCTCCAAAGACGTTGCAGTTCTCTCTTCGCCTTCAATCGTGGCGACGCCGAAAGGCAGTTCGTCTTGGGGAAGTATGTCTGTCTGGTTGCCGTCTTCGCCGGTACCCGTACCAGGATTATCGGTGATGTTGGCGGCAACCGAGAGCGCAGTGACTGCGAGTCCGATTCCTAAAACAGTAAAAGTGGCGAAGGCTGCGCCAAAAAGCCACCTACGTTTGGGAGGGTCAGGGGTAGGTCTGGAATGGCGGTGATCGACAGCTACCTGTTTAGCGACCGGCATCTTGCGGGTTGTCGACGGCGAAGACGGACCGGTCCGATATGTATCTGTGTCATGCCGGTCAGAGGAGCTAGATTCCGGTGACAGACTTGAAAGCCAAGGCTTTGGTTGCGCACCGTCAGAACCGGGAGGTGGTTCTTCGAGAACTCGGTGTTCGGAAGGTTCGTCCTGGGCTGGATGCGAAGGCGGGCGTCGTACGGGTGGACGATCTATTGGTGGCCCTGCCGGAATTGTCTTGTTGGCTTGCGCTTCAGCGTCACCCTCGGTCTCGAGTTGGCTGAAGTAACGTGCGATCGTTCGAGAGGTCGGCTCCGTTGCGGGCTTATTCGGCTCAGAAGGCGGCGGACTGTTCACGACGCGATAGTAGCCATTGGCGCCCACTTGGTTAGTCATCACCACCAAATTGCTTCTTGCCACGGTGTCGGAGGCGACGCCTACACTTATTAGTTGTGTCAACGGATTCCAACAACGCTGAGGGTCAGCGACCTACAAGCCATCCGGTACTAGAAACCTTTAGCCGAGCGTCGGCCGAATGGTTTACGACTACTTTTGTTGAACCGACACAACCACAAACCCAGGGTTGGCCGACAATCGCCGCGGGGGACCATACGCTGATTCTGGCTCCAACCGGCTCGGGCAAGACACTGTCAGCGTTCTTTTGGGGCCTGGACCAGCTGACGAGCAAACCACCGCCCGAAGACAAGCTCCGACGCACACGCATTTTGTATATTTCCCCGTTGCGCGCCTTAGCCGTCGACGTCGAAAAAAACCTACAAGCGCCGCTGCAGGGTGTCCGATTGGCGGCCGAACGCCTCGGAACCGACTTTTACGAACCCGATGTCGCCATCCGCAGCGGCGACACGCCGGCCGCCGAACGTCGACGTCTCGCTTCGCATCCGCCGGATCTACTGATCACGACTCCCGAGTCGCTGTACCTGATGTTGACCTCGAAGATCCGTGAAACACTAGCGGGCGTCGACACTATCATCATCGATGAGATCCACGCTTTGGCCGCAACAAAACGCGGCGCGCACTTGTCGCTCAGTTTGGAACGCCTCGAACGAATCTGCGATAGACCGCCACAACGGATTGGGTTGTCGGCAACCCAGCGGCCGTTGGAGGAAATAGCCAGATTTCTTGGAGGTTTTGAGGACTCCAAGGCCAGGCCGGTTTCGATCGTCGATGCCGGAATCTCAAAAGAGCTCGAAGTCGAAGTGGTTGTACCGGTTGAGGACATGGGCAAGCTCGGAGAAGCGATTCCCGAAGACCCAAACGCCGACCCGGCCAACCCCGGCCCTAGCCGTCACAGCATCTGGCCATCGATCCACCCTAGACTGTTGGAACTCATCCAAGAAAACAATTCGACTATAGTGTTCGTGAACGCCCGACGGTTGGCCGAACGTCTAGCAGTGCGGCTCAACGAGCTGGCAGTCGACGGGCAAAACCGTTCGGCCGAAGCCGAAGGTCGACCGCCTGACGAAGCAGGTCAAGAACTCGTGATGGCTCACCACGGTTCGCTTAGTCGAGTTCAACGTCTCGCCATCGAAGATCGGCTGAAGCGAGGCGACCTCAAAGGTCTGGTCGCTACGTCATCACTCGAACTAGGTATTGATATGGGCGCCGTCGACTTGGTTGTTCAAGTGTCGTCGCCCGGAGCGGTCAGCCGTGGACTGCAACGGGTTGGACGAGCCGGTCACCAAGTTGGTGCGCCGAGTCGGGGCAAGTTCTTCCCGAAACACCGCGCTGACCTGTTAGAGATAGCGGTTGTCGTTGAGCGTATGGAGGCCGGTTCGATAGAGCGCACATTTTACCCCCGTAATCCGCTCGACGTTCTCGCTCAACAACTCGTTGCAGCGTGTGCGTTGGACGAATGGTCGGTTGCCGAACTTCGGGACTGTATGAGAGGGTCAGCTAACTTCAGCGACCTGTCCGATGACGCGTTTTCTAACACGCTCGACCTTTTGTCGGGACGATACCCGTCGGACGAATTTGCCGAACTCCGACCTCGCCTGATTTGGGATCGAGTCGGAGGAACGGTCAAGGGTCGCCCGGGGGCGCAGCGCCTAGCGGTCACAAGCGGAGGAACGATCCCAGACCGTGGGCTCTACGGGGTTTTCCTTCCCGACGGTACCCGGGTTGGCGAACTCGACGAAGAAATGGTGTACGAATCGCGTGTAGGTGAAACGTTTCTCCTCGGCGCTAGTACGTGGAGGATCGAAGACATCACCCATGAACGCGTTGTGGTGATTCCCGCCCCGGGTCAACCCGGTAAGATGCCGTTCTGGCACGGGGACGGACCGGGTCGCCCTCTCGAACTTGGCCGAGCGATCGGAGCGTTCGTTCGTAAGGTCGGCGCCCAAAAGCGTGAAGAATCGCTCGAGGATCTGACCGGCTTACATAGGTTGGACCCGTTGGCAGCATCGAACCTGTTGTCGTTTATTGACGAACAGAAAGAAGCGACCGGTGGGCACCTTCCGACCGACCAAACAATAATCGTCGAACGGTTCAGAGACGAGATCGGCGACTGGCGAGTATGCGTACTCTCACCGTTCGGGGCGCAAGTGCATGCCCCATGGGGTATGGCGCTCCAACATCGTTTGGCCGAACAATGGGGACTCGACGTCGAATTGATGTGGAGCGATGACGGCATAGTTATCCGGCTGCCCGAGTCAATCGACCAGCTGCCGTTGGACGAACTCATCATCGACCCCGACGACCTCGACGACTTCCTCCTCGCCCAGCTTCCTAACTCGGCATTGTTCGCAGCCCGTTTTCGAGAATGTGCCGCCCGGGCACTTTTGCTACCACGACGCCGACCGGACAAACGCACACCTCTGTGGCAACAACGTCAGAAAGCCGCCGACCTACTCGAGGTTGCCAGCAAGTACCCCAGCTTCCCGATTCTGCTCGAAACGAGTCGAGAATGCCTTAACGATGTATTTGATGTGCCGGCGCTGCGTGGACTTTTGTCTGATCTGCGCAGCCGGAAGGTCAAGCTAGTTCCCATCGACTCCGACTCATCGTCGCCGTTCGCCCAGTCGTTGTTGTTCGGGTGGATCGCCCAATATATGTATGAAGGTGACGCCCCGCTAGCCGAACGTCGCGCAGCTGCGCTTTCGCTTGACCGGGAACTCCTAAGCGACATCCTCGGGTCTGAAGAGCTGCGAGAACTGCTGGACGAAGAGGTACTGGCCGGCCTCGAAGCCGAGTTGCAGCGAACGGCCGACAAGTGGAAAGCCCACAATGTCGACCACGTCGAAGACCTGCTGCGTTGGCTGGGGCCGCTCACCGAAGACGAAATCGTCGAACGCTCAATCGAAGATGTCGATGTTTCGGCCGCTATCGAGCAGCTCAAGTCCGAACGGCGAATCATCAGCGTTTCTGGCGTTGGTACATCGTCGTCTTCATCGAAACAGTTCGCTTCGGCCCAAGATGCGTCGAAGCTCCGAGACGCCTTAGGTGTAAATTTGCCGCCTGGTTTACCGGCGGCGTTCACAGAATCTGTCGCCGACCCGCTGTTAGATCTGTTGTCTCGGTATGCCCGCACGCATGGCCCGTTTACTACTTGGACTGTCGCTCACGCATTTGGGCTCCCAGAAGAACGAGTCATCATCAAACTCGAAGACCTGGCACGACAGGGTCGGCTGCTCCAAGGCGAGTTCCGGCCGGGTGGCATCGAACGCGAGTGGTGTCACGAAGATGTGCTACGTACGCTACGCCGTCGATCGCTGGCTGCGCTCCGCAAAGAGATCGAACCCGTTGACCAGGTTGTTCTCGCCCGTTTCCTTCCAGCGTGGCAACATGTTGGGTCGCGCCGTCATGGTGTTGACGGTTTAGCCGAAGTCCTGACCACCATGCAGGGCGCTGCGCTACCAGCGTCGATCCTCGAATCGGACATTTTAGCTGACCGCGTCAGCGGATATCAGCCTTCCGATTTAGACACCCTACTGACCGCCGGGGAGCTGGTTTGGGTTGGGTCGTCGCCGCTCGGAACTAGCGATGGTCGGCTGCGTCTCTTGTGGCGAGACCAAGTATCGGTGTTGAACCCAGAACCCGACGAGCCTCCAAACGAACCGATCCACCAAGCATTGTTAAAGCACCTTGAAACTAGTGGGGCATCGTTTTGGGCCGACCTGGTCGCTGCTTGCCAACAAGCAGATTGTGTTTACACTGACGAATCGGTTCTGGCGGCTCTGTGGGATCTTGTTTGGAGCGGCCACGTCACCAACGACTCGTTCACCCCCGTACGTGAACTCATACGTCGAGGGGCGCCGAAAAGGGGTTCGAAGCGGCGGCGCGGCGGCAGGGCTCGCCGGCCGAACATGCGGTCGCTGTCCCGTACTGGTCCGGCCGCTGGGACGGGTCGTTGGGCGTTGACTGCAAGGTTGGGTCAACCATCGGTGTCAACGACCGAAGCTGCTGCCAGCAAAGCCGTTCAATTGTTGGAGCGCTATGGTGTGGTAACAAGGGAGATGGCTTTGGCCGAAGGCGCAGCTGGAGGGTTTGCCGGCGTTTATCCGCTGCTTAAAGAGATGGAAGAACGAGGTCAGGTACGTCGGGGGTACTTTGTCGAAGGTTTAGGTGCAGCCCAGTTTGCTCTTGCAGGGGCCGTCGACCGGCTACGGGACTATCGCGACAGCTCGCCCGACGGGTATGAACCTTCCGACGACAATGTCGAGTCGGAACATTGGCTGACACTTGCGGCCGGGGACCCAGCCCAGCCATATGGGGCCGCGATTCCATGGCCCGAAACACCCGGTCGTCCGTCGCGCAGCACCGGAGCATACGTTATATCTCGGAACGGTTGCCCAGGCGTATTCGTCGAACGAGGCGGACGGAGCCTTGTAGTTTTTGAGGCTGGGCAGTCGGATTTCGGCTGGGTCAAGTCGCTGCTGGAACTGGTTACGGCTGGACGAATAAGGGGTCTCGAGATTCGTACGATCAACGGTGTTTCAACTGCCGAAAACCCAGAAATTCGCGACGCCCTTATCGCAGGTGGACTCAGCAAAGGGTATCGAGGTCCAACGTTTAGGTGACGCCGCTCCCGGTGACCTCTTTGGCGGCTTGATCCCCTTGGCGACAACCACTAGCCACAGGCACAGCCGCTATTAGCGGTAGGATTGAGAGGCTAATGGCCCACGCTAGAATCGCCCGCTCGGAGTCACCGAAGCCAACTAAAAGCCCCAAGCAAGCTGCCGCCATGCCGGAAGCCGCCATAGGCCCGGCTCCTAAAACGGTCCGGGCTCGCCCGGCCTTATGAGCGGCAAGCCAAGCTTCATCGGATGATTGAGATGCCTTCGTTCGGATACCCATCCAGCCGTGTCGTTGAAGGTTTCCGGCCGCGCCGCGCTCAGCGATGACTACAACAAACCAGCCAACCAACCCGAACAGTACAGCCCCGCCCGCCATCAAACCCCATAAAGCTACTGAACTGATGGAGTCAGCTTCGGCGGACATGCCTCAATTATACCGCGAACAAATTCCGGCCACGATAGCGCAGACTGGGAGAGTCGGCCCATCAATCCTCTGCGTCAGCTTTGCGAATCGTTCGGGCCACGTGTCGCTGCTTCAGGAATGCCTCGACATCGTCCCATCGGCCACCAACATTCGAAAAGTCGACATGGTTGCGAGCCCGATTCAACCATTCAAGTGTCGTTGGCTTAACCACCGAAACCGCTTCTGCTAGGTCGGCATCATCGAGAGGGCGCTCAGACCCGGTTTCTACAATCTGTTCTAACAAACCACTTAACGCCCGCCCAACTAACTCGACCAAGTCTGCGCCGCTGAACAGTTCGGTACTGGCCACGAGCTGTTTCAAGTCGGTCACCTCATTGGGGGTCCCTTCTAAGCGGTTCGACAAAATAGTTTGACGAGCCTCGCCATCGGGAGGGGGCACAAAAATCGCTCGATCGAACCGGCCGGGACGAATCAGGGCCGAGTCGATATCCCAAGGTTCATTACTGGCGGCCAAGACCAAAACGCCTTCGTTGTCCGATCCGATTGAATCAAGCTGCAACAACAACCCCTCAACGATTGACCGGCCAACTTCGGAGTTCCCTTTGGACCTTGCATAGCCGAGCCCGTCGAGCTCATCGATAAAGACCACACAAGGGCTCAACTCTCTAGCTGAGGCGAACGCTTGCCCTAACAATCGAACGCTGTCGCCGAAATACGGGGACAAAATATTCTCCAACCGGATGTTGTAGAAGGGAAGCACCAGGTCATGGGCAATGGCCCTCGCAACCATTGTCTTGCCGCAACCCGGCGGGCCGTAGAGCAAAACACCACCACCGGCCTTCTTGCCGTACTTGGCGAAGAGCTCAGGGTTACGAATCGGTTGAAAGATGACCTGGTCGACAGCCTTTTTGACGTTGGAAAGCCCACCAATATCGTCGAATGAAACTTCGTCAGACAGTCCTTCTAAATAGTTTTCAGCCCGATATTTGGGCGGGCCCTCCGACAACTTCTCGGCGACTGGACCACCCTCTGCGTCGGCGGGACTAGTTTGTCTGGCGCTGTGATCTTCGGACACCCCACCGGCGTCGTCGTCTAAAAACCGTTGGGCCGAGTTGCGGTCGCCTGCCCTGAGCGCCACTTCGGCAGCCAACACCTGGTCATCTTGGCCCAATACCCCTGCGGCGTGTAAAGCCCAGAAATGTTCCAGCGCTACCGGGTTCGACGAGGCAGCTAAAGGGCGGGCCAACACCAAACGAATCGTATGGTCGTTCGGATCAGAGGCGAGGACGCCGGCCAAAGCCATCTGTTCTGGTGTCATAGTTGGCCTTTCCGCCGGAGCCACCAACGCAATATTGGAGGGGCGACCCATGTGTAACCGGCTAAAACGAGGTACGTCACGGCCGCGATCAGCATTATCGTGCCGTCAAGATACCGAGCGGCCAGCGCAAAGAACGCACTTGTCGTGATCGATATCGGAACCATGCCGACACGATCGACAAGACGGTGAGGTAGCATTGCCGGGTGCTTGATGAAGCGAGCTTGGCGCCCTTGGATAGCATACAATTGGGGATCGAGCTGGGCAGCGTGGAGCCCGGCGTTTGCCGCCGAGGGTGCGTCAGCTTTCAACACCGATAGTAAGTACCTGGTTTCAGCTGCATCGCCGGACTCAGGGTCAGCTTCGAGAGCCAGCTCGGCGAACCGGTCGGCGTCGCGCTCCTTGCCTTCGGCGGCACAAACTCTTGCTCGAAGCGATAGGGATTCGGCAAATGGGCCAGCGACTTCCTCCAGGCGATTGAGCATTAGGTGTGCACCATCAGTATCGCCGCCGTCCAACAATACGAGGCTATATATGTAAAGGGCCTTGCCGTAAGTGGGATGCTTGTTGAGCGCGACCAGTAAGGCTCGCTCGGCCTCAACCGGGTTACTAAGGTTATATTGGGCCACCGCATAGGTGAGCAACAGATCGAGGTCTTCAGGAGCTACAAGCAACCCGCGTTTGGCACCGTCCAACGCCCTTTCAGTCTCATCTTCCAAGACCCAAGCCTTAGCGCGAATAGTCCACGACCGCGAACTCTCGACGTCGCCCGACGCAGCTAAATGTTGTAGTGCTTGTCTTCCGTTGTTTCGATCAAGGGCCGCCTCAGCCAGCTCTAAATGCATATCAGCTGAGGTCGATCAGGCCGCGTTGAAGCATAATGGCAAAGCAGATGAAGGCGTAGATCAGCCCAACCGGCACAAGTAGCGGCCAAAGCGACCAGATTGACTTATAGTCTCCGCTTTGTCCAGACACGAACAACGCTGATCCCTGCTGAACCCGCCCCAGTAGGGCGCCCGCTACACCGCCAATAGCCTGAGAAGCGAGGCGACCCAGTCTCGGGGATTCGGCCCACCAATCTGCTGGGACGATAATCAACCCAACAAAAAATATTCCGACAGCACCAATTGAGATTAAGGCGGTTGGGGTAGAAACCCGTTTGGGTAAGCCTCGAAGGTTCAGCAACGCAACGGCCGCAACCACGGCAGGACCACCGAGAAGACCCGTCAACGCAAAATGTGAAGGGTTGTAGATGTTGGTGGCGCCTTTGTCCGAAAGTCTGGGCTGAAACTCCGGTGATGGGCCGCTTCCGGGAACCGGTTTAAGGTTCTGGTACGGGTCTTGATAATTCATTAAATCCCTCATGGTTTGCCAAACAACAGTGATTTGACACTGAACCGCTGTTGTGTGATGTTAATCCGCTTTTACGGCAAGTGTACCCGTTCTGAACGGTCAGCCTACGTGCAGATTTGTCTCGGATCGGTCGAGGTTTCGTGCATGCCCCAACGAGTTTGTCCACGACCCGGGCTCAGGGTCTATGTCGCACTTAGCGGTTGGTCTGATACCACGACATCAGCGAACTTGTTGAACTGTCATGTTTGCCGACCGTGCCTTCGGCTAGTTCGCGTGCAATCGTTGTAGCGAGGACCTTACCGAGTTCAACACCAAACTGGTCAAATGAGTTGACGCCCCAAATCACACCCTGAACAAACACTTTGTGTTCATATAGTGCTATCAGCTGCCCTAGGACCCGGGGGCTCAACCGTTCAGACATGATGGTCGTAGTTGGCTGGTTTCCCGCGAATTGGCGGCTTGGGTCTTCATGGTCTTGGCCGAACGCCAGTGCTTCAGTTTGAGCAAAAAAGTTGGCCATAAGCAGGTCATGGTGGTCATCAATAGCGTTACTTGATTTGGCGAAACCTATGAAATCGCACGGAACCAGCCTAGTGCCTTGATGAATAAGCTGGTAGAAGGCATGCTGGCCGTTAGTTCCAGGCTCTCCCCAAACGATCGGCCCGGTCGCCGTGCTAACCGAATGGCCGTCCACTGTCACGCCTTTGCCGTTGCTTTCCATATCGAGCTGCTGTAAATATGCTGGGAAGCGGGCGAGGTGGTCCGAGTATGGCAGCACGGCGTGGCATTCAGCGTCGAAAAAATTGGTGTACCAGATACCCAAGAGAGCCATCATGACCGGCGCATTTCGTTCCAGAGGCGCGATCTGGAAATGTACATCGATGTCATGCAGCCCGCCTAGAAATTCACGGAACTGATCGGGCCCGATCGCCAGCATCAGTGACAATCCAACGGCGGAACCCAGCGAGTATCGACCACCGACCCAGTCCCAGAAACCAAACATGTTGTTCGGATCTATCCCAAAATTCGCAACTCGACTTGGGTTGGTCGAAACAGCAACGAAGTGCCTGGCAACAGCCGTAGCGCCAAGCGAAGAAGTCAGCCAGGTACGTGCCGTGCGAGCGTTCGTCAAGGTTTCTATCGTTCCGAATGTTTTAGAAACCACAACGAACAGCGTCGTCTCAGGATTCAGGTCCCGGGTAGCTTCGGCGACGTCAGTCGGGTCGATATTTGAAACAAACCTTACGGTCAGATCCCGATCGGAATAGGGACGCAACGCTCGGTAGGCCATCGCAGGACCGAGGTCAGATCCGCCAATTCCGATGTTGACGACGGCCGTTATTTTTTTCCCGGTCGCTCCAACCCATTCCCCGCTACGAACCTTTGAGGCAAAAGCTGTCATCTGGTCGAGAACCCGATGTACATCAGCTACAACATCTTGCGTGCCACCATCGGTCTCGATGACTAATGTGTCTCGGGCTGGACGTCGAAGGGCGGTGTGTAGCACGGACCGGCCCTCGGTGACGTTGATCGGCTCACCCGTAAACATGAGGTCACGTCTGGCCTCAACCCCAGATTCGCGCGCCAAACCGATGAGCCCTTGAGTGATCGCCTCGTTGGTTCGATGCTTCGAAATGTCGATATGAAGGTTTCCGGCACCAAAGGTGTAACGGCTGGCCCGGTCATCGTCGTCGGCGAAAAGGTCACGAAGGTGAGCTTCTCGGAACTCGTCAGCAAGGCCTTGGAGCTTCTGCCATGAAGGAAGTTGAGTCGTTGTCTTAAACATTGGTCAGTATTCTAGCTGCAAGAATTTTTTCAACGACCAAGTCACAAATCTGCCGACTGGGATGCATGGTCGTGTGTATTTCCGACCGTTCTGCGTGTACTTCGTTTGTCGCCCCGGACGTCCGGTTTGAGATCCTTCCTGCAGTTAGCCTGTGTCATCACCGAAGAAGTTTTTTGCGGTGTTGCCGAACTTGCAAATTGTTCCCGCCGACAGTTCCGCGTCTGAGTTCGTGAAAACAGTCGATCTCTACCAATTGTAGTTCTGACCGTTGTCATAACCCCCGGCTCAGACCTCGGACCATTCGAGAACCAAGCAGTTGTTACCGCCCAAACCCCAGCCGGGGGGACCGTAACCGATGAGTCCGCTGACGGCCCAACCGCCGATGCCGACGGCGACGGCGACCCTACCAACGACACCACACCAACAGTTCTGGAACTCTCCGAGTTGCCTCTGTTGGGTGTCACCAAGGCCATTACGGCAGATCCGGTCGACAATGGTGACGGGAGCTTCACGCTTGACTTCGCTGTAGCTGTTACAAACGTCGGCACCGTTGCGCTGTCTAACGTCAGCCTTACCGATGACCTGGACGCTACCTTTGGTGCTGGTTCCACTATTGTGATCGACTCGATCACTGCGACGGCGCCAGGGGTACCCAACACTGGGTTCGACGGCGTCATCGACACCGAAATGCTGTCGGCAACCAACTTGGATCCGGGTGAAACGACAACCGTCACCTTCACGGTCACGGTCACGCCAACCGGTGGACCCGATTTCGAGAACACGGCCACCGCTGAGGGAACATCACCGGCAGGGACCGTGGTCAGAGACGACAGCCAAGACCAAGCCGGTGAGCAGCTTGAAATTACCAATGCATCAGAAGCCGATCAACTAGGTGCGGCCTTTATCTTCATGAATTTGAGTACTCCGTCAGGCAACCCGAATGTCGTGGGTGACCCTGGGGTGTATTCGTCGTGGTTCGATGGGGTGGTTCCGATTCCCGTCGATGGTGCCTTCGCTGGTGGTGGCGCAGCTTGGGGGAACGCTGACAGAGAACTGCGGAAAGGTTCGACGCTTTTCGCAGAGTTCGAATTTTCAGGCCGAAAACAGCTTGAGCTTGAAGACGAGATTGCAGAGTTAGCGGAAAGCTCCGGGTTTTCTGTTACAGAAGGCGACCGTGACATTGTGCTCGAAAACGACGAGGTGGTAGCCACGTATACGTTTGACGCCGAAGACGACCTCTTGCAGGTAGAAGCGAACTTCAAGACCAGTTTGTGAGTTTCGTCGGCAGGAGCGAGGCGCGAGTGGTTCTCGTAGGTCACAAGGGAGGACAAGACCCTGAGTCACCTATTGTTGACAGCACCTCGGATCCTGAGTTCATCCTCAAGGACCCTATGGCGGGTGAACAGTTTAAACTTGTTGGCAATATTCAGGAGCGCTCGAAGAGTAGTCTTCGAATGTTCTTAGACCCGCCGGACGGCACCCCAAGCGAGTTGAGCGACCCCGATATTTTCTCCTCGTGGTTTGATGGTTTGGTGCTGATTCCTATCGAAGACGGAACATACGTTAGCGGGGGCGTCGAATGGGAAAGCAGTAACGGCATCTCGCCTGGCACGTCGCTTCTGGCCGATTTTGACTTCCCAAAGCGAGATGAACTCGACCTTAAAGACGAGATTCGAGAACTGGCCGAAGGCTATGGTTTGTTGCCCAAGGAGCAGAATGGCAATCTTGTACTAGAAAACGATGAGGTCGTTGCTGCCTATACCTTCCTCGGCGGCGGCACGCTTCGGGTACAAATGCAGTTCAAAGAGTAGCTCCCACGCTTCGCAGTCGATAGTTGATGCGTCCCCGAGGGTTCCCAGTTCTGAATCGTCTAGAAATGCAATCTCGAAATTTCTTTGCATGAAGCGATGAAGGCACTGCTGTCATTTCGTTAACTTGGGGTAAGACACCCAGGTTAATGACGGAGGCGAACCTTGGAAGAATATAGCGATGGACTCAACAACCACCACTACGCATATCTGACAACAGTCGGTCGGGTTACCGGCCGGCCGCACCGGATCGAGATCTGGTTTGTAATGATTAGTCGTTCTATGTGGGTGCTTTCGGGCGGAGGCCGGAATTCGGATTGGGTGCAGAATCTGATAGCGGACCCAGAGCTTGTTGTCGAGGTAGGAGACGGGCGATGGACAGCTCAGGCAGTCTTGCATGATGAGGCAGCGTCTCACCCGGCTAGAGAGCGTCTAGCGGAACGCTATCAAGCTTGGCAGCAAGGCACGCCATTGACCGAGTGGGCACTTTCGAGTTTGCTGATTAGTATTACGACTCAACCATCAACCGAGATCGAGTAGACCGAACCTATGTCAGCTACGAACACATTTGATCTCGAGAAAGTAGCCGAAGCTAAAGCTGGTAGTCACGAAGCGTTCAAGGTTTTGGTTAAGCCGTACTTGCCGGAACTTCGCCGACATGCCTACCGGATGACGGCCTCGTTTGATGATGCCGACGATGTGGTTCAGGAGACGCTGCTCCGGGCATGGCGAAAAATCGATACGTACGAACCATATGGATCGTTCAGAGGGTGGTTATATCGAATAGCGACAAACAAAACGTTAGATCTTTTGCGTAGCGCGCCAAAACGACGAGAACTCGTGAACTCTGCGGGCGAACCCTCGTGGCTGCAACCGTTCCCTCAGTCTGAGCTAGACCCTACGGGCCAAGAAATCACCGAACTTGAGCGAATCGGGTTGGCGTTTGTGGTCTCCTTGCAGGTTTTACCCGGTCGGCAACGTTCAGCGTTGTTACTCTGTGATGTGCTCGGATTCTCTCCCACTGAAGCGGCTGAAGTTTTGGCCGCGTCGGTGGCGGCAACCAATAGTTTGTTGCAACGGGCCCGAGCCACGCTAACTAAGGAAGGGTCGAGCGATTCCCTAACGGCTCCTGATGAGAATCAACGAGGCTTAGTTGATCGCTTTACCCAAGCCTGGCAAACCGCCGACACAAAAGCGATGCTGGCGCTTCTCGACGAATCGGCGCACCTGACCATGCCGCCCAACACACTGGAATTCACCGGGCCGAATGCCATCGTCGAGATCCTGTTGGATGAGATTCACTTTGGTGTGCCATACAAGCTTGGGATCATCCCAGTCACCGCCAACGGCGAAGCAGGACTTGCCAGCTATACAGCTGTGGGGGACGGAACGGCCAAACGCCACTGCATCATGCTCTTTGGTGGTGGAACCGACGTGGCAACCAAAATCACTGGATTCACCGAAGATAGAGTCTTCGACCTTCTTGGTCTGCCGACGATAGTCAGCGAAGGCGAAGGACACGACCTGTAATCATTTACGGGTCAGCGATGAGACGAGAGGTCTGGCATCGTTGAAGTAGTAGTTCCGAAACGACCGACGTGGTCGAATCATTACATGAGGAAATACTATGAACACAACAAGCATCCAGCACGCGCAGTACTCCATCGTCCAACAAGACGGGATCAATCCTAATGAGGCGGCAGCGGGGGCTCAAACCCTGATGATGACGTGGGTTCATGAGCCTGGTTTGTCGGCGTACGAATTTGCGGCGGGAATCAGGCAATTTGCGAGGCAGTGCGCCGAACTACACCCCGAAAGAGCCGTTATCGACGCTCGTCAACTCGACCAATCATGTGAGGGCGTCACATGGCTACGAGGGCAGGCAGACGTCGACGGGTTAGCTGACTATGAGCCCTGGTGGGCGCAAACCGCAGTGCCGCTCTATCGTGAAGCCGGGATCAGTTGGTTAGTCGTGGCGACCGGTGATCCAAATGCTCCAGGTGAAATCCCGGCGCCCCCGAAGGTAAGCTTCCGGATTGGCTACGTCACCGACCTTGAACAAGCTCTTGCTTGGGATGGTACGAGCTAGCTCCAAGCGGCCACGCCGAGGGCGCCTAGTGGGCTCGGTTCGTTCAGACTGGGACCCAAGGCGAGCTTCAATCACTGGCGGTAAACATGTTCTGTGGGTTGTGCATGTTACCGCCCGGGTGGTTCAAAGGAACAGGTAGCAGTATTCTGAGTGGTGGGTTCGGGACGTGTCCGATGTCTTGTTTTGTTTACCTCGGGCTGGCGTGCTACCGGTTCTCCACTGAATTAGGCTGTATGTAATGAACTGTTCTGCCTGCGGCTCCGAAGTTTCGCCCAACGATAGGTTCTGTTCCCGGTGCGGATCTTCCCTCTCGGTGGCAGACGAAGAACGTCGCGTTGTCTCGGTGTTGTTCGCAGACATCGTCGGGTTTACCACGTTGGCAGAACGCCTGGACCCTGAAGAGGTCAAAGCCCTTGTCGACAGATGGTTCAAACGTTTGACCGAAGACATCAATTCGTTTGGTGGTGTGGTCGATAAAGTTCTCGGTGACGCTATCGTAGCGTTGTTTGGTGCCCCAGTAGCGCACGAAGACGACGCCGAACGAGCGGTTCGAGCCGCCTTGAAGATGCAGAATTCGCTTAAGGAACTGGCTGTTGAGTTCGGCACCATCGAGATGCGGATTGGGATCAACACAGGCCAAGTCTTAGTCGGAACATCGACCGGTGGGGACTATACGGCAATGGGCGACGTCATGAACTCTGCTGCTCGGTTACAAGGTCTCGCCCAGCCAGGTCAGATTCTCGTCGGCGCAAATACCTACAGCGCTACAAAAGACGCGATTCGTTACGACCCAGGGGGCCTATTGAAGGCGAAAGGTCGACAAGATCTTCTCGAGACATGGATAGCGACTGAGACGACTCGAACGCCAGGAACCCATCGCCAACGGGAAGGCGCCTTCGTTGGCAGGGACAACGAGCTGGAGTTATTGCTGGCGCAAAGTCGCCTCGCCGTTGATCGTTCCCAAGCACAGATGGCGCTCATCTTGGGCGAAGCTGGACTCGGCAAGACCCGTTTGGTGCAGCAAGTCGCGTCCTCGTTGTCAGAACGCCACGATGCCAACGTTGTCCGTGGCCGATGTGTTCCATACGGCGTAGCTAATGTTTGGTGGCCGTTGGCTGACATCGCCCGCCAAATTTTTGGTTTCGAGATCGACCAGTCTCAGACTCAGGTTGAAGTGGAACTCAAGAATCAACTTTCGGAGCGGTTTGGAAGCGACCATCCCGACCATGCAAGGTTGTGTACAAGCATTCTGCATTTACTTGGGTACGACACCCCGCTTCGTGGTGGCTACCGGAACCGAAACCGGTCTGAGGTCATGTTTGCGGTGGAGTTGGTATTTTCGAGCATGCTGGAGGAACTCCCGCTCGTAGTTGTCTTGGCTGACATGCATTGGGCGACCGAGGCGATTTGGCTGCTTCTCGACCACCTTATGGAACAGCTCAGCGGCAAACGGCTGATCGTGCTGCTTACGGCCCGAGAAGTGGACTTGGACTCGTTGCGTTCGAGCCATCGTCGGCTGTCGGTTACAAACCTCGGACCTCTGGACGACGAATCGTCGAGAAGGTTGCTCAGTGATTTCGCTCCAGATCTCCTGCCGACTATCGCAAAAGACCTGGTTCAGCGGGCGGGAGGTAATCCGTTCTTTCTTGAGGAATTAGCGGGTTTAGTTCGTTCTCAAGGTATCGACGAGAGAGCCTTCGCAGTCGATTCGAGCACCGACCGATTGGCGGAACTCCCAGACTCTCTTCGAGGTATTGTGGCGGCTCGGGTAGACAACCTAAATTCGACTGAGCGAGCGGTGCTCGAAGGCGCAGCCGTCATTGGTAGTAGCGGCCGTGTCAGACACCTGCAAATCATGTCAGACCAGGGTTACGGCGACGGAGACATAACATCCACTCTGGAATTACTCCAACAAAAAGGCCTGATTTCGCTCGATGGCGGGCGCTATGCGTTCAAGTCTGACGTGGTTCGTGATGTCGCATACGGAACTATCACAAAAGCTATTCGAGCAAAACGCCACTACGATTTTGCCGAGCACCTCACCGCAAGTCAAACCGGCGGCATCAGAAACTCGGTCGTTGTGGCGATCGCCGACCACTATCGGGCCGCCGCTGAACTGTCCTCTGAACTTTCATCTGTCGTGTCGACCGATCGCCTCGATGCCAAAGAGAAAGCTCTGTTCTGGTCACGACAAGCTGGCGAACGAGCGTTAGCCGTCGATGAGCCGGTCCAGGCAGCAAAGTGGTTCTCGTATGGTGTTTCGGCCGCCTCTGACCCGATGACGGTCGTCGATTTCCTTTACGGTCGGGCTTTGTCCCTATGCGAGATTCACGACGTTCTTGGTTCTAAGGCAGACCTCGACCGCCTCGATGAGCTAGTCACAGACCCGATGATGAAAGCCAAAGTCCTGATGGTTCGAGGCGATGCCGACCGTAAGGCCGGGAACCTTGATTTAGCTTCGTCTCGCCTGCGGGAGGCGGCCGATCGGTTAGGCGGTTTGAAGAACTATGCCGACCAGGCCAAGGCCCTTCGTCTTCTCGGTCTGGCAGAAATCCGTCGCCTTGATGGAAGTATGGCCCACCAAGCGCTGGAAGCGTCACGTCGAGTGGCGTCAGAGGCTGGTGACATCAGTGGAGAAGCTTGGGCCCTCCAAAGTCTGGCGTGGTTAGCATTTCGGTATGGACGTACCATCGAAGCCAAGGGTTTGGTTGACGACGCGATGCGAGTATTTGAAGAACTTGGTGACCGCGGCGGTTTAACGAGAACAAAAAGTATCGATGCGTGGGTGGCGTTTCACCAAGGTCGGACCGTCGACGCTCAGAAACTCATCGACGAAGTTCTGCCGGAAACGCGTCGCCGAGGCGACCCATGGTCTGAAGCGTTGACGTTGAACTTAGCTGCTTCGCTCAAACTGTGGTCGGGGCAGGCTGAAGATGCACGTGAGCTAGCTCGACAAGCCCAAGAGGTCGCCAAAGGGACCGACGCTCCGAACGTGATCGCTCAAGCGCGGGCACTTGAGGGAAGGTCACTGGTTTCGTTAGGGCGGGTAGCGGAAGGCGTCGAGGTCCTCGAGGCAGCGTATGTCCAGGCCGACCGGGTAGACAGCAAAGAGAGTCGTCGCCTAGTTGCGGCCAGTAACTGTGCTTCGGCTGCTCGTCTTGGTGAACCAGAACGAGCGCTGCTATGGGCAAACAGATACACCGGAGTTAGTCAAGCCCCGGCTGTCGTAGGTGAAGTCGATCTCTCCGTATCGTGGGCGTTAGCGTTGTTACAGCGTGGCGAGCTCGCCGAAGCGGTCAAGAAACTAAAGTGGGTTGGTTTAGAGCAAAGTCAAACCGCTGACTACTACGGACTGGCAACGGCTGCGATTCTGGCTGCTGCTCAAGGGCAGGTCAGCGAGGCCGAACACTATATCGACCAGGTTCTCATCGGACGAGCGACCTATCTTGACCGGATATTAGCGATGTTGGCGTGGGCAGCAGTGAAATTTCAAACCGGAGACGCCTCAGGCTGCAGGGACGCGATTCTTGCCGCCCGGGAAGAACTAAACGGAACAGACGATCGCCTCACCTCGTTGCTGATCGATTTGGTTGCCGGTGTCTGCGGACTACAAGATTTGAAAACCGCTGAACATCAAATGTTAAAGAGTGGACTAGAACCGTCCGGTTGGCGTGCCGTATGGGAGCTAGCGACGTTGAGTCATAGTAGCGCCGCCTAATTGCGCCTACCGGCCGGTTCGTTGTCCGAGCTTTACAGGTTTGGCTGTTTAGTTGTACGTAGGTAAGGCTTGACGACGGTTACGTCGCCGTTGAACAATTCGTTGGCTTGTTCGTCGGTCAACGCGGGTGAAACAATAACGTCCTCGCCGTGGCTCCAATTTACTGGTGTCGCAACTTTGTAGCCGTCGGTCAGCTGCATAGAGTCGATCACCCGAAGAATTTCATCAAAGTTGCGTCCGGTCGATGCCGGGTACGTAAGCATGAGTCGGACCTTGTTCGCTGGGTCCACGATAAAAACCGATCTGACAGTCATCGTATCGTCGGCATTCGGATGGATCATCCCGTAGAGGTTGGCCACGGTGCGATCCGGGTCGCCGATTATTGGAAAGTTGACGGCTGCCCCTTGAGTCTCTTCGATGTCGGCTGACCAGCCGTTGTGGTCCTCAACGGTGTCAACACTAAGAACGATTGCTTTGACGTTCCGTTTATCGAACTCCTCTTTTAGCTTCGCCGTGTAGCCCAGCTCGGTCGTGCACACCGGGGTGTAATCTTTTGGGTGTGAGAAAAAGACGGTCCACGAGTCTGCTTTCCAGTCGTGGAAATCTATTTCACCTTGTGTGGTTGGTGCGGTGAAGTTTGGGGCTTCGTCCCCAAGTTGGATGGCCATAGAAGTATTCCTCCCGGTTCTAATGTTGGGCGCCACAACGGTGCCCAAGCTTGGATATTCGCTCGTTTGAACAACCAAGGCGTACTTGAACAATAACCATACAATCGTCTGACTATTCCCACTGCGATCAACGTCATACGTCGTTGGACTCGGTTCGTGAATTACGGGACCTTGAGAACTTGACCTATCGTGATCTTGTCGGCATCGCTAAGGTTGTTCGCGTTTTGTAGGGCGTCGGTTGTGATACCGTACTTTTCTGCGATCGTTGAAAGTGTCTCACCGGACTGGACGGTGTGGGTTCCACTTGTACCTGGCTGGGCATCTCCAGGGACGACAGGGTCTGGTTGCTCAACTGGGGGAGGAGTAACGGGTGTCGCTGTTGTGGCGGGGCCGTCCTCAGCCTTGGCTGGGCCGGAATCCGACGGAGTCTCGATGATTGATGGCGGAGCGATGTCATCGCCTTCTGCCGGAGCGACGACTGTGTCATCACTCGAAACCACGACGCCAGCGATGTCGACCGAATCTGCTGTGCCATCTTTGGCAAAAGGGTTGTCATCGTCGGTTGCCGCTGGAGCGCCAGCCTCTGGGAGTCGCCCACAAGATGCGGCCAAAAGAGCCATCAGGGCAACAACGGCCAAAATGGAATGTCGATTCATGCTAATGAAGCGTACTAGGCGCAGCGCAAAGTGGTGCCCATAGGCATTTCTCACTGTCAAACGACCACGCGTTAGCCTCGAGTCGGGTGAGATAGACCAGTCACCGCCAGCCTAGTTAGAGTTCGTCGCGGCCACGGCGCTTAGTTTTCTTCGGACGTTGTTTGTTGTGCTTGTCTTCGGCTCGGGCGCGTACCCGCGACTCGTTCCGGCGAGTGAACTCCTCTAACTGGTCGTCCTGTTCGGCCAGTTCGGCCCGAAGCGACAACCAATGTTCAAGACGCTCAGAGGTGCTCGCCCCGTTGTCGATGACTTCTTGGACGCCGCAGTTCGGTTCATTATTGTGTTGGCAGTCAGCGAACCGGCACGCTTCGACCGCTTCACTTAGGTCGTTAAAGGTCCGCTCAAGCCCGGCGTGGGCCTGCCACAGTCCGATCTCCCGAATACCCGGAGTGTCGATAACCATCCCTCCGCCCGGGAACGGAATTAGATCTCGAGTAACCGTGGTGTGTCGGCCTCGGCGGTCAGTGATGCGAACTTCGTTCGTCAGCTGGACAATGCCGTCCGATAGTACATTCACCAGTGTCGACTTGCCGATGCCTGACACGCCGAGCATTACCGACGTACGATGGCCAGAGAAGAACTCTCTGAGTCGGTCAAGGCCGTCGCCGGATTTGGCTGAAGTAACGACGATTTCGACACCGTCGGCGGCTTGGCCCAGACGTTCAATTGCCTGTTCGACGGGTTCAACCACATCATCGTCGTAGTCTGACTTCGTCAAAACGATAACGGGGGTCGCTCCACTGTCGAAGGCGACAACCAGCTGTCTCTCGATGCGACGAATGTTTAGTTCGCGGTCGAGGCCATGCATCACCAAAACGTACTCGACGTTAGCGGCCAGAATTTGTGGCTCTGGAACCCGTCCAGGCATTCGTCGCATCAGGGCAGTCCGTCGCGGCGCAATCGACGTGATGATCTGAGCGCCTTCATCATCTGGACCGATCAGCACGTAGTCGCCGGTCGCAGGAGCAGTACTAGCGTCGGAGCGTTCCGAACTCGAATTTGCAAGCACAGCCTCACCGCCGGTGAAGACCAGAGAGAAACCTCTGCTCACCCTCGCGATACGACCGGGCGTAAGTGGCGATGTCGAGGTGGTGGAAACCTCATCAGCCCACGCATTGAGCTCAGCATCCCAGCCCAACGAGGTGAGCGTCGGTGTCAAGAGTGCAAGGTCATCGATCATCGGTGGCGGATCGGCATAGACATCTAGTTCTGGGTCGCTTTCGTCAGGAAGTCAAGTTGTAGTCGTAATAGATTTTCCGCGACCGTTCGTCGGGGTGAATGCGTAACCCCCGACAACGGAAGCACCTGATGCGGGTACCCGGACCCGAGAAGCGCAGTGCTTAGCTGCAAACTATGAGCGGCAACCACATTGTCATCGGCCAGGCCATGAATAAGTAACAACGGTCGCCGTGCCTGGTCTTTAGGTAAACTCTCAGCGAGCCTTATAAGGTCTGTCTTGACATAGTTCTCAGGATGGGTTTCAGGGTGACCCAAATACCGTTCGGTGTAGTGCGTGTCGTACAGGCGCCAGCTAGTCACAGGGGCCCCCGAGATTGCACAGTGAAACCGGTCAGGGCGAGCCAACACAGCCAAAGCGGCCAGGTAGCCACCAAAAGACCAGCCACGAATAGCGACCCGTTCCAGGTCGAAAAACCCGAATCGTTCCGCAGCTACATCGAGAGCCCGTACCTGGTCCGCCAAGACCGGGGTCGCGACATCACCCCAAACGCGATGTTCCAAATGAACGCCTCTCCCAGGGGTTCCGGCCCCATCAGCCACTACCACTGCATATCCGTGGTTGGCGAACCACTGCGACACCAAATGTCCATCGTGGCTGTCGGTAACCCTCCGGGCATGCGGACCACCGTAGGGGTCCATAAGGACTGGAAGTGGAGTAGTTCCATCATGGTCTGCCGGTAAGAAGACCACGATCTCGATCGCTCCATCATCCACGGAAATCCATGTTGGGTCGATCTTGAAACCAGCGGTTTGTTCAAACGATTTGATGGTGTGGGTCGGCCGAAATGTCTCATCAGTAGTCCGATGTACAGTCGACGTCGATCCAGGTTTCGAAGCGGAACTTTCAGTGAGGACGGCGGTTGTTCCCGTAAACACCCCCATGTTCGTTCCGGTACTATCGCCGATGGGTTGGACGTGCCCCGTAGCTACGTCAACGAACGCGAGCGTTCGGCTCGTAGGCGGCGACCAAACGCTAACAGCGGCCACCAAACGGTCGCCTCGGCTATGAACCGACAGGACCGAGGCGACGTCGCAGCCCGACGAGGTCACAGCCTTGCCATCAATACAGATCGCCTTGTAAATCTTGTCGCTGGCGGCGGCCTTCTGGTTCTCTACAGTCAGGAGCCCTGCGGCGGTTTGACGTGGCGTGCCGGGGACCAGATCAACCCAAGTATCGTCGGTAATGGTCCGGAGATGGCGTAGCTCTTTGGTCACAACATCGAGTTGGTCGATGGATACTTCTCGTTGGTCGCGGGACTGGCGAGTTACCAGCGGCCCCGATGAATCAGACCAGTTGATATCGACAAGGTACTCAAACGGGGAAATTGCGAAGCTGGTTGGAGGGGTACCCTCAGCGTCGTCGACGTCGCCGAGCAGCAGGCTGGTGACGCCGTTGGTACCTCCAGCTGGCGGATACCGCAACGAGCGAGGCGATGCGTCTGGGTGGCTAGGCTGGGTGATCCACCATCGTTCAACGTCGGTTTCGTCGACTCTTGCTGCGAGAATCTGTTGGCTGTCGGGCGACCACCAGAACCCTCTCGATCGCCCAATTTCTTCGGCCGCTATAAAGTCGGCTCGTCCAATCGAAACGTCGTCGGAGGGGCTTTCAAAAACAAGCCGATCCGAACGGGGTCGGGCAAGGGTAATAACTCGAACGTCGCGGCCGTGCACGTAGCCGACATGTAAACCATCTGGACTGAACCGAGGGTCAAATACCGACGACTCAGTTTCGAGTTTCTGGACGTCGCCGCCTACTACGTCGAGCACATACAGGGCTTGGCCAAGAACGAAACAGGCCTTTCCAGCGTTAGACAAACGATAGGAAACAATGCCGGCGCCCGACTCGCGAGCTCGTTCTCTGCGCTGCCGCTCGGCTGAAGACAGTTCGGAACCCGACAGTTGTTGGTCAGCTGGGTCCACCAAAAGATGCTCGGTTCCGTTCGTGACGTCAAAGCGCCACAGACACAACGCTGGGTCAGACTGGCTCCGAGCCCGGCAAAACAACACACAGCTACCGTCTTCAGAGATCTGGAATGTGCGGGGCTTCCCAGCACTGAACCGTTGAGAGGTCGCATACAGGTGCGGGAACTGTTCTAAGTCTGGCGGCGTAGTCTTCACACATAGAAACGGTAGTGTGCCTGTTGCCATAAAGCTCTTCCTGTGTCAGCACCATACCTAACCTCAACGTGGGCTACCCGGCAACGTTGTTGCTCATATTAAGATGTGATGGGCGTCAAACGTATGATTCTCGATTTTCCGGTTCGTGTCGATAGGATAAATAACGATAAGATTCCGGAGTAGTTCGACCCGGATGTAAGGAGATAAGCAAATATGGTGAAGGTCTGGATTGACCAAGATCTCTGTACTGGTGACGGCCTTTGTGAGGAGATCGCACCGGACGTCTTTTTTGGTATGGACGACGGTCTCTACTATGTAAAAGAGTCCGCAGAGAAATTTGGTAGCGAAAAGTTGTTCGATGGGGTCGCTAACCCGGCAGGTGCTGAAGGTATGGCCCGAATCACTGAAGATCAACTCGAAAGCGTCATTGAATCAGCCGAAGAGTGTCCCGGAGAGTGTATTTTCCTCGAAGTAGACGCATAAAAGTTCTAAAAGTAAGCTAGTTAAAGAATCCCTTCCCATGCAGGGCAGGGATTCTTTGGGTTTTCGACATAGAAAGGCCGGATCCGTAGAGAATTGCGGAAAAATAGGCCAGAAGGCCTAAGGAGGCATCTCCACCAGCCGATGGATCACGGTGCACCGCTTAACTTCCATCTTCTCCGCGTTCAGTCCGTCATCGTTGGGCGCTCGGATCCGCCACGGAGCAGGTCATGAACCGCTCAAATACGGCTTTGGAGCCTTTATATGCTTGAGCCTCGCGCTCATGTGGTTCCAACGGGGTTTCCTCCTCGACTCGTACGAGACCGAGCGAGAACAGGTTTCGATTAACCTAACCGGTGTCGACCTCAGTGTCGAAAGAGCCGATATTGGCGAATCCCCGTACCAAATCGGTCAGGCGCCGAACACTGCGAAGAACCCTATTTCGATGGCTTTCGCCGACGACGAAAACGAAGAAGATGAAGAGGTCGAGCTAAAAGGCGGCTCAGCTTCGCTTAGCGGGACAGCCAGTAGCGGAACAGGCATAGCGGGTACAGCCATTGTCCGGATTGAGCGCCACACCCAAGCCGGCTCCGTGTCGGAAGATATTCGAACCTCCGCCGATGGTAGCTGGTCGATTTCTGGACTCCTTGGTGGCCGTTACCGCGTTCGGGCGTGGGTACCTGGTCGGTTTGCCATGGATAGTTCGATGGTGTTCTATCTCGACGATGAGTCAGCCATGTCGCTGGAACTCCCGCTCCGCGAAATCGAACCAGCAGTAGAACTCGACGTCTATAACGGTGGAAAAATTTATTCCGGTCTAACCGGCTCAGCGGTCGTTGCAGTCACGGAACGGACCGTTGACGCTGACGGTTATATAACCAACCGTCCGGTGCCCGGAAAGGTCATCGACGTAACTGCTCAGTCGCCGTTGACGTTATTGTCGCCGGCACAGTCGACAACAAACTCTCATGGTCAAAGCACAATACGGATTCGTTGTAATCAAGTTGGCACGGCTCGGATAGTCGTCAAGATGGACGACCAAGTTCAGAACGTCGCCCTGGCACCTTGCGTGGCGATACCACCCCCAACCACAGCCGAACCTGTAACCGGACCGCCAACAACTCCGGGAGCACCGGTTCCACCGCCCGTTACCACCCAACCCCAAGGGAGTGAATGATGAGAACTATCGCTTATCGACTATTCAGAGTCGCTGCCGTACTAGGCCGAATATTGATGGTGATCGTTATCGTCGGCATCGTGGCTCCTCCCGTTTCGGCAGCCGTCGGTATATCGACACTGCTACATGCTCCGCTTCCAGGAGGTGAAATCCCTGAGGAGCGACCGCAAATAGTCGCTGAAGCCTCCACTGTTCTGGATGCCAACGGGGAAGAAATAGGACTATTCCGTGGGTTTGATCAGACGGTCAGCATCGAACCTGACGAGGTACCGCAGGTAATGAAAGATGCGATCGTTTCGATTGAGGATCGCAGATTTTATGAACATAATGGTGTCGATATCGAGGGTATTGGTCGGGCGGCACAGGCCAACGCTGAGGCTGGCGGCGTCTCTCAAGGTGGCTCGACGTTAACCCAACAGTTCGTCAAGAACGTTTACTTGTCGAACGAACGGACCGTTGAGCGAAAGGTCCGCGAAGCTCTTCTGGCGGTTGATATCGAAAAGACGATGTCTAAAGAAGAGATACTCTTCGGCTACCTAGAAAGCGCCTACTTCGGATCTGGAGCGTACGGAATCGGTGGTGCGGCGATCGTGTACTTCGGCGTCGAGGTCGATGAACTCGACATTTCTCAGGCAGCGTTACTGGCTGGGTTGGTCCAGGCGCCGACGCGACTGTCGCCACGAAACGATGTCGAAGCAGCTCAAGAACGACGAGACATGGTTCTAAAAGCCATGAAAGATGAAGGGTACATCACTAACCCTGAGTACAAGGTCGAAGTTGCGAGAGACATCTGGCTTGGAGAGCCAGCGGATTCACCGGATCCAACCAACGTTGTAGTCGTTCCAATGAGACCAAAGGGCGCGTCGGAATACCCGTACTTTGTGGATTGGGTCGAACAAGAACTCGTGGACCTTCTTGGAGAACAGGCCGTTTACAACGAAGGCCTCACGATCGAGACGACCATCCGTCCCGACCTACAAGAGGCCGCAAAGGAGTCGGTCGCCAAACGACTCGAGAACACCGAATACCCGGTGGATATGTCGATCGTCTCGCTCGATCCGCTAACCGGGCATGTTGTGGCGATGGTTGGAGGGCGAGATTACAAACAAAGCCAAGTCAACTTAGCTGTTGGTGGGTCTCTCGGTATGCAGCCCGGAAGTTCGTTTAAGCCAATCGTGCTCGCAAAAGCCATGTCGCTTGGTATGACGCCCGAGACCAAGTACGAAGCACCGGCCCGTTGGCGCGTCCCTGGTTGTACTGGCGATAACTGCTACCTCAAAAACTATAGCGGTGGCGGCGGAGGTTCTAAGACCTTGCGGTCTGCCACTGTAGCGTCGACCAACACGGTATTTACGCAGCTGCTCGTCGATGTTGGTATTGAAGAGACCGTCGAGTTGGCTCGCCAACTCGGTCTTGAACGTCTGAACCCAGAAGGCACCTACGGCCCAAGCCTTGCACTCGGTGCCGCCGAAACTTCCCCTCTCGAAATGGCTTCAGCATTCGGAACGTTCTCCAATCGAGGCGTTCGGGTTCCTCCGACAGGAATCCGACGGGTTATCGACCGGGACGGCAACGTTATTATCGACAACAGTAATCGGCAGGGAACCAAAGTTCTGGAGCCTGTTGTCGCCGACAACATGACTGACGTTCTCCAAGGAGTCGTTACAGGGGGAACGGGCAAGGCCGCCGACATCGGTAGGCCTGTCGCAGGTAAGACCGGTACCGCCCAGTCATATCGAGCAGCCTGGTTCGTGGGCTACACCCCCGAACTATCAACTGCAGTCTGGATGGGGCACGCAGACACTCCTGATTCGCTTCGAAACGTGAACGGGGTTGGTGCAGTCACTGGCGGTTCGCATCCGGCGAGAGCATTTGCCGACTATATGGCTCGCGCTGTTGAGGGAACTGAGGTGACCGAATTTCCCGAGCCGGCGGAGATAACACCGACCGAAGTCGAACAGTCCGAAAAATTGGTTGAGACTCTGCGTCGGAAAGAAACCGAAGTGGGCGAAAAACGTTCCGTCGGAAGTCTTGCCTCTAACTGCGACGGTAAGTCGTGTGTGCAAGACGATTCTTCACGCCCAGATGTCCCGCGCTCGGATTCACCGCCAACTACTCGTCCGCCACCAACTACGAGTACGACGGTGCCGCCATCTTCTTCGTCCTCGTCGTCTAACACCACCGGTCCTGTCGCGATCACCGACTGATCGCGTTCTCGAACCTTCACCTCGACACACCATCGATCCAGTTCACCCAAGTCAACCAATCCAACAGTCCAACAAACAAGCACTGAGTCATTTCATCTGACTCGACCAGGGAGCAATTTCATGAGCACTTCAACCAAGAAACCTAAGGCAAAATCGGACAGTTCTAAGAAGTCCGATAGTGGCGCTACTCAAGTTGACGAAGTTGCCCCCGCAACAGATGAGGGGGGCGTGGACGCAGAAACCGAGTCGTCGTTGATCAATCTGGCTCAGGAAAGCGGCTCAGCTAGAAAGAAGATGGACGAGTTACTGAAGCTCGCGGCCGAAGCGCGCCGGGAAAAGGGCGGCGACGTTGAAGTAGCGCCGTTCATCAAACCGACTCAGCGGATAAAGCAACACCAAAAAGACCGGGAGTGGGAACGCAACGGATTTATTTCTGTTAGTCCGGGAAAACCTAAGCTTCGGCATCGGATTCTACCTCGGTCAGTCATCGGAATTTCCTTCATGCTGTTGGCCTCTGCTGTCGGCATCGCATTTAGCGGAGCCGGGTTCTATGCCTACTACGACAACCGCTTAGCTGAGAATGAACGCGAAGTCTCGAGGTTTGTCGATGGGTTCGATCAACAATTCTCTGATGCTACCGCAGCAATTGATGAACTTCGGGTTGGCGCTGTCGACGACATCCGAACGGAGCTTCAACCGATCGAAGGGATAGTCTCTGACGCCGATGGCGTTATCAACCTTCCTGCCACGGCCGGTGAGTCGGTGTGGGGGCTAGAAACCCGTGACGAGCAGGGCAAAGCGGTTCTTGGTTCAGCCTTCGCTGTCTTGGCTCACGAAGAAGGCACAGTGCTGATGACGAGCTACTCGTTAATAGCGGCGTCCACCACCGAACCTAGCCCGTCGCTCACCCTGACAAAACGAGACCAACGAATCAATGCGCAACTCTGGTCATGGGACGCCAAGAGTGATTTGGCGATAGTCATGGTCGAACAAGACTTGCCTACCTTGCAGTTGGCATCTGCGGAGGAGCAGGTCGCGAGTGTCGGCACTCGCGTATTTTCGATTAGTGGCTTCGGTGGGCAGTCAGCTACCGCGTCACCCGGTGTCCTTCTCGACCAGTCGGCATCGGGCCTGCAGCACAGCGCTCCAGTAGGCACGATGTTCCAAGGCGGCCCATTGGTCAACGGGGCAGGTAAGGTCGTAGGACTTTCGTCGCTAAAATTTCAGCCAACTGGGGTCGACCCTGGGATGGTCCTGACCGCTCCGAATGCGGCCTCGTTCTGTGACCAAGTTCTTAAATGCATCGAGACCACTGAGACGATTGAAATTGAAGTTCCCGTAGACAGTGCCGAAGCGCCGCCAGCTGGCAACGAACCTGCTGAAGACAATGATGAACCGGAGAATGCTGGTGATGGAGAAGAAAACGACAACTCCGAAACCGAAACCGAAACCGAAGCTGACTCTGACACCGATTCCCCAACTGGCACACAGGTAGAGGAGTAGTCCGTGGCCCGGACCTGGAGCTTACTCGTCGAAGTCCTCTTCGATGATGTGGGCTCCGGTCCGGTCTCGTTTTACAACTTTTCCTTCCGGGAGTTGCTCGGCACGGAAGCGACGTTGGGGAAAGTTGAGTCGGTCTATTGCGACGGCGGCGGCAGCCAGGATAAGCGCCGCTCCGATGATGAGAACAATGCTCAATATGGCCAACGTTTACCTCCGACAGTTTGTGGAACGTTCTGGTGGCTACTGTAGCGACTATTGACGGCGCTCAATAACGATCATGATAGTGGTTTCGGCTGAGTCGGCCCATCGTTGCTTGTATGCGATGTCCATCCCCAAGTCGTAACGCGTCGTAGCTATGTCGGTGTCCTGCGTGAGCTGCTCAATTTGATGTAGCTGTAGGAGATGTCCGACGGACAAGTCTTTAACTTCGGCTGTGTAGGAGAGTTGTAGACCCCGGTATAGGCCTCCTCGTCGCCCGCCAAGAATATAGCCAATGTCATCGCCGTCTTTCTGGGCGATATGTACTTCGAGTCGGCGTTTCTGTTCCAGACGAATGGTTAACAAACTATACATTGCCCTCATCCCGGCCGATGTGAGGCCGCTACCTTCGATACCTTTCCAACTCTGGCTCTCGACCCCCAAGATTCGGTCAAACACAAAATCGTCGTGACTCGCATTCACGATCGTAACCCTATTTTCGTTGGCCGCGGATTTCAACTGACGCAGGTTCTTGCGGAACTTTGGGCTTCGTCGTTGAATCCAGCCATCAAGACCACCAGAGGAAGCTGAAATGTCGGCCACCTGACGGGTAATGCCCTCGCCGACGCGGGCTTCGCCCAATGTCGACAGCGAACGCAGTATCTCTACGGTGAAGCTATTCTGGCTAGTTGGTATGGGAAGCCCGGGTAGGGCCAAATAGTCCCAGTCGTCTCTACTTGCCAAATAGGTCGCGAGTTGACGACCGAATTCCGCCGGTTTAGGTGCGATGATTGGAGACGCAAACCCCCAAACCGGTTCGAGGCTCGTGATAATTGGGTCTCCGCTGTCGTTGGTGTAACGGGCGAGAACCGCGTATCCGGAGCGATCTGGGTCGGTGAGCAGCAATGGGTCTACGGCTTGCGCTAGTCCGTGGTGGGTCGATAGCACCCAATCCGGGCATGAACACCAAGGGTCCACCTCGGGGGTCAGGTCTATCAGGTGCTCGATATTTTCTGTTTCAGAGTCGAATTCTGAAAGATCGAGTTCAAACAACTGAACTGGTTCCATCCACAGCAGTCTTACATATTCGTTGAGTTATGCCTACCACTCGTACGGTAGGAGGTCGATCTTGTTGCGAGTTGGTTGATAAGCCGCATCATCGAGCGACTTGTCTGTCTTTGCCGAGTAGACATAATGGGTGGCTAGCGACGACGCAATAAGTTCTTTTGCTCAAGATGGAGTGGCAATTATCCGTAGCATCGTGCGGCCTGACCAGCTTTCGGCCCTCAGCGAGGACATAGCCAAGGTTCGAGTCGAAGGCATAACTGGTGAAGACAGTTTCTGCAATTGGCCTTCCCTTGATTCGTTCCGAGATGTTGCACTAGCGTCATCGGTTCCCGAGCATGCGGCCGATTTTCTCGATTCGTTTCAGATTCGGCTTCACTACGACCGAATTGTTGGCGGGTCGAACGACCAACGGCAGCGGTGGGTTCAAGATCAGCCGTTCGCTGCGGTAGATTCTCGTTCGATAACGGCCTGGGTTGTTGTCGACAATATTGCCAAAGGTGACTCTTCGGAGTTCTGGGCCGGATCTCATCTTGGATCGTGGTATGTACATGAGGGTGCCATCGATGTCGACCAGATGCCCGAAGGTCAGACTGTTCTGCCCATGCCGGACCTCGTCGCAGACGAATCCTCATACGATATCCGACGTTGGTCTCTCGAGCCGGGCGACGTTCTATACACCAGTTCGTTGACGGTTCACTCGATACCAGAATCGTTTGCCCAGCACCGTGCAGTCGCGTTGAACTATGTAGATGCCAAAGCCATTCTGGTCGACCGGCCATGGTCTACTGTTCCAGATCATTCCGAGTTGTTGAAGAGCACCGAACCTGGAAGCCCGCTCGACGATGAACGGTTCCCGATCGCCTGGCCGCAGGGCTAGTGCCCGTTTGGGTTCGGTTTAGGGCCTGAAACCCAGGTCGTTTAAAGCTCCGGCCAAAGCAGCTAGTGTTCTGTTGATCCGGCTTGGACGGGTCTGTTCAGCCATTAGACCTATTCGGACGATGTTGTGGCCGAACGCTCCACTAATCTCGACGCCATAGTTCTCACGCATCAAGTTTCGGAGCTGTTCGCCATCGATGTTGTCAGGCATTTTGATCGCGACCACAGACAAGAGACGGATATCTTCGGGAGCAAACAGCTCGAGGCCAATTTTTTCGATCTGAAGCTGAACGTTTCGAGATGCATCGGCGTGCCGAACGAATCGGTTTTCAAGACCTTCGTCGACGATTTGTTTGAGTGCTTCATAAGTGGCGAGTGTGCCTGGAACTGGGGCAGTGTAGTGATATTTGCCTTCCCCCCAGAATGCCCAGGCAAGGCGGGCGTCTAAAGTCCAATGTGGTGGTGAAGTTGGTCTGTTTTGGACCGCATCCCAAGCTCGAGGTGAAAAGGCTGCCAACGAGAATCCCGGAATTGAGCCGAGGGCTTTTTGCCCCCCTGCGATCGCCGCATCGATGTGCCAGCCATCCATGTTGAATTCGATTGCGCCGATAGTCGTGACAGCATCGACTGCGGTCAAGATGCCGCGACGATGAGCGAGTTCGCTTATCTCTGCCAAGTCGGTGAGTAAAACGCCGCTTGAGGTTTCGCCATGAGTGGCGAGGATGACGTCGTAGTGTTTTTGCTCGAGGGCCTTCTCGACTTGTCCGACGGTCGGAGGTCTGATGCCATCATTTGTTAGTTCATCGACGTCAGCTCCGACCCTTCTTGCCATCTCAGCCCAGCGCGCGCTGAACTTTCCTTGGACCAGGACGAGCGCCGAGCGGCCTTCCCATAACAAGCCGGTCACGACCATTTCGAAGGCGGCGGACGCGGGGCCAGCTACTCCGAGAATATAGGCGTCTTCAGCTTGGAAGACGTACTGTGCGCTTAGTCGGATTCCTTCGATGACGTTGTTCATCGAAGGGCCGAGATGGTTGATTACGATGCTGTTGGCTTTGGCGACATCGGGGTGAATTGGTACCGGCCCGGCTCCCATCAACAGGAGCGGTTCAGGTGGAAGAATGTCATTTAGTGGGGTGACATCTGGTTGCTTCACGGGTATCCGTTTCTATCCGAGTGGCTACGAAATCCGTGGCCTAACGCTCCTAGTCTACTGGTGCTCGAGCAATGGTCGCATTCCATTTACATCGCAAGCTAGCGGCATCGCTAGATCGTTGCGAAGACACAGACGGTCCAGATTGTGAATGCGACGTCGATGATGGCCAGAATATAGACGATTCGGGCTATTAGAGGTGGCGGCTGCACATCGCAAAGTTAGTGCATTGGGTAAACTCGCGCCGGCATTGTGGCGGATTTTACCTATGCGGGTAGTTCGCTGTAGCTACCTTCCCCCGGAAACATCGAGAATTGCGCCAGTTACGTAGCTTGCGGCGTCGGAAAATAGCCAGGCTACTGCGTCGGCGACTTCTTCTGGCGTTCCAGCCCTCTGCATGGGGATTCCGTTGGCCATCTCGTGTGCCCGGTTCGGGCGACCGGACGAGGCGTGCAGTTCGGTGTCGATTAGACCTGGCCGGACACAATTTACGCGTATGCCGACTGGGGCGAGTTCTTTCGACAGTCCGGTGGTCATTGAGTCGAGAGCGCCTTTTGATGCTGCGTAGTCGACGAATTCGTTCGGACTACCCAACGAGGCTGCTATCGACCCGATATTGACGATTGAGCCTCCCTGTCCACCGTTTGGTTCTGACATTCTTTTGATGGCCTCCCGGCTGCATATCATCGGGCCGAAGACGTTGGTTTTGATGGTTCGTTCGAACCGTTCGTCGGTGCCGTCTTCGAGTTTGGCGATTTTCGGCAATACTCCGGCGTTGTTGACGAGGCCTACCAGCAGTCCACCTTCGAACGCGGATTCGCTTTGGCGGAATAGGTTTCGAACACCTTTGGGTGTTGACACGTCGGCTTCAACCGCTACGGCTTGTTGGCCCGCAGCGACGCATTTTGCTGCGGTTGTGGAGGCGCCGTCTAGCGACGTCCGGTAGTTGACCACGATGTCGTAGCCGTCGTTGGCGAGCGCTATCGCGGTGGCGGCTCCGATTCCTTTGCTGGCGCCTGTCACGATTACATATTTTCGTAGTGGCACGCTTTAATCGTATCTCGATGGTCGGGTAACGAAGCAGTGATTTGTTTCGCTTTGGCCTGAGGTGCCAGTCGAGTCCGTTGCCTACACTTCGACCATGGTCTGTTCGGTCCAGGATAAATGTGGTGGATGTCCAACTCTGCATCTCGGTAGAGGCGTCGAACTGCTGGCTAAGGTAGCCCGCGTACATGAGGTGTTCGAACAAGTCGGACTCCTTGCTCAAACAAGGCCGCCCATCACCGGTGAGAAAAGAACTGGCTACCGGAACCGGTTGCGGATGAAAGTCGCCGATGGGCGAGTTGATTTATTTAACCAGTCGAAAGACCAAGGTTGTGTCGCACTTCGCCCGGGATTGTGGGACGCGATCACAGTGTTACGGCAGGTGACCCATGCCGATCCGAACCTGCTATTTGGGGTTGCTCATCTTGAGGTTCGTGTAGCCGATTGCGGCCAAATCGGTCTGTCATTTGTCTCTATAAACCTGGACAATACCGATTGGTATCGGGCGAGGCTTCAGTCCGAACTTGGACCGGCGTGGCGAATAGCTGATCGGGTCGCAACCAGCCAGCCGACGCTGCGCTATAACCTTAGCCCAACGTTGGTCAACGAGGTGCCGATCGATGCGTTCGTTCAGGTCAACTCCGAAGTAAATCGGCTACTCGTTTCCTACGTGAGCGACATTGTCTCAGCTGGAACGGGTCAAACATTTCTCGACCTCTATTGCGGAGCCGGGAACCTGTCGTTGCCGCTGATCGAGGCTGGTCTGTCCGGTGTCGCCGTGGAACGAAACGGGTCGGGTCCTACGGCTCTGGTCGAGCGCGTAGATGGACGACAGTTGCGGGTGCTGACCGGTGATGTTCACGACTTGGTAGGCGGGTTGACACCGGCACAAGTCGTGATAACCAACCCGGCAAGAAGCGGACTGAAATCGAACCACGAGACGATAGCGTCGTTGGCTTCGGACAGGATGGTCTGTGTTGGCTGCGAACCAGGGCCGCTGGCATCTGACATTGCCGAGTTGACCAAACATGGCTTCTACATAGACGGGATTCAGACCTTCGATATGTTTCCCGGTACTGACCACATCGAAACAGTAGTTACGCTACTTCGCTACGACCGTTAGGTCGCCGTGCGCCGCTCAGCGACGATGAGCCAAATTCCGCCGATAACACCGAAAATTCCGAGCACTAGCAGCATGAAACGAAGTGTCCCGCCAATCAACGGGACAATGCCGATCACCTGGCTAACTAAAACCGACAACACGCCGGCGATAAGGAGTGCGGAACCTGGCTTCATTAAAAGGGACATGCGCCCATACTACTTGACCAAACGTGAACATTGTTGTCGATCGGACGCGGTTAACCACGGCTATAAACGTACTAGTGTTGTAGTTGTGAAAAAAGATAACTCTGTTCCCCCGGTCGACCGAAAAAAGCTAGATGACATTAGTTCCCACGCGTGGGAGCATCCATCGGACCGGCTGGCGCTAAACGCGCTTCAACAAATACCTGGTTTTGACACGGTCTTACGTAAAGTCATCGGCACATTCGGCGAACGTAGTATTTCGATGGTATACCAGGCACAGTCAGTGCGAGTTGGGCCGCGTCAATACCCAAAAATCTATGGGTTGTTGGTGCGTGTCTGCGACGTACTCGACACCGAAGTTCCACCACTCTATGTTTCGCAAACCCCTCTGGTCAACGCAGGGGCGGTTGGCGTCGACAGGCCTTTCATCGTATTAAATTCTTCGTTGGTTGAGATGACCAACGAGGCCGAACTCGAGGTCGTGATCGGGCACGAAGTCGGCCATATTATGAGTGAACATGCGTTATACCGGACGCTTCTCAATCTACTGCTTGGCTTTGGAAACTCGTATTCGCCAATGATCGGCAAGGCCCTTCTGCCGATCACGCTAGCGCTTCTTGAGTGGAGTCGGAAGGCGGAAGTCTCTTGTGATAGAGCGGGTCTGCTCGCAACACAACACATTCAGGCCTCGCTCAGTGTCCAGGCCGTCTTGGCGGGCGGTGTCCGAGGTAGACGATCCGAGCTTGACCTCGATGCTTTCATCGAACAAAGTGATGAGTACCGAGGGGCGACCGGACTTGGGGCCTATTATCGCGTCATGTCGACGTTGGGTCAGTCCCACCCGTTCCCCGTTGTGCGGGTAGCCGAGCTCCGTAACTGGATAGACGACGGTTCTTACGACAAGATCCTGTCGGGCGAATACCTGCGGACGGGTGACCCAGTTTCGGTGGTGTCCGATGCTTCAACCGTTACTCAAGCGTTCAGCGATAAAGCCAGTCAAGTTTTTGAGGACAGTGACCGGTTCGTGCACGAAGCGTTGGCTGGCTGGATGGCTGCTGCGAAAGATCGACTCAGTGACGACGACGTCTAGGAGTTCTCGGCGCTAACGACGATGTCGTCTTCGAGTTCGAAGATGACGTGGCGGCCGCTAGGGGCTGCAGCGACAGTCGGTTCACCGTTAATTTTTGCGACATGCCAGACGACATCATTGCCGTCGGCTAGATCAACCGCTTCGTCAATTTCTAGGCCAACGAACTGTTCTGGGTCGGCTCTGCCGTCATCGTCTAGCTCTACTTCAAGCTCTTCGTCTTCAGGTTGGGACGGGTTGCCGCCAACCGGGCCAGATGTGGGATTGCCTGAGGGTGATGGGGTAGCGGCCACCGCGGCGATAACGTCGCGTTCACCTAGTTCGTCATCGAGGTCAATGACGGTGTTGTATGAATAGATTCCGATTCCGCAGTCATCGGCGTCGACCTCAGGTAGTCGGCCAGTCCAAAGAGCGACTTCGACAGCGGTGTCTGATTCGGTGTATTCGACCTCGAGGCCGAAACATGACTGTGATTCCATCTCAAAGAACAGCGTCAGTTGGTCGCCGTCCGCCTCGTAACGTTGGAGCGGCAGAGCTTGGCGTTCTGTGAGACCTGGTGTGGGAGTTATCGTTGCGTTGAATTCTGTTTCGGCGTTGTCGGCTTGAACTTGCGGGGGGCCGAATTCCTTCAGCTCTGCGCTGACTTCTTCTTCGTTGGTGCCTTCGGTGGAGGTTTGTTCTTCGCCGGATGAACACCCAGCGAAGAACAACAGAGCAACCATAGCCACCACGGCGATGTGGCCTTTGTGCATAACTAATTACCTGCTGTTCTTAAAGGACGGGGGTACACGCCACTGCGGTAGTGAACTCGTTACCGAACTTAGCAGAAACAAAGTACTCGATTTCGCCGGCCCGTAGACCGTTCGAGAACGAAACTGCTGGTGCATCGACGGCACCTTGCCAGTATTGCGGGCTGTTGTTGACGGTGCGGTACACGACATACTTGGTAGCTCCGTCGACGGCTGGCCATGTAACGGTTGCCTGTGTCCCAGCAGCATTGGCGGTAGCAGAACAGGAAGCAACCGGAGTTGGGTCTTGATTGTTGTTGTCTTCTTCGAAGCTGCATGCTGTGCGGCTGCTTAGCTCGCCTGCGGCTGATTTGGACTCGACGTAGTATTGGAGTGTGCCTGCTCGGTTGTTGTTGGTGAACGTGGTTCCCGATACTCGTCCTTGCCAGTGTTGAGTTCCGCCGTTGACCGATCGTCGGATGATGTATTCGGCGGCTCCGTTGGCGGCTGGCCATGACACGTCAATGTTGGCACCGTTTTCTACCGCTGCACAAGTGGCTGGAGCCTCTAGAGGTTCGACGTCACCTTCGTCGCAGAGTCGAACGAGGTCTCGTCCTGGGGTTTGTGGTCCGTCAGCCGGGTTGCCGACGGCGTTGTAGCCGCCGGTTGTCCAGAGGCAGCCGTCAGATGCTTGCGCAATTCCGAAGCCGCCGATGTCACCCGCCATGTACGGGTTGAAACTCTGGTCTCGTTCACCGGTGGCAACATCGTATGCCACGATGCCGCTTACAGAACCGGTAAGTTCCCAATTAGGGTTGTTGTCGGTGTTGACGAGGTTGCCAGGGTACGGCTGAGGGTTCGGGCCGGACCCGGTTGCGTGGTAGCCCCAGCAGTGGCACGTAGCGTAGATTCGGTTGCCGACACGTTCGATTTCTTGGTAGGCGCCGCCACGTCGGTTGCATCCGCCTTGGATGGCGGAGTGGCAGTTAGTGACGTGGTCCTTTATGACCTCGTAGTTAGCGTTCTCATCGTGAACCCAGACGCCGTGCTGTTCGCCGACGACCCAAACGTGGCCGAATTCGGTTGCTTCGACGCCGTATTGGACTCGGGCACTTTGGTTGTTCTCAAAGCTGTCCCAGGTCAAAACCGTTGCGTCATTGGCGTCGATGCCGACCGCGGCCCGGGTAGATCCGGCGACGCTGTCGTACCAGCCTGCAACGTAAACAGAGTTGTTCGTTTTGGAGACGCTAACATCCCAGATCGATCCGCCTGTGACGACTGGTAGCCAGGTCGTGTCCGGCTCACCTGTCGCTGGGTTGAAGCGGAAAATATTTGTTACTGGAGTAACAACGCCGTTGTATCGAACATCTTTGAAGGTGCCAACCGCGTATGCCCAGCCGTCCTCTTCAATCGTTACTTCGCGGACGACATTGGTCCCGCCGGTAACTTTGAGGTTCCAACCTGGCCAGATATTGCCAGTCTGAGGGTTGATCTTTGTTAACGAACCGACGTTAGCTCCATTGTAGGTACGGACTTCGCCACCGAGGAATAAGCCGCCGTCAGGTGAATCAGCGATAGAGAGAACTGGGCGGCTGACCGCTGGGGTGAAGCCTGAGTCCCAGACACCATTTAGATCAAATCGAGCGAAGTTGGGCTGGTTGACGGACTGGGCGCCGTTGGTGACATTCTGGAACTTTCCTCCAACGAACATAAACCCGTTGCTTTCTTCGACCGAAAAGCCGAGAGCGGAGAACGTCGCTACCGAGTTGGATGTCGATTCGGGACCTGCGAGGCCCCACGCGGATCTTTGCGGTGGTTCGAACTCGGCGGATGCTGGCGAGGCAAAGAAAGTGGATGCCACGACCGTCGCAATAGCCGTCAGAAAAATAGTGACTTTACGCATCGATAGTGCCCTTTGTGGTTGCGGTCCCTAAACATCATTGTCGTTGCTCAGCTTAAGTTGTGCAACTGGAAGGGATATTTAGCCTAGTAGGGCCTGCCATTTTTCCTTTAGTGTTTAACTAGCTGTTCGACGGTTCGGCCAATCTAAGTCGGTTGTATGCCTCGCCGATGTGGTTGGCCTAATAACCCGGTCTTGGAATGGTGAAGATTGGGCCTAGAGATGCATAGTCGGCACCACCAAGGCGGGCCAAGGGGTCGACTTTGGAAGCGTCGATTTGTAGATGTTCGGCGTCGTCTACGATCAGTGTGTCATCGACATAGGCGTGTGTGATCTGTCCGAAGACCAAAGTTTGGGTCGACTCGCGGACCGGGGTGACGTCAAAGCGTCGGCAGTTGAACGCAATGTTGGCTGACTCGAGACGTGGCGTGTTCCAACCGTCAACTTCGACGAGTTCAAGGTCGAGGTCGTCTAATTCCGATTGACCGTACGGCAAGATAGCTGACGAGGCGTTTAGTTGTGGCGCCTGGTCAGCCGAGGCTATATGGACGACAAAGTCGCTGCCAGCTTCGACGTTAACCAATGTGTCTTTCGGTGCCCCATCAGGTTTTCGACCTATTGAAAACATCAGTAGAGGAGGCGTCGAGGAAACAGGGGAGAAGTACGAGAAAGGTGCGAGGTTATACGAATGTGAGTCGGGTTCGTCGGCCGACGGTTGGTTGGTGCTGAGAACCCAGGCGATTGGCCGCGGGATTATGGTTTGAATCATCAGGTGGTAGGTTTTCGATGACCCGATTGAAGCGAAGTCAATAAACATAGCTTCAGGTTAGGTTCTCGCTGGGTTGTTTGGTGGCCGGGTGGCTCCGGCGTTGGCAAACGCTACGCTCGCGGCATGGCCCACATTGTGAGTAATGAACTTTTTGTCGCTGACGACGACGTTCAAGCCTTCGAGGATAATTTCTCTGCGAGTATGAAAGGAACGCTCGGCGACGTTCCCGGACTTCTCGGCGCTCGCCTGTTGCGTCCTCTGACAGCCGGTAGTGGTTATCTGTCGGTGCTAGCCTTCGAAGACGAAGCCGCGTATGAGGCCTACTTAACGTCGGAAGCGTTCGCGGCCGCCCACAATTGGCCGGAGCACGCACCGTTTGAGCGGAGCCGCCTAACCACCTATGAGACCATGTTTGTGTTGGGCGACTAGACATAGGTGGCTTGTGTCGGTTTGCCGTGCATATGCGGCAACCGAATCGTGGTGGGTTTGCCGTCGATCGGATGAAGTATTAAAGCGTACTTATGAGTTCACGTAATATTTCCTGGATTCGCTTGATCCGAAGGTCTTTCATCGCGATACTCTTTGTGCTTGACGTTCTGTCTTGGGTTCTCAGGTGGGGTTGGGTTGCTGGGTGCGGGCCCAATCGGCGAGTTCGGTGGGGTAGTGAGTGTGGTTGGCGAAGGTGGTGTCGTTGATGTCGGCGGCGAGTACGACTGCTGCTGCGTCCCAGGCCCAGTAGCCGGTATATCGAATCATTTTTTTGTGTGATCCGATTCCTGTGGCGCCTATTTCTCGGTCTTTTTCGTTTCTTGCGTACCAGTCGTGGATGTAGTCGTGTAGTAGTTTGGATGCTTGTTCGGGTGGGGCGTCGAGGGCGTCGTATAGTTCTTGTCTCAAGTTGGCGTAGAAACCTTCACCTGTTGGCGTTGGGTTTGGTAACTCCCTATGGCGGACGTAGTGGAGTAGGCTGTCGTGTAGCGGGTCTGACAGTTTTCGCATGTCTATGTAGGCGAGAATGTTTGCTAAAGCGTCGCCTTCGAGGCGGTAAAGGATCGCGTGGATGATCCATTTCATGTTACTCATGTAGGAGGTTCTTCCGCCGATGAATTCTGGATGTCTGACCATCATCTGGTTAAAGTAGCCGAGGTCTTCAGCCGCGCCGATTACTTCAGCCCGAACGTCCTCGATCGAATCGCCGCGGGTGTACGCCGTCCAGGCGATTCTAAGCCGTTGATTTGAAAGGCTATACAGGCTGCCGGTTGCGATATCGAGGTTAGGCTCTTCCTGCAAATGTTCATTGACATCAGCGCTAATAGGATCGATGAACATTGATCGGATCTTTTCGATGATCTTTGTGAAATAGTCAGCTGTTGCTAACTCGTCTCGAACAACCATGTGTTTGCCTTTCTCGACATAGCACTATTCATCGAAAGCCGACTTCGGGATTTCGACGTTTTCAACGTTACCGGCCGGGTCAACCCGTTGGATCACGGCTTGATAGTCACCGTTGACTAACGCTCTATAGGTATCGGTGTCTATTAGTCCACTGTCTAGCAGAATTTCAGCGTGTCCCTCGATCCATTCTGGGGAAAGTTGTCGTACTCCATCGTTGGTCGTAGGCCAGTCGCGATGGTTTGGGTCCGTCACAAACGGTTCGCCTGATCGGTATTTCGGTTCGGCCACGATCAGCGATGGCGGCGGATCGGCGTTTATGTAGAGTTGGTCGATTCCTGGCGCGTTTGTAGGGTCACCCAAATCTACACCGGGGACTCTTGAAGGGTTGCTGGGATCTCCGTGAAGTAACGGTGTGTGACCCTGTTCGGTAAGGTTGTGTTGGCCCATTACTTCACCGAAGCTTCCCTTCGACTTGCCGAGAGCCTGAGGTACGGTCCATCTACCCGTTTTAGGGTCGACCACAGCGACTGCGCCATCACCGTAGCGGTACACGCCAGGGGGGTCGCCTTCTACTCGACCAATAACCGAATCTGGAGCCCCAGCCGGTGGCGGTTCGATGATTCGTCCTGCGTCGACGCCTTCTGCGGGAAAGAGCCTGGCTGGGTAAATTTCGTCGGCAAGTTCGTTGATTTGGTTGAGTGGAACGCCTTCTTCTTGGAGCCTCGCCACGGTCTCAGCGCGGGCTTTGGCGTAGACGTTGGTGTGCATCCACTGCTCGAGTTGCTCGGGTGACATGGTTCGCTGTGCGGTTTCGATGTCGGCTGGCGTGACCTTGATGGTCGGGCTAGCTGCAAGGAGTTGATCTAGTTCAGCCCGCTCAGCAATGGTGAGGTTCGGCGTCTCGGCCAGGGTGTTGATTCGGCGGGAATCGATGAGGGATTGAGCGGCGTGGACCGAAATGCCCAGGCGCAAGGCGAGCTTCGTTGCGTCGCCTAGGTCGAAGAATACGCCGATAGCGGCCAAGGTAGCGAGCGCTGTGTTGCCTCCCGAAAGTTGGATACCGACTTCGATGATGCCGGCGGCAGCTGCCCCGGCTAACAAAAGCGTCGACGTGCCACCGCTCGGAACAAGCGTGGCCGCAACCCCTAAGACAAGGGCGGTGTAGCCGGCAATTTCGCCAACTTCGTCGCGGCTGAACGGGTCTTCGATGTAGTCGCTTTGTAGCGCGACGTGGATACTGTCTTTGAGCGCCGGTGGTAGGTCGGGGTTGTCGTTTAACCACCGTTGGAAATCTTCGTCGGCGTACACCTGATCTAAGTCGCCGCCGTAACGGGCAACGTCGATCTCTTTGGCGTAGGGCGTAAGCGTCTCCAACAGAACGATCTGGTTGTTAACCGCCGAGATGTCATCGATGGTGATGTTGTGGTGAACGGCGGTCTGCCTTCTCCCGTCAGCCCCGTGGTAGACAGTTCCTTCCATGAACTGATCCAGGTTTTCGTCACCGTAGTCGAACACGGGGTTGCCGTCTGCATCGACCGTTCCAAAGAAGTCTTCGTTTTCGGACGCCCCGAACGTCATCGCCAAAACGTCAGGGTGGTCGAGGACGTATCGGGCCCGTTCGTCGCCGTTCTCCGCCATCTCTTCTAGAGACTCGTAGGAAAGGCCGTTTTCGGGAGCTTCAGCAACCAGCTCGCCAAGGTAGCTCAGGGCGACCTGCTCGTCTTCGGTCAGCGGCGCGTCGACGGGATTTGCTTCTCGGAACTCGGCGACTCGCTGCTTATCGACGGCGATACTCTCCAGCAGCAATTCTTTAATTACGGCCTCGGCCATTTCCGGCGCAAACTCAGATTCTTCGATCAGCGTACGCGGCTTGCCGTCGTCGTCGACGCCGACACCTAACACAGCTCGCATCATGTCGCTGCGGGCGTCGCGGACGTGTTTATCGTAGGGGCCTCGAACGGTTCGGATCGCAGCGCTTGGGGTTAAGCCCGCTGAAAGGTAGACGTTGAACTGTTCTAGTTCTTCGTCGGTTAGGTCAAGCCCGGCGGCAATCCGGTCGTGTTCATCAGCTAGGCGTTGTATCTCTGCCGGGTCGTCGGTTTCTAGATATTCGGCGTTGAGTTCATCTAGTAAGACGGCGATTTCATAGTTGTCTTCTTCGATGCCGTAGTTATCGGCCGTCATCGCCAAGCCGAGGGTATGGCGTAGCGAGAATTCAGGTACTTCGTGATCCCCGGTCGGGTCGAGTAACTCAAGATCCTCTGTATCGACGTGGATAGCGTCTTCGGGAACGTTCAGGGCTATGGAGTCGACGAGCGCGGTTCCGCCCTCGGTCAACAGCCCGTCTTCATCAATCACGGCTTCTAGCAACTGGTTGAGCGATTCGCCCCGCCATTTGACGTGGTTTTCTGGGTCTTGGCCCCAACCGCTTGGAGGCGGCTTCGACGACTCGCCGCCGACGTCGAGAGCTTCGACTAACAAGTCGAGCCCTGACACCGTCGACATGTCGGACCGGGTAGAGAACTCGTGTTCGAGTCGCGCTACAAGTTCGCGTTCCTCGTCGGGGTCCATCAGTTGGATTCCCTGATGGGTTAACAACGTGGCTAGAGAGTGCCTCCGGTCGGTGTCGCCGTCAACGGTTGGGTCGGCTTCGGCTTTAACCTCGAGGCCGCGTTCGACTAAAAGGTCGGCCACGTCAGCCCGGATTTCTTGGTTGTTTTCCGTTTCGTCGATGAGTTCGTTTATCCGGTTCATGGCCCACGTTGTTTCCATCGAGTCGGGCGGTGAAGATTCGACGATTTCAATGTTGCGGTCCAAGATCAGCTCGGTGACGGCTAGCTGATCTTCGGGCCTGATGTTGTCGAAGTTCAGTGGGTAATCGTCGGAGTCGTCAGACCGTGGTTGGGTGCGCTCGACGATCCCCTCGTAAACGTTGAGCCGTAAACCTTGCGCGGAATCAGCGTTGGATTCGTTGAGTAACGTAAGCGCACGCTCTTCGAAAGCTGCGGCGCTGAACTCGCCTACCCGACGGCTGGCGGCTTCGGATTCACCGAGGAAAACGTGGCTGTCCTGCAGATCTGCGAATGCTGCAGCAGCTTCGTCTGGTTCCATGCCCTGCGCTTCATAGAAGGCGATGATTTCTTGTTCGTTGCCGCTGATCTGGTCGCCGAGGTCTTCGTGGTTACGTTTGTCGTCGCCGTCGAAGACGATGTGGCTGACTTCGTCGATGTTGACCACGGCTTGGGTCTCGGGGTCGAGTAGCAAAAACTTGTTGAGCCGATGTTCGTGGCCAGATAGCAGCGCCTCGCGGGCCTCGTCGCCGTAGAACCCGTCCAGCACACTTGTTAGCAGAGCGTCGTCGATATCGGAGTTGATGACGTTTGCTCGTTCGGGGACGGTCAGCTCGGCGATGTCTTCGGCGACATGGATATCGATTTTGCCGTCGATGACTGCTTCGACGACGTCGTCGGGTTTGTCGATAACTTCGGCAGCATCGTCGGCGTCGACACCCGAGGCGATCAGTTCGTCGAGTTGTGCGAGTTCGTCGTCGCCGTCGTCTCCGTTCTCTGAAACGGTTTCGGTACGGACCGAACTAGCCACTAAGTGTTCCGCCCATGCGACGGCTTCGGGGTGGTCGCTTGACTCCAACGTTGTGATACCCTCAGCTGTCATCCGGTCGAGGGTCTCTTGTTCGACTACTACCGCAGCGCCCAGTTCGAACTGGTTGAAATCGGTGGCGAGGTTCCGGTAAACATCGTCCTCGGAGGTTCGTAAGTCGGTCCATTCGGTTTCGAGAGTGTCACTGTTGTCGACCGCAGTGGTGTTAGCCGTGGCTTGTTGCGACTCGTTCGTTTCCAGAGCGGCCCAGTTGGTGTCGGAATCTGCCTTGATGTCTTCGAGTTCTCCGATAGCGTCGTTGAGTAAGGTTGCGAGTTCGTCGTGGGAGTCAATAAACGCAGCCAACGCTCCGCTCAACGTTTCAGCAGCGGTAGTGATGATCGTTATATCGTCGCTCTTTTGTTCCTCCCCGTAAGAAAGTCGAGGGGTGTTCATCTCTGTCAGGTCACTCGTAGCTTGTGTGACGGCTTTGTCGATTGCCTCTTTGAAGGTTCTGAAGGTAGAGATATCTCCGCGGAACGCGGGCTCGGTCTTCACAGTTGCTAGGACGGGACAGCAGTGTCGTCAGCCGCTGCTTTGTCAGTTTCTACCATCTGGATAATTTCGCTTGCCATAAGGCCCCCAAGTTGGTTTCCTAACACATCGAGTTTGGCGGCCCGCAACTCGAACTCTTCGGCAAGATTCTCGATGGCGGTTTGAAGAACATGACCCCCGTAACCCCACGAGATGCGGCTTAGCTCAACGTTGCTTGTGACGACGGTTAACTCGTCGACCAAGTTCAGATGAGCGGTCTTGTACGCCGCCGCATCCTCCAAACCCGAAGAAGGTTCGTACGAAACTGAATTGCCCATCGGAAAATACTAGTAATGCGTACACAAGCATGTCAACGCGGTTGCTGTGCTTTATTGGAAACATATCGTTAACAATTGTGGCCACGTGATAGAAGGCCCACGACCCTGGAGAGTCGGTCGTCGCGGCCGCTACCGCCCGAGTCTCCTCCCGCAACGTTGCCTGCGTCGCGACCGCGCTAAACGGTTGGCGGTCTTGTTCTATGATCACGCCATGGACAACAATACCGACATCGATACCGAGCCTGGTCAGCTGCAACAATTGCAGAGCCAGTACGCAGACCTAAAGGCGGAGTTGGAATATCAATCCGCCCGAAGCCGAAGTGACACTATTTTCTCGATACTAATGATACTAGTAGCCATGCTGTTCGTCGGGCTTTCGCTTCCCTGGTTGGACGAAATGGCCGGATGGGAACTCATGGAACGACATACCAGGACGACTTACTATCTCGTAGTGTTGGGGGCAAAAACAATCGTGCTGGTGGTCCTCGGTGCAGCACCTGATTCTCGCCGGGGTCTGTTACTAATGTTCGCATTCCTCGCCCTCATCGGGTTCTTTATACTAGGTTCTTTTCTCACATTGGAAGAATCTTTGATTGGTCGTTCTCGCGAGCTCCGGCACGGGCACAGTTTGTCGATGACAGCGACTATTATCGCAGGTGGTTGCGCGTTTGTAACCTCAATAGGAGAGCCAAGGGCCGAGGTCGAGGCGCCTCATTCGGACCCAGATCCTCAAACCTGATCACGTCAATCGCCTTCGATTCAGGTTTCGCCGATCAAGCTCACATGACTCGCGTGGTGCAACGACTCGCCGGTTGCAGGCCGGACTACCTTCAACGTTTGTCGGTCGCTCCTGTCAATCATCTTCCCACGTCCGCGGCGTCAACGTGAGACAAAATGTTGATGATATTTCCGGAAGGGTCAGCGACGAAGAACCGCTCTACACCCCATGGTTCTAAAGTTCGATAGTGCACAATCTTTGCGCCTAGCTCTTGCGCTCGTTCCCAAACTACATCGAGGTCATCGACCTCAACCGACAGCTGTGGATTCAGCGATGCTGTAGCATCGTCAGTCATCAGGGTCAGTTGTCGGTCTGGTTCTCCGCTAGGCGTTAGCGTCGCAACCCACCCCAAGTCCATTACAGGGTTAAGGTCGAGAAGTTGTCGAAAAAACTCGATCGATGCGGCGGTTTCACCGACGGTCAGGTCAGCGACGATTCGACGAACGCCAGGCAACAGTGAGTTATCTGGAGTTTCAATTTCTGATGCCTCCGAGATCTTTTGTGTGGGAATCCAAAGGTGGCCAAAAGGATCTCGAACACGGCCCTCACATTGTCCGTAGGGTCGATCTTCGACTGGCACCAGAACCTCGGCTCCTGCAGCGGCCATTCTGTCGGCAACTTCTCGCGCATCGTCGACATCGAGTGAAAGGAGCATCGCAGAGCCTCCTAACGTAGTTGGCGCTAACCATCCCCAGTCTTGCACTTCAGCCGAGATAGAAAATTCCCACTCATCGATATGTAGGCCAGCGTGCACGACGATTCCGTCTTGTTCATAGCGCTCGTTGAGTTTAGCGTCGAACACCTCGCGATAGAAGTCGATTGAGTCATCTGGGTTGGGCACTATCAGGCGTGGTGTTATTGAGTTGATTTGCATAGACGTACCTTAACCAAAGGCATACGATCGAGTCTTGAACTTTTTGCCGCCTGCAAAAAGCTGCACAGACTCCCCGGAGGTTTCAAGCCCGTTCCGTCTTTTTCTAGGTACAAGATCGTGTGCAAACTATCAACAGCTACCGGGGCAATCTCTCAAAGGAGTGTTGATGCGACTCCTACTTCTCGGGTGAAGTCAATGAAGCAGGGTCGATCTCCAGCGCTAGCTTGAGGACTGGCTTCTCTGCCTTCGTGAGATCGAACTGACACTCAGCGGCGGCTGACCCAATGACTTTGGGACCCACTCTGACCTGCACTTTGGCGATATAGAAACGAAGCGTGGCGACGTTCTGATCGGCGGCATCGATGTAGAAGTTGCTGAGGAAATGACGCACGCCACGTTCCATGCCGGACGCGACATGAGCATCCATGAACTTCTGAATTTCCTCACGTCCCGTTATCGTGCCGAAGCGGCTTTCGAACGTCGCCCCGTCGGCAAAGTAGGACATGTGGCCTCGGACGTCTTCTTTGTCTAGGCAAGCGTAGAGCCTTGCTACCTGTGCTTGGAGTTCGATGCTCAGTTCGGTGTTGGTGTTGGTGTTCATATTTTCTCCCTTGTTTTCGGTTATTGATTGATAGACGCCTGGAGGAAGTTGATGATCCAGTTCGTTGCGAGCTTTGGGCTGCCGGGCCAGGGCAGGTGCCCGCCGTCCGGCACAGCCTTGAAGATCTCGTTCTTCATGTCGTCAGCCATCTTCTTCTGCCCTCTGGATTGTTGAGAGTCCTGTCACGTCGCCTTCCTTCGACTAGAGATACTTCGCGTTGGGCCGTTTCGTTGCCATTGTCCGTCTGGATGCGGCATGCACGCAGAACTGTTAGGTGCAGGCCTGGATCCCGGGACAACCGGTCACAGGCTGGCAGCTGTTGGTCTGCTTCTCTTCGAGGAAGCTGATCATCGTCGCGAGTTCGGTTTGCGTCGCCCGCAGCTCGGTCAGCTTGTCGGCCACGATCCGGCTGGTTTGGCCAGTCGTGTCATCGAGGATGTCTCGAACCTCACCCAGAGAGAATCCGACCCGTTGCGCACGCCGAACGAAGTTGACTCGACCCACTGTGTCGGTGCTGAAACGGCGCTGGCCTCCGATTCGCTTGGCTGGGGTGATGAGTCCGAGCTCGTCGTAGTGGCGCAGAGCCGACGTTGCGACCCCCGTCGCGGCAGCGAGCTCTCCGATAGCGAGTAGAGCGGTTGCAGGTAGAGGATGCTCTGGGTGGATCGTTTCGTCGGTCACTTTGTCCATACCGAACCCTAAAGCTTCAACCCGACTTGAAGTCAAGAAGAAACAAGGAATCTTGTAGCGCTACCGTCAAGCGATTTAGGAAACGGCCTCAATGTCACCGGTACCGACTCGGGGTCATCAACATGAGCCTGACCTACCGCTTCGGTCAGCACCTTGCGACGAGCCTCGACAGGGCCAACCGGTTGATGGAGCCACCGGTAATACGGTTGGGGAGCAAGTTTCAGTATCCGGCACGACACCGCAACGGGAACTCCGTCACGGGCCAGCTCGCGAATGATCGGGCCCGCCTTTCTCGTCGTATTGCCAATGGAATTTGACGCCAGAACGGGTCACTCTTTGCCGCTGCCGATCGCTGCATTGGGTACAACTTGATCGCTTCGATTCGAATCAGCCTGATTGGGGCGCCAAATTGCTCAGCTTGACATCCGAACTATTCGTGTAATCCCTTTGCTGTGAAGAAAATACTTCTGGCATCAAGTCCTGCGGTAATGCAGGTTCTCGCGGAGTAGACGAAGGAGGTTCGGTGGCATTTTCCGCCTTTATCCGCGGCGCACGTGGCCTATATTCCGTGAGGTTCTGAAGAACTGAACCATAAAAAGTTATTACAGCGGACTGGGTTGACTCCGCAAAACCTGGTCTCGTCCCGTTGCGACGGTTCATTGCTAGATCACGGCGAAGTACCAGGTTGAACTTTACTGGTTCCTTTTTTGAATCGCAGAGTAAAGTCAGTGAATCTTCCCGGACCGCACCCAGCGTTGTTGTAACCGGGACTCGGCTATTCTTCGAGTACGACTCGATGACTAAGTCGGCCGGAGCTTCAGCAAGTTGCCTCACTAGCCAGCCGATACGCCCTTTTGCACCCCTGTCGGCTGGAGCCTTCAGAGCTGTCGAGACAATACTTTGTCTAGATTTGAGGTCTACGGTAATATCTAAATCGGCGGCTGCATTTGGAACGCGGAAGTTGCCTTCAAGGCAACCATCCTGCGCCAATGACAGGCAAAATTCTTTTGAGCGAAGTTTCGGGTCCACTTGATGTTTTCGGGGAACCAGTTCCACTACGTCGTCGCCGATGTCAGCGCCTAGCTTTAGAGCAGTAAACCCGAGAAGCTGGTCCCATCTAAGAGCTATGTCTTGAACTGCGTCGTCGCGGACATTCAATGTTCCGTTCTTTGCGCCGTCTCGCACATCGACCCAATGAGAACCCATGTCGTCGAAACTTACCACACCAGATACGGGGTGTTCCAAGTAGCGAATTAGCTCGCCAAGTATCCATGCCTGCTCAGGGTCGTCAACCCCTCGGTGAACTTTATGCATGATCGATTTCGTGAGAATTTGCGTCCAACTAACATGGTGAACAGCTGTCTTTGAGTTCGACCGTACCTTGAGACCGTTGGTCGGGTGAATACCTGGTGATGGGGGGATCTCATTCGAAATCGAGATCACACAATCAAACCCTTCAGTGCGGGCTATCTCCCAGTACGAATTTAACTGATCGGCGTTGAGGGCTGAGTTTCCGGTTTTTACTTCGACTAGAGCAGTGAAAGTCGACTTGCCGTAGCTGACACGAATCAGCCCATCGGGCCGTACTTTCTTCCCAGTGCGGGATTTGAAGGTAACTTCGACAAACGACTCGACAGTTGCTTGCCAGACTTTGGTGCGCCAAAGTCATCTAAAAGAGCTTTCGAAAGAGGCCTTACCGATGAAACAACGGCCAGTAAAGGAGATGTTGCCCGTTGTTCGGCTTCAGAATCAGAACCGATTCCAGCGACTGGTATGAGGCGAGCGGTTTGCATTTTGTTGACCACGATGGTTCTCCACTTTCAGATTTGCGATCGATCTAGATCTAAGATTGTGTGAGCCGTTCCAACTATCGGGAACGAGGACTACTAGGTTTGAGCGTTGCTCTCCTGTCGGTGGTTTCTGACGAGAATCAAATGACCTCGGCCAACTCGGGAAGGGTTCGTCCGACGAAATTCTCAGATCGGTGTCATTTATCGCCGCCGGATTCTTCAGCGGTCTGGTTTTGCGTAGAAGCACTCTCACCTCTTATTGCTATGACGTTGTTAGCGAACTGTTATTGCTGGCATCGATTACGTACTCAAAGTAGGCCGACTCTTCATCCCATCTAGAGCAAATTCCAAATGATCATATGCACGGAAGTGGATATTGGTTTTGGTTGTTCCCGTAGTGTTCCCATAGAAGAAAGAATTTGGGGTATATCGGCCGCAACCAGACGCGACACGCTGAAACGGTTCGGCGGCTGAAATCCACTTGAACATCACGTTCTTCCCTGGTGCCCCCGGCAGGAATCGAACCTGCGCACATGGTTTAGGAAACCAATGCTCTATCCACTGAGCTACGGGGGCCCACGAAATAGGCTAACCACTCTCCTGAGGTTCGTGAACACTAGTTGGCGGATAGTAACGAAGGTCGTGGATCCAGTGTGATGGCCCGTCATGCCAGTACCGTTAAGGCAATGAACACGGTCCATATGTTGGTGAACCCGGCAGCGCGTAGAGGCAGAGGCGGGCGAACTGCTAACACAGTCGAACAGCTTTTGGTCGACCGGGGTTTAGATGTCGCCCGTATCGAGCCTGATTCGGCTGAGGTTGTCGCCAATGATGTTGCCGCAGCTCGCAACCAAGGAATGGAACGGCTAATCATCGTTGGAGGCGACGGGATCATTCATCAGGCGCTGCCAGCGTTGGCTCAAACCGATGTAGCAGTCGGGCTTGTACCATCCGGGACCGGCAACGACTTCGCCCGAGCGCTCAGCATCCCGAAGAACACTAAGAAGGCAGTCGACGCAGCACTGCTAGACAGCGTAGCCATAGACCTGATTCGTTCCGGGGACCGTTGGGCTGCCAGCGTTGTCACCGGAGGGTGGTCGGGTGACGTAAACGAGCGGGCAGCGAATATCCGGTTCCCGAACGGTCAACATCGCTACACCGCGGCTACCTTGCTTGAACTGGGCGGACTGAAACCAACACCACTCACACTAGAAATCGACGGTGAGGTGCATCAGACCGAGATGACGTTGTTCGCAGTTGGCAATACCGCTTACTTTGGCGGCGGAATGAAGGTTTGCCCGAATGCCCTTCCTTCCGATGGACTCCTCGAGATCGCAGTTCTCGCCCCAGTTTCGGGTCGTCAGCTCGTCCCGATCATCCCGAAGATCTTTCCCGGTCGACACGTGAACCATCCAAAGGTTTCAGTGTGGCGGGGTACATCAGTAAAATTGTCTACCCCGGTTCAGCTATGGGCTGACGGCGAACATTTTGGGGCAGGAAACGCCGAACTGGTTGTTGTCCCTGGCGCCATAAAAATCGCCGGAGCCTGCATCGATACGTGAAAGTTGGCGGTCGAATATACGCATAGCGAATCAGAGGTTATACTGCGGTTGCCGGTCGTTGGTGAAGTGCGGGAACGGGAGCTGTCGTGATCGACGCTGACTACATAGATGAAGGGCCCCAAAGTCGGGGGTTCTCCCGCATTTGGTTAGCCCTTGGTTTAGGCGCTTTGATCCTGCTTGTCGGTATGACTTCATTAGTTGCCTTTGGCCTAAATGACGAGGCTAACGATTCCGCAGATGCATCGACGGCAGAGCAGGCAGCGCTATCGATCGAAGACGTGTCGTACATCGCACCTCAAGACCTGTTCGATGTCACGGTGCAAGTGGCTGGCCTGGACGATGACAACGAAGTTGTTTGTGCTGGTTCGGGCACGGTGGTAACCCCAAACGGTCAGGTTTTAACCAGCGCTGAAGTTGTCACACCTTCTGAAGACTGCAAGTTCTCCAGAATCGGAATAGCCGTTACCGTCGACGCCGAATCGCCCCCGGTCTTGGCCTATGAAGCTGAGCTCCTTGTGGTCGACACCACGCTTGACCTTGCCGCGGTCAGAATCGTCCGCAATATCAGCGACGGTTCGGCTCTCGAAGCACAGTTCTCGGCCCCGATACTCGGCAACAGCGACAGCATTGCTCAGGAAGATGAAATTTCGATCATCGGTTTCTCGTCCGAAGGTGACAGGTCGCTACAAACGATCAATACCTCCGTCTCTGGGTTCGTGGAACCTGTGGGTGTTTCGGATGTGAAACTGATTCGGACCGAATCCGAGACGCCTCCGGGGTTCGTCGGTGCGACAGCGACAGACGCGAACGGGCAGGTCATCGGAGTCGTGGGTTCAAATTCATCCAATTTAGATGAGAGTTGTTTAGACCTGCCGTCAGCGGGAGCCCAGGAACCATCAGCTAACGGCTGTCAACAGCCGGGCGTAGAAGCCACTATTATCCGCCCGATAAACTTGGCGCTTGACCTTGTTGAAGAGGCTGAAACAGCTTTACCGACCGAGGTCGATTCAACCGGATACAACGACTTGTCGGAACTAGCGTTCACCAACCCTCGGTTCAGTATTGGCCAGACCGGCAATCAGCCGGACGAGGTTGTTGTGACTGCCCAAGCTGGTGTAACCGAACTCTGCTTCTTTGCGGATTGGGAAGGGATGCCTGACGGGTCAACGCTCGATGTGATCTGGTACATCAATGGTGAACCACGGTTGGACTACAGTCTCAGAGACAAGGTTTGGGACGACGAAGCATCAGGAGATAATTTCTGGGTGTGCGCCCCCGATAGCGATGGACTGGTAGCTGGCACTTACGAAGTCGGATTCTTCATCGACAACAAAGTAATTTTCGCCGAAGGTTTCGTTCTGTCTGAAGAAGCAGTTGAAGTGCATGAAGTCACTTGGACAAACGACGTCGAAAGCGATGCAGCAATTTGCAGCCTGGCCATTAACCCCAAAGGCTCAGGTCCCGTTGGCCTTAACGAATTAGCCGAAGGACAAACCATTGCTCCAGGAGAGTCGATAACCCTCCAGATAGCTGAAGGTACGATTGTCGCCGCCGCCGATGACTGCGACGGCGAACGTTTGGCAGTTCAGCTCAACGGTCTACTAGTTGATGAGTCAAAAGACTTCACCATCGGGACGTAACGGTCGGCGTGGAGCAGCGGTAAACTCAATCAGTTGCAGGTTCGCTTCTTCTCAGCCGACCGCGGTTGAAGGGCGAATGAACTAGTAAGGTTGTGCCGGTCTATGAACATTGAAGAACAACGAAACCGGCTATCGACTGTGCTTCTAGCTGATGATCCCACCGATGGTCTATGGCAGCTTTGCGATTCCGGCGACGCCGACGTTGTCGTACCCGAACTACCTGCTCTGCGACTCGAACAGGATCCGGTTCACAAGCACAAAGACGTTCTCGCCCACACCATCAAAGTGACGTCGAAGACCAGACCGGATCTTCGCTTACGGCTCGCTGCACTGTTTCACGACATCGGTAAACCTGCGACCCGTCGCTTCGGAACTGACGGGGTGACGTTTCGTCATCATGAAGCGGTCGGGGCGAAGATCACTCGCAAGAGACTTCGTAAGCTCGAATTCGACAAGGAAGTCGTCGATGATGTCACCGAACTAGTTCGGCTTTCTGGCCGGTTCAAAGGCTACGCAGACGGGTGGTCCGACGCCGCAGTTCGACGGTACTGTCGCGACGCGGGCCCATTGCTAGGCCTTCTCAACGAATTGGTCCGCAGCGACTGCACCACGAAGAACAGACACAAAGAGGCCCGCCTACAGGCCGACATCGATGAGCTTGAAGAACGCATACTCGAGTTGGCACGCCAAGAACATCTAGCCGCCGAACGTCCCCAACTAGACGGCAACGCAATTATGCAACGGTACGAAATTTCGGGTGGCCCTGAAGTTGGGCGAGCGTTGAAGTTTCTCCTGGAACTCAAACGCAACGAAGGAACCTTAGAGGTCGATGAAGTAGAGTCCCGCCTCGATGCCTGGTGGGCTGAGAACATCGACCCCGGTTAGCGTCTGCGACGACCG
>CAZKEM010000008.1:0-16395 GCA_964551835.1 uncultured Acidimicrobiaceae bacterium | reverse complement strand
CAGCAGGCGCGGCGGCGGTGTTGTTTGAGCACTACCCAGAAGCAACCGAAGCGCAGGTTAAAGCGGCGCTCACCGCCAATGCGTCAGATATCGGTCTGGAGGGAGCCGACAATCAAAGCGGTGCCGGTGATTTGTTTCTACACGAGGGGCCAGATTCGTTCACGTATAATGCCGACCTCGTGCCCGTTGGCGAAAACGAGCGTTCAGAAGTCGATGCTGCAGGCGCCACCGCCTCACTCGGTCAGGTATCGATCGAGCGGTACCCCTCTGACCACGGCGACATGCTTCGAATCGTGGCCGACGTTCAAGTCGATGGTTTGAATGGTAAACAGACCCAAGTGGCCTCGTTTTTCTTCTTCGACACAGGACGAAATATTCCGCTAAAAGACTTTAATGGTCGGTTCGCTTCTCAAGCAGGGACCGTTGCCGTAGGCACAAAAATCACCCCAGATTCAGATACGTACCGTGTGGATGGCCTCGAACTACAAATCCCTCTTTTAGCGCTGCATCTGGCCGCCCGTGAACGGTACGAACTGAAAGTGGTTGTCAGTGTTAGTAGTGAGCTGGCGTGGGAAGAGTATCTAGTTATTTCGGAGTGGAATCAACTAGTTCTTGCGACCTAGCCGCGGGCCATACCGAACCTGGGAAATGAACCTGTTCGCCCTTTTTTTGTATTTGGCCACCCCCAAAATTGTGACTACGCGTATATATGTATCAAGGTCGACCGAAGAGGTGTCGATCCAGCTTATGTGACGAGAGCGACGACGAAGAGTTGGCTGTGGTCGGCATGTCGAGAATTCTCTGTCTTGTCGGTCACGATTGCAGCCTTGATATTTTTGGCTGGTTCGTTGGTAACCCTTGCCGTGTCCCAGCGGTCGGCTTCCCGGCAAGACGAGGCGATTACCGTTGACTTCCGAGGAGAATCTGATCGGGCCCGAGGTAGTTTCGAAATGTTGCTCAATTCTGAGCTAAGAGAGTTCGAAATAGCCGTCATCCACATCGAAACTAACTTCCCGAGCAGCGACGAACAGTTCACCGCCTTCTTTGATCAGCTTGAGGCTGATGCGCGCCGGTCCACTCACCCGCACCTTTTTGTCGAACTAACTCGAAGCCCGGACGAATACCGGAAAATACTCGATCGGGAAACGCAACTACACCCCGGCAAAGAGCTTACCCAAATCGCCGTTGATGGTCAGACGACGCTAGTCGTGACCCGAAGTTCCCAACCCGACTTTCCGATTGACGCCGATATCCGTTCTTCACTTCTCGACAGGGTAGCCGATGTCGATGAGCCCCAGGACGAGGCTGTCTTTGTCGAGTTCGGCCGAGCGGTACGTCAACCAGGCGACTCGGCTGTCCCGTTTAACGCTCTCGTCATCGGACCCGTACACAGTGCACAAGGAGAAGTGTTGGGCTATCTTCTCACCCCGATATCGACGGCAAGGCTGGCGTCGGACGCCCAACGGGGTGACTTTGATCGAGTCAACGCCCAACTGGCTAGCGCGTCGTCCGGCCAAGAGGTAGCGACGATCCGAAACGACCCCTCGGTTGTAGCGTCCGAAGCAGACTACACGTATAGTTCTTCGTTTTCGGCGGGAGACGTAACGTGGGAAGTGTCGACATGGAGCGGCACAACCTTTGGCGCTCGGCCCCGAGTGTTTACACTGTCCTTTGAGTGGCTGACAGGAATGCTTGGCACGGGTAGCTTAACGGCTGCTTGGCTTATGTGGTCTTCTCGCGATCGGAGGGCCGCGGACGCAACCCGTGAGATTCGTATTGCCCAGAAGATGGCCTATACAGATCGGCTGACCGGCCTGTTAAACCGCGGAGGGTTGTTTGAAGCCTACACAAACCTTGGCATAGCTCGGGCGACCTTGTTCTTTATCGACCTCAATCACTTCAAAGCGGTCAATGACACCTTTGGGCACGAGGCAGGAGATCGGGTTTTGGTGGCTGTGGCCGAAACACTTGAACGAACAACACGTCCGATCGATAAGGTCGCGAGAGTTGGCGGTGACGAATTCGTGGTGGTAATGCCCGGGTTAGCTGACCGGCGCAGGGCAGCTAGGTTGGCAAGGTCGATAGAGCGCCGAATTGCGGTAATGAAGACTGGCGTGACGGCCAGCGTTGGCGTGGCGTCGACTGGGCCCGGTCAAGACTACGAACTTGACTCTTTGATCCAGCAGGCCGATGCTGAAATGTACGAACGTAAGAAGACGTTTCATGGACCTGTAGCGGAGTCTCGGTCGGGGAGGAGCGCTTCTGGCGATCCGCCGGAATGGATGGTTACAACTCGCTCGTAGACGTCTAGTACCGTCGTTTTGTTTCCGGCTGCCTAGACTTCCCGGAGTGGATGAGTTTCTGACGGCACCGGGATGTCGAATACCGACCGCTGAGATTCAGTGGAAGTTTACCACCAGTTCAGGCCCTGGTGGCCAACACGCTAACCGGAGCAACACCGCTGCCGCGGCTTCGATCGACCTTCACACGGTCTCAGGAGTTTCGCCTTATGCCCGAGCGAAACTCATCGAGATGTACGGTCCGTGGCTGCGCGTTTCTGTTAGTAGCGAACGGTCTCAGACGCGGAACCGTTCGTTGGCGTGCGTTCGTCTGACCGAGAAAGTCGCTGCGGCTCTCGTTGCGACCAAGCCTCGAAAGCCGACAAAAAGGTCTCGGGGCTCGCAGCGCCGACGGTTAAACAAAAAGCGTCAACGTAGTCAGCTAAAGAACACCCGTCGCCGTCCGAGTTCTGACGACTGATAGCGCAGTCAGGTTCGCCACCCCCCTGTGCAGCGTGCTCCCGGCGTGACGTACTAAGTGGAACCGTTGAACAAATGGCGAACCTGACCGCTGTGGTGTTAGCCCATTGTCTACCCTATCGAACATACGTTCGATAGGCAACGTCGGAAGAGGGGACGGTTTGGTTTACTAGGTGCTGAGATCTGTCTGGTCCCAGTGAACCCCGGGGGACAGGGCCCACGTTAAGGCATGGCGGCGTTCGTGAATCGCTCCGCCATCACTAACTGGATGAAACCCCTCAGGAACGGTCGCTTCGCCTACCTGAGCACTACGAACAGCGTTGTGGGCACAGTAAAAAAGGTCTTCCATCCGGACAACGTCAGCATTGCTTCGCTGTGGCTTGGAAGCAACGAATTGGCTAACTGTGCCGCCAAGGTTCGGAACGTACGTCAATATTTTGCCGGTGAGATCGCCAGCCATTTGGCCGCCAACCTCAGGCGCAGGCTCGAAGCCGAATACCCAAGCCAACGGCCACATATTCTCGAGGTGCCATCGGATCGATTCGCCGAATTGAGCTTTGGCTTCGTCTCGCCGGGACGCGAGGATGTGAAGTTCTTCGCGGGTCATGTATTGTTCAAGCCGATTGGTGGCTATGAAGTTGCGTAGGCCATCGGTGCTCGCTTTTTCTTCAGGGGCAGCTACCCACATGAAGAGAGCGAACCCGCAGAATAATCTCGACGCAATCTCATCGGCTGGTCGGAGGACGTTTGTTGGCTCCTGAGCCCGTGAAAGCGGCAGCCAGTCGGCGGTCGTAAACCCGAGCGTCGAAAGTTCGGTGGTGTTCTGTTTCCGGAGGGAAACAAAGAAGTCTGCTTCAGGGCCTGGTTGTTGAGGAGCCACATGGCCGGAACGGCCGGTTGTTGCATCTGGGATACGTATCTTGTTCGCCATCGGGCCTACCAAGTACCCGGAGGGCAACAAAATGCTGTTCGACACAAAGACGAATCCCCGGGTCTGTTCCACGAGGAAAAGTAGGGCTTGGAAGGCTTCAGACTCAAAAGAGACCGGTTGGCTGAAGAAGACGCCCAAGAACATTTCGACGTTGTCGATCAGTTCGATTGCTTGACCCCGTTGATCTTGGTGGTCATCGAGGCCGGCCACGTACTGGTCGAGGTGGTCGAGGTGGTCGGAATCGTCATCTGCTAAATGAATAGCAACCTTTACCGGCCCTTGCGGAGACTCGTAGTCGTAGCGAATGGGCCGACCATTCTCGACGGTCTCGAACGTGCCACCGGGAAGAATCGCCTGAAAGTTAATTTGTGATGTTGGTAGATATACCGTACAACTCTCGATCATTCGCCAATCACTCTCAGGAAAACGGATGGTAGTTGGCGCTTGTCGGCGGCCAGAAAATTCTGCACAAAGGACAAGCCTAGCAACCCAAAACGCCGGTTGGCTGTGTTGTCTGTGACAATACTCATTGCGTCCAAGAATATGTTATTAACGTCTCTATGTGATATCAGAGCCGGGGTCATTAACGCTAACGTAGCAAAGCAGAACGAAAGGGAAAATCGTGCGTGACATTTTCGGAATTCTTCGCTACTCGAGCCAATTGCGTCGATTCTACGTGATCGTTACGTTGTTCTCGGTTGTGACCGCGTTGGTAACGTTGTCCCAGCCATACCTGATTAAAGGCTTGGTGGATGAGTTTGGCAGAGATTCAGATGTTTCTTCGCGAACGCTGATTGTCCTGGTGGTGTTGTACTTCGTCGCCGACTTCGCCATTACCTTGTCGACAAACATCTCGGGTTACTTTGGCGACATGATGACCATTAAGCTGCGGCGTCATCTGAGCGAGAAGTATTACCAACACCTGTTGTCCCTGCCGCAGACGTATTTCGACAACGAGCGCACAGGTGCGATGCTGAATAAACTCAGTCGCTCGATCGAAAATCTGTCGCAAACGATCCAAATGTTTTCCAACAACTTTCTGCAGTTGATTGTTAGCACGATCTTGACCTTTGCTATCACCGCGGCCTATTCGTTGCCCGCAGCGTTCTTGATGTTTGTGCTGTACCCGATTTTGCTGTGGCTAACCCAACGTACATCTGAGCGGTGGCAGGAGGTCGAAAAGAAAAAGAACCATGAACTCGATATCGCGCTCGGACGCTTTACTGAGGTTATTGGCCAGACCAGGGTAGTGAAGAGCTTCCGTCAAGGTCCACGAGAGTTAGGGCTGTTTAAGAAGCACTTCGGAAATACAATCCCGCTGACCGACATTCAATCGAGGCTCTGGCATCGCCAAGATGTCGGTCGTCGGGTCGTGCTCAACTTGATCTTTGTCGCCATTGTCGGAGTTGTGGTGCGCAGTACCTATCGCGGTGACCTGAGCCTAGGCGAGATGGTTCTTCTCTTTAGCTACACAAACTTGATGCGCCTACCCCTGTTCTCCCTGAGTTTTGTGGTCGATGCCGTGCAGCGGGCGATAGCGGGTAGTCGTGACTTCTTTGAGGTTCTCGATCTTGATATCGAAACCGACGGCTCGGTCCGAGAAAGCGTTGATCGAATCAGCCCGAGCGAAGCGTCGGTCGAGTTCGACCAAATCGGCTTTTCTTATGTGGAGGGTGACCTAGAAGTTATCAGCGATATAACCGCCCGGATAGAACCAGGACGCAAACTGGCGTTGGTGGCCGAGTCGGGCGGAGGAAAGACAACCCTGGCCAATTTGTTGATGGGGATCTACAGTCCAACCGCTGGATCGCTTCGGGTGGGGGGCCACGACGTTACCGAACGAGGATTTGGTTGGTTGCGAGAACAAGTGGGTGTGGTTTTCCAGGATGCTGAACTGTTTTCGGGAACGTTGTTTGAGAACATTTCGTATTCTCGACCGGAGGCAACCCAAGAAGAGGTTGAAACCGCAGCTAGGGTCGCCAACGCTCACGACTTTATTTCGTCGTTTGCCGATGGTTACCAGTCTGAGATTGGCGAGCGTGGGATCAAGCTGTCCGGTGGTCAGAAACAGCGTGTCGCCATTGCTCGGGCCGTTTTGAAAGATGCCCCGATTCTGATTTTGGACGAGGCTACCTCGGCGCTTGACTCGAAGGCCGAGGCCGAGGTCCAGGAGGCCCTGGATCGGCTATTGCAGGGACGGACGAGTGTCGTGATCGCCCACCGACTATCGACTATCGCCAACGTGGACACCATTATGACACTGCGAAGCGGACGTATCGATGAAATCGGGCCACCCGCCGAGTTGGCCGAAACCGGCGGCATTTACTCCGAGCTGTTGCAACTGCAGAATGCCGAACCTGGTAGTCGGCACCGGCTCAAAAAGTTCGAGCTGGCATAACGTCTTAGGTGGGGTTGGGGCGTCTGTTCAGCTGCCTCGCACTCGGCTTGCGCTGCCTGACCCGGTTAGCTGGGCGTGCGTCGAACGCTCAGAGTTTACGTTGCCACAGCCTGAGCCGACGATACGACCGACGTCCGGTGGGTCTCAATCTTGGATGCAACTGAAGGGTCGATGGTATCGGTAATAAATACGTCGAGCTGGTCCCATTGGGCGAAAGATCGGAGATAGAGCTGATCCAGTTTGCTACTGTCGGCGAGCGCTACCACATGGCGGGCCGCCGCTATCATTGCTTCTTTTACCGCCGCCTCGGTGGTGCTCGGCGTCGTTAGGCATTTTTCGTAGGAGAACCCGTCACAGCTGATGAAGGTGGTGTCGACGCTCAGATCTTTGACTTCAGCTACGACCTTTGCCCCCACCATGGCGAGTGTTCCCTTGCGTACGTTCCCTCCGAGCACTACAAGCTTAATGCGCTTATGCCGCGCCAGGATTTGGGCGATCTGTAGCGAATTTGTGATAACGGTCAAATCGATGTCCGCTGGAATGAGCTTGGCGAATTGGGCGCCTGTGCTTCCCGAGTCGATCAGTATCGAGCCATTCTCGGGAAGGTACTCGATGGCACATTTTCCGATGGATCTTTTTGCGTCACTGTTGAGGAGTGCCCGCTTCTTGACCCGAGGTTCGACGGTGTGAGTCTCCCACGGAACGGCACCTCCGTGAACTTTCCGTACGAGTCCGCGAAGTTCGAGGTCGGATAAATCCCGACGGATAGTCTCAGTCGTAACCCCAAATGATTCTGCGAGCTGTTGAATCTCAACTCTTCCCGACTGGCCCACCAACGTAGCTATCTTGTGTTGACGTTCTACCTGGAACTTCTTTCGTGGGAGCTTGCCGCCGTTACTGGTCACGATTCGTCTCTATTCGTTGCTTTGTTGGTTCTCTAGCATATTGACCACAGCCTGATGTACGCCAAACTCTCGTATCGCCTTTACCGAGTCGACAAATTGCTCACAAAAGCGAGCGTTTGATGTGAAATAGTCTTCGAACGTATCGTTGTCGTTCAGAAAAAGGAGAGGCTCGTCGAGTGACTTGTCGGCTCGTTGCAGAATTTGGCTCATGTTGGCGTCGTGGGCCAGATGGTCGGATGCGTCGAACCCGTGGCGTCTGATCCCATCGGAGAGGTACTCACACCAAGCCGCTAGCGCCATTACGGCGTGGCAAATGGGGCCGTTGTGTTCCAAGTTGAAACGTATGGTGTCGAGTAGGAACGTCCTAAACTTAGCTGATCCGTCAATACATAGTCGAGTGATCTGATCGCCGATTTGGGGGTTTTCAAATCGACTGATGAGTCTGGCGCAGTAGTCGTCGAGGTCAACCGCTTTGACTTGGTCGAGCGACGGTGTGGCTTCGTGGCGAAGGAAGTTCGCCAAATACGAGCTGATCCAGGGCTGAGCCATGGCTTTGTCCACAAAATTAATAGATTCGAGCGCCGCTATATAGGCCATAGAGGAATGGCTGGCGTTCAAAAGGCGAAGCTTCATCTGTTCATAGGGGTGAACGTCGTCGGTAACAATCACATCGAGTTCTTCGAGGGGGAGTCGGTCGCCGCCAAAGTTGTCTTCGACGACCCACTGGCTGAATGGCTCGGCCTTTACTGGCCAAGCGTCGAGTAGCCCATGCTCAGCGCGTAGCCATTCACGGTCGAGGTCAGTCGTCTGAACAGTGATTCGATCGACCATGCTGTTAGGGAAGGTCACGTTTTTGTTGATCCAGTTTTTTAGGTCTGGCTGGGCTGCCCCCAGTGTTGCGGTACGAGTTACGTCTCCGTTGCCCAAGATATTGTCGAAGCTCAATATTGTTAGCGGCCCGTTTCCTTCGGTGCTCCGCTGTTTGAGTCCGGCGGTGACGATATCGAAGGCATTGACGGCCTTTTTGTCCTGGTGACTCTGGTATGTGCCTGTTGCTAGGTCTACTGGGTAGCCGCTTTCGGTCAGCGTTAGCGAAAGTATCTGAGTCTCCGGCGCTGAGATCTGGTCGATTAGCGGCTGGGGGTCTGGGTAGGCGTGTATGTAGTCAACGATGCTGCCGATGACCGTGGTTGTGGTTTCTTCGCTGTCTCGAGTGACAAGCGTGTAGAGGCAATCTTGGTTCCGCAATGCTTCTGCCATTAACCTGTCACCTTCGAGCACTCCGACACCGACTATCCCCCAGTTGGAGTAGCCCAGCGCACATACTCGATGTATGTATTGGGCGAAATGGGATCTATGGAAACCTCCGACGCCGATATGGGTAATGCTGCGCTGTAGTGCATCTCGGCTGTATCCAGGTCGGAGTGGATTCTCCGCAGAATCCACACGGATCGGCCGCGAAGGTCGTTGTTCATGATCCATATCGCAATGATACATTCAATGTGGTTATTTGTTTGGTTATTAGTTGTTTTGGGCCAAAAGGGTTGCAAAACCAAATAAAACAAAGTGAAATGGTAGAACGGGCGTGTACCAATACGCTCTGGGGACCAATTAGAGAGGGCAGATAATGAAGAAGTCATACGGTGGGGCCAAGCGCCCCATGCTGCTACTGCTGGTATTGATGAGCGTATTTTCGCTCGTCGCCGCCGCGTGCGGATCGGAAAGTAGTTCGAGTACGGGCGCAGACGAAGAGGACACGTCATCAACAGATGGTGACGGTGAATCTGAAAGCGATTCCGACGGCCAGAAAATTAAGGTCGCGTTGGTTGGCAACAATCAAATGCAAGATATTGCCGACTTAACCCCAGAATTGTTTACTGAGGAAACCGGCATTGAAGTTGAATTTACGATTCTCAAAGAGGGAGATCTCCGGGAAATCGTTACCCGAGATGTGAACTCTGAGGGTGGACAGTTTGACGTTGTACAGATCGGTATGTACGAGGCCCCTCAATTTGGAGCCGACGGCCTGCTAACAGACTTGAGCGCTCTCGCTGAAGGCGACGAAGAATACGACGTCGATGACATTCTTGAACCTGTACGAAACGGCTTGTCGAGCGACGGCGTTATGTATGCCGCACCGTTCTATGCTGAGTCGTCGTTTGTGATGTACCGCCAGGACGTCATGGACGAAAACGGGATAACGATTTCGGACAACCCCACGTGGGACGAGATCGCAGAGGTTGCTCGCCAAATCAACACCGACGAGATGGCTGGAATCTGTCTTCGAGGTTTGCCCGGCTGGGGTGACCTCGGAGCGTCGTTTACCACGGTTCTAAACACCTTCGGTGGAACGTGGTGGGAAGCGAACGACGACGGATCGATTGGGGCAGCTCAAGTTGATCAGCCCGAATTTGCTGAAGCCTTGAACTTCTACGTTGGTCTCGTCGACGACGCTGGCCAGGCAGACGCTGCAAACAGCAGCTTCCCTGAGTGTCTCTCGCTGTACCAAGAGGGCAAGGTTGCAATGTGGTACGACGCTACCGTTGCCGCCAGTATTCTTGAAGGTGACGACAGTCCCGTTAAGGGCCAGAACGGATTTGCAAACGCTCCGACTAAGGCAACCGACTCTTCAGGTTGGTTGTGGTCTTGGGCTATGGGCATCCCAGAAGCCAACGAGAACAAAGAAGCCGCTTGGGAGTTTGTCCGTTGGGCAACCAGTAAGCAGTACATCGAACAAGCTGCCGAGAACCTAGATAGTGGTTGGGCTGCTGTTCCTCCAGGTACTCGTGCCTCGACGTACGAGAACCCTGAATACCAAGAGGCCGCTAGTGCGTTCGCGGAGCGAACCCTAAGCGCTATCAATGGTGCAGACCCTACTAACCCAGGCACAACGCCTCGTCCAGGCGTCGGAGGTGTTCAGTTTGTAGGCGTACCTGAGTGGCAGGACGTCGGCGACCGTTGCACCGAAGAGCTGTCGACTGCGTTTGGTGGTGGCGACGTTGATGCTGCCATCGCAGCGTGTCAAGAAATAGCATCATCAGCTAGTAGTTAGCCGTACTCATCTGTGTAGGTCGACCCAAATCGGGTCGACCTACACAGTGAAACGAACATGAGGATCCACGGTGGGTAGACACAAAGCCAAAGAAGAAACACCCCAGACTGGTCTGGATAAGAGGCGGCGTTCTCGCTTTTGGGGCGATGCCTGGAAGCGGCGATTGCCGCTCCTTCCGGCCTTGTTGTTTACCATTGTGGTGACTCAGGTCCCGTTCCTCTTTAGTATCTACTACAGCCTCACGAGATGGGCTTTTAATAAGCCACGTGAGCCTCGAGAATTTATAGGGTTTGGAAACTATGTCGACATGGTTTCTGACAGCTTCTTCCGTACGGCGATATGGAACAGCGTGTTCATGACCACGGTTGCCGTCTTGCTATCGCTGTTGTTTGGGACGTTGATAGCGTTGCTTCTCGATCGTTCTTTCTTCGGTCAAGGGCTCGCAAGAACTCTGATTATTACCCCGTTTCTCGTGATGCCAGTCGTAGCGTCGCTTGTCTGGAAAAACCAGATGTTCAACGCCACTTTTGGGGTAATCAACTGGCTTCTGACCATGTTCGGTCTCGACGCCATCGAGTTCTCAACGCGGTATCCAATCAGCTCGATCATCGTGGTCTTGGTCTGGCAGTGGACGCCGTTCATGATGCTGATACTTTTAGCCGGCCTTCAAAGCCAGTCGGATTCGATCCTTGAGGCAGCAAAGGTCGACGGCGCCTCCGCCTTCTCAACGTTCAGAAGCATAACATTGCCACATCTCAGGAGATACCTTGAGCTGGGCGCCCTACTAGGAGTCATCTACCTCTCACAAGTATTCGACCATATTGAGGTCATCACCGGAGGTAGAAGTTCAAAAAATGTGCCCTATTTTGTGTACCAAAGTTCCGTTGGTGGCGGTTGGCGATTCGGTGAGGCTTCTGCCTACAGCGTGGTCGTGGTTATAGCTTCGATAGTCCTAGCCAACTTCGGCTTACGTGTTCTTTCTGGTCTACTCGAAGATGACGGAGTATAAAATGGCGACGGTCTCAAAGATGGGCGTGAAGTCCAAGATCACAGGTTTTGGCCTGTCGGGTTTGACGTGGCTCATTGCCGGTCTTTTCTTCTTTCCAGTCTTCTGGATGGTCCTCAGTGCCTTTAAGACAGAGGGCGACGCCAACGGTGACCCAAAACTGATCTTTCAACCAACCCTCGAACAATTTTCGGAGGTTACCTCTGCCGGGATTGGCCAACTCGGTTTCTGGGAAGCGTTTATCAACTCGGCCGTAATCGTCATCACATCAACGATCTTGGTCATGGTGCTGGCGGTTCCGACGGCGTACGCCTTGGCTATTCGCCCGGTCGCAAAGTGGCGAGACGTGCTCTTTTTCTTCATCTCAACCAAGTTTTTACCGATCGTCGCTGGCATCTTACCCATCTACGTCCTAGTCAACGCCCTCGGTTCTCTTGGAACATACCGTGGCTTGATAGTGCTATACACGGCGATGAACTTACCGCTGGCTGTCTGGATGTTGTGGTCCTTTTTTCGGGAGGTACCGCGAGAACTCATCGAAGCCGCAGAAATTGATGGCGCCAGCCTCTGGGCCCAGATGCGGTCGGTGGTGCTACCGATTGTGGCTCCTGGCCTAGCGGCCACCGGACTTCTCTGTTTCATCTTTGCGTGGAACGAATTTTTTCTCGCCGTTCAGCTGAATTCAGCTGGAGGCACAACGATTCCCGTTTGGGCCAGTTCAGCAGTCGATGAGCGAGGCCAGTTCTTGGCCAAGTTGTCGGCTGCGTCGACGCTTGCGACGTTGCCTGTAGTTGTTGCCGGTTGGCTCGCACAAAAAAGGATGATCCGTGGTTTAGCCATGGGGGCAATCAAATAGCTGAAGTGTAGTCGCAGTAGCCGCCGGGCGTGAGCTACGTAGGATCAAAAAGAAGAAGGTATCAAAATGGCAGAGGTAGCGTACCACAGGGCGAGTCGTATCTATCCAGGCTCCGATTACCCGGCGGTCAACGAGTTAAGCCTTGATGTCGCCAGTGGCGAATTGTTGGTGTTGGTGGGTCCATCAGGGTCGGGCAAGTCGTCGGCTTTGCGGCTTCTCGCCGGGCTCGAGCCGGTCGACGCCGGTTCGATACACATCGACGGTAGGGACGTAACCAACCTTGAGCCCCAAAAGCGCGACATCGCGATGGTATTTCAGAACTACGCCCTCTATCCACAAATGACGGTGGCCGAGAACATGGCGTTCGCTCTTAAACAGAAAAAAGTGCCGAAGGCGGAGCGTCGAGCCAAGGTCGAAGAAGCAGCTCGGATTCTCGATCTAGAGCCGTATCTCGACCGGAAACCCAAGAACTTGTCAGGTGGTCAGCGCCAACGCGTGGCGATGGGCCGGGCGATTGTCCGACAGCCCAAAGTGTTCCTCATGGACGAGCCATTGTCCAACCTCGACGCAAAGTTGCGAGTGCAGACACGCGCCGAGCTTTCGGATCTACAAGCTCGGCTCGGGGTCACGACCGTCTACGTAACGCACGACCAAATCGAAGCAATGACCATGGGACATCGAGTAGCGGTTCTGAAAGACGGTATCTTGCAGCAGGTCGACGCGCCGAAGACGTTATATCATCGGCCAGTAAATCGGTTTGTTGCGAGTTTTATCGGCTCACCGGCGATGAACCTTGTGACGGTTGAGCGAGAGGGGAACCAGTTGCAGCTGGCCAATCTGAAAATGGCTCAAATTCCCGAAATCGCTCGGAGCCTTCAGACCAACGCCAGCAGGAACTTTACCGTCGGGATTCGACCCGAGCATCTTCGACTGGCAAGCGACGGCATTCCAGGTGAGGTCAAGCTGGCGGAAGAACTAGGTTCCGAGTCATATGTTCACATTGACGTTAATCATAAGAACACCGTCGCCCGAATGGTAGTGCGAACGACCGGCGACGCGAACGTTGGGCGAGGCGACAACGTGAAGGTGGCCGTCAATGGGCCTGTGCACTTGTTTGGCGAAGACGGCATGCGGGTTGAACCCTAGAGACGTCTGAGGTCGCAGGCAGGCTATCCACTGGCTGTTCGTAGGGCAACGTTTGGGCCCGCCCAAGATCATCGCCTAAGGGCAGATTGGTAGGATTAGCAGCACTGTCCGCCCGTTGACTAGATTGGTTTGCCGTCAGCAACACTCAACTCGACCCGGCGGTTTAAGTTTCGGCCGTCTGCGGTGTCGTTAGAGCTGACTGGCTCTTCAGCACCTTTGCCGGTGGCCGTTATGTTCTCGGCGCGTTGGGGGCTGAGGTCACCCTCTTCGAGTAAGTACTGGCGAACTGCTTCTGCCCGAGCTTTGCTGAGGGCAGAGTTGGCTTCGGCAGAACCTACCGAATCAGTGTGGCCAATGATTTCGACCGGGAATGGTGTGCGTTGTAGGAGTACGACGAAGTTCTTAAGCGAACTCTTCACCTGGTCTGGCAACTTCGATGAATTCTCCTCGAATTGGATCCCGTAGACGATCGAACCGGTAAATTTTCCGTTTTGGACCCCAATGTCAAACTCTCGAGAAAGTGCGAATGCTTGGATGTATTGGTGAAAATTTATGGCTGGAAAAGGAGCAAAAACTTGTTGGTCGACAGCTACTGATTCGACGATGTCGACGCCCCCAAGGACAAGGCGGGAATCGGCGTTGATCTCTTCGATTAGTTCTCGCCGAGGGAGTACACCAGAGAAGACAAGGGAATCACCGTCGTACGCGGCCTTTAGTTCTAGAGTTTTGGTGACCTCTTCGATTACTTCGATGTCTTGTTCTAAGCTAGGCAGGGTTGTGGAACTGCTAACGACCTGCCTGGGCCCATCCGCATAGGCACGTCCATCCATCGTGAGGTCTGGGGCGGTACCTTTGAAGCGAAGTACATTTTTGTTGACGACGAACTGTGCCTCGATAGTACGAAAAGCTAGGGCTCGAAGCAGTGGGATTATGCCCTCGTCGGGGGTGTTGGTCCACGGTGTAGAGCTAACATTTGGGTCGACCTCAATCGCCTGTGTGTTGTACCGGGCGAATATGACATTCACGGACCGAGATATCTTTTGTTTCGTTTCCTCATCGGGGACAACTCCTGTGATTGTAAATTGGTAGTTCTTGTGGCCTGCAGCCAACCAAGGTCCATCATTTGTGTCGAGCTCAGAAATCAAAGCTGACAGATTAGGGCCCTGTCCAGAAATGCCATTGTCCTTGCTGGCATCAGCCGAGTCGATTATCGGTAGCTGGTCGGACTCGTTGCTGTCTGAGCGAAATGGGAATATCTCATACTTACTTAGATTCAAGATGGTCAGCAAAAGAACAAACGCAACTAGAACCGCACAGAGTGAGGTCCAAAGGGCCTTACTCGTTGAGAAGAACTGACGTTGTTGCTTGACACGAAGGTCTTCCATATTCACTTTCCGCCTTTGTGTATCGGTTCAAACCGAGGAGTCGCCGACCCCCGTGGGCCCAGAACGATCATATTCGAATATGGCCTACGTAACACAAGGGTACTTGGCCAGCACGACATATATAACTGATATTGGGTGGTAGGTAACAGGCCGTGAACACGAAAATGACCAGGGGCGCCGTGAGACGCTTACCCTGGCCAATTTGTTGAGCGAGTGACGGGACTCGAACCCGTATCATCAGCTTGGAAGGCTGAGGTTCTAGCCTTTGAACTACACTCGCAAGAACGAAACTAGAGTGTACCGGTTCGTTTGATCAGTGCGATGGCTTAGTCCCAAGATTCCCTTGGAATCGCAGATGTTGGACAACGTTTTAACCGGACAGCGAATGCTGGCGAGGGCAGCACAATTTCCGAGCAAGGCATGCACCATCAACTATTGGCAAACGGTGGCTTCTACACATCCGCCTGCCAGGCGCAATTTGTAGTCGAGCGAACGGGGCCGATTCCGAACCGCCGGCTCGTCGAAAATGGGTACCCTGGGGCCGAAGCGCGAGGCCTTCACTCACGGCTCTTATTAGAAGAGCCAAGCTCGCATTGCACCCCAGCCGAAAGCGAGGGCGAGGTATTTGTCCCATCCACAGCGTAGGAATACGCGGCCAACGCGCCAATCTACAAATGTAAGAGGTCGAAGCTAGTGGCAGGTTGTTTTCGTGTGAGGACCATTGGCTCGACTCAACGATGCTTGTGTATGATCGCGGCGTGCATAGGCTTCGCCGTCAGTTTGGTGGCATGCGGGTCTGAATCACCAGATGTGTCGGGTGCCGACGAGCCACAAACCCCTTTGGCTATCTTTGAGGCGCAGACCGAGTTGTATGAGGCGCTTTTTGAGGATCCGCCAGACTTTGATAGTGCGGCAAACCGTATGTCGTCGAGTTGTCGAGATCTGTCCTCGGACCCGGCGGAGGTCGTGGCCAAGGTCTATGTCGACGTCGAGGTAGCTCAGAGCCTAGGTTTAGAAGCGGATTCGATCCGTGCGGGGTTCTCCCAAATCAGGTACAAGATCGATGAAGGTCGGGCCGAAGGAGACGACGGTAGCTCCTGGGTGTACGAACAGGGGCGGTGGCGTTCGACCGCCTGCTGATTGGTCGCTCGGTCTCGGGGTCGTCATGGCAAAAGAGACGTCACCGCTACCGACCCGAGCTTGAACCTTCGCTCGCCAAGATCTATCACTAGTCCGCGAGACTATAGTGGCAGGGCTATGGAACTTACTCAACAGATGAAAGATGTGATAGAAAAGTCCGTCCTCTGCTGGCTAGCAAGCTCATCAATGGACCACGAGCCGAACGTCTCGCCAAAAGAGATTTTCTGCCACTACCAGAATGAGAATATTCTGGTGGCCAACATCGCATCTCCTGGAACTGTCAAAAACATCAAGGCCAACTCGAAGGTATGCATTAGCGTTCTGGACATCTTTGTTCAGAAGGGGTTCCAATTTCACGGCAATGCAGAGATCATCGACAAAGACGACGAAGTATTTGAACGGCAGAAGGAACCTCTTTACCGACTGGCCGGAGAGCGTTTTCCTTTTAGCACCCTGACCAACATACGGGTCGAAAGGGCTAAGGAAATTCTTGCGCCGAGCTACCTTCTATATCCTGACTCAACGAGTGAGGAAGAACAAATCGAAAGCGCAAAGCAACGGTACCTCTACTTTGACGCATGAAGCGACGGGGTTTGGTAGGCGCATCCCGGCGTCAAGTTCCGGCAGGTGTGTTCCGGTTTGGGGTCGTTTCCTGAAAGTATCCAGGTCAGGACCCTCTCAAGAAGAGTCCTGACCTGGGTTCACGTTGTCGGGGCGGAGTGATTCGAACACTCGATCTCCTGCTCCCAAAGCAGGCGCTTTAGCCAAGCTAAGCTACGCCCCGTCCGTTGTGTGAAACAACATACTAACGGACTAA
>CAZKEM010000007.1:0-18331 GCA_964551835.1 uncultured Acidimicrobiaceae bacterium | reverse complement strand
AATGGCTGAGAATATCGGTGCTGACGCAATAGCCAGCTACGACGAATTCGAACCATCATGAAAGAAGGCCTAGCGGGTCGGCTCGATACATCGAGAAGAACCGGCCCAGGTAGTTGGTGATATCTCCAAGCACGCCATAGTCGATGAGATGCATGGCGGACTGGACCAATGGGGCCCAGCGATAGTTATAGCCAACTCCGGTGATGACACCGGCCTTGCGGGTTTCTAGTTCAACTCGAGCGGTTTGTTCGGGTGTGCCGCCGACTGGCTTTTCGCAAAACACATGTTTGCCTGCTTTGGCTGCAGCGACGCAAAGTTCTTCGTGCAACATGTTGGGAGCGCAAACGACAACGGCATCGACATCAGGGTGTTCGATGGCCTCGATCGGGTCAGCTGTGGCGTGGAGAAACCCGAAGTCTTCGATAGCTTCGGTCCGTCGCGATTCCATCGGGTCGACACAGTAAACGAGTCGAGCGTTGGCCTTTCGGTCTGAGAAAAGGGTAGGGATGCGGTAGTACGACCTTGAGTGTGCCTTCCCCATCCAACCGAAACCAATGACGGCTATACCAATGTTTTTCATTTTTTACGATTCTTTCGTAGCTTTGTCTGATGGGTCAACGGCTGGTTGGATGACGGGAAGCGTCCACTTACCATCAATGCCGTTTTCCCATTCCTGTTCGATCCATCGATGTTCGCTGAGGTAACAGGGAGGCGTTGCTCGCTGCTCATTCACCAGATCACCGGCAAGGTAGTTGAGGAAATACATATTGGAGCCCGGGCATGCCACCGTGGTGTGGTAACCCCTCGGAACCAAAGCACAATCACCGTCTCCACCGCTCATGAGGTCTTCAAAGTCGAGTTCGGGGTCGTCTGAGGTTCGCCAGTTTCGGTGCATCCAGTAGCCCTCGGGTCGGTCCAGACGGAAGTAATAGGTCTCTTCGAGGTACGGCGAACCATCGTGCCCATCATGGCAATGGGGGCCCCAACCGGCCCACGTTCCTCTCGGAACATACACCTCGTAGAGAATCAGACGCTCGGCTTCGACCGGCGGGGCAAGTGTGTGATGCACTTGTCGGTATGCGGCACCGCCGCCTCGTAGTTCAGACCGAATAAGCGAGGGTTCGATAAGGCGAGCCGGGTATCGGCCCTCAGCGGGAGCCGACCCGATGGCAAAGGTGAACCGACCGGTGGTTTCGATTGATATCTTCGTCCCTGGAGGGGCGTACCCGACGGGGGCAAGCTCTTCAAACACGGACGAACGTGACACGTGGTGGCTGTCAGAACCCAGGCGCAAGGTGGCGGTGCCCGACAGTGGAACTACGGCGGTCTCTTGATCGACGAGGACTTGGTCGTAACGGTCAGCGTCGAGCGTTACGACCCGAAAGCTGAGATATTTCCAAGCCGCAGTTTCTGGGGTTAGATCCATCTGTGTTCCTGTGCCTCCAGATGGGCGAAGTACCAGTGGGTTATTCACGCTTTCCTTTCAAACTAACTCGGTGGCTGAAATGGCCCGGTCTCTAAATGGCGTCGATGAAGGCCAGGCTCTTAGCGACTTCAGTGATCGCTCCCTTACCAACGGCGGGTTCAGCTCCTCGAATGACGCAGTCTTGTTCGAGAACGTAGAAGCCGTCGTAGCCGGATTCTTCCATGCTAAGAATCGTCTCTTTGATCGGCAGGTCACCCTGACCCAGGGGGGTAAAGATCGAAGACTCGACCGCCTCCATCAACGTTATCTCGCCTGCATTGAGTCGGTCGATAACATCTAGCTTTGCGTCTTTAAGGTGGACAAGGCCGACGCGGTCTGAGTGGTTTGCGGCAAATTCGGCCGGGTCAAACCCACCGATGGCCAGGTGGCCGGTGTCGAGCACCAGGTTGACGTTGCTTGTTTCGAGGAGTCGTTCGATATCGTCTTTGGTTTCGATCACTATGCCATGGTGTTCGTGTAGCACGTGCTGCAGCGAATGCCCTTCGCAGACCTGGTCGACAACATCAAGCATCATCACCATATGGTCCCATTGTTCATCGCTGAGAGGTTCGCGCTCGCCCCAGTCCGCAGACATTACGGGGGCGCCGATGAAGTGGGTCGCCCCGCTGGTCTGGAGTAGTTTGGCCGCGGCCGCTATTTCAGCACGAGCTGTTTCGGCTTGGGTTTGGTCATGGAGTACGAGCGGGATAAATGCTCCGAGAAGATTCATGTTATGAGTGGCGAGTTGTTGAGTAATTGCGTCAGGCTCGCTGGGGAGCCAGCCAGCCGAACCTAGTTCGGTGTGGGAGAAGCCCAACTCTTTCATTTCACCAAGCACCCGATCGGGGCTCATTTGGAAGCCCCAGCCAGGAACCTCGCAGATTCCCCACGAAATTGGTGCGGCCGCAACCCTACTCAGTATGGATTTACTGTTCATTTCTTCTCTCCGGTACTCGAATTTCTCGAAACTGACTGGGAGTAAGTGCGAAGGCAAAATTGGAGCGCTCTTACTCGTAGTCAAGTATAGGGTTTAAGGTGTGCCATCGGTCAATTGAAATTCGCCAAAACCGCAGTAATCCGGCCATATGTGGGCGGTTTGCCCACTAAATTACAGGTTTTGTGTGTTGTGGGATTTCGCCAAGAAATTTGGAGCGCTCTATTTTGGCACGAATCGAACTGGTCTATCGCCTTGCCAGATACGGTTCTGGCATAAGGGATGCAACAACGTGGCGACAGCATGGTTTTCTAGCTAGCTATTAGAGTTGAATTATGGAGCGTCCTGAAAATCGATGGTCACGCAACCCCTACGTCATCGGGGCCTGTGTGCTGATTGCCGGCGTAATTGGGTACAGCTTCGTACGTCAGCTAGGCGGCCCAGACCAAAACAACACAGGTTCGACCGTTGAGCCAACCGACGACAACGTAGCAACAGCTCTCTTTGCCGACCCGGATGTCGTAAACCTAGTTGAGATCGACTCAGCGGCCATCGACCAAGCAGTGATGGTGACCGATTCGAACGGATCGGACGACTTCAGCCTCATACTTTCCACTGGAGAAGCGGAACTAGACCCGGAGGCCCAGCCAGCCGACGAACGGGGTGGCGCCTATGATGTCACCACCATCGCAGCGACGGTAGAGGTCCCAGCAGAAACGACTTGTATGGTCGTTCGAGACCTAAAATTCGGTGGCGATGAACAAGGCGGTACAGCGGATGGTTTTGTAGTCGAAGTCGGTGAATCGGCGTGGAACCTCGAGGCTGTAGACGGCTCTTCAACGGGCGTACATCTCGATGCCAGCGGTGGGCTATTGGAGGAAGAAGTGACAATGGGTGCCGAAACCGTAGCCAGGTCGACGCCGGAACTTGAAGCTACCATCCCCATTGAGCCGGGTGAAAATACGGTGTTCTTCAGCATCTATGATGCCGACAACGCCTTAGGAACCTCGATAGTGCAGGTCGGCAATATCGACTTCACAGACGAAGCAAACTGCCTGGACGATGTGACGTTGAGCGATCGGTCGAATCTGGTTGCGTTAGGAGATTCGTTTACTTCGGGCTTTGGTTTGCCACCCTTCGAACCGGGTTCCGAACCAGGTGATGGAAGCAATTGCCAACGGTCGACGACCGCCTACCCAGTCCTCTTAGCCGAGAAAGGTTCGTTCGAACTGGACTCGAGAGCCTGTCAAGGTGCCCTCACCGGGCACCTTTATGAAGAGTTCTCCGACCGAGGCGAAGACCCTCAACTCGATGGGTTACGAACAGACACAGGAGTGGTCGTGCTAACGATCGGAGGCAACGACACCGGTTGGGCCCAGGTGTTGAGTGAGTGCGTCGTCGAAAGCTTCTTGGGCCCAGCCTGCAACGAAAACGAAGTCGCGAACACCGAGTTCGACGAATCTTTCAGCCGGTTAGGTGGCGAAACCGGCGAACCGTCGTTTACCCGGCCTTACAAAGAAATTCTGGCCGAGATAAGTCGGCAGGCCCCCTATGCCCAGGTTGTCATCGTGAATTACCCGCCGCTGTTTGCCGATGGTGGCGCTGGTGCATCGGAGGGTGCCCGATGCGCGGGAATTTTGAAGGCCGACCAAGCGTGGATGAACGTGCAGTTACAGGAGGCGAACAAATTGATGGTCGAAGCGGCCAAAGACGCCGGCGCGTTCGTCGTTGATCTAACCCAAAAGTTCGAGGGCCACGCATTGTGTGAAAGCGAACCGTGGTTTATGGACCTCACCGGCGAAGGCCCGCTCCACCCGACTAGCGCCGGTCATGAAGCGATAGCCGAAGAGATCTTGAAGACGCTGAACGGCTAGTCGTGAAATATGCTAGTCGTCTTTGGCGGCCTTTAGAGCCTTACGGGTTCGAGCCCGCGATGTTGGGTCGAGGTCGACTTTGCGGAGACGAACCTTGTCCGGAGTTACTTCGACACATTCGTCGTCGGCAATAAACTCGAGGGACTGTTCGAGCGATAGTTCTTTTGCCGGGGTGAGCTTAACCGTCTGATCTGAAGCTGCGGCACGGTGATTCGTCAGCTGCTTTTCACGGCAAACGTTGACGTCCATATCTTCGCTTCGGCTATTCTCGCCAACGATCATGCCGTTATAGACCTCGGTCGTTGGCACAACCATCATCGTGGCGCGCTCCTGTAAGCTGAGAAGCGCGTAGGCTGTAACCGCGCCTTGACGATCGGCAATAAGCGAACCAGTTTGGCGAGAGCGGATGTCGCCAAACCAAGGCTCATACCCTTCGAACGTATGGTTGAGGACGCCTGTACCTCGAGTCTCGGTCATGAATTCGGTCCGGAAACCGATGAGGCCGCGAGCTGGCACTAAGAAGTCAAGGCGCACCCAGCCGGTGCCGTGGTTAACCATATTCTCCATCCGCCCCTTCCGGGTCGCCAGAAGCTGCGTTATAGCGCCCAGGTGTTCTTCGGGTACGTCGATAATCACCCGTTCGACCGGTTCATGCTGTTTCCCGTCGATCTCACGGACTACAACCTGGGGCTTTCCGACGGTAAGTTCGAAGCCTTCTCGCCTCATGGTTTCGACTAGGACCGCCAGCTGTAACTCGCCCCGAGCCTGGACTTCCCACGCGTCAGGTCGGTCGGTATTGAGAACTCGCAGACTCATGTTGCCGATCAGTTCACTGTCTAGCCGATTCTTGACCAAACGAGCGGTCAGCTTAGAACCATCCTTGCCTGCAAGAGGAGAAGTGTTGGTCCCCACCGTCATGGACAGGGCAGGCTCATCGATTTTGATAATCGGCATCGGCTTTGGTGATTCGGTGTCGACGATAGTCTCGCCGATCATGATGTCTTCGATACCGGCGACCGCTACCAAGTCTCCAGGTCCGGCTTTGTCGGCGGGAACCCGGGTGAGTTGTTCGGTCAAAAATAGTTCGGCGATCTTTATCCGCTCAAGGGTTCCGTCTATACGGCTGAGAGAAAGTGACTGGCCTTTGGCGATTTCACCGTTCATTACCCGACATAGAGCCAGGCGACCGAGATACGGCGACGCATCCAAGTTCGTTACCCATGCTTGTAGCGGATGCCCTTCTTCATATGACGGGGCAGGAATGCTATCGGTCAGTACCTTGAATAGTGGTTCGAGGTTGGTTCCCACAGTTCCTTGCTCGCTCGACGCCCAGCCGTCACGCGCTGCGCAATACAGAATCGGGAAGTCGATTTGTTCTTCCGTGGCGTCTAAGTCAAAGAATAGCTCGTAAACCTCGTCGACAACTTCAGCGACGCGGGCATCAGCCCGGTCAACCTTGTTAATCACCAACACCACTGGGAGGTCCCGCTTCATTGCCTTACGCAAAACGAATCGGGTCTGGGGGAGGGGACCTTCGGCGGCATCTACCAGAAGAACGATCCCGTCGACCATGGTCAGAGCCCGCTCAACCTCACCACCGAAGTCTGCGTGGCCCGGAGTGTCGACAATATTTAGCGTGATGTCGGACCAAACAACGGATGTGTTCTTAGCGAGGATGGTGATACCTTTTTCGCGTTCGAGGTCACCCGAGTCCATCACGCGCTCGTTGACGTCTTCGTTGTCTCTGAAGGCACCGGTCTGCTGCAACATAGCGTCGACAAGTGTGGTCTTGCCGTGGTCGACGTGGGCTACGATTGCAATGTTACGCAGGTCTGTTCTGCTTGCCATGAAAGTTGATCCTGTTCGGAATAGTTCTTGCTGGGGGAGATAGGTTAGTTTGTGCCGTCGTTCAGCGGAGAGGTCGAATCGACGGTGACAAGAACGGCGGCGGCATCGATGGTTAGGGCTTGAACCGTGCCGAAGGCTTCGTTGCCGGGGTCGTCCTCGCTTACGCCGCTCGGGCCTGATAACACATGGAGGCGAAACTGCAAGCGGCGTGAAGAGTCGGCCGGAGACTCGATGCACGGGCTGCCGAAGCCACTGTTTCCATAGTCGTTCAGCGTCTCGACAGCGCCAGGTGGGAGTTCGCCAGCTTCGATGCTCGATTCGTCTACCGAAATGCCAGTTGCGAGCCATAGTAAGACCGGTTGATCGATATCGGTCTGATCGGTAAAGGACAAGGCCAATTCTTGGCCGTCCCCGGGCGAAAGGCCATCCCATTCCAATGTCGGGACGGTGCCGCTGCCGTTACATGTAGCGGTGACAGGAATCGTGTCGCCAGGTTCGAAATCTGGGCTGGAGAGACGGACACCGTTCGGACTTTCGAGACTGTCTGCGGCGGCTGTCACGGGAGGCGGACGACTCGTCGTGGTCTGATCCGAAGTAGGTGCTCGCAACGTTGTGCCATCGCTGCTGCAGCTAATCAAAGCAAAACAGGCACCTATCAACGCCAGAAAAGTCCTTACACGCATAGCCCTCGAGGTTAGCGCACGTTGGCCGCATATCAGGTCAGAACCAATCTCTGTCATAGGATCGCTCGTGGTTTGACGTCACGGCGGGCCGCCGAAGGTCGATACAGTCAAAGCTTGGAGATACCTGTTAGGTTCTTGTTGGTTTAGAAATGACTTCTCTGTTTAGGATCGGTAAGTTGTGACCGGGCGAAATATCCGTCCGCCTCGTCGCGTGCGACTCTCGGTACGCCGACTACCTTGGCGACCCTTGGGGGGTTTCCTCGGCCCGGCGATTCGCGACGCCAACCAAAGCCTGGCAGCGTTGTCGTTCTCGGCGACGACCAGCTTGATAACGGGTCTGACCTTCTCGGTCTTTGTTGGAAAGATCGAAGAGTTTCCGGGCCTGCTACTTCTGATTCCAGCAGCGATCGGCTTACGTGGAAACGTTTTTGGTCCGTTAGGGGGTCGTCTGTCTACCTCGATGCAGGCGGGAACGCTTAGGTGGTCCCGCCGACCCGATTCTGTGTTGGGTCAAAATGTGATTGCGGCGATGGCGTTGTCGCTCGCCGCCGCGGTAGGGCTTGCCTTCATCGCCCAAATTGTTGCGTCTATGGTTTTCAGCGACTCGGTGAATCCACCGATCGGTTTGGCCGACTTCATCGTCGTCTCGGTGTTTGGTGGGACGATCGCTTCGTCGGTGGTTTTGTTGATCACGTTGGCGCTGACGGTGGCTTCTACCCGGTTCGGCTGGGACCTGGACAACGTGACTGCTCCGATGGTGTCGGCGTCGGGCGACTTTGTGACGCTCCCTGCTCTGGTATTCGCAACTACCCTTATTCGTCGCGGGCTGTTGACGCAAACCTTAGCGATGCTGTTTGTTATCGTCGCGGTGATAGGGCTGGCTTTGATCGCCCGTTCAGCTCTTGAAATCGGCCGTAGGGTTCTGGTTGAATCGTTACCTGTCCTTTTGATGGCGGGAACGATGAGCCTCTTTGCGGGCGTCATATTGGAGCGCTTTCAGGACCGACTCTTGGCGTACACAGTATTCCTGGTTTTGCTGCCCGGCTACCTGGCGACCTCGGGAGCATTGGGCGGAATACTCTCGAGTCGTCTATCGACTAAATTGCATCTCGGTTTGGTCAAGGCAAGCGCCATTCCGAAGAGAGAAGCCAGAGCCGATCTTCGAATGACCTACGTGTTGGCCCTGCCGATATTTTCGCTTCTTGGACTGTTGGCTGGGTCTATTGGCTTGGCGACCGGGCGAACATCGCCCGGACTTGGCTTGGTGGTAGCGGTTGCAGTTACCGGCGGGATTATTGCCTCCGCCTTTGTTTCGCTGGTCGCATATTATGCCACGCTCGTTGTTGTCAGGTTTGGTCTCAACCCCGACAATTTCGGGATCCCGCTTGTAAGCGCAAGTCTGGATGTAGTCGGGGCCTTTACCCTCGTGGGGGCACTGCTATTATGGAGAGTCATATGATTCGAATGCTGAGGGTACGGAGCCAACGTGGAGTCTAGGAATCTGCGAGAAATGTTGGCTGAGGCCAAAGACACAAGCGAGTTGATGGTCGATTTGGCGTATGCGGCGGTGTTCTTCGATGACGCCGACATGTCCGATGAAGTGCTGGAACTCGAAGGCGACATCTCAGACCTAGTACATCAAATGAGGGCCCAGTGTATTATCGCCGTGCGAAACCCTCGCGAAGCCGAAGCTATGTCGGCGGTTCTGCAAGTCATCAGCGCGGTCGAAGGAATCGGTAACTCTGCGGTCGACATCGCCAAGACGGTTACTCGCCGCCTGAGTATCCCGCGGCAGCTCGTAGCCGATTTGACGGCGGCCGAAGAGGTATCTCATCGAGTTAAGGTTGCCGAGGGGTCGAGCTTCGCCAACGGTAGTTTGGCGGCATTCGAACTGCCCGCCAATGCAGGGATGCGAGTCCTTGCAGTGCGGCGAGGACGTAGTTGGTTGGTAGACCCTGGTGGGGACGATGTCTTGCAGCCTGGCGACGTTCTGTTTCTCCGAGGATCTCCCGATGGGATTGGCCGGTTGCGTGAACTTGCTGGCGCGTCGCCGTGGCAGCCCCCGAAGATGTCCGACGAAGACCAGGCGCTTAGTGACCTTGACCGGGCCGTCGACACGTTGGTTGAAATGAAGAACTTGTCGGAGGTCGCCGTCGGGCTTGCCTATTCAGCTTTGGTGTTTCGAGACAAAAACTTGGCGGCCGAAGTCCGGCATCTAGAAGATCGCCTCGATGAGATGAAGATTCGTCTCGAGACGTGGGTTCTTCGGGCCGCCAATGACGGGATCGAACCGGATCGACTCCGAGGCTTACTCCAGCTTGGTTCAGCCGCCGAGGACCTAGGCGACCAAGCCCAACAGATGGTCTGGTTGATTGAACGCTCGAGCGACTTACACCCGGTTCTAGGTGTTGCCTTGGGCGATACCGACGACGTCGTGGTTCAGCTGCCAGTAAATGCTTCCTCCGATGCCGTCGGTCGGACACTGGTAGGTCTTGATCTTGGATTCAATGTGTTGGCCGTGAAACGTGCGGGCCGATATATCTATCGCCCCCATAAGACCGTGCAAGTTATGTCAGGTGATGAGCTACTCGCCTATGGCCCTGAGGAGGGTCGGGTTTCTTTGGCCCAATCGTTGGGTTGGCGCCTCGTTCTGGAAGGCGATGACAATGAGCTGGTACTCGAACCGCTAGTGAGCTGAGCCGACGGTCTAAAACGAGAACCAGCCAGGCGAAGTAGCCTGGCCGGAATCTCAGGTGGTTTGTTGTCTATCGGGTGGGTGGCGGCAGATCTTTTGGTTGACCTGATGATTTCCGCTGTTTGGAGGGCAGCGGCGGCACCTTCTTAGACTGTGCCGGTGTGGCGGCAGCCGATCGCTCCGTTTGTGGCTTCTGCGCCGGTTTCTGGCTCGGCGACGATGAAGCAGGCGGGAAATCTCCGCCCTTTATCAACTCGGCGATCCCGCCGATGGTTCCCATCGTCGCTCCCATGTCGGCGGGAACGAAGATCTTCGTGGCTTGCCCGTTGGCTATCTCGCCCAACGATTCGAGGTATTTGATTGCGATTACCCGGTCGTCTGTCCCCGATGTGGTGATTGCCGTATAGACATTGCGGATGGCGTCCGCTTCACCTTCAGCGACAACCTGTTTGCGGTACCGTTCCGCTTCGGCTCGGGTCGTGATGGCTTGAGCTTCACCTTGTGCGATCAAGATGTCTCGCTCCCGTATACCTTCAGCGGTCAGGACTGCAGACGCTTTTTCACCTTCGGCGCGGGTAACTTCAGCTTCCTTTGCGCCTTCAGCTTCGGTGACGACCGCCCGACGGGTTCGTTCGGCCTTCATCTGTTCATGCATGGCGTGCATGACGTCTTGTGGTGGGTCGATTCGTTGAATTTCGACTCGAACGACTCGAACCCCCCACTTGTCTGTGGCGTCGTCGAGAATGTCTCGAAGGCCTGCGTTTACTCGTTCACGTGATGTGAATGCTTCGTCAAGGGTCATTTCGCCGATGACGTTACGAAGGTTGGTCTGAGCGAGCTTGGTAACGGCCAGGATAAAGTTCGAAATGTTGTAGAGAAGACGTTGAGGATCGGTTGGCTCGTAGTAGATAACAGCGTCGACCGACACGGCAACGTTGTCCTCAGTGATTACTTCTTGAGGGGGCACATCAATTACTTGTTCCCGCATATCCACGGTTCGCATTTTTTGGATAAAGGGGTAAATGATGGTCAACCCTGAGTCGACGGTTTTCTGGTACTTACCGAGTTGTTCGATAACACCTCGTTGGTACGGTCGAACTATTCGTATGCCAGCAAAGGCATAAAAAATCATGAAGCCGACTAGTAAAACCATCAGCATGAGTGCTATTTCAGCCACGTGATGTTCCTTTCGTGTTGGTAGGCGCAGTCAAAAATGACTGTTACCGAGGTTGGACGATTGCCTGCGTTCCGCGCACTTCTATCACGGTGACTTCTGCGCCCTCAGGAACTGCAATGCCCTCGGCGTTAGCGACCCATTCTTCGCGGCCGATCTTGATGCGACCTGTTTTGCTTGGGTCACCGGGAATAGTGGAGATAACACTCGCTGAAGATCCGATGAGTCGGTTAGCGCCGACACCCTTGGTGTCTTGGTGGTTCGAGGCTAACCGTTTCGCAAAAGGACGCAAGGCAAAAAATGCGACTGTCGAAACGACGATAAAGACGGCCCAGCTGAGGACTAGGGGTGCTTTGAACAGGCTGACCACCGACGCTGCGGCTGCTCCAGCGGCGAACGGTAGTAGGAAAAAGGTGCCAGCGATCATTATTTCAGCAGCGGCAAATGTAATCGCTACGGCGAGCCATATCCCGGCCCACAACATTGGATCATCCATGAGTAAACAACCTTCCCCTAGTCAGTTCGTCGACCAGAATGCCTTCTCGCAAAACGGCGAGAATTGATTCGATTACAACTTACTTGTTATTAAATCTTAGCGCTAAGTTGGTAGGTATATGGCGCGACTTATGAACATCCATGCCCATCCAGATGACGAAGCGTCCAAAGGTGCTCCTTCGGTCGCCAAGTATGCTGCTGATGGCCACGAAGTCTTCTTGGTGTGCGCCACTGGGGGTGAACAGGGCGATATTCTGAATCCAGCCATGGACCGCCCGGAAGTTCGCGAGAACCTGGCCGAAGTTCGAGTTGGGGAGCTTGAACGTTCGGTCGAAGCTATTGGATATTCGCAACTCGATTGGTTGGGTTATCAAGATTCCGGCATGGCCGATTCGGAAGCTAATAAGAACCCGGACTGTTTCGCTCAATGCGATTTCGATGAGGCAATCGGTAAGTTCGTCCGGCTAATTCGACGCCATAAACCACACGTCATAACCACCTATGCCGACGTTCAGCTGTACCGTCATCCCGACCATTTGATGGTTCACGATATTTCGGGACCCGCGGTCGAACGTGCCGCCAACGAAAACCTCTACCCCGATTTCGGTGAACCTTGGCAGACTCAGAAGCTGTATTACTCGATGTGGAGTCACCAACGGATGATGGCCCACCACGACACCTATGGCCGGTTGGGTTTAGAGTCGCCGTTCAAACAAGACTGGCTAGACCGGCCATCACAGGACCACCGGATTACAACCAAGGTCCCCATTTCCGGGTTTTACCATGTCCGTCGCAAAGCACTGTTGGCTCACGCAACTCAAGTTGACCCAGATGAAAAGTTCTGGTTCGGTCTTCCCGACGACGAAGCTGAAGCCGCTTACCCTTTCGACGATTATGTTCTAGCATGGTCCTCGTTCGAACCAGAACTGCCCGAAGACTGTCTATTCGCAGGAGTATCCGAATGATCGCTATCGATTCGCCTGAATGGCTGGCACACCTGGTCGAAGCTTCGAACAAGGCCGACCTTAAGTCGGTGTTCGATGATGACTCAGCGGTGGTGGCTTTAAAAATTGGGAAGAAGTCGTGTGTATTTGAATTACGTGGGGGACGGGTGCTAACGAGTCGGCCCGAGGCCGAACCAGATGTGGTAATCCCAGTCACAGCAAAACAACTCGCCGGGATAGTCGACGGATCAGTTGTTCTGTCCAAGGCGTACATGCAAGGCGATATTAAGCCGGTCGGTTCGAGTCGGGGGCTTCTCCATGTAATCGAGTTATTCGACCATGAAAGTGTTCAAGGCCACTTGGCTGAAACGCTCGCTTGATCAGCGAGGACTTCGTTTAGGGGCGGCCTGCGCAGGCTGCCCGGAGCTGAGCGAAGCTGATAAGTTCAACGCCTGACCGTTCGACTTGGCCGCGGAATGTAAGGTCGTTTAACAGTCCGTGGGCATCCGCAACCCGACGCAACCATTGAGGGTCTGAAGATCGAATTTCTTCGGTGTCGAAAGCTGGAGATAGTTGGATCTCGGTGACGCCAGGTTGGATATCGGCAATGGCCTGAGTCAATGCCGCCAACGGGCTGGCGGCGTTGTTCGTGTTGATCACATAGTCGGCACACAACACGCCTTCGTCGGTGGCGAGCTTCCTGGCCGGGAACCCAAGTTTGACCGCAGCGCTTGGCAACGTTATTGGCAAACGATACTCAAGTGCCAGTTCGAGGTAGATGTCGAAGAACTCTGGTCGTGCGCTCAGCGCATTCATGTGGGCGTGAAGAAACGTTGGGTCAAACCCCCACAGAATCGCTCGTTCGACCTGAGCGCGAGCTTCCCGCCGTGCCTCATCAAGGTCGGCGTGTTCCCACAGGTCGTTCAACGTTGACGGAAACCCTCCATTGCCATCTAGGAGTGATGGCGAACGTGTGATCGGTCCCCACCGATACGTTTCGTATGGCGCGTTGAAGGTGAGCGAGACTCCGACATCTTCACCTTGATATGCGACGGCTGCGCCTTGAGCCCAAGGACAAGGCACCTGTAGCGCGGCGCTCGTAGCCATACCCGAACGAAGCGATTCGTTTATGGCCTGGTTGGCAGCGTTCGAGGAACCTAAGCCGTCGCAAAACAGAATGATGAGCTTGGCATCCGGGGCCCGACCTAGACGTTCAAGAAGTGAGGACATACAAAAGAACCTAGCCGCTCGAACCGTCCAGGCGACCGAGTTGCATCGTAATGGTACATCGACGGTAGCTAAAAGAAGTCGAGAGGCTACTGAACCGAGTACATGGCCGCGTCAAATTTGACCGACATCCTCCATGGGGTTGCCGGAAGCGTTCTTAGGTCCATCGATATTGTCCTCTAGCTGATTTGCAGATAAGTCTGTGGTTGACCGAGAACGCAGCTTGGATGCCCGAATCAACGTCCGAGCCAGGTAGTTGAGGGCCAAGAGGTACATGCCGACTCCAACGAAAAGAAATATCCACGGAGCATCCTTAGATTCGGGCCTCCGCTGGCGATCCGCCTGGGAACGAAACAGTTCGTGGGCTCCCAATTGCAGGTTTGGAGCCGCGTTCGCCCACCACCCTGTACGTTTCGCCTGATTCGGGGTCTCGGAATTCAACTTCGGCGAAATAATCGTTCAATTCTCGATCTCGGTGAGGTATCGCGTCCACCACTACACCCTCTACCGTCACGCCATCTTCGAATGGTTGTGTCTCGGCGCGCACCTTTAACCCAATACCGAAGAAGATAGACCCGAACACGACTGCAAAAGCAGTAGCGAGCAACCCGTTCTTGACGCCAAGGCTTCGATTCGCCTTCTTGGCCAGCCTAGTCTCCGTCGTTCTCTCGCCGGTGTCACCTGGCCACGTTACCATGTTGTCAATCGAGGTGGTCTTCGGCCAAGAGTCGGCCGTCTTAGGACGTCGGGTCAAGTGGCTGGTCTGGGCCGTCACACACTGCCCAGAGGCCTACTTCGTTTCTTCGAGCTTCGCTTTCGGCTTGGGAAAACGTGTCTTTAAACGCGACGTTCGGACGGTAACTGATGGCGGATCCGTAACCGTTTTCGATCAGCCATTTGTTGACCAAAAGATCGTCCTCGCTCCGGTACACATATAACAACAAACGTCCGAACTTATCCCGAGGTTCTGCGTCGCGTTCGATGCGGACGGTTGAACCTTCGGGAAGAAGTTCGCTCAGCGCAGCGCTCGCCTCCGCCCCGAAACACTGTTGCGGGGTTTGTCGGTTTACGGTCTCTGGGGTATCGACGCCAATCAGGCGTACCCGTTCGCTAACACCGCCAATAGTTAGATTGATCGTGTCGCCATCGACTACGTAGTCGACGACAGCGACTTCGCCTGCGCCGTTAGCGCTGGCCGAGTCGGTGACGTCTGGACCAGGCCTAGCTGCGGTGATCACTAGATATGCAACTGCAGCTAGTATTCCAACGACGAACACTAGGGTGAAACCCAACGATTTCTTACGCACACGATTTGTCAAAGGGTGGTCCATAACTATGTCAAGAGCCGTCGCTGGCTGCTCGCCATGAAATTTACGCCGATAATTGGGACCTTGGTGTATGTCGTTGACGACAGTGCGGCGGATCCGAGCGAGCATTCGGTGCTCATGGTGCATCGTACCGCCCGATCAGACGACGACCACCTTGGTAAGTTCAACGGCTTGGGTGGAAAGCTCGACAAAGGCGAAGACGTCGTTGCCGGAGCGCGACGAGAGCTGCTCGAAGAAGCAAACCTGGAGCTTGTTGAAGTGACGCTCCGTGGCACCATCGTGTGGACCGGCTTCGGTCAGTCGATGGAGGATTGGCTGGGGTTAATTTTCGTCGCTCGTCCGGCCACGACCGAGATCCCAACCCAGAACGTTGAAGGCGAGCTGTCTTGGGTTCGCAAGAGTCGCCTACTGCAAGCCTGCGACGGCGATGTCGACGTCCGGACCCAAGCCGGGCTCCCCATGTGGGAAGGCGATCGGCTGTTCTTGCCGCTTTTATTTGATGACAACCCAGCCCAATTCCACGGGGCGATGGCATACGACGGCGATCAACTATTGAGCTGGACTTATTCCCGATGACGCAGCAAGATCATCTCTTGGCCGAGTTCGATCATTTGTGGAGTCTAATTCCCGGCGATGCTTTGCCAACCGACACCTATGGGTTCGGGCCGGTCCCGGCGATGCTTTGCCAACCGACACCTATGGGTTCGGGCCGGTCCCGTCGATCGATTCGGCATTGGCGATTGCCGAGTTAGCTGCGATAAGTGTCAGGGCGTCGACCCTCGCAGCTAAACAGTTTGGCCAGACCCGAGGCCTCCGGTCCTTGTCGGAGTCAACGGCTATCGACATTCACCATGCGCTTGCAGCCTGGACAGGGCACGTAAAGGTCGACGGCGAGCAGGTTCCGCTATGGGCTGAACTTTCCGGTCGTTACGCCACCGCCGATGGCCGTTTCGTCCAGTTGCATTGCAATTTCGCCCACCATGCACAAGGGGTGGCCGATTACTTGGGAGTCGGATTGGAGCGACACGAGTTCGAAGCCGCGCTGGGCCGACTCAATGCCGTCGACGTCGAAGCGGCATTAATCGATCGAGGCATGATCTGTGCCGTCTACCGATCGTTGGCGGAATGGGACGCTCATCCTCATGCGTCTGCCACCAATGATCTTGAGTTGCTCGACGTAGACGAACTAGGGTCTAGTGCGTCATTGGACTACGGCGATAGCGTCGACCGCTTTCTCGACGGGTCCGAGTTCTTGACTGTACTCGGGTGCTAGCAGGACCGACTTGTGGGCAAACGCTTGCAGCGAGCACCCCGGTGCAGCATCCTGTTCAAGCCCTTGACTATGCCACCGGCTACCTGGCGGCATTCGCGGCGATGCGACTATTGAACCACCAGCTCGAGCAGGGCGGGAGTTGGCGCGCCCGCCTGTCGTTGCTGCGGACGCGCAACTGGCTTATGTCGCTGGACAAAGGCGACGCCCCGACCGCCAGGGATCCGTTCGAGGTCGAGAACTACTTGATGCAAACCGATTCACCCTTCGGCCGACTTGAGTCTGTAAAACCGGTGGCCGGACGTTAGGATATTCCGCCGACGCCGCTCGGGACCGCCGCCCCTGTTTGGAGATAGCAACCGGGTTGTTCGAACGGTTAGCCATCTATTTGCCCATTGTTGTCAATCGAACATACGTTCGGTATGCTGTGATTAGTCCGCTTCTTCGTGGACATTCTCGACGGCACCGGCCCTCCTAAACCATGTTTGGACTAGTTGAGGTCGTAAGTGAGTGACAGCCATTGTTCTGATTCCCGGTGTGTCGAGATGCTGGCTTTTGTCGACGTTCTCAAAGCCGTTCAGGTGGCAGGCCTCGGCGAAAAAGATCTGAAGGGGCTTCTCGGTTCTGTACGGCGAGTTCAGGCTGGTGTCGACGCATTGATTTGGAGAGTCGGGGCTGAAGCCGACCGTCTAGCCGCTCAAGGTCATTCTGCGCCCGCAGAAGAACTCCTAGCTTCGGGCGGTCAAGTTCGCACATCTACCGCACGTAAGGATGCCGCTCGATCGCGCACCATTGCTGAGATGCCGGGGCTGGGCCAAGCAGCCGCCAGCGGACAGGTAAGCCTCGACCATGTCGATTCGCTAGCCCGTAGGCTCAAGCCGCTAACTGACGACGAACGCGAACGACTCGATGGCGAACGATTAATCCAAAAAGCGGCGACGGTACCGCCCGACAGGTTTGACCGTATTGTTCGCAATGAGGTGGATCGAACGCGCCAAGACCATGGGCTCAAAGATGCAATGCAGAAACGCGCGGGATCCGAATTCAACCACTGGTTTGATAACAAGACCGGCATGGGGAAGTTCTCAGGGCAGCTCGACCCTGAACGATACGAAGCCCTTAGTAATGCCATTGACCAACACACCAAAACTCTGGCCAACGTCGAAGGCAGAGAGGTCGGCAAGAACAGCAACCTGGCTGCCGCTGCCCTCGTCGAGTTGGTGACGAACTCACATAAACGTTCGTCGAACCTACCCCATATCTCAGTGGTCGTCGACTACAAGACAATGAGTACCGGGCCGCACGCCCGGTCGATACGCGAAACCGGCAACGGCCATAGCCTGCCGCCTGAAACTATCGAACGATTTAGTTGCGACGCTACGCTGCAGCGCGTCGCCACCGACCATCGTGGAGTTCCCATCAACGTTGGCCGGAAGTACCGGACAGCTACCACTGCTCAATGGACTGCGTTACGCTCCGTCTATTCAACCTGCGCTTGGGCTGGATGCGGTCGAGCGTTGACGTGGTGTCAGCTCCACCACATAACCGAATGGCGAAACGACGGTACGACAGACCTCGATAACCTTGTTCCGCTCTGCGGCACCCACCACCACCGAGTCCACGAAGGTCAGTGGTCAATCAAACTAAAGCCCGACGACCGGCGGCTCCAGATCTACAAACCCAGTGGCCAGCTACACACCACCACCGACCCGCCTAACCGGTTGCCAACGGTCGACGATCTAGATTCGGGTTAACACAGGCACAACTTTAAACGGTGACAAATTTGGCTGCCCTGGTGAGCTCTATTGTTGGCCTTGGTCGATAACTTTCAGCCATTCATCCCAGAAAAACTTCCACTCCTCGACAGTGGCAACCGAGGGAAGCTTGCGATGATCGATCGATATTTTGGTTCGCCCGGGAGACGCTTCGGTTAACGAAACGTGAGCGACCCCGGGCCCGATGCCCAGGCGAACAACCTTCGACGTTGGGCGAGAACGCAACTCGGTTTCATACCCAGGAAACAAACTCTCGCGGGCTTGCTCGTCTAGCAGTAAGTCTCGCAGTTGGTCACGTTCCACCACCACGGTCCGGGACTTCCCTGCGGCAAAGGTGCCATCCGGGCGCTGATATGGCAACCGCAACCCTACGATCCGTTCGTACCCAACGGTCACGCCCTGAGACCACCAAAGATCTACTTCACCGGAGTCAAACAAATAGGTCACTAAGAGCATCAAGCGTCAGATCTTGCCGAGTGTCACCCAGTGGGCGTTGAGGAAATTCCTGGCCAGATCGCTCCGGTTATTTTTGCCGCGTCGCCCACCTCAAGGGGAAGGTGGCCGATCATTAGTCGGGCCCAAAGCGGGCCGTAGACGGCGTCGAGTACTATCTCGTGGT
>CAZKEM010000006.1:0-11380 GCA_964551835.1 uncultured Acidimicrobiaceae bacterium | reverse complement strand
GTTTCTAGCCGTTTCGCCCTCACAGGCAAAACATGCCAGGAACAACAAGAACCGGAAACCCTTCGAGTTTCTTGCAGTTTCGCCCTCACAGGCAAAACATGCCAGGAACAACAAGAACCGGAAACCCTTCGAGTTTCTAGCCATTTCGCCCTCACAGGCAAAACATGCCAGGAACAACAAGAACCGGAAACCCTTCGAGTTTCTAGCCATTTCGCCCTCCCAGCCAAAACATACCAGGAACAACAAGAACCGGAAACCCTTCGAGTCTCTTGCAAGTTTGCCTCCGGGACAAATACGCAAGAAACACGTTGGTCGGGTAGCTCAGTTGGCAGAGCGGACGCCTGAAAAGCGTTAGGTCACCGGATCGACGCCGGTCCCGACCACTTCAAATGAATCCGACGTATAGTCGGGTTCATTTTTAGTTTTACAAACTCTATGACACACCAAAAACGCTACTACTAGTGCATAATGGCCAACTACAGCTGCATATCAATGCAATCTGGGGTATGGTGAACGACCATCGGCTTAGGCAACTATTGAGCAATACCTCCGCCACAATGAGAGTCTATGAGCGCTTCGAAAAAACAAAAAATGACCAGCGACCACAAAGAAGCTCTGGCCCTAGGGCGAGCCGAGGGCCGCTCGGTCAGAGCATACTTAGAGGCATTAGAAGCCAATAAGCCGAAACGTGGTCGCAAGCGGACACCTACCTCTATTCGCGCTCGACTGAAGAAGCTCGAGATCGAACTTGACTCAGCGGATGCACTACAAAGGCTGCAGCTAACCCAAGAACGGTTAGACCTACACAAAGAAATCGAAGTCCTGGAGTCATCTATTGCGGTCAAAGACCTTGAAGACGACTTCGTCAAAGTGGCTAAGGGCTACGCCGATCGTAAAGGTATTTCATACTATGCGTTCCGAGAATTTGGCGTGCCTGCATCGGTTCTAAAGCGATCCGGAATCAGTCGCAGTAGCTAGCTCTGCCAGGATCCCTAAAGGTACTAAAGGATTTCCGCTCCCCGATACTTCGACTCAGGTCTACCTTCGGCGACCCGTCGAATCCGGCCGCACACCCCAGCAATCTGCTGATCAATCGCTCCAAGTAACGAAGCCGGGTTATCGACCAAGGCTGACAATTCTGACTTCTCGCCAGGGAACCGTCCATCTGCGCCAAGACGAGCGATTACCGCTGACCCGTCGGCCTTACCTTCGCGCATTTCTAGCGCGGTCGCTACCGCGTGTTCCTTGATCAATTCATGGGCAACTTCACGGCCCATGCCATTGCGAACCGCATGCATCAACAATGTCGGCGTCGCCATAAATGGCAGATAACGCTTCACTTCCGCGCTGACCACCCCGGGGAACACACCAAACTCATTCAGCACGGCAAACGTCGTCTCGTACAAACCGTCTATGGCGAGAAACGAGTCGGGAATGACGACACGTCGAACGACCGAACATGACACGTCGCCTTCGTTCCATTGATCACCAGCCAAATTTGCTGCCATCGTCAAATGTCCACGCATGATCGAAAACAACCCAGCGATTCGTTCACAAGAACGGGTGTTCATTTTGTGGGGCATGGCCGAAGACCCGACTTGGCCAGCCTTGAAACCTTCGGTAGCGAGATCGTGGCCCGCCATCAAACGAATCTGAAGTGCCGTATTTGCGGGCGCAGACGCCAATTGAAGCAACGCCGCTACCACGCCGAAGTCAAACGAACGAGGGTACACCTGCCCCACGGCATCTAGCACACGTGGGACACCTAAGTATTCGCTCAGTCGTAGTTCTAAGTCGGCCGCCTTGTCCGCCCCACCCAAGAGGTCTATTTGGTCTTGCTGGGAGCCAACAGGGCCTTTGACACCACGAATAGCAAAACGGCTTCGAAGATCGACCAGATTCTCGTATGCCGCCAGCAACTCTTCACCTTGCTGAGCAAACCGTTTTCCAATCGTAGTGGGCTGCGCAGCGACGTTATGAGTGCGGCCGACCACGACCAGCGAACCGTACTCGACGGCCAGCTCGCTGTAGCGGTCCAGCAAGGCCACAGCACGACCTTCAACGAGCTTAAGCGCTTGCCACGTGAGAAGCTGTTCGACGTTTTCGGTCGCGTCGCGACTAGTCAAACCCTTATGCAGGTCTTGAAACCCAGCAAGCCCGCAAAATTCGTCCAATCGAGCCTTTACGTCGTGTCTGGTCTCACGTTCCCTGCGCTGTATCGACTCAAGATCGATCTCATCGATTACAGCTTCGTACGCGGGAATAGAATCAGCCGATATTTCCAGCCCCAAGTCTCGTTGAGCAGAAAGGACAGCTAACCACCATTGACGCTCCGTACGAACCCGGTTTACCGGGTCGAACAGGTCGGTCATCTCTTGACTTGCATATCTTTCAGCCAGAACGTTTGAAATAGGCACATCATTCACGATAACGACCGGGGAGCAAAGAAGCCCATTTTCTTAAGCACCAGGCCAACTAGGTCGATGAATGTCTAACCTTGAAAGGGGAAATTTTATGGCTGGGCGCTGCTATGTAGATCCGTTGGACGCAGCGGACGACGTATGTGGAATCTGTTTCGGTAACTTCTGCGAACAACACTTAGCACATACGAAGGGACGCAAACATCCGACCTGTCTCGAGTGCACACTACGGCTTTCCGGGGTACGGTCCGGGGGGACAATCGCTCCTGTTGGCGACCCAAAAACAGCGAAGGACCGCAGGGCCGAACTGAAGAGCCAAACCAACAAAGAAGGCCCCACCTTTGTGTATTTCAATGAACAGCGCTCGGAGCCGATGACGCAATCCGGAATGGGGGAACCCAGTTCGACCCGAACCTACGAGCCAGCACAACCAAACCCAACACAACCAAATCCAGCACAGCCAAACCCAGCCGAGGTCGAGCCGGCAGCTACACCCGCGGATGGCGAAACCACCCAAGACCCGACCAACAAAAAGCCAAACGTCGTTCCCCCACTCGCTACTACCGCTGCACCATCTTTTGAGCCCATCGACCAAGACGATGGCTTTGAAGACAAGGCCTTCTCCCCACAGGAGCTCATTAGGCAGGCAAACCTACACGAAGAGCCTCTTTACGATCAGCTCCCTCCAGTTGTCGCCGAAGGCGGAACAGTTCTCGATCAGATTGTCCGAGACAAGCAGGGCCGGGCAGAGAGACTCGCCCAAGAAATGAGTGAACGCCTCGAGAGCACGCCCTAAAGCGGGGTAGCTAGTCCAACTGAATGTATTGATCACGTCCCGGACCAGTCGACACAAGCGAGATAGGAACACCCGTTCTCGTCTCAACAATATTGAGATACTCAATCGCTTCCTTGGGAAGGTCCTTACGATCGGTGACCTTGGTCAGGTCGGTCTTCCAGCCAGGCAGCGTCTCATAAATAGGCGTCGCTTTATGAATACTTGACTGATGATACGGAAGCTCTTCCACCCGCTCACCCTCAATTTCGTAGGCGACACAAATCTTGACTTCTTCGAAAGAATCGAGGACGTCGAGTTTAGTGACTGCGAGTTCGGTCAGACTGTTTAAGCGAGCGGCGTGGCGCAACATGACAGCGTCGAACCAGCCTGGACGGCGACGACGACCAGTATTGGTGCCGAACTCTCGACCGATATCGACCATGGCGTCACCATCTGCGTCAAACAGTTCGGTTGGGAATGGCCCGGCACCGACACGGGTCACATATGCCTTCGCAATACCGACAATCCGGTCGATGTGTCTCGGGCCGACACCGGCTCCCGGGCACGCCCCACCTGCTGTGGGACTACTCGACGTTACAAACGGGTACGTCCCATGATCGAGGTCGAGAAAGGTTGCTTGAGCACCCTCGAACAGGACATCCTTACCGGACTCGAGCGCACCATGAATCAGATTAATGGTGTCAGCAATATGAGGGCGCAGACCTTCAAGGCATTCTGTTAGAACTTTTTCGACAAGCTGGTCCGGATCCAAGGGAAGTCGGTTGAAGACTTTGGTAAGAACTTTGTTGTGATACCCAAGCGCAGCTTCGACCTTAGCGCGGAAGATACTTTCGTCCAGCATGTCTTGCACGCGAATACCTGTACGCATGGACTTGTCAGCATAAGCGGGGCCGATCCCTCGTTTGGTAGTACCGAGTTTGTTCTTTCCCAGATGGCGCTCGTGAAGCGCGTCGAGCTGTTGATGGTACGGCAGGATTAAGTGCGCGTTTCCGGAAAGCTTTAAGTTTGAGCAATCAACGCCACGGTCGGTCAACATCTTCATTTCTGCCAAGAGAACCAACGGGTCAACAACGACACCGTTACCGATTACTGGCGTCGTGTGATCGTACAAGACGCCACTAGGCACGAGTTGCAGGGCGAAAGTTTCGCCGTCAACCACAAGGGTGTGGCCAGCATTATGGCCGCCCTGGTAACGGACGACCATCGTCATCTCTTTGGCCAGTAAGTCCGTGAACTTACCTTTTCCTTCGTCACCCCACTGGGTTCCAACTACTATCGTTGCAGGCACTAAAACAGGCTACCGCCTAAACGGCGGCGTACGCACCACCGAAGCTCTGACCAAAATGTTGGGGGCATCGGCCTGTGTTGGTGAAGGTAACTAGAATTCTGCGAGACCTAACTTGTGATGACCAAGTCCTCGCCGTTAGTGTCGACACGTACAGTTGAACCTTCCATGACTTTACCGTCGAGAATCAGCACCGCTAACTCATCGATGAGTTCGCGTTGAATAACCCGCTTCAGTGGTCTCGCACCGAACATCGGGTCATAGCCCAACGTAGCGAGGCGAGCCTTAGCCGCATCTGATACTTCGAGCGATAGACGTTTTAGCGCCAGCCTGCCGACCAGCGCCCGAAGTTGAATATCGACGATGTCAACCAGGTTCGCCTCGGACAGTTCAGCAAATCGGACAATGTCATCGACCCGGTTGATGAACTCGGGTCGGAAAAAGTCCTTCGGGTCCCCTGGTAGGTTCGACGTCATAATCAAGACGACGTTAGTCAAATCCACGGTTCGACCTTGACCATCGGTCAACCGACCGTCGTCGAGCAGCTGGAGCAAGACGTTAAAGACATCAGCGTGGGCTTTCTCAACCTCGTCTAACAACACTACCGCATACGGTCGACGACGGATAGCTTCGGTTAGTTGACCACCTTGGTCATAACCGACATACCCGGGAGGTGCCCCGATCAGTCGGCTGACTGAGTGCTTCTCCATATACTCGCTCATGTCGATGCGAATCATCGCCCGTTCATCGTCGAACATAAACGTCGCAAGTGTTCTCGCTAGCTCCGTTTTCCCAACACCGGTCGGACCTAAGAACAAGAAACTACCGATCGGTCGATTTTCATCAGCTAGGCCGGATCGGCTGCGGCGAATAGCACGCGCCACCGACGACACCGCTTCATCCTGACCGACGACTCGACCATGCAGCTCTTCCTCGAGTCGAAGCAATTTCGAAGCTTCACCCTCCATTAGGCGAGTCGATGGAACCCCAGTCCACCGACTAACGACTTCGGCGATGTCGGATTCATCGACCTCTTCTTTGAGCATCGTTTTGGATGCCTGGAGATCGGCTAAAACCACTGAGGCTTCTTCAATCTGTTTGTCTAGCTCGGGCAGCCGACCGTAGCGGATCTCGGCCGCTCGTTCCAGGTCTGACTCCCGTTCGGCCTGATTTCTCAGCAGTTCATGTTCGCCTTTAAGCGCAGCGATAACTGAGATGGCCTCTTTTTCGTTCTGCCAATGAGCTTTCATTCCATCGGACTGCTCTTTTAAGTCCGCTAGTTCAGCTTCGAGTTCTCCGAGGCGTTCCATAGACTCGTCGTCGCGCTCTTTACCGAGAGCGACCTTCTCCATCTCGAGTTGACGGGTGCGGCGTTCAACAACATCGATCTCAGTCGGCAACGAGTCTATTTCGATCCGAAGTTTCGAGCCCGCTTCGTCCATCAAATCGATCGCCTTGTCGGGCAAGAACCTTCCGGTTACGTATCGGTCCGACAGGACTGCTGCGGCGACCAATGCTCCGTCTTGGATGCGCACTCCGTGGTGGACTTCGTACTTCTCTTTCAGGCCACGCAAAATGGCAATGGTGTCTTCAACTGATGGTTCGCCAACAAACACTTGCTGGAATCGGCGTTCTAACGCCGGGTCTTTCTCGATGTGTTGGCGGTACTCGTCGAGAGTCGTGGCGCCTACCATACGCAGCTCGCCGCGGGCCAGCATTGGTTTCAACATGTTCGATGCGTCCATGGCCGACTCGCCGCCAGCGCCAGCACCAACAACCGTGTGCATCTCGTCAATGAAGGTGATGACTTCGCCATCGGCGTCGGTAATTTCCTTCAAGACCGACTTCAGTCGCTCCTCGAAGTCACCTCGAAATTTTGCTCCAGCAAGCATCGCCGAAATATCGAGCGATACCACTCGGCGGTTTCGTAGACTATCGGGTACGTCACCTTCAACCACTCGCTGAGCCAGGCCTTCAACAATTGCTGTTTTACCAACGCCGGGTTCACCAATGAGGACCGGGTTGTTCTTAGTTCGACGACTGAGCACCTGAACCACCCGCCGAATCTCTTCGTCGCGTCCAACCACCGGATCGAGTTTGCCTGCTCGAGCGTCGTCGGTTAGGTCGCGCCCAAATCGTTCCAACGCCTGATAGCTGTCTTCGGGGTTCTGGCTGGTGACCCGATGCGAACCTCGAACCTGTTGCAACGCTTCCAACAGTTCGTCGCGAGTCAGATTTATTCGCTTTGCCGTTGCCCCACCAGGGTCGGGATTTGCCAAGCCAAGCAAGATATGTTCGGTCGAAATATATTCGTCCGTTAAGTCAGCACGAACCGCGTCCGCGTCGGCCAAGACTCGGTCGGTTTGTCGCGAAAACTTGGGCTCACTTCCATACGCTTTCGACAGTTCAGCTAGCGCCTGTTCGGTTTCGGTCCGCAGCTTCGCGGGTGGGCGTTTCAATAATGTCAGGATCGGTAAAACAACACCCTCGGCCTGACCGAGCAAGGCCGAAAATAGGTGGTCTGGGGTTATTTCGGGATGCGACTCTTTAGTCGCACGTTCGATAGCGACCTTAACCGCGTCCTGAGTTTTGATAGTCCACTTGTTTGGATCAACAGCCATAGTAAGCTCCGTTGTATGTCCTAGATTGATGGGATATTGCTTGTCCGGCGGGTCAGCGAGGTGGGCGTGGCCTCTGGTAGACGGTAACTTCGCGAGGCGCATGCACAAGGTCTCGCCGGTATTGACGATGAGTTTCGGCGACCTTTAGGGCTGACTGGTCTGCGAGATCTGCTAACTGGTTTTGCAATCGAGCTACTTCGGATTCGAGTGCCAGCACCATTTTTACGCCAGCCAAATTCAGGCCCTCTTCGGTCAACTCTTGGATGCGTTGCAGCCGGGCCAGATCGGCGTCGCTATAGCGCCGAGACCCTCCGCCGGTACGAGCGGGAGTAAGCAGGCCTTTGCGTTCGTAGATACGAAGTGTTTGAGGATGACATCCGGCGAGTTCTGCCGCGACCGAAATAACGTAGACGGCCGTTATATCGCTTACCATCGATGCTGTCCTTTCGCTACTTCGAGTTGAGTTTCGTTAACCAAATTTTGAGTCGAGATGTTCTCGAGGGGAAACCCCTGACGCTTTGGCATAGGCTTCCACTGCCGCCTTTTGTTGCGGGTTGAGATGCGTCGGTATGTCGACCACAATGGTTACGAGCAGGTCCCCGGTGCTGTTCGAGGTCGCGACTCCCTTGCCACGGACTCGGAAGGTCTTGCCCGATGGTGTCCCTTCAGGAACTTTAAGGGTTACCTGTTCACCGGCCATTGTGGGCACCTTGACTTTGGCGCCCAGCGCCGCTTCAGCGAAGGTCACTGGCACGTCGATCGTGAGGTTCTTACCCGAGCGACCGAACGTTTCGTCAGACATTACTTTCACCTTTACAAATAGATCACCGGTCGGGCCTCCGTTGCGGCCGGGGGCTCCTCGCCCTTTGAGCCGAATACGTTGTCCGTCTTTAACTCCGGCTGGGATTCGTACTTTTACTTGGCGAGGTTTTCTTTGAATTCCGCTCGCATTGCATGTTGGGCACGGGTCAACCACGACACGGCCCCGGCCGTTACATGCTGAACATGGTTGACTAAACGAGAACAGTCCTTGGTTCAGGTCGGATACGCCCCGACCTTTGCAGGCTTGGCATACCGTCGGAGTCGTTCCTGGCTTGGCTCCCGAACCGTGACATATCGTGCACGCGATGTCGGAAGTCAAGTGAACCGAAGTCGTCGCGCCAGAGATCGAGTCGTTGAAACTGAGACTGAGCGAAGCTTCTAAGTCATCGCCTTGCTTAGCACTGTTCGCACCGGTCTGGCCCTGGTTGTTGAATAGGTCGCCGAGAATGTCGGACCAGTCTTGGCCCGAGAAATCTCGGCCAGAGAAATCGTAGGCCGGTTCGCCGCCACCGCCTGTACCTGGACGGCCACCAAAACCCCCGAACCCACCTGCGGGCCCCAAGCGACGTAACTCGTCGTATTCTTTTCTTCGAGTCTCGTCACCTAGAACATCGTAGGCTTCGGAGATTTTCTTGAAACGATCTTCCGCTTGTTGATCACCCGGATTTGCGTCTGGGTGATATTTGCGGGCCAACTTTCGGTATGCCTTTGTCAGCTCGGCGTCAGATACGTCTTCGGAAACGCTCAAGGTTTTGTAGAAATCTTTTTCTAGCCAGTCTTGTTGTGGCATAAGATCTTACTTCTCTCTATAACTACTTCTACCCGCGAACCCGGACCATCGCTGGACGGACTACCCGCCCACTGATGCTGTATCCGGGACGCATGACTTCGGCGACGGTTGGACCTTCGCCATCCTCTGCGGGTTCATGCATGACTGCTTCATGTTGTTCTGGGTCGAACGCGGCATCGACTGGGTCGATCCGTTCTAGGCCTTGACTCGTCAATGCACTCAACAGAGCTGTCCGAATTGGCTCGACGTCTTCTGCCCCGTTCTCAATGGCGCCATCACAGGCGTCTAAAACACCCATCAAACTGGACACGACCGATTCTTTTCCTCGGATCTTTGCGTCCGAAGTGTCTTTAGCGACTCGCTTTTTGTAGTTTTCGAAGTCTGCTTGAAGACGACGAGACGTGTCGAGGTACTGGTTCTTCTCTTGAGTGACCCGCTCAAGGTCCGAGATCAGACCTTCGACCGAGAACGGCTCGCCTAACGAAGAGTCGTCCAGCGCAGGCCCGTCTTCCACGGCTCCACCCGCATCGACGAGTTCCACGTCATCGCTATCGTCTTTGCCGACGTTACTGTCATTATTCTCACTGCCATCGACGACTTCGACAGGGGGCTCATCAGGCACGGGAGTCGAGAACAACATTTCGTCCTCGTCGCCCGCTAACTCATGAACGATGCCTCCGGGGCCGGACTCTGCAGACTTCGCTGCAGCGGCCCCTTCGACCACATCGTCAGCCCAACGCTCGGTCGGTGATGCATTATCGTTGTCTGATTTGGCCACGGCTATTCGGCACTACTTTCTTGCTCCGAGTCACCGTCGTCGTCTTCGACTATTTCGGCGTCGACAACGTCGTCATCATTGGCATCTTCGGCCGAACCAGAGTCCGCAGCGGCAGCCTGGCCGGCTTGCTCATAGAGTTTGGTGCTGACGGCTTGGCTTGAAGTCATCAACTTCTCGGTTGCAGTCTTGATCTCTTCGACGTCATCGCCAGCGATAGCTTTCTTCAACTCTTCAAGAGCGTCTTCAACGGTTGACTTTTCTTCCGCTGGAATGTTGTCTTCTTGATCCTTGAGAAGCTTTTCGGTCTGGTAGACGAGCGAGTCGGCGTTGTTACGAGCCTCAGCTTCCTCGCGTCGAGCTGCGTCCTCTTCTGCGTGAGCTTCGGCGTCTTTGACCATTCGCTCGATGTCGTCGTCATCCAACGTGGACTGACCCGTGATCGTGATCGACTGTTCTTTGTCGGTCGCCCGGTCTTTGGCCGAGACGTGCACGATGCCGTTGGCGTCGATGTCGAAGGTGACTTCGATCTGAGGCACGCCGCGAGGCGCAGGTGGCAGCTCGACAAGTTGGAACTTACCGAGTGTCTTGTTATACATCGCCATCTCGCGCTCACCTTGGAGCACGTGGATCTCTACTGCAGGCTGGTTGTCTTCTGCGGTTGAGAACGTCTCGGTGCGTCGAGTTGGGATGGTCGTATTCCGCTCGATCAGCTTGTGCATAACCTGGCCCTTGGTTTCGATTCCAAGAGACAGCGGTGTGACGTCGAGAAGCAGAACATCTTTGACATCTCCTTTGAGTACGCCAGCTTGAACCGCAGCACCTACGGCGACAACTTCGTCGGGGTTGACTGACTTATTGGCTTCTTTGCCCGTCATCGTTTCGACGAGTTCCGAAACTGCTGGCATGCGGGTCGAACCACCGACTAGAACTACGTGGTCGATGTCGCCCATCTTGAGGCCAGCGTCTTTTATAGCTGCTTCGAATGGAACCTTTACTCGCTTCAGGAGGTCTGCGGTGAGTTCCTCAAACTTGGCTCGGCTCAGGCTTTCTTCGAGGTGAAGGGGGCCGTCGGCGTTGGCGGTGATGAACGGAAGGTTGATCGAGGTCTGCTGAGTCTGGGAGAGTTCGATCTTTGCCTTTTCTGCCGCTTCTTTCAGGCGCTGAGCAGCCATCTTGTCAGCGGCGAGGTCGACGCCATGAGCATTCTTAAACTGCGATACGAGCCAGTCGATTACGGCCTGGTCCCAGTCATCGCCACCCAGTTCGGTGTCACCTGAGGTGCTCTTCACTTCAAAGACGCCGTCGCCGATTTCGAGGACGGACACGTCGAACGTTCCGCCACCGAGGTCGAAGACCAAGATGGTCTGATCGTCTTCGCCCTTATCGAGGCCATAGGCGAGAGCGGCAGCAGTTGGCTCGTTGATGATGCGCAACACCTCGAGGCCAGCGACCGTGCCAGCTTCCTGTGTCGCTGTGCGCTGAGCGTCGTCGAAGTACGCGGGAACGGTGATGACCGCACGATCGACCGTCTCTCCGAGATAGTCTTCCGCGGTCTTCTTCAGTTCCTGCAGGATCATCGCGCTGACTTCCTGCGGCGTGTACTCCTTGTCGCGGATCTTGACTTTGACGAAGTCCTGATCACCGCCGGTCACCGGATACGGAACCGCTTTTTCTTCTGACTCAACCTCAGCATGACGCCGACCCATGAATCGCTTGATCGAGAAGATGGTGTTCTCGGGATTCGTCACCTGCTGGTGACGGGCGGGCTGTCCGACGAGGCGTTCGCCCTTCTCGGTAATGGCGACTACAGAAGGCGTCGTGCGGTTGCCGGTGGCGTTGATCAGCACTTTGGGCTGATCACCTTCCAT
>CAZKEM010000005.1:0-16176 GCA_964551835.1 uncultured Acidimicrobiaceae bacterium | reverse complement strand
GTATTCAGACGTGGGAGCAGTTGGCTGCTTTCACCAAGGGTGATGTTGAGAAAGTGAACGATGCTATCGAGACGTTCCCTGGTCGCATTGAACGTGATGAGTGGGTCAAACAAGCCGGGCAACTGGTTCGCAAACACCCAGATCGTAGCGAGAGACCAAAGAAGAAGTAGAAGCGACTTCTCACAAGGTTAGTATTCGAAGGGCCGGTGAAAGCCGGTCCTTCGTACGTTTAATGCCGAATAGGTTCCTTCCTCGAGGATGGTAGACCCGTGATCAAAATGATTGCAACTGATATCGACGGCACGATGCTTCGCAGCGACCGTTCCTTGTCTACCAAGGTACGGCGTTCACTATGGGCAGCCGAAGAAGCAGGCATCCACGTCGTGCCGGCTACTGGGCGTCCGATGACCGTTGCCACCGAAGTTATCGATGCTCTTGGTTTGCCTGGCTATTGGGTTTTCTCAAACGGAGCTATTACGTTTCACGCCGGCAACGATGAAGTCCTTCGAGGCTACTGGATTGACCATTCGACAGTGTCATGGGTGATCACCGCCCTTCGTTCGGCCATCCCTGATGTCGAGTTCGCTCTGGAAGGTGACCGAAGCGCAGTACACGAAGCCGGGTTTCGGACGGTTGTGCCCACAGTTCCGGATTCTTATAGAACGACGAAAGTCGGTGACGTGACCGATCATTTCCCAGACCGGATTCAAAAAGTCCTGGTCTTTCGACCAGACGTTGACATAGAAGATCTCTATGCTCGGGTCAGTGACGTCACCCGGGACAAGGTAGTGGCAAGCTATTCAGGAATGAACTTCGTTGAGCTCTCCGCGTCATTTGTGACGAAGGCTCGAGCCTTAGCAGAGTTGGCGACGCAATTGGGTATAGACCAGTCTGAGGTTGCTGCCTTCGGTGATAACCACAATGACATTCCGATGCTTGAGTGGGCAGGCCAAAGCTATGCCATGGGTAACGCTAGTATCGACGCGAAAGAGTCGGCCGATCACGTTATCAAGACGAACGATGAAGATGGACTAGCCCAGGCAGTCGACCGTCTTGTCGAACAAGCCTTGCAGTAATTTCGATTTGTCGTGTTCTAACGCCAGAAGAAGAAAAGATCGTAACCGGATCTGAGAAGGTTGCGGTCCAAACCAACGAACGTACTTACATCTTGCACTATGTTGATGAACATGCGGCTGACTGCGGGAATAAAGAACAGTGCGCCGATCAGGATCCATATTCCGTATTGGCGGTACGGTCGTATCTGGGCTTGAATCTCATGTGAAAGGTGAGGTTCGATAGCCCCGAAGCCATCCAGGCCTGGCACGGGAAGCATATTGAGTACGAAAGCTAAGATCTGAAAGTAGGCCAGCACTGTAATGGCTTCAGCTAACGTCCGTTGCGAGTCGGCGAGACCAAACAACGGAATCGTTGCAACCAGCACAACGCCAAACACAAGGTTGCTGGCGGGTCCAGCGAGCGACATCACCGACTCGGTGGCCCGAGATCGGATAGCTCCTCTGTTGATCCAGACCGCTCCGCCCGGAAGCGCAATGCCTCCCATCAGAATGAATATGCAGGGGAGCAGCAGCGATGTTAACGGGTCGGCGTATTTCCGCGGATCCAAGGTCAAGTAGCCCTTTGATGCAACGGAATGATCCCCGCCTTTAAAGGCGGCAAATGCGTGTGCGAATTCGTGAAAGACCAGAGACAAGACCCAGCCTGCGACGACAAAGATAAAGACGGCCAACTTGGCCGGAACAAATGACGTGGTCGCCAAGTAGCCAGCGGTTCCCACGAGCGCCAGCAGCCCAAAAAATATTGGGCTGGGTCGGATGCTGGAAGAATCAATAGGGCTTACCATATTGGAGAACCTACCCTCGATAACCGCCGTCTCCCTAGGTAAATTAGCCCATCGCCCGTACGTTGTTTGGCCCCAGATGTAGGCAGTTTAGTCCTATATACATCGCAGATGGGTCTAGTTGCTTAGCCCTGTTTGTATTTGTATCTAGCTGAAGGGTAAACTAATACATTGGTGTTACGAATAGTTCTGGCTGGGCTCAACTAATGGATGGCGGATAGTGATCATACAACTAGGAATTGGCGTGGTAATCGGTGTAATCTTCGGTGCCGCCGCCGTGTGGATTTTGGACCGCAGGCATCAAAAGACAGTTGAGAAACTGATTGAGAGTCGCCGCAAAATAGAACGACAACGAACTCAGGCAGTAAACGATTTGTTCGCATTTCGGGCTGAAGTAGGTAACAACCCAGCGCCGGTAAACAACGTAGAGCCTGAACGGGAGCCGAGCCAGCCAGACCCTCAGCTGCTGGCTGATATGGAAAATCTTCGTGCGCTGGTGGGACGAGCCGATGCGGCTCTTGCCTCGGCTCGCATTAACCGGGACGAACAAGACGCCGAGATTGCCCAGCTTCGAGCCCAAATTGAAGTTCTAACCGACGATCGTGCAGACGTTATTGACCTTCACCCAGAACACCAACACCCCGCCAACGGCTACAACATGAACTACGGACGGGTCTAAACCAGCTAAACCCAAGTCCAACAAGTTACTACTTCGCGACCCGACTTCGGTCGGGTCGTGAAAGTTTTGGCTGGCGGCTATGGATCTAGAACGAACACCATTACCACCGTACATAGGGTAAGGGTTGCGGCCAGCAGGTCGGGCATACCCCAGGAGGATCGGGTGGCGGGGGCTGTCGTCGAACCTTTGGCCTGCATTGCGATTCCGATCTCGTTGGCCCGTCGTACCGCAGAAGTGGTCGACGTCGCTGCAATATTTACGACATCGGTAACCGTGCGCTCCAAAAGGTCAACCCGTTGGTCCGTTCGGTCGGTCGGTTCGGGTAGTTCCTCGGTGTTGGTCGACTCCGCAGATGTCGCGGTACGAAGTGCGACATTCTGAGCGTCGCGTCGTGTTTTCCAAAGCGTAAACGTTGACGACAGCTCGTCCATCAACAGCGGCATGACGCGAATCGCTAGCGCGAGCCCCGCCACTACGTCCTCCACGGGCAGCCCCAGTTTCTGAAACGGTCGGAGGAGGAAGCGTACGGCCCCGGGGAGCTCGCTTGGTGGTGTCGTCCACCCCAGCAGAAGCGACAGAAATAGAAGACCCAGCGTTACGAGGGAGAACCGAATCTGTAGCAAGAATCCGCCAGCTTGGAACACCCAGGGCCCGACGGTGATATTGGGTTCTCCGCCGCTAATACTTCCCAGGACTAGACCCGCCAGAAGCCCGTAGCTGACGATTTTCGGAAACTTAGGAATGCATCTCAAGGGAAGTCTTGCAGCGGCGAACGTCGCCGCTCCGAGAACCCAGATTCCGGCAACGGCAATCCAACCAGGGCGCAACGCTAGGCAAATCGCCATTGCCGACATGCATAGAATCTTGGTTCGGGCGTTACTCCGATGAACAACCGAGTCACGATCAACGTATCTCAGGAGATGAAACGCCGACTTCATAGTTCCCACTCCTTACTAATAGACCCCTTGGTCAATTCGATTGCGTCCGTAGCGAGTGGAGTGGAAGCCTCTAGGTCGTGAGTCACCGTGATCACGGTCGTGGTCGAGGGCAGGGCGCTGACCGCCCCGACTATTCGTCTTTGCCCATGGAGGTCGAGGCCAGCGAGCGGTTCGTCCAGAATGACGACGGGACATGTTCGCGCGAATAGGACAGCCAAACCGACCCTTCGTTGCTGTCCCACCGAGAGGGCTTCGAGTTGTGTCCCCAAGCCGATCGTCGACAAACCCATTGACGTCATAGCGAGGTTGGCATCGATGTCAGAAATGCCGAATGTTGAGAATTCTTGCCCCACGGTGGGGCTCAATAGTTGGAGTCGAGTGTGTTGAATAAGAAACCCGAGGTTGGCTGTCTGGCCGGTTAATGGCATTCCATTGAGGTTTGCTTGGCCGGTCGATGGGCTGTAAAGCCCGGCGAGGATCCAAGCCAGTGTCGACTTGCCCGACCCGTTTTCGCCTACAACTAGCAGCCTTGAGCCTGGGTCAATCGTCAATGATATTTGGTTGAGGGCAGGGTGAGCCCAGGGGGTCTTTACATCGTAGATGTAGTCAACCCCGTCGAGGATAATTTCTTGGCCAGTCACTGTTCGACCAAGACTCGTTGCTCGATCTGAAGGACTCGGTCGGCATGTTCAAGTTCGGTTTCGATGTGAGTGATGTGGACGACAGTGCTCCCGGCAGCTGCAAGCTTAGCCAAGAGTCCCATGATCTGTTCACGTCCAGTAGGACTTAGCATCGAGGTTGATTCGTCAGACAATACCAGTTTCGGCCGCCGCAGGAACGCTCCTGCGACTACTAGCCGTTGGAGCTCGCCACCAGAAAGAGTCGATGTTTCCCTAAGCTCGAACCCGTCGAGACCCGCAAGTTTGAGGGCCTCTGATTCGCGGGGTTCTAACCCAGGCGAATCGGCGATGTCACGGCCCCAGCGGAGGTCGTCTATGACCCGAGCGCCCAAGACCTGGCTTTCGGGTCGCTGACCGATCAATGCTGTGCCGAAGGTCTTTCCAAGGCCGACCCCGCCTGGCCTGGAGACGGCCGAGTCGCCATCCATGCCAGCCAGCATCTTGAACAATGTGGATTTCCCGGCACCGTTCGGCCCGGTCAGAACAACGAATTCGCCCGGATTGATTTGAAGGTCATTAATCTCATAGAGGTCATGGTCGCCAGCCCGAACCATGGTAGAAGAGATCGATATCGGAACGGGTTGTGGGGTTGAAGGCGAGTCTTGGATTTCGCCGATGATTTCCGCCGGGCCGAATGTCCGTTGCACTCGTCGACCGACCGGTGTACCTAGACGCCTGACGATCTGGGTCATCCAGAGGCCGAAAATAAATTCGGCGGCCGGGACACTGATCCACCAATTGGTTATCCCGGCCTGGACAGCGGTGTCAGTCGCCGCAATCCAGCCCTTTGGTACGGTCGGCATAATCAGCAGAACGCCGACGATAGCGGTCGTGACTGCCACTAAGAGACTGCGTCGCCCGGACTCTGTCCATTGAGAAATAACGATAGCAAAGCCAGATGCAACAAGAATCAGTGGGTTCTTCTGAAGGAATTCGATTCCGCTGTTGGACGAATCTACAATGAGGGAAAGAATTTGTGAGATGCCTTCCCATTGGTTAGCTATCACTTCCAGCCAGATTTCTCGGAACCGACTAAGTAACGCCACTAGTCCCAGTGTGATCGCCGAAGTTGTCACCCACCCCAACGTCATCGACCACAAGAAAGAACGGCCCCAGCCCCAATCGTTTCGGATTGCTCTCCCGGCGATCGATCCCCAAACCACCATTACGATGACCTTCAATGCTTGCCCGTAGCCGGCGAGCAGAAAAGTCAAGATAAAGGCAATCCAGAAACTGACGCCGACGACTTTTAGCCGGTGACGCATCGCCAAGACAGCGAACGGAATACAACCGAGTACTTGGGTGAAACCGGATAGCGGCGTTAGACGTGTTATTACCACAACCACTAGAGTCAGATCTGCCAGAATTGCAGCCTCCGCCAGTTCCGCTGGTTTCAGTCTCGATTGGTCTCTTGAATCACGAGAGAGAGCCTTCAACACGGAATGCCATCTAGCGCATCTTCCCGCTTGTTGGATAAGCAGAGTTGTGGCTGTGGAACGGGACCAGATAAAACATTTGGAGACATACTTGAGACCCAGGCTACTCGGCTTTGCCGATAGATCGGCTGGATCGCGTCGTCACATTCTTTGTGGTCGAGGAGAGGTTTGACCCTCCTCGACCGACACAGAATGTCGTTGATATCTAGTACTCGTCTCGAGTTCTGTTTTGGCTAACCGGTAACAACAAGAACCGCTCCCGGTAGCTGAGTAACGTCGCTCCAAGGATTAGCAGTAGTGCCCCTGAAACAGCGACGTCTTCGGCCGCCGTTCCCGTGAAAGCCAGTTCTTTCGTCTCCGGGGAGGTCGTCACCACGGCGGCGGCAGACTTTGTTGATGTTGACTCGTTAGTTGATGAGTCGACAGATGACGCCGACGCGGCAGCTTTGAACCGTTGGCTACCTTCGTCCGGGGTCACGGTTACGGCCACCGTGAGCGAGCACATTTCGGTCGGCGCGAGGTCGACGGTCGAGTCAAGGAGTTCAGGGTTGGCATCGCCATCATAGGAGTTTGAAACGATGCAAGGCCCGTCGGTCGCGGACACGTTGTCAATCCGCCATGATTGGGCGCCACCAAGAGAACTTTCGAGGTCGTGGAAGAGCTGCACCGATTCGAGGGGCGTGTCTTCGTTGTTGACTGCCGTGATCGTGTAGCCAAAACTATACGAGTCACCGCCATTGCTGACCGGTTCAGATGCCGTCGTAGTGACATCGAGCGATCCGGTTGCGCCATCGGCATCTGGAGTATCGTTGGCAGGCGGTTCAACGACCGTGGTTGTTGGGTCTACGGTTGTATTCTCGGGAACCGTTGTTGGCTGGCTAGGTGTTGGGGCAGGTTCGGCAGTTGCGGTTGGCAGTGCCTGTGTTGTGTTGGTCGGGTCGCCAAGTTGGGAGTCGTCAGCACTAGCTTCGGGGGAGGCAATTGTCGTCGACGGAGGGACCGAGGTCGTTGATTCGGCTTCGCCAGCGACGCATACCGAGATTGAAGAGACCCCGATGGCGTGGCGCTCTGGGTTGGGGGCCGAACGTGGGCCGTCGCTATAAGTCACCCCAGCTGAGAACACGGTTCCCGTGGCAGAGATGGTGACGTTGCCGGCTGAAGATTCGTTTGGCGTCTTGGCTGTTCCGTCAGCGGCCCACGCAGAAGCCCCGTCGACCATGACAGCCGACGGGTCGACCGCGACCAAACCAACCGAGACGTTTTCGCCGTCAGCGAAACCGGTGACTTCGTCGTGCCAGCCAATCGAGTTCGGCTCCGCCGATTTTGCGTCGACGTCGATCAACACCATCGAGAAGCTCTCTACTGGACTAGAAAATTCGAACGAAAGAGTCGAGCTGGCATTGTCGGCCAACACAGTTGAGTCGAAGTTCCAAACCAGGGCGCCACGAGTGCCAGGCGAAGCCGCGGCGAGCAGGCCGCTGTTGAGTAGTGTCGACGCTTCGTCGACGGTTCCTGAGTCGACCAGGGATGCAGTCATAGTCAACCCTTCGCCCATATGGAACTGATTGCTTCCAGGGCTCCAGACGGCTCCGTTTGTAGGGTCTGAGCTGTCTGACCACTCGAGTACGCGTTCGCTGGCGCCAGGGGCGCATAGTCCCTGTTGTGCAGCCACGGGGGACTGCATGCTGAAGCTCGTGACTGCAAGGGCTGCAATGGCGCTGGTAGCAAGTACAGGTCGTGCTAGTCGTTTCGTGGCGGTCTGAAAGGTCGGCATGGTCCACCAGTCGGCGCTTTAGTAGTAGATTTGAGTCCTGAAGTCGTAAATTTCGAATAGGCACGATGTGGCACATGTCGCCTTATGCTGGAATTTGAACCAAACCGGATGCCAGGATGGAGTAATGGTATGAAAAACACGGTGGCGGTACTTAACCAAAAAGGTGGCGTAGGCAAGACAACAGTTACCCTTGGGCTCGCCTCAGCGGCCTGGTCAAGTGGCGTAAAGACTCTCGTTGTCGACATGGATGCTCAGGCGAACGCTACGTGGGCGCTCGGGGTTGAGCCATCGACCGAAAACTACGGCACAGGCGACGCGTTGCAAGCACGCAAGCCCGGTTCGGCAATGGAAATGATCGTCGCTTCCGGCTGGAGCGAAGACATCTGGCTACTGCCAGCTGCCGCTGACCTCACGAGACGGGAGACTGATGTTTCTCGGAAAGATGCTTCGATTCGTCTTGCCCGCGCTCTTAAAGGCCTTCGAGGTTTCGACCTGGTTCTGATCGACTGCGCACCGTCGTTGGGGCTTAACACCGTAAATGGATTGGCTGCAGCCAATCGGGCGTTGCTCGTGGCGGAACCGACCGTATTTGGGCTCCGGGGAATCAACCCAGTGTTGGACCTCATCGAGTCCGTCTGGGATGAACACAACAGAAAACTCGACCTGGCGGGAGTAGTCCTCAATCGTGTTCCAGCGGTGTCGGCCGATGCCGAAGCTCGGATAGCAGAGCTCAAGAAGATGGTCGGGGCTCGAACAGTTTGGAAGCCGCCGATTCCCCACCGAGTATTGATCAACCAGGCACATCAAGAACGAGCACCCATTCACTCATTTGGGAGCCGTGCAGCCGAGCTGTCTTCAAACTTCGATGCGTTACTTAAGAAACTTCTCACATCGCTGTCGTAATTAGCTGAGTCGCAAAACGACTCTGTTGGCCCATTGGTATAGTTGGGTTGGTGCCGGGGCCCGAAATCCATGTCGAAGATGCCGAAGCGCAGGTCTCGTGGCGGTTCGACGCCAAGTTCCTCGCCTCAAACTGGACATGTATTTGGGGCAATGGCTGTAAGGGCATTCTTGACGAGCCAGCCGAAGAGCTCAACCAGGGCTGTTGTAGCGTCGGCGCTGAGCTGTTGGACGAAGACGAGGCCCGTCGCGTCTCTGCGTTAGCGGCGGCCGCCAACCCCGAACGGTTTCAGTACGCTGCGGCGGCCGCCAACGGTATATTCTCCGACGATTCACAACGCCACACGAAAGTCGTAGACGGGGCATGCATTTTCCTAAATCGGCCAGGATTCCCTGGTGGAGAGGGATGCGCGCTTCATCTAATGGCCGATGATGATGATTGTTTGCCAATCGACTACAAACCATCTGTATGCTGGCAGCTACCAATTAGAGTCGAATGGAACCAAGGTTCCGGGACTAAAAAAGTTGCCGAGGTGCGGGCGTGGCAACGAAAAGATTGGGGCAGTGAAGGAGCGTCGATGGCGTGGTGTTGCACCGAGAGTCCGGAGGCCTTTCGTGGTAGTGAGAGGGTTGTGGATTCTTTGAGAGTTGAACTAGAAGCGCTGGTAGGTCGTGAAGTTTACGTGGAGTTACGTAAGAAGGTTGACCGATGAAACGGGTCATCGCAGCCGTTGTCACCTGTATTCTTGTTTCTTCTGCATGTTCTAGTTCGGAGTCTGCGGTGCGGGCCGCCGACAGCCGTCCGCTGCTGCGAGCGGAGCTTCAAAGAGTCGATGGTGGCGAAGCCACTCCAATAGTTCTCGACAATGTCGAGGTACTGCTCGGTCAGATGTCGACAGAACAAAAAGTTGGCCAGTTGTTCATTCCCGTCGTTGCAGGGTTACACCCCACGGAAGTTTCGGAGGAAGATCGTGCCCGAAATGTAGCCGTGTTTGGTTTCGAAACTCCGGCTGAGATAATCGAGAATTATCAGCTTGGTGGGGTGATGTATCTAGCCCCTAATGTCGACGGCGTCGATCAGGTGGAGTCGTTTACCGCCGGACTTCAAGAAGTTGCCGAAGAATCGACGGTTCCCCTCCTTGTCGCGATTGATCAAGAAGGCGGTCGCGTGAATCGCATCACGAGTGGTGTTACAGTCGCACCTTCAGCTGCGGAACTATCCGGTGATGCCGATCGTGTTCGCGAAGCATCGAATACAACTGCAGCCGAGGTACAAGAGTTAGGCGTCAATGTTGTACTTGCTCCCGTCGCGGACCTTAGTGCAGCTTCAGATCCTGGCGTAATTGGGAACCGATCCTTCGGTGAGGACCCTGAGGTTACCGGCGAGATGGTTGCCGCAGCGGTCCAAGGTTTGCAAGGTCCCGGTGTGGCCGCCGCGGTTAAACACTGGCCAGGTCATGGAGCGACCGATATTGATAGTCATGAGAGTAAACCGTCGGTTCTGGTTTCGAAGCCGCTTTGGGACACCCGTGAACGGATCCCATTCGAGGCAGCGATCGAGCAAGACGTCGAGATAGTTCTAGTCGGGCATTTGTCGTTTCCTGAGTTCGCCCCGGACAACCGGGTAGCGACCGTTTCGGACTACCTGATTGAGGATCTACTTCGAACTGAACTCAATTTTGATGGCGTCGTTATGTCCGACGCTCTCAACATGGGGGCGGTCGCCGACATTCCACAGTCTGAGTTGGGTGTCCAGTCGATTGAAGCTGGCATGGACATGCTCTTATATCCCGAGAACATGGGGGCGATGTATCAGGGGGTGATGACGGCCGTTGAGTCTGGGCGTATTTCGGAGGAACGCTTAAATGAGTCGGTTCTACGAATCTTGCGGCTAAAGAGTTCGTTGGGTCTTCTCGAAGGCTTTGAGCTACCGCCAGCTGAGGATCAGAGCGACGAAGCGGTAGAAGCAGCGCCGAACCCGAGCGGAGATGACCCAGACCCTGAGACGCCAGCTCCACCTGCGACGGTTGCGGGGGTAGCTCCTCCTGAAGAGGACCAGGCGGGCACTGGTCGGGCGCCGTCATCGACGTCAATTGAGCCCGGAACATGACTTCGACTTAGGGGTTAGGTTCGGCAGGTTCTTCCTCTGCTGTAGTCGTCGGGTCGACGGTGGTGGTGGGAGGAACAGCAGTAGTTTCAAGGTCCGTGTCAGGAACGGTGACTTCTGGGGGAGCGATGGTTGTTGGTTGTTCTGGGGTTGTCTTGGCTGGCCCGTTAGGCTTTCGAGGTGGTTTCTCTGGTTCTGTTTCGCCGATACGGCCGACCTCGGACTCGTCTATGCCCAATGATGGAAGGGGGCGAGTGTTGCCAACTGGCAGATCCGACTTGCCGGGTTCGAACGGGACATCACCGGTCGATCGCATCATCACGATGAGAAATGGCGCAGCAACTAAAAATGCAGTTGCCGTCGATAGCATTAGCGCCAGGACGAACCGACTTGTTTCGGGCGATCTTTTGAGATCTAGCTTCATTAGTTCCTAAGGATATCCGCCTCTCGATCATATGGTAAGAAAGGGACTGAATGTGGTCACTTGGGCAATTCTTGAGGGGAGTTGCTTCCCTCATTGACCGGAAGGCGTTAACACTATGGAATCGAAAGAACTGTGGCGAGCTTTTGCTTTGGAGAAGTTTCTTCAGGAATCAGTAGACGAGAATCAGCTGGTCAGCGGTATTGTCGACTTCCTGTCCGAGTCTTGCCTCACTGGCCTGATCGTCACGTACGACGCTATGGACAATGAGGTGGACTTGGCCTCTCTAGGCGAGCATATTGGTCCTGGCCGCCTCTGTTTAACCCGGACTCCGCAATCATCCATGGATTTGACGGTTCACCGTCTCGACGGCCAGCAACTTGAGCGTCACCGGTACGGGTTTTCCCAGCCGGTTGTTTCCGCTCCCCAAGTTCCTGATAACGAGATAGCGGTTGTCCTAGTCCCAGGCATCTTATTCGACCAGTTCGGGACTCGGTTAGGACATGGCCAGGGATACTACGATAGGTTCCTGGCGAGACTGAAGCCGTCAGTGCATATGGTCGGAATCACAAGAGACGTGGTTCTCGCTGAGTCGCTGCCAGTAGAAGCCCACGATGTAGCTATGACCCATCTAGCGACTTCGGGGGGAGTGGAACCGGTTTCGTCGGTCAGGAACTAGTTGGGCCAGGGAGCTATTCGTCGACCTTGTTCGTTTCGATTGGGAGTTCAGCGTCGGACCAGGCTGTGAAGCCACCTTCAAGGTCATGAATATTGTTGAAACCCAGTTGGGTAAGTTGTTCGACCGCCTTGGCGCTGCGTCCTCCTAACTTGCAGTAGACCAAATATTCGCCAGACGCGTCGAGTTCGGATACTTTGTCAGTGAAACTCTCATCCGTTACGTCGATTAGTGTTGCGCCTTCGAGATGTCCCTCGTCATACTCTTCAGGTTTCCGTACGTCGAGGATCATAATTGACCTTGCCTCGTCTGCCAACAGAGTTTGTGCTTCGGTGAGTCCTACAATGGTCATACTTTTGTTTATCTCCAGATCTGTAACTTCGTTGCTTGGCTCAATGGTAACTTGGAGAGTTTAGGCAACGGTGCTAGTTGAACTTCATCGTGGGGTGAGAAGCTTGTCTAGTTACGATATATCTATGACCAACATTGAGACGCTCGACAAAGTTGATCCAGTCTTAGACGATGGCGGTGACCATGACCGATTTGCCCACTACGTCAAGAGCGACAGGATCTTACCGAGCGCAGTGGAAGGGACGCCGTTGGAGGCGTTGTGTGGAAAAATTTGGACGCCGAGTCGCGATCCGAAGAAATATCCGGTTTGCCCCGAGTGTAAAGAGATATACGAGGGTTTTGAAGAGTAGCCGCTAGGCGAGCGCCATCAGTCGGATGTTTTTTTGTCCTTGACGACGGTAAAGGCTGCATCAGGGTCGTCGGGTTGTTCTTGTAGGTCGACCTCTCCCGGTTCCTCGAGGTCCAGACTCGGTTTTCCTTCGTCTGCAGCGTCTTTTGTTTTGGCTTTGGCGTCGTCTGTAGTGTCTTTGAGCGATTTGGCCGCGTCTTTTGTTTTGGCTTTGGCGTCGTCTGTAGTGTCTTTGATTGCGCTGGCTGTGGCGTCCTTAGTTGCCGCTTCCTTTGGCTGGGGTTCAGCGTCGTCGGCACTCTCTGAAGTTGTTGTTTCGTCGATTTCGGCTTTGGATCGTCGAGTCATGATCAAACCGGCGATCCCGCCGATCACGGCGAAGCCGCTAACCCAATAATTAACGCGTAGTCCCCAGACGAGAGAAGCTGGGTCTATGCGGAGGGATTCGACAAGAAATCGTCCGATGCCGTAACCAGCGATCCACAAGAACAGGCTCTGGCCAGGCTTGAGGAGTTTGCGGTTGGTTACGAAGACTAAAAGCCCAGCTAGCAGAATATTCCAAACCGCCTCGTAGGCGAATGTTGGGTGGAAGGTTTCGGCTTGGATGTATTCCTGAGGGATGCTCGCCCTCTCTCGGTAGACAGAATCTATTTCGACCGCCCAGGGGAGATCCGATGGCCTGCCAAAGAGCTCCTGGTTGAACCAGTTGCCAAGGCGACCCACAGCTTGTGCGATCGGAACGCCCGGTAAGGCGGCGTCGAGAAATTTGGGGGTGTCGACGTTGAGTCTACGCATTGCTATGTAAGCGAATAGGACTCCGAAGAGAAGACCTCCAGGGATGCCTAGTCCGCCGTTGGTGATCTTCAGGGCGTTGATCCAGCCTGTGTCGGCGTAGGTTTTCCAGTCAGTCATAACGTGGTAGAGGCGGGCTCCCACTATTCCAGCGGGCACAGCCCAGGTGGCAACTTGAACGACTGTGTCAGGCGAGCCTCCCCGGGCGGTCCAGCGCCGGGTTGCGACGGCAACACCGGCAATCATCCCGAAGCCGATCATCAAGCCATAGGCGTGAACTCGTAGCGGGCCTATCTGAATGTTGTTGCGGGGCGGACTCGGAATAGCCAACTGGATGTCTAGGAAGGCATCTGTGACCTGCGAAAATGACGATAAAATAATCTCGAACATACCACACCATAACCTCTATCTAGTCGTCCTTTGCGACCTTACTTTCATAGTGCAGGTTTAAAGTTCACATAAAGTCTGGCAAATTCTACATAACGGTCGTTACTGGGTAATTTTCCCGGTAACATACTGGATGTTGTTGTAAGAGCAGCTCTTCGTTGAGCCAGCAGGCGGCTTGAGGCGACACGTTTACATTACATACAAAGTTATCCAGGGAAAAAAACCACGAACCGACCGCAGGCGGGTTGGAAGGGAACGGTTACAAATATGACGCGTGACGTCACTGTTGAGCAGGAAGCTAGTGGTACAGCTACTGCGGCATTGAATCGACGAGCGGTGCTTGGAGCACTCTCGCTTGGTTTGGTTGCCGCAGCTTGTAGTTCGGGGGGTAGCGATTCTGCCTCCGGAGATACTGAAACCAAACCAATCAAGTCGGGTGACTCAGGAGGTGGAGACGAAATTTCAGTCGCCCTACCTTCGAGAGAAAAGCCCGAAAATCCAGCCGAAGAAACCGAAGCCGCATCTGACGATGTTGAAAGCATCGATGAGTCAGGTGGATCTTCTGGTTCAGGTGGATCTTCTGGTTCAGGCGGATCTTCTGGCGCCGGCGGATCGGGTTCAGGAGGGTCTGCTTCAGGATCGGGTACGCAAATGCCAAACGGCGGCGTCGTTCCGAAAATTGTACTTCCTCCAGCGGTAGCGCCTGCAGCACCGGCTCCTGGCGCTGCGGCTCCAGCCCCAGGGTCCCCTGCCCCTGCTCCAGCCCCTGGTGCTCCTGCTCCTGCTCCTGCTCCTGCTCCAGCCCCTGGCGCTCCGCCAGTAGCTCCTGCGCCTGTAGCGCCTCCGGCGCCAGGTGTTCCGCAACCAGACTCGCCGCTCTCACTTGGTACCGGTGTTGAATCGGTTCGGGTTGTCAACCGATTGACATTCGGCATGACACCAGCACTCGAACAGGACATAGCCGTGCGAGGCACCATGAACTTCATGGCGAATCAGCTCACGCTTACGACGCCTGATCCGGCCGTTGAGGCGAAAATTGCCGGTTTCTCAACCTTTAATCCCGACCGTAAGGTGCAGTTCCAGGCAGTCAACGACGGTAAAGAAAACGAAGTTGGCCGTGTCGAACTGACCATGGCCAACGTGTTACGAGCCAATGAAAGCCAAAGCCAGCTCTACGAGGTCATGTGCCAGCTCTGGATGGATCACCTCAACGTGAGCATGCCAGATAAAGAGTATGAGTCTCTGGTGACCTCATACCAAGAAGAAGTGATCCGTCCGAACGCTCTCGGAAATTTCTCCGACATGCTTCGAGCTTCAGCAGAGCACCCAGCGATGCTTCAGTACCTCGACGCTGCGGGCAACGATGGTAACGATCCGGAAGGTATCAACGAAAACTACGGACGCGAAATCCTCGAACTTCACACCCTCGGTAAAGATCCTCAGATCTACAACGAGGACGACGTTAGAGCAGCAGCGTTCGCATTCACAGGTTGGACATTCGAGACGGACGAAAACTCTGACGAATTCCTCAATTTCCAGTTCGACGCCAATCGTCACTTCACCGGACCTATCACACTGTTAGGTGGCGGAGCTGAAGGGTTCGATAGAGGTGTTACTACGGGCAAGGACACGGCCGATGCGCTGATTACGTTCCTTCTCGGCCACCCACTGACCGCTCAGACCATCGCTAGAAAACTATGCATTCGTTTCGTCGACGACACTCCATCAGATGAGTTAGTTGCTTCTACGGCAGCTGTCTTTACGGCGAACGCGACGGCGATAGTTCCTACATTGCAACACATCTTCGAAAGTGCAGAGTTCGCTGCCTCGGATGGCGAAAAATTCCGCCGTCCATACGAAGCAACTATGGCCGCCATGCGAGCGATGGGAGCGACAGTTCCACAGGACCCAGCGTCAGAGGGGGCACAAATCCTCCGAGACACAATTGCATCTACGGGCAACGAGCCCTGGATGAAGGACACCCCAGATGGGTATTCGGACATGGCCTCAAGCTGGTTGTCGACAGCAAACGCAATCGACTTCTGGAACAATTCGGCTTCGATGATGATCGGAACATTGACGGATGAGATTTCGGCTGACAACGCTGTGCTTCGTGGCGCCGCGACAACCGCCGGAGAATTAGTGATTGGAATGGCTAGCCAGTTTGGACTCGGTGCAATCCCGGTCGAAACTCAAACGGCTATCCTCACGGCTGTCGGCGCTAACGCCGCCACGCCTATTGCTGACCTTAGCGATGCGCAAGTAGAGGACGTTGCGTCGCTGTTATGTGCCCACCCACTATTCTGCATCCGATAGCGAGACGATCATGAGCATACTTTCAAGAAGGAAATTTCTAGTAGCGAGCGGCGCTACCGCGATAGGTGCAGCTGCAATCGGCGGACCAAAGTACGTCTTTGCTGCGCCCGGCAACCCTGCAACAGGCGACTCCATCGTCGTTATCCACCTTCGTGGTGGTGCGGACGGCATTCAAATGGCAGGGCCAACCCAAACCGCTGCGTACCAGCAGCTCCGAAAAGGGGCAGCGATAAACAACGGTCTGGCTCTCAACCAAGGCAGTGCTGCGAACGCCAATTTCAGCAACGAGACTCTTGCGTTGCACCCACAGATGGACGCTCTTTACAACGGCCTATGGGCCCAAGGTAAAATGGCAGTCATCCCGGCCTGCGGTATCCCTGTAGGTAACTTGGGTGGCAATGTAAAGAGCCACTTTGACGCCGAGCGATACAACGCCAACACCCAAGGCTCCAACTCAAACAATGCAGTTGGCTGGCTCGGGCGTATGGTTGAAGCTCAGGGCCTTGCTAGTG
>CAZKEM010000004.1:0-4507 GCA_964551835.1 uncultured Acidimicrobiaceae bacterium | reverse complement strand
AGCGATCGTTCATTGGGTCGAAGCTATCTACCACCGACGCCGCAGACAGCGACGACTCGGGAAACGAACACCGATACAATTCGAACAACAAGCCGCCTAACGATTCAAATCAACGAGTCAACCAAACCAGGGGCAGGCCCGGGTCGTTGGCCGGGTACCGGCGCTTTGAGGTCGTCATGAGGTGGCGTGGTCCCCTGATGGCAAGACGCTCGCCACTGCAGGCAACGGTGTCGCCTTGGCCGAGTGCGTTCCTCACAGTCTTGGTGTCCGACTCCAAAGGTTCGAGCTGTGTCATGTCAGCAAGTCTAGGTGCCAATTCAATTTGAGCTCTCTCAGCTAATCTTTGTTTGGTGCTCGCTGGTTTAACTAAGGCTGGCAGCAGTCGGAGTAGTTATTTATGGCGGGAACAAAAATGCAAGAAAGTGCAGCGACGGACGAACTCTCTCCTCATCGAAGCAGGAGAAAGCCGATTGTCGCCATTGTCGCAGCGCTGGTAGTACTTGTTGGCGGGGCCCTTTTCTATGTTGTCAATAGAGGACCGACGGCACTGGATACTTTTGAAGGGCACGCCGGGTCGGTGAGTTTAGTAGCTTGGTCGCCCGATGGTGAGACGCTCGCCACGGCCGGCGACGAGAGGACAACGGTCAGGCTGTGGGACATCGAAACCGGCGAGGTCACCCAAACCTTTGGGCCTGAAGAAAAGATAGCGTCGCTAGCTTGGTCACCTGATAGCGACACTCTCGCCATCGTTACCTTTAAGCGAATCACCAAACTTTGGAACCGCTCGACTGGAGAAAACACCCAAACCCTCGAAGGGGGTTGGCTCGTAGCTTGGTCGCCCGATGGTAAGACTCTCGCTGAGATAAGCGATAGCTCGGTCAAGCTGTGGGACCCTGCGACTGGAGAAAACATCGAAACCCTCGAAGGGCACACAGACGACGTGCATTCGGTGGCGTGGTCTCCTGATGGGAGTACTGTCGCCACCGCGAGCCGCGATAGCTCGGTCAAGCTGTGGGACCCTGCGACTGGAGAAGACATCGAAACCCTTGCAGGTCATGCAGAGTCGGTCGAGTCAGCGGTGTGGTCTCCTGACGGCAATATTCTCGCCACTGCGAGCCGTGACAGCTCGGTCAAGGTGTGGGACCCTGCGACTGGAGAATTGACCGAAACCATCGACGGATTTCGTGTCGGGAATGAGTTTACGCAATGGTCACCCGACAGCGAGACCCTCGTCATATTTGGATGGCGTGATTTTTACGTCGAACTCTGGGACCTAAAAACTGGAGAATTCACCCACTCCCTGGATACCGATGTCGAATGGGCGGATTCGGTGGCCTGGTCCCCTGATGGCAAGACCCTCGCCACTGCAGGCGACGACGGGTCGGTCAGGTTGTGGGACCCTGCGACTGGAGAAAACACCGAAACCCTCGAAGGGCACACAGACAAGGTGCATTCGGTGGCATGGTCTCCTGATGGCAACACGCTCGCCACTGGAAGCGCAGATGGAACCGTCAAACTCTGGAGCAGCCCTTAGCGAGTTGTTACCCCATGAGAGCGGGGAACTTGTGCCGTCGACAGGCCAGTCAGGCGTCTTCTGTTTCGGGCTGAGTGGAATTGCCATCGTCACCGGTCTCAAGACCCGTGACGACTTGTTCTACCTGGATCTTGGCGGAGTGAATCCGTTGGCGGCAGAGGTTGATCAGCTCGGCGGCGCGTTGGACCTGCGACGTTAACGCATCGATGTCGACATCGTCATCCTCGAGTTGTAGGAGAATCGATTCAAGTTCAGCTACGGCAGAGGTATAGCTGACTGGTTCGGTATCTTCGGACGAATCGACTGTCATGGTTCGCCACTCTAGTCGTTTGGCGAATGGTAAGCGACTCCTGCTAGGTTCGATCCCTTAACGTAAGAAGTGCGCAGGCTTGTCTGCGCACTTCTTACCTATGTAACTGAAGTGCCCGTGACGAACACAAGTTCGCCGGGAACACTTTGGGTAGTTCACAGCGAACTACCCAGCGTTCTTTTCGTCAGACCGCTCTAACGTTTTGAGCTTCTTCTCCTTTGCGGCCCGGCGCTACGTCGAATTCGACCGATTGGCCTTCGTCGAGCGACTTGTAGCCGTCCCCTTGAATGTTTGAGTAGTGAACGAACACGTCGTCACCATCTTCACGGGAAATGAAACCAAATCCCTTTTCGGCATTAAAAAACTTGACTGTACCTGTTGCCAAAGCAATCTCTCTTTACTCCTGAAGCTGATCTTGTACCAACTTCACGAAATCCATTCTACCTCTGTCGGTAGGGGTAAAGGCAAATTACGTTACAGCGGGTCCAACCTGCATTTGTTAGTTGGCCGCTGTTTGTCCCGTGTATAGAGGCTGCTGGCGGCATATTCCCGTGTCGTCAAATCGACCAATTTAGTCATGTTGGGTTGGATCGTTGCCGAGAGATGGCAACGGGATTAAGCGGCCTGTTCGTCAATCAAGTGCGCTATCGGGCCGAGGGGAGAATCGAACTTCGGCCTAAAAGGTGTCCGGGTTTGGCTCTCGGGATGGTCATGGGCCGGTTACGCTTAGTGAGGTGTCTGCCCCGATCCAACCGTTCTATGTGATGGAAGTAATGGCTGCTGCCCAACGCCGAGAAATGACCGGTGAACGGGTACTACACCTCGAAGTGGGTCAGCCGTCTACGGGTGCACCCACCGAAGACGGGTCACGAAATGCTCGATGTTTCGCCGTCGGGCTACACGCCGAGTCGTGGGATCCCACGTCGCCGTTCAACGCTATGTGGAGTACTTTACGGCTGCGTCGGAGAATCGACAGTGCTGGTGACTTCGCCGTTCGCGACCGTGGTGCGTAATTTGGACCCTGGTTCGGCCTGGTCAAGGTCTCGCAGGATGGCTCCGTCTTTGGTTCGTGTAATCGACCATCCACGGGCCAGTGTCCGCTTCGGGTCGAAGGCCCGAACTTGGGCTTCAATTGTTAGCAGTCTCTGCTCGGCCAGCTCGGCGGGGCGCGCTGCGTGACGAGCCAGCGATGCTTCATGCGCTGAGAGTAATGCTTGCTGTTGGCGGATGGAGCGCTGGGCCGACCGCTCGATGCTTCGATCGACGGCGCCGAGTTCATGATCCGCGCTAGCGAGTCTCCGTCCCGCTGCTTGAGGCACCGATGCTGCGAGTCGGTCTATTCGGTGCTGCTGGGATTCGACCGAACGAATAGCGTTCGTGGCCCAAGCGGTGGCTATGCTGGTCAAGCTCGTTTCCGCGATCGCTAGGTTTACCGCGGCGGCTTGGCTGATATGTTCCCAACGTTGTTCGGCTCGGTCTAGGCTTTCGCCCAATCGATCGTTTAGCCCTACCGCGCACGCTGTCGGGGTTTTGTAGCTGGTGTGGCTAACCATATCGGCGATGCTGGCGTCGATCTCGTGGCCGATTCCGGTTAAAACCGGGACCGGGCTAGCGGCGATAGCGCGGGCTATTGGTTCGGAATCAAATGTGGCGAGGTCGCCTTTGCTGCCGCCGCCCCTAACGATGGCGACGAGTTCGACATCGTGCCGGGTTGCGAGGGCATCTATTGCGGCCACGATGGCGCGATCTGCGTCTTGGCCTTGAACCCGGCAATCGGCGACGACGATATTCCAGCCATAGCCGCTCTGTGTGAGTTCGTCGGTGAAGTCGGCGTGGGCCGCGCTGCCGACGCTTGTGATCAGGCCGATCCGAAGTGGCGCAGCGGGAAGTTCGAGGCGGCAATTTATTTTGTCGAGGCCTTCGGCGACGAGTTGTTGGACGAGACGTTCGCGTTCGGTTGAGAAGAAGTCGAGTGTGAATGTCGGGTCAACGCCTGACATAGCCAGTGTTAGGGTTCCCCTGGCTGCGTAGAAGTCGATACTGGTCCGAATTCGCAGCGGCATGCCGTCTTGAATTCGTCCGACGTTAGCTCGTTTGAGAATGGTGTTGACGGTTTGTTTGTTCGAGTTGAACAACGCAACCGGCAGCGACACTGAACTTTGTTTGCCCGGCTCGGCTGGTTCGATCAGGTTGAAGTAGACGTGACCTGGCTGGCTTCGCTTAAGGTCTGAGACTTCGCCTTGGACCAAGATCGTGTCGGGAAACTCTGAGCGCAGCGAAGATCCAATTCGGTCCGCCAATTCCGCGGCGGTGTAGATTTCGGTTCCAAACGGATCAGTCGTCACAGCCCATAGCGTATATGTTCGGCCGGCTAGTCAGCGACTGGTTCTCAGTAGGGATGGAGAGAACCTGGTCGCCCCAACGTAGGACGGACGACCAGGTCTTGATGGTGTGTTCGACCAGTTTTTCAGCGATCGATCGATCCGAAACGGTCAAAAATTTCCGGAGCGTCCGACCAAACTTGGTGGTACGCGTACCGTGGCAGCGAACTTGTGGCTAAAAGAGGTTCTCGAGCCGATGCAATTGATGCTTCCCACGTTTTGATTGACCGGTTACGTGAACCCTATACATGGGCGACAGAACTGTTCCCGCCTCTTGTCTTC
>CAZKEM010000003.1:0-30957 GCA_964551835.1 uncultured Acidimicrobiaceae bacterium | reverse complement strand
CTAAGAGTTGATCCCGCCACGCTTTGGCTGACTCTGGTCGTCTGTTTGGATCTACCGATAGGTGTTCGGTCAGAATGTTCTTCAAGCGGAGGGGAAGGTGACTTTCAGGCAGGTTCAGTCGTTCGGGGTGAACACCGCAGGCTATGGCCGCGATGATTGATGATGCGGCGTAAAGGTCGGCTCTGTGGTCGGGTTGGCCGTCAGGTTTAAGCTGTTCGGGGGCCATGTATCCGGCTGTGCCACCAGCGATGGTCATGCCAGATACCCCGCTTGAAATGTCTCGTGCGAGACCGAAGTCGGCGAGAACTACTCGTTCGTCGGTTCGGATAAGAGCCCCTGATGTATCTTCTGGCTTACCCTTTAACGAGTGGAGTAGAAGGTTCGATGGTTTTATGTCGCGGTGGACGATATTTCGTTCATGGATCGCCATCAGACAGGTGGCAAGTTCAGTGACCAACAGCCGAATATCACGAGTGGTTGGTTCGATGACTTCGCCGAGGCGACTACCGAGCGTACCGCGGTCAGCGAATTGCATAACGACGTACGGGCGGTTGTCAGCGGTTTGACCTACATCGTAAACGTTCACTAATCGGTCGCTTGCTATTTGACGAGCGACTCGAGCCTCTTCTAGGAATCGGCGTCGGGTTTCTCCGTCGGCGCTGTGATTGTCCGCTAAGACTTTGACGGCCACGATGCTGTTGAGCTCGGGGTCCAACGCCGAGTAGACCGAGGCAAAGCCGCCGAGGCCGATTCTTTGTTTAACTTTGTAGCGACCAAAACTGTCAGGCAGATAGTGGTTTTGGTCGTCGTCGTCTGTTTTGGGCTCCATTGGTGTTCCTCTCCTCGTATTCTATGAGAAGAACTCTTACTTTATTGACCGCAACCTATTGTGCGTCCCCTTAGACTGGGCGGACGGCTTGCACAGGTCATCGTGACGCGTGAGCCAAACGTGGGGCCCGTAGCTCAGTTGGTTAGAGCACGCGACTCATAATCGCTTTGTCGTGGGTTCGAGCCCCACCGGGCCCACGCTTTTCCGAGGACACACAAACCCTCTCCCACTTTGCGGCACACAGCGGTGTATCTGTCGTGTTCTAGATTGTGTCGACCGACAAGGCTCCGACCAGACGGTGGTCGTCCTAAGCCAAATGGACTATCGTCTCTGTGGACTTGCTCAGATTCGACGTACGGCGCTGCGTGTACCGTTGAAATGTGGATCGGCGGACGTGGCATCAACGAAGATTGACCGGGTTGGTCACTGTCGTTCTTGCTGCGGTTGTATCCGGGTGTTCTCTTGGGTCTGGGGCCGCCGAGGTTGTTGTTGAGCCGTCGCCAGGTTCAGTACTGCGGCTTGAGGCGCAAGGCTGCGGTGAACGACGGGTAGGTACAGCCACTCGAGTTAACGTCGGTGGACAAGAACGGGTTTTAACCAATCGGCATTTGGTGGTGGGGTTGGAACATGGGGTCGTTGATGGCGTTGATTTAGACTGGACACAAACAAGGGTTTCCCCCGATTGGGATGTCGCCGAACTCGATGCGACGTCGGCCCAAGCGGGCGAGAGTTCGCTATTGACGCTCGCCAAAGATGCCCCAACTTCGGGTGCCCTCGTATCTCTTGTCGGGTATCGGGACGGTCTCCAGTTGACGACGGTTCGAGCCGAGGTACAGGTGGTGACCGACGGCCAGCCGTACGGCTATAACGGTGAGATCATGTTGTTGAGTGAGCCGACCGTTCCAGGTTTTTCCGGAGGTCCAGTTCTAGATCGAAATGGTGATGTGGTCGGGTTACTCATGGCCGTCGACCAAGCGACAGACCTCACCGTCGCTGTGCCCCTATCTACTCTTCAACGTGTTGATACGTACAGCAATATGAATAGACAAACATCGATATGTTTGAATAAATAGAAGGTTCTTGAGTCTGTATCAACTAGCAAATAGATGTTGATATATTTCGGATCATTTACCTCTATGGCGGTCTCGCGGGGTGTAGTGTCGCCTCTATCGATTATTCAGTAGAAATGCCGCCCAAAAAGTCGACGCACGCTGCCAAGCACCCTCAGAGTATGACCACAAGAGGTAAAGTGGCGACAATAGAAAGTCGAACGTCGGGCCAGGCAAGCCGCCCGAATAGCGGCCTTGGGCGAGGCCTAGACGGCATTCTCGGCGATTCCTTTGTAGCTGAAGCTGACTCCGGATTGCTTCAGCTACTTGGACGTTACCACGTCGAAGGGGTTCGAGAGATACGGCAGTTTGTGGCCGATACAGCGGTTGGGGCAGTAGCAGGAAAGTTTGGTGCTGAAGCTGTATGGTTGGCGAGTGTTGGCGTAGATGGTGTTCCCGATCTTGTGGCAGCCCATTTGCCGCCTAGTTGGTCACATACATCTTCCACTTCGTTTGAAATAGTGGGCCGTCTTTGGCAGTCTTTGGTCGGAGATTCGGGTTGCGTTCAACATCAAATCGATGACGTCCACATCTGGAATTGTTGCTTGCGTTCCGGAGCTTCAGTATTTTCTGTGGCCTTGGTGCGATCCGAACCCATCGGTATCGACGAACAGCAGACCCTTGAACGGTTCCTCCGATCGGTATCGGTAGCCGTTGGCGGGAACGGAGCAGAGCTACCAGGTGTCGACGTTTCGGTGTCGGTCCAGCAGGGGGCAAAGACGGCTATCGCCGATGTCGAAATCGCGGTGGCTGGTGCTTCTCGTCACAAACGACGAGAAGCCTCATCTGCCCCGTTGGCCACGGCTAGCGCTGCCGCCGCCCTTTGCGAAGTGCCGTGCAAGGTTGCCTACGCCGGGCAGGTATCCCTCGACCGTCATTCGGTCAACATGGTAGTGGTGTTAGACGAAGCTGAAGCGCCGCTTATTGGGTTGTCCGTTGTGCCGTCTGCTGATTTGGCCGGTCCAGCTCGCGCCGTATTCTCGTGTTTGGCTGGTGTCTCTGGAACATCACCCCTACCTCAGATAGGGAATGAATAGGCAGGCTGCCGGGTGGTTTCACTCACAACTTGAGTGAGAACCAGCTGGTAGATGACGATTCAAGATATATGGAGTCTCGGCGAGCCTGATTGACTGCAAGCGAGCGCGCTGCCGGGTTAGGATGGAAAGGTGCTTCGGAGTCTTCAGCTGGCAAAAAGGTTAAGCTCGCTCGGTTTGATGATGATCGCTTTGGCGTTAATCGCCACGGTGACCGTATTTACGGCCGTGCCCCAAGTTGGCGTGGCGCTCGATGCTAGGCAAGGCGAAGCGCCAGCAGTCGAACTGAATACGTTGGCGGAACGATCTTCGATGTTTGCCGCCGACGGGCAATTTTTGACCCTTCTTAAAGAGGACGAGAATCGTGAACCAATAGGTCTCGACGAAGTTCCGAGGACGGTAATCGATGCAATATTGGCTGTTGAAGATTCTGATTTTTATGTTCACGATGGGCTCAACTATCGGGGGACGTTCCGAGCTTTCGTCGAGAACGTAAGCGCCGGAGGTATTGAGCAGGGCGGGTCGACGATCACACAGCAGTTGATTAAGAACGCTGTGCTCACAAATGAGTAGAGTCTAGACCGTAAAGCCACCGAGGCCTTTTTTGCTCTCCGACTCGAACGTCAAATGACCAAGGACGAAATCCTCGAACGTTACCTAAATACGGTCTACTTCGGCTCTGGCGCATACGGGGTTCAAGCGGCCGCTGAGACGTATTGGGATTACGACGAAGCAGCCGAACTCGGTTGGGCTGAAGCGGCGCTTCTCGCCGGATTGATCAAAAACCCGAACGGGTTTGACCCAACGTTGAACCCTGAAGCGGCCCGCGAACGTCGGAAGATCATACTGAACCGTTTGGTCACCGTGGACCTCATCACACGAGAAGAGGCCGAGATCTACGATGCCGAGCCGCTACCAGCAGAACGCCAGGGGCCTCCAACAAAGCCGACCGATTACTTCGTCCGTGAAGCGCTTGAGGCCTTACTGAAGGATGAAACGATTCTTGGCGGTGACGGAGCCGACCGGTTCAACCTGATCTACCGTGGTGGCCTAAAGATCTACACGACGTTTGACCCCAAGGCACAGAAACAAGCCGAGGCGACCAGGGCGGAACTTCTGCCTCAAAACGATGATGGCTTTACCATGGCCATGGCCACTATGGACACCCACACCGGGGCTGTCCGCGCTCTAATCGGTGGTTCCGAATTTCAAAGGGACCAGTTTAACTTGGCTACTCAGGGGCTCCGTCAACCCGGTTCGACCATGAAAACCTTCGTAATGGCGGCGCTGTTCGAGAACGGCTTCGAACCAAGCGACACCGTTCGCGGCGATAGCCCGTGTACTTTTTCTAACCCTGGAGGATCCCCCAACCCGTATGTGGTTCGCGGATCTAGTTCTGGCGTCGGATCGATAGCGAGTATGATCCGGGTGTCAAGCAACTGTGGGTTTGTTCGTTTGGGTCAGATCGTCGGTAACGATGAGGTAGTAAAGGTGTCTAAAAGGCTGGGGGTCACCACCGAGCTGAACCCAGGTTTGGCTCTTCCTCTGGGTGCGTCCGAGGTACATCCGATTGAGATGGCTGGTGGCTATGCGGCCATGGGTAACGATGGCATGTACAACAAGCCGTGGTACATCGAACGGGTCGAGGACAGCGAAGGAAACACGATCTATGAACATGAGCAGCAGCCGACTAAGGCACTTGAAGTTCAATCGGCTCGCAAAATTACGGAAGTGTTGGAGAGTAACGTAGTCAGTGGGACGGGGCGCTTCCAGGTGCCGAAGCGCATGAATGGGCATCCGGCTGCTGGTAAGACGGGTACTGCTCAGAATGCCGAAGATGTTTGGTTTGTCGGATACACCGAATATTACGCAACCGCAGTGTGGATTGGCCACCCCGACTTGAAGAAGCGAGTGATCCTAAACGGAAGAGCCCAGCAGGGGAGCCGCAAGCCCGCCGAAATTTGGGGCGACTACATGGGCAAGATCCATGAGGGTCTTGAAAAAAAGGCGTTTCCAGAATCTGAAGGGCCTAGCCGTGGAAACCGAAATCTTAAGGTTAAAGGCGAAGTAGATTTCTGTAGCGGCGGTCGTGAGGGCACAGGTACTCCGGTCTTGGTCGACAGTAACAACGATGGACGACCCGACTGCCTGCGACGCCCTGGCCCACCTCCAGACGACGGCGGTGGCGACGGCGGAGGCGAAGAGGAGCCGCCGGTCGCACCGGAAGCTACACCGCCTCCAGAACCGGTCGCTGAACCGGAAGGGTAGTAGATGGCCACCGACGCCTACGAAAAGATTCTGGATTTACAAGCTACCGATTTGAAGATTCGTCAGCTCACCCATCAACACGCCAACCATGATCTTCGGACATTGTTGGCTGAGGCCAAGCACCAGGCGGTAAGAGCCAGAGACGACGTGTCATTGGTTGAAAACAACGTCGAAGAAATTGCCCAGCAACAACGTCAACTTCAACATCGGATAGCTGAATTGACGACGAAGCGGGAAGCCTCCCAGGCGAAACTCTACGGGGGAGCGGTGACCGCAGCGAACGAGTTAATGGCTCTCGAAGAAGAGGTCGCGGGGTACCAAGAGAAACAAGACGCGTTCGAAGACGACCTGCTAGAGCGCATGGAAGAGGCCGACGGCCTTGAAGCCGAACTGCAAGATAAATCGGCGACGGCATCGGCGGTAGACGGACGAGTTTCTGAAGTGGAAAACACGTTGCACGAAACACTCGCCGAGATTGATACGAAAATCGAACAAGAGCGAGCTAAACGGGTTGACCAAGCCGCGGCCGCTGATGCCGGACTGCTCGATCGTTATGAGGAGCTGGCTCCTCAGTTTGAAGGCCACGCGGTGGCCAAGCTGGTCCATGGCGGGTGCGATGGCTGCCACATCCAGCTGTCCGTGGTTGCCCTCGACCGCATAGCCCGTCTGGGAGAAGACACACACATCACGTGCGAAGAATGTGGAAGGCTACTGGTTCGATAAACCGTGTTTCTGTGGTTTTTAGTGCTCGCCCCGGTCTTGGTGGCTGAGGTATTCCGTAGCCCAATGATGGATTTAAGAATTGTGGCGCTCGGGGCTATGATCCCCCTAGTAGAGATAGTTTCTCCGACGCCGTTGTACCTACACACAATGGCGTGTCCGTTACTTGTCTTAACGGTGGTGATGATGTCGACCATCAATCGACGGCTTGTACGTCGCCGGTTGCTAGGTCTGCCAATTGGGCTCTTTATGCATCTTGTTCTCGCTGGCACGTGGCGAATCGATGATCTTCTCCTTTGGCCGTTCTTTGGTAGCAATATTGCCGATGTCGATATTCCCGAAGCGTCGATCGTTCCGGTCGTAGCCATTTTCCTTGAAGTAGTTGCCCTTGGTGTAGGGGTGGTGGCCTTTAAGCGGTACGGCCTCAACGTGGAAGAGAACCGAACTCGGCTCGTTCGAACCGGCCAGCTGAGCCGGTCGGTCTTTCGCTAGCTAGTAGAGCAATCGTTTGTCTGGGTGAGCTGACCTGTAGGCGGGGTTCTGTGCGACGACATGTTGCCATGTTCGTCGTGGTGACCATCCATCTATGCGGTCCACCTGACAGTGCCCGATTTGTACCGAGCGGACGAACAGCCCACCCATCATCTTGACCTTGCTCCGAGTGGGGTTTACCTAGCCGACCAAGTCACCTTGGCCGCTGGTGCGCTCTTACCGCACCTTTTCACCCTTACCAGACGCCGAAGCGGCTGGCGGTTTGTTTTCTGTGGCACTTTCCTGCGAATCTCTTCGACTGGCCGTTAGCCAGCACCCTGTTCTTTGGAGCCCCGACCTTCCTCAGTGGTAGGTATGTGCCTAACACCGCGGTCACCCGGTCAACTCACCCAAGCGGCCATGATAGTCGTGTTTGTATGGCGTGCCTTGGAGAACGTAAATATTTGAACACGTTTCACCTGGTCTGTCGTCCGAACGCTGCGGTCGCCGTGTGATCGTACAACCGATATTGTGTTGAAGGTGAATACTCCGAATGAACCGTTAATTGGGTCGCTGGGTGGTTGGCCTGCCCTTTTAGACCAGGTGGTCGCCGGTAAAGACTTGACCGTCGCGCAGGGGCACGCAGCGCTGTCCGACATTTTGGCAGGGCGAGCTACCGACGCCCAGCTGGCCGGACTGCTGGTCGGGCTGCGGATGAAGGGCGAAGCTCCGTCTGAGCTAGTTGGGCTTGCTCGGGCGATGCTCGATGCGGCCCAACCGTTAACATTGCCGCCGGGAACCGTCGACCTTGTCGGAACGGGAGGGTCGATTCGCCGTCGAAAGCACGCGTTGAACGTCTCAATCATGACAAGTTTCGTCACTCCTGGCGCTGGAGCAAGCGTCTGTAAACACGGTAATAAGAAAGCCTCGTCAACATCGGGCTCTTTTGATTTCTTGGACTCTCTCGGCATCGGAATCGGCATAGAGCCGGAACGGTTGGAACAATGTGTCGGTTCGGTCGGTATCGGGTTTGCCTTTGCTCGAACTTTTCACCCAGCGATGCGGTTTGTCGGTCCAGCTCGCAGCCAGCTGGGTATTCAGACCATCTTTAACTACCTAGGTCCGCTGGTTCACCCGGGACGCCCGGCCTTCCAGGTCATTGGAGTATCTTCGATTGAGTTGGCTTCAAAGATGGCCGATGCGGTTGCGAAGCTCGACGTTCAACGGGCATGGGTTGTGGCTGGTCATAGAGGCTACGACGAATTGACACTTTCTGGACCCTCCCATGTGTTCGATGTCTCGGCTGATGGAATAGCCGAACTGGAGATTCGGTGCGAAGACGGCGGCCTCACACCGGTTACATCGACCGATGGGCTGGCGGGAGGCAACGGAATGCGCAATGTCGAAATCTTCTCCGAGATCTTATCCGGTGAAGAAAAGGGCCCGAAACGAGACATCGTGGTTCTCAATGCGGCTGCCGCTCTGGTAGTTGCAGGTCATGCTGGGTCACTTTCGGAGGGAGTCGAACTCTCGATCGAAGCGATCGAGGGTGGAAACGTGACCAAAAAAGTGGAAGATCTTAAGGCGTTTGTTCAGGGCTGACCGCCGAGTCATCACCAGAAACCGGGTCAATTAGACAGTTGGCGAGGTGGACCAGGCTTTTCTCGCGACATTCATCGCCGGTTCTGCAGAAGAAGGACCGGAACCAGTGTGAAATTTTCGACTATTCTCGACATCGCGACCCTGAGTTGTTGTTGCTTCTACATAATTAGATAGCGTTGTAGTCTGGCAGGCGTAATTGATGGTCCCGGCCATTTCGCCAGCTAGCTGTCGTTACCGGTGAAGAGATGAATTAGCAAGAACTTTCATTTCTTTGTTTGTGTGTCGATTGTAGTAGTACCGAATACCTCAGATTGCCTGATTGGGCAGCTTAATGCTAGGGGAGTGTTAGAACTATGGGTTCAGAATCGTTGTTGCGGGCGGCTTGCGAGAAGGCTTTTTCGGTTGCTCGTGATGGCTCCGAGGCGGACCCTGCTGTCGAGCCCCCGGAGTCTATGCGGAGTTTCCTCTATGTGGCCCGGCTGCCTCGGCGTGCGATCACGGTCGCTCAGCGAGCGCTGGAGGACGATGATGGGTTTCGGAGTCGTGTGGCTGAAGCAGCCACCGCTGAAGAGGTTGGCGAAGCTGGTTATGTGTGGCTTCAACGTGAGCAAGGGTGGGAGGCTGAGTTTGAAAAGTTCAAACAAGACGCTGACTCACAAGAAGTCAAGCAGGCGGTCGGAGCCTCTGGCGCTGCTCCAGGCCGGCAGACTCCGACTATTCCGCCACCACCTGGGTTCGAACCAGGCCAGTTTTCTGCCGAATCCGACGAAAATAGCAACGGTAACGGCTCACCGGACTCAACCGGCGGGTCAGCTAACGATTCAGGCGACGTTGACTCCATTGAGCACGAGCTGTCGAGCTTGCGTGGCCTTGTTGACCGGCTGGCTAACGAACGTCAAGCCGATCAAGACGGCGGCGTCGAGAACGACGGCGGTGACGGAGTGCAACAATCCAAAATCGAAGCCGAAGGTGCTCCGATGAAAGCCTCGAAAGAGCGACAGAGTTCAACCGCTGATGCCGATCATAAAAAGCTAGCCGATGACCTTGAACGGGCTGTGCGTGACCGCGATGAGGCACGGCGTAAACACTCAACTTCGTTGACCCACCAACTGGAGCTCGAGAAAGAACTGACCAAGCTTCGGAAGGGTCAGAACACTGTTGACGCCGCCCAAGCCGAAGCTGATAGCCGTCTGGTTGAGTCACGAAGAGAACTGGCCAGAGTCACCGCAAATAGAGACGAAGTCGAGCGGCAACGAGCAGCGACCGTCGAACAGATGAACGCTCTCAACAACGAGATAAACCGCCTACGAGGTGACGCCAAGGCTTCGGTTGCGGTCACTCGTCAGTTAGAAGCGGACCTGGCGGAGCAGTCCGAAGAAAAGAAAGCGGCTCAGGACGATCTCGAACAGGCAGCCGTGCGGGCCCAGCGTTTGGTAGTGACCAACGAAGACCTGTCACGTCGCCTGGTCGAGAGTGAACAAGAGATCGAACGCCACCGAGTCGAACTCGACGGCTTCGCCGACCTCGCGCGTCGCTCTCAAACGATTCAGTCCGAATCCGAAGATCTAGCCGAACAGTTGGCGGCTGAACGGGCCAACGTCGAAGCCGCCCACGGCGAGCTGCTCGCCGAACGATCTCGAATCGATGAACTAGCTGGAAAGACCAGTGAATTTAAGTCTGAGAGAGACGGCCTAGCTAACCAGGTTGCAACACTCCAGGAGTCCTTAAGTGAGGCGCTGACAGACCTCAGCGAGTCTCGAGTGAGCCGGGACGCCGAACGTGTCTCTACTCAGGAATACCGAGCAGAGCGCGACGAACTCCAGGTAGAACTTGCCCGCTTGCAGGAAGTCGACAGCGAACAGTCAGCGAAAGTTGACAGTCTCATGGCTGAACAGTCAGCTCATGTGGCGTTGAGGCAGCGATCTGAAGAACTTGAAGAACGAGTGGTTGAGCTAGATATCTCGACATCAAAGCTCGAGACCGATTTAGCCCGAGTCGTGTCTGAACGTGACAAAGCAAGAGAACAGAAAGATTCTCAGAACGATGAGCTTGAAACGCTGCGGTCTGATGTGGCTCGCCTCACTCAGGACTCCTCCTCTTCGGCGGAGGCGTTGGAGAAGGCAGAGGGTTCCTTGCAGGAAGTAAGGGTCGAACGCGAGACTCTTGCTACTCAACTTGCTGAAGTAGAACAAAGGGCTTCCGCCGCCGACGCTCAGGCGTCGCGGTTTCAGGAACAACTCGAAGAGGCTCTATCTAACTTGGGAGCAATCCAAAGCCAGATTGAGAGTCAAGGAGAAGAGATCGCATCGAAGGCCGCTGAGCTTGCGTCAGAGCGAGAGCGGGCGGACGAGTACAGGGTCGCCGCAGAGACCCATGAAAAAGCCCTTGAGGCCCTAACCAACAAGACCGACCAGGATCACTCTTCGGCATCCGAACTCGATGCCGTTAAAGGTCAGGCCGAACAGGCAGCCTCTGAACTGGAGAAGGCTAACCGGGAGCTGGAAAAGTCTGAGAAGGAACTGGTTGAGTCCAGTCGGGAGATTTCCAAAGTTCAAGAAGAGCTACGCCAGGTAAAAGCCGAACTAGAGGAGGTAAAGGCAAGCGCGGGGGAGACTCCGGATGCTGGGCCTGATGCTTCGTCCGGCAAGGCCGAAGATGAGTCGATTCTGGCCCAGGTCGCAGCGACTCAAGATGTGACCGAGACGTTGCTAGCCGATGACCAACCGTCACCCGACGGTAGCCTCGAAAAAGCTGATGGAGTGAAATCGGAGCAAACGAAACTGGACGAGGCGTCACCAGACTCTTTAGACACCAAGGTAGACGAGAGTTCATCAGACGATGACGATTCTAGTTCGAGTTCGGATGATCAAGACGATGCCTCCTCGGCCTCAGACATCTCCGACGGCTCCGGAGTAGCCTCGTTGATCCGCACCGCTCCTGACGTCGACGATACCGATGATTCTAACTCCAAGTCTATTCGGCCGCCAAGCGTGCTCGACGCCGAAACCACACCACCTGAGGGCAAGGGCGACAACGACGAGCTTGACAAGGTGAGTAACCTCATATCTCAAGAGATTACGGGCTTCACGGGAACGGACGAAGAAGAGTCAGAAGATCCTAGCAACGTCACTTTCTTTGGTGAGCGTTCAGGGGATTCCGAAGGCCCCGGAATCGGTCGTCCGCCCAGTGTCTTTACAACCGGTGAACTCGCCCAGGCCGCCACCGAAGATGCTGACGAAGATTCAGATGTCACCTTTCAGCCCCCATCTGACACCCCTATTTCTTCGGTCTCACCGCTGACCTCGCCTGGCGATGAAGAAGATGACGCCAGTCTTGTGCCATCAACTGAACGTCGCAAGATCGAAATTCCCTCCGAAATAGCATCTCGCGGCGGAGTCGATTTTGCAAGGTTTGTTGTTGAGTCTCCTGAGATAGTCTTGCTGGTTGATGGGGACGGTGTTGCCAAACTGGGTTGGGCGTCTCGATCGGTAGAAGAGCAACGCGAAGCCTTGGTCTCCTGGTTAGCTGATCTAACGGCAAGTACTGGCGCAAGTTCCGATGTCGTATTTGATGGCCGTCTCAATGACGATGGAACGTTGCCAATTTCACGAGTGGTCAGTATCCGCGTGAGTACGCCTCCTACCGAACCTGCCGCTGCGCTTGAGGAACTGGTCGACGCATACCCGCCTCAGTTCCCGATAGCCGTCGTTACGGACAATTCGGCTCTTAGTGAAGCTGCCGAAAGCAGGGGAGCTGTGGGACTGTCAAATGCTCAGTTGTTGGACCTGTTCACCCCCGAGTAGCCGTTCCCGAGTATCAAGCTTGGGTGCTCAACGGATTTGTTCACTGATGGTCTGAAGTTCAATGCCGCCGCGTCGTCGTTGGGTGAGGGTCACCTTCACTCGCTTTGCTTCCGCCGTCTCGAGAATTTCGGTGGCAATATCGGACGCGAGTGTTTCGGCGAAGATTTGGGCGTCCCGAAACGACCACAGATATAGTTTCAACGATTTCGATTCGACGCAGAACTTATCGGGCTCGTAGTAGATTTCAACTGTGGAAATATCGGGTTGCTGCGTAACGGGACAGACCGACGAAAGTTCTTCTGTGGTAAAGGTCACACTGCTGCATTTTGGGGGAGCGGGAAAGCACTCAACGTGCTCGATGGCCGCTCGCACCGTAGTGCCGAGTACTGAAAGGTCTTGTTGGTTCTCGCTCATCTCATCAAGATTACTGTCCGGAAATGAACGAAAATACAAGATTCAGGCGATGGGAACATTTCCACTGTCTCAGAAGTTAGCTAGTGTGTGGGAGTGATTGATGTCGGCCATACTCGCGATGGGTTAGTCACCCTCTTAAAGAAGGTCCGTAAAAGGACTGAGTCTTTGGCTGGCCCGTTGTCGGCCGAAGATCAGACAGCTCAATCGATGCCGGACTGTAGTCCAACCAAGTGGCATCGGGCCCATACGACTTGGTTTTTCGAAACATTCGTTCTAAGTGACCATGTCGATGGGTATATGCCCGTCGATGAGAGATTCAGCTACTTGTTTAACAGTTACTACGTCGCGGCTGGCCCCCGCTACAACAGAGACGACCGGGGCAAGTTGACCCGACCGGGCTCCGAAGAAGTTGGCCGCTACCGAACAGAAGTTGACGCACGGCTCGAACACCTTGTGCAGACTTCTTCGGATGAAACACTCACCAAAATAGCTCCGCTGGTTGTCCTCGGACTCAACCATGAAGAGCAGCACCAAGAGCTATTGTTAGCGGATGCCAAACACTTGCTATCATTTGGCTTGGGTGATGTGGCCTACCTGAAACAACCGAAGCCTGCAGCCGGTGAAGCGTCTCCGCTGGAATGGCTTGATTTCGACGGAGGTTTGGTCGAGGTTGGGCATACGGGCGAGTCATTCCGCTTTGACAACGAGCAGCCAAGGCACCAAACGTATATCCCTCCTTTCCAGATGGCCCATCGACTGGTGACGTCGGGCGAGTGGCTAGCCTTTATCGATGATGGAGGGTACGAACGGCCTGAGTTATGGCTGTCTGACGGCTGGGCGCAGCGTCAACGCTTTGGATGGGACCTGCCGCTGTATTGGTCTGTTGACGTTGACCACTCTTACCAGCTCCATTCGATGTACGGCACAGCGGCACTCGACGAGGGTGAGCCTGTAGCGCATATTTCGTTTTACGAGGCGGACGCATATGCCAGGTGGGCTGGAAAGCGCCTACCTACCGAGTTTGAATGGGAGTATGCCGTGTCACAAGCGCCAACTGTTGACGGTAACTTTTTGGAGTCCGGGCTCGTTCACCCCTTGGTATCAAGCCAAGACGTAACTGCAAAACATGCCGACCAACGAGGCCGGCTTTCGCAACATTTTGGTGACTGTTGGGAATGGACAGCCAGCCCATATCGCCCCTATCCTGGCTACGAGGTACCAGAAGGTGCCATTGGTGAGTACAACGGCAAGTTTATGATTAACACCATGGTGTTAAAGGGCGGCTGCGCCTTCACACCAGAAAAACACATGCGCGCCACATACAGAAACTTCTACCACCCACATACCCGCTGGCATCTATCAGGCCTTCGGCTGGCTAACTAGGACTATGTTTTGAACGACTCTTCTTTGTCAATAGACATTCGACTCGCCTCGGACTGGGCGAGCGAGGAGATGCGCGCCGACATGATGCGTTCGTTTACCGGTACCCCCATTGTCCTTCCCCCGAAATGGTTGTATGACCAGAGGGGAAGCGAAATTTTCTCAGAGATTACGAGACTCGAAGAATACTACCCGACAGAAGCTGAACGCTCTCTTCTAGCGCAGCACGCCGATGAGATAGCATCACTAACTCAAGCCGACACGATAGTTGAACTCGGGTCTGGGACGAGTGATAAGACCCGCACATTGCTGGATGCGTTCTCGGCTACCGGCCAGCTGACGAAGTTTGGTCCCGTCGATGTCAGCGAGGAGACCCTTCGCTACGCTGCACAGTCACTTGGCGAACGTTACCCAGACATCGAAATAGCTGCGTTGGTCGGCGACTTTACCCGCCACCTGCCTCATCTTCCTACCGGAGATAGGCGGCTTGTAGCGTTCCTAGGCGGCACTATCGGCAATTTCTATGTCGAAGAGCGCCGGGCGTTTCTCGGCGCCTTAGCCGATGTGTTGCAGGATAGAGAATGGCTGCTCCTGGGATTCGACCCAAAGAAGGATGTTGGAAAAATTCTTGCTGCGTACAATGACGAACAGGGTGTGACCGCTAGATTTGTCAGAAATGTGCTGGTGGTTATCAACACAAAACTTGGGGCGGACTTCGACATTTCGGAGTTCGAGTTCGTACCGCTTTGGGATGGTGCCGAAGGTCGAATCGACCTCAGACTTCGATCGTCAGTTCCGCAACAAATATCGGTTGAGGACCTCGGTCTCAATGTCAAGCTGGGCGAAGGCGAAGAAATTCGCGTTGAGATATCGACGAAGTTCAGCCCAGATCAGCTTTCCAAAGAGTTAGAACAGGCTGGATTTTCGGTCCGATCTGTTTTCTTGGCCGATCAGAATGAGTTCGGCTTGTTGTTAGCCGAACGGCTCCCGACGAACTAGCGAAAGTCGAAGCAGACTTTTATTGCTCCACGGGGTCCGGCCTGGGCGGCGTGCGAAATGGCATCGGTGTAGCGCTCTAGCGGATACGTGGCTGAGACGAGTCTGCCGAGGTCTGCTGTTTGTACGAGCTCAAATGCTAGGTCAAAACTGTGGACGGTAGAAGTGTCTTTGAGCTTTTCGGTTCCGTACGTATACGCCCCGACTAGTTCGGTCTCCCGGTGCCACAAGGCGGTCATATCAACGTTGACTTTGCCAGGCATCCCGAGAAGGACCACTCGGCCTCGAGGTCGACAAATGCCTATTGCTTCGTTTACCGACGCGTCGTTCCCAACAGCATCGATTACGACGTCGACTCCACCTGAGAGGTCGTCTCCGATCAGGAAGCTTCCCGTGAAACGCCGGACGGCTCGAGTGAGTTCCGTAGGCTTCACGACATCGTCAGCGCCCAATTCGCGGGCCAACTTTTGTTGTTCGGGGTACTTGGCACTTGCGATGACGTAGCAGGTAGGTTCGTGCGCCTTGATCGCAGCGATGGTGACTAGGCCCATCGTGCCGGCGCCCATCACTACCGCCGTGCTCTGGGGCTCGATGTTGGCCCTTAGCATGGCGTGAACGCCGCTGGCGGTTGGTTCGACCATCACCGCTTCTTCGTCGGTCATTTCGTCGTCGGCTAGGTGTAGCTGTGAGGAATGGGCAACAAATTCGTCGGACCAAGCGCCGCCTGTTGAACAACAACCACCCGTTTGTATCCCAGCTTTGATATCGCCGCCGACCAGATGGCGGTAGTCGTCGCCATCGGCTGGTGCAGCTCCTGGGAAAGGTGGGTCATAACCTCGGGCCTCATGCCCGAGAACAGGTTCGAGAATAACTCGGTTTCCTTCTTCGTTTGTGCCGACCGCCTCATGGCCCAGAATAAACGGGAATGAAACCCACGGTTCGAAGTAGGCAGCCGACTTGCCGTCGACGGTAGCGAGGTCTGATCCGCAAATCCCAGCGAGGCGGGTTGTGACCCGTTCCCAGTCGTCTGCAGGCTTAGGCAGTTGGTCGAGGGTGACTAGAGAAAGCGGTCCTGACGTTGCTCCGCTTCCCGCCGAGAACCGAGACGTGATGGATGCAGCGACATATCGGACTTCTTTTCGTTGGAACTCTAGTGCTTTCACCCTCCGAACGATAGCTGCTGTTTGGGGGACTCAGATCTATTGGCGAGTCATCTACTTAGCCTCGGTTCTTGAACGGCTGACTGTCACAGTTGGCATTTAGTGTTGCGTTATGGATATAACTATCGATTGTGGCACCTGTAGCCAACAAAATACCCGGACATGTGAAGGCTGTGTAGTCACCTTCTTGGCCGACCAGCGACCCGATGAGGCCGTCGTCTTGGCGATGGATGACTATTCCGCTTTGCGGCGTCTCGAGACCGCAGGCCTCGTACCGAAGCTCCAGCACGATGAGTGGATTGATGCGATTTAGTTGACAGAAACGTAGCATTTGGACCTGGGCGACCCCCAATTGACCGAAATTCCTGGCAGTGTGGAGTGATGGTCCGGGCCCTTGACGTCTCACAGCTGCAGGAGTTGGGCTATCAGGCCGGACTCTCAGCAGTCGGTGTTACCACAGCAGATGTCCTATCTCCAGCGGCCGAAGTTCTCCCGAGTCGCAAAGAATCTGGCTTGGCAGACCGCATGGAGTTCACGTATCGAAACCCTGGACGGTCCACGTCGCCGGCCCAGACGTTGCCATCGGTCAAATCTGTGATCACGGGTGCTCTTAACTACTACCAAGGTCCACGGGCGACTAGCAAGTCTTCCCATGGCGCAGAGATCGCCAGGTACTCATGGGATGACTACTATGCTGAACTGCGCGCTGGGCTCGAGCCGATCGCGGAGGCTTTACGTTCCCAAGGTGGACGGGCGCAGGTGTTGGCTGACAGCAACGCCCTTGTTGATCGAAATGCGGCATGGCGGTCCGGACTGGGATGGTACGGCAAGAACGCCAATCTCATTATTCCCGGGCATGGAAGTTGGGTCGTGCTCGGTGCCATTCTCACCGATATTGCGTTGCCGCCAACGGGTCAACCGCAAGACGACCAATGTGGTTCGTGCACGGCCTGTATTGCCGAATGCCCTACAGGAGCGATAGTTGCCCCCGGAGTCGTCGATGCGAGACGCTGTATCGCCTGGCTTGTACAGGCCGACGGCGAAATACCCATCGAGTATCGAACCGCAGTTGGGAATCGAATATATGGCTGTGACGAATGTCAAGAAGTGTGTCCTCCCAACCGGTCGGCGCCGGTAACCGTTCGGTCAACGGTCAAAGAAAAGGACCAAACCGCAGACCTTGTCTGGGTGCTGAGCTCTGACGACGAAGAGCTCCTAGTCAAGTACGGGCGATGGTACATCGCCGGCCGGGATTGCGACGTACTACGCCGGACTGCGTTGGTGGCAATCGGAAACTCCGCAGATCCCACGGATGTAGAAGTCGTGGATCTCCTGAAGACTTACTTAGGTCATGACAACCCGACGTTGCGGTCACATGCAGTGTGGGCGGCAAAACGCCTTGGCTTATATTTCTTACTCGAAATTGTTGACGACGAACCGCACGAATCGGTACTGCGCGAACTTCGAGCTACGGTGGAGTCAAGGTTTCATAAACGGTATTCATGGTAAAGCACCTCTTAGTTACGAACGATTACCCACCGAAAATTGGCGGGATACAGAGCTATCTGTGGGAGCTATGGCGGCGACTCCCTACAAATGAAGTGGCTGTCTTGACGACCGCTTATGAGGGTGCCGCCGAATTTGATGCCGAACAGGACCACCATATTGAGCGGACAAAGGGCAAGGCTATGCTCCCAACGCCAGGCCTGGTCAGAAGGATCAACCAAATGGTTGAGGATCACGACGCCGAAATAGTCCTCTTGGACCCGGTCTTGTTGGTTGGTATTTTGGGGCCACGTCTCAATCGACCCTATGGTTTGATTCTCCATGGAGCAGAAGTTGCGATACCCGGCAGGTTGCCGGTATCAAAGTCGATTCTCTCGACCATTCTTCGTGGAGCGTCAATTTCGATAGCAGCCGGGTCATACCCGCTCCAAGAGGCTGAGCGAGCAGCGGGGCGGTCACTCCGATCCGTCATCGTACCGCCAGGGGTTGACGCCGACAGGTTTGGTCTACTCACAGGTGAGGAGCGTTCTCGAGCAAGGGCCAATTTTGGAGTCGATGACGACGAATTCGTGATCGCGACCGTCAACCGCTTGGTGCCGCGCAAGGGAATCCCGACAGTGGTCCAGGCGGCTTCTCTGGTCCACCAAAGACGAAGCGACGTGAACCTGAAACTTCTAGTTGGTGGCGTGGGCCGCCAAAAACGGGACCTGGAACGACTCATAGCCAAAACTGGTAGCCCGACGAGCTTGCTCGGCATGATCAGCGATGCCGACGTCGCTAACTTGTACGGCTGCGCAGATTTGATGGTGATGATGTGCAACGAACGCTGGCTCGGACTGGAACAAGAAGGCTTTGGCATAGCATTCTTAGAAGCGGCGGCGTCGGGGATCCCTCAAGTCGCCGGGCGTTCTGGAGGGTCTCACGAAGCGGTTGCTGACGGATCAACGGGTCTAATCGTGGACGATTCACGTGACATTCAGGCGGTTGCCGCTGCGATCGAGAGCCTCTTCGACGACAAGGAAAAGCGCGAATATTTGGGTCGGCAGGCCAGAATACGAGCTACGGAGATCTTCGACTACGACCAGCTGGCGAAGGAGCTCCAAACCGCCTTAGAAGATCTAGAGCTGTAAATGGTTCTGCTCGGTTCAAAGCGGCCATTTCTCTTGACGACCAACCTTGGGCTATCTCTGTTGTTTATCGTTTTTTCAGTAGCGGCTCTGATGGGCCGACCTGACCTCGATCCGTTCTATGTGGGTTTCTGCCTGGTTCTTTTTCTAGCTGGGATGATTTCGATGGGCGCCGCTCTATTTGTCGCGATTTCCGCCAGTAGATACAAAGAAATCTCACTCGCAGGAGTTTTCTTCTTAGGACATGGGTCCGTCGAGAAAGGAACCCGGAACTGGTTTATGGGTCTTCTTTGTCTGCAAATTGTTGTAAGCATCGTCGTAGCTGCTCTTGCACCGTTCACCTCGACAGTCTTCGCTGTCCTGGTACCTCTACTAGGTTTTGGATTGATGGGCTTACAAGGGGCCTTGCATGGCAAATTTGAACCGTTGCCGTGAAGTCGGCCGTCGTCGAGCGGCTTTGTGCGAAGCGAAGTCAGTGAGACGCTAGACTGCTGAATGTGGAAGAAGCTGAGCTAAGAGACGTTCCAGACGAATATGCGTTGTTTGAACGCACAGTCACGGCAACAACCGTTGAGGCCACGGTCGAGAAATGTTTCGCCGTTGGTGCCGACATTGCCAAATATCCCGAGTGGGTCCCAGAGATAGAGTCTTGCAGAGTTCTTGAACTCGATGATCAAGGCCGGGTGTTGACCGCCGAATTTAATGCGCAGGCTATGGGCCGGTCGTCGCGGTATGTTCTCCGATATGACTACAGCAAAGCACCCAATGAACTTGGGTGGTCCCAAGTCGAGGGCGACTTGACGAGGCGTATTCTAGGCTCGTACGCATATGCCGCCACCGACCAAGATGGCGGCGTGCTCACCGAGGTGACCTACCGACTTTTCATCGAGCTGGCGTTTCCCCTTCCGGGGTTCGTAAAGAGACGGGCAGAACACAAGATCGTTGAATCCGCCCTGCAAGGCTTTAAGGAGCGGGCCGAAGCGTAGTTAACCGGTTCAGGAGATCTGACTTCTTACTTGAGTGCTCTGGGTTTTCAGTCGAAGATCTCATATGCGGATACTTCGGCTAGATATTGGGGAAAACAAGAACCGAGTTGAGATGCACCCCCTGGTTACTGTGGTGCAAAATCTCGATGAAGGTGGAGCGAGCTCTCTCCTTCAACACATCCGTTCTTTGGCACGCGGTTCAGCTGTCGGCGTTTCAGGCCTGATTGAAGACCAGTCGAACCTGTTGATGCTCGAGGGCGACGAAATAATTGCTCTGAGCCACGTCACGACTGTAGATGTTGTAATCGATTCCGATAACCGCGCCGTCCAGGAAGCGGCAACTGCTGCACTGCAAGCAGAAATTGACCAACTCCAGCGACAGGCCGACATTGACGCCGCTCTGGTCGAAGAAGTTCGGGCGCAGCTCGACCCGACTGTTAAATCCCGCTTAGCCCGCTTGCGGCGCGAACTCCAATGCCTGGTAAACGGTGTCGACCTCGATAATGAACGCCAACAAGGTTTGGAAGCCGCCCTAGAACGCGCTGGCCACTTCGACCATTTAATAAGGACATCGGCCGAAGGCACCCAAGATGCCATCGATGCATGGGAGAACTACCAGGAGTACCTCCGGGAACATCAAAACCACGTCGGCCAACTATCAGCGGCCTACGCATCTGCCCAAACACAGGTGGATGCCTGCAAGTTGGCTGTCACTGAAGCCGAAGAGGCAGCAAAACCGGTTTTACTAACGCGAGATGAGGAATCCAGACTCTTCGAGCTCGAAGAACTTCGCGAAGAGAGGGGTTGGCGGGACCATTCTCCGGACGCAGCTGAGTTAGATAGCTTGCTGAAGAAAGTGGGTGTATCAAGTTGGACGGGCTATACCATGCACAGATTGTCACCAAAGGCGTCGCCCGAAAGTTTGGCTCAGCTTGAGCAGGCGCGTAGCGCTCTAAGAACCCAAGAAATGCAACGTTCTGCAACCCGAAAGACGCTCAACAACGACCCTGTCGTAGCCGAACTAGAACTAAGGCGAAGCGAGGCCCTCAAACAAGCCCAGCTCTGTCTGTCCAACGACGTCGAACTCTCGGATGACATTGGTGCCAAGCTTCGAATGTTGGAACATGTCCAGGTAAACCCGAATTGGATCGAGACCCAAAAAGAACTCTTGACACTTTTACAGACACCAGGTTTCGGCACGCCGGATGACGTTGACATGGAGCGAGCCCAGGCCTACGCACGGTCTTGGCTCAAGGAGAACGGCCAAGCGAAGACCGAAGTGCGCGGCCAAGACCAAGTACGGCAGGAGATTGTCGTTGCCGAGCGGATACTCGGTCGCCACAACCGAGCGATGGTCCAGATTGACAGCGTCGAACAGCGGGCTGAAGCGTCGAGGAAGCAGATTGCTAGAATCTTCGCTGCCCGCGATGCTGCCGAAGCCCGTGGAGCCCACCTGACCGCGGAGCTGCTGTCATACATTCGTACAGTTACAGAAGAAGCTCTATGGGAAGCTGGTAGTGCGATACCGGTCGCGCTGACGGGCTCTCTCGATCAGATAGACATTCCTGAACTGATGGCGTCCCTCGAACTACTCGCCCAAAAGGTACAAGTCGTTGTCGTGGGGTCTAATCAGGCGGTCGCCAGTTGGGCAACTTCAGTAGGAAACCAGCGGGCTTTGCTAACCGAGGCAACCGTTGGACAGTTTGAAGGCTGAACTGAAGCGAGACCCTGCCTAAATATCTCGTAAACGTTCGAAATTTCAAACTCAGTTCGAAAGTGGATCATAGGCGGTGTTCATAGGATCTCGGTGGTACGGTTGTTCGGTTCTCAAGGAGCAATTTGATGACTCAACCTGTGCATATCGGCGTCGATGTAGGCGGAACGAAGGTACTCGGTATCGTTTGCGATATCGAAACTGGAAAGACTCGGGCGCGGCGTCGTCAGCCGACACCATCAAGCCATGTCGAACTGCCGAATGTAATATCATCAGTAGTTGCTGAACTAGTCGATGATGTTGGCCGAGTAGATTCGATCGGTGTCGGCCTGCCTGGCCTGGTCGATACCAACGGAATGCTTCACTACGGGCCAAACGTCCCCGGGGTCTTGTCGTTGAACATGGCTTCGCAGTTACGTAAGGAATTCGAAGTGCCGACTGCGGGTCACAATGATGGAACCTGCGCTGTAGTGGCTGAACATCGATTGGGTGCAGCTAAGGGATATAGCGATGTCGCCATGATCACCCAGGGAACTGGGATTGGTGGTGGACTGATAATCAACGATCAGGTCGTGACCGGCGTCAATGGGTTTGCCGGAGAACCCGGGCATGTCCAGATCAGCCATGGTGGAGCGGTCTGTAGTTGTGGCCTCAAGGGCTGCTGGGAGGCATATTCTTCGGGTACTGGACTGGCAAACCTCGCTAAGGAATTAGTTACCGAGGCTGGGCCGAATCGCGTATTGGAACTGGCAGGGGGAGTGTTGGACCATATTAGGGGTGAACATGTTTCAGCCGCCCTCGATGAGGGGGACCCAAGCGCTCAAGAAATTTTGGATCGGTTTGCCATATGGACATCCGTCGGGATCGCAGGACTGGTCAGTTTGTTGGACCCCGGCGTCATTGTTATCGGCGGCGGACTGTCAAATTTGGCGGAGACGTTTATCGCAGACGTGAAGGCACGAGTGCCAGGGCAACTGATGGGCAGCGATTATCGCCCTGAGACGCCGATCGTGACAGCTCAAATGGGTCCAGAATCGGGAGCGATCGGAGCTGCCATCAACGGGTACGATGTCTTCATTGAAGAATCCATGCAGTAGCCGCCGACGTTGTCACGGTTGCCCTGGAGGATAGGCCGATGGTACTTTGGAGGGTTTGATGCGAGTTGGAGTCTTGACCGGCGGTGGTGACTGTCCTGGTCTCAATGCAGTCATTCGGGCGGTTGTAAGAAAAGCTATTAAAGAATACGGCTTCGAAGTAGTTGGATACCTTGACGGCTGGCGAGGACTGCTCGACGACGAAAAGGTTCCGCTCGACATCGGTCGACTTCGAGGTACTCTCCCAATCGGTGGCACAATTCTGGGTACAAGCCGATTTAACCCCTTTAGCGCGGCCGATGGGCCGGAGCAAATCCTGGACAATGTTACGTCAGCGGGGGTCGACGCCGTAATCGCTATTGGTGGTGAAGGAACTCTTTCGGGGGCGAATGAAATGTTTGGCCGTGGCCTGCCAGTCGTGGGTGTGCCAAAGACGATCGATAATGATGTTGGAGCGACCGAACGAACCTTCGGCTTCGATACTGCTGTGTCGATCGCTACCGAAGCGATTGGTAGGCTTCACACAACTGCAGAGAGTCACAATCGGGTTATGGTCGTTGAAGTCATGGGTCGCCATGTCGGCCATATAGCGACATGGGCTGGCATCGCGGGAGGGGCGTCGCTGACCCTCATCCCTGAGGAACCATTTGACATCACCGAAGTTTGTGCGTCAATAACTCGACGTCACGAAAACTACGGCAAGTTCGCTTCGATCGTAGTCGTGGCCGAGGGAGCGAAACCGGTTGAGGGCACGATCGATATAGGCGCAGAGACCTACGACGATTTTGGTCACGTCCGGCTCGGTGGCGTCGCCAACATTTTGGGCGCAGAAATCGAGAAACGAACCGGCTACGAAACCAGGGTCACGATTCTGGGTCACGTGCAACGAGGTGGGACTCCAACGGCTCATGATCGGGTGTTAGCTACCCGGTATGGCATAGCGGCCATCGACGCCGTCGCCGATCGAGACTGGGGCAAGATGGTGGCCCTTCAAAGTGACCGAATAGTCAGGGTTCCGCTCGCAGAGGCCATCGCCGAGCTCAAAACAGTCCAGCCAGAACTTTGGAATGTAGCGCGTCAGTTCTTTGCGTAGCCCGCTGAACTTACTCTTCTTGCTCCAGCGCTCGTTTTGTGCGCACGTCTGAGCGGGTAGGCGACTCCAACAGTACTATTGCTTCGTCGCAGGCGTAGTCGGCACGTTCAGACGCGTCGTTGTCGGTCGACCCCGATGAGTTCTGGGCAAATATTGGCTTCTTTGACTCGCCGTCATCATACTCAACGACTGACACCGACTCGATATCGAAGTCGCTTTGGGCCAGGGTGCAAACGATCTGTGTAAAGATCCTCGTGAGACGACCAGGTTCGAGCTCTTGTAATTTTGCTTCTGAAGATACGTTCACCGCTTGCTGGTTTATTGCGGAGTTGTACCCTCCATCTTGGGGTTTCATTTCCTCGACTAATCTGGTGATCAGTTTTGGGACCGGTTCGCTGTTGCCATCAATTTGGCCATCTTGGATGAGTGACTCAAGCTCTTCGGGCGGGTTGGCCACCAGGGCGTTGAGGATGTCGTTGACAGTCGGGGGGTCTGCGAACCGCTGCTCGACCGCGTAGAGGTTGTTGTCGGAATCGAAGAAATACAGCGTTACCGGATATGCGCCTTCGCTGGCCGCTGCTTCGGTCGGGTCACCTGTCTCGTTTAGCTGTTCGCTTGCGTCGCGCACCGGTCGGGCTTGGTCGTCGGTAGGAATGCCGCAACTCGATGCTAGAACTGCCAGAATGGTTGCGATTATAGCGACGACGCAGCCCCTACGTCTTCTGGAGCCGGAAGTCGGATTGAGCCGTTGGGTTGGACGGCTCATATCGCCATCTCCTCATCGTCTTGTTCTTCCATACGAACGGGTAGCTCAACGACGAACCGAGCCCCGTGTTGCCCGTCTATGCGGTCTGTGACCCACACCTGGCCGTTATGGGCACGAACATGCTCAGCAACGAGCGAGAGGCCCAGTCCGACGCCGGTGCCGGAAGCTCGCTTGCCCGCGTCAGAGCTTATTCGGCCAAATCGTTCAAAAACTCGCGTTCGGTCTTCTGGAAGGATGCCGGGACCTTGGTCCTCGACGGTAATCTGCACGTTCTCATCCAGGCCTTGAAAGGTTATTTCTGTGATGCCGTCTCCATACTTGGCGCCGTTCTCAATCAAGTTGGTTATTATCTGGGCCAAACGACGTTTGTCGGCGTTGATCCCGAGGTCGGTGTCTTCTTCTTCGAACACTAGTTCAATACCCGGGTTCTTCGATTGGGCGATGATGTTCTCAAGAAATTCCCGAAGGAGGAATGGACTAAGCTCGAGCTGGATCGCCCCAGCATCGAGGCGCGAGATCTCAAGCAGGTCTTGAACCAGGTTCTGGAACCGGGTCAGGTCGTCGCTTAGAAGTGTAACTGCCTGCTGAGCAACCTCGGGTAAAGAGTCCTTTCTCCTCTCGAGCACTTCGACCGAGGCAGCCAACGTCATTAGTGGAGATCGGAGTTCATGGCTGACATCCGATGCGAATCGTTCGTCACGCTCGATGCGGAAACTAAGGGCGTCGACCATTTCGTTAAAGGACTTACTGAGGGCGGAAAGATCGGGATCCACGTCCATATCGAGTCTGGTGTCGAAATCTCCCGCAGCGATAGATTCGGCCGCGCTAGAGATTCGCGAAACGGGAGCGACGGCCTGCCGTGCAGCGTAGTAACCGAGTACGGCTCCAAAGATCGACGAGATGAATGCAACCCCCGTCAAAATATTTCTAAAATTGGCGAGCGTCTTTTCCAGCGGCGCATACGAAACTACTTCGTAGTATTCGGCACCGTCGTCGAGAGGAACTCCGACAATGTAAAGCTTGGCGACGTCTCCCTGCTCATCCTTGCCGACATATCGTTTCTGTACGACTTCACCGTCTTGGACGGCGCTCCGCACGTCGGCGGGAATGGCTTCTTGAACGGTCGATATCTGTTCGCCGTTGGATGGGATGACGATTGGGCGTGCTTGATTAGAGGTTCTGGTGTCATCGGCAAGCCAGCCGAGAACGAGAGCGTCTACCTCTGCCTTGGTGAGGCTCTGGGTGTTTTGAAGCCGTTTTTGGATGTCGGTGCGGTTGAGCCAGACCTGCTCTTGGGCGGCATCATCTGCCTCGGTTAGAAGGCGGTTTGCGACTAACGTGTAGCTCAACGCAGCAACACCCACCGACAACAGGAGTGAGCCGGCCGCATAGGCCAATGTGACCCGTGCGAAAAGGCCGCGCCACCAACGAGGCCTAAGCACTACGGCTGGAGCTTGTAGCCCAGACCTCGCGAAGTGACGACATATCGAGGGCTGGCAGGGTCGCTTTCAACTTTGGTTCGAAGGCGCCGTACGTGGACGTCGACTAGGCGGCCGTCCCCAAAATAGTCGTAGCCCCATACTCGTTCCAGAAGAACTTCTCGGCTGAAGACTTTGCCCGGCTGCGAAGCAAGTTCGACCAGAAGCTTAAATTCGGTCTTGGTAAGATGAAGCTCTTCGCCACCCTTCAGAACCAGACCTTCATCGGCGCTGATCTCAAGCTCGCCGATCTTGATGCGTTCGAGCTCTCCTGGTTCGGTGCTTCGCGCTCGCCGTAGCATTGCCCGGATCCGGGCCGAGAGTTCCTTAGGGGCGAATGGTTTGGTCAGGTAGTCGTCAGCGCCGGCTTCTAGACCAGCAACAACATCGTGCGTATCGGCGCGAGCGGTAACCATGATGATGGGCACGTCGCTAGCTCGCCTGATCGAGCGGCAGACTTCAAACCCATCGATGCCTGGCAGCATGATGTCTATCAGAACCACGTCGGCTGGAGTGGCGGTGAACTGCTCTAGGGCAGACTCCCCGGTGCCAGCTTCGATAACATCCCAGCCCTCTTCTTCCAAGGCAAGGGTTACCGCTTGGCGGATTCGTTCATCGTCTTCAACAGTTAAGATCTTTGTACCCACAACCAACATGTTGCCCGATTACGAGCCGAACGGTTCAACCTTTGGCACATATTTTTGAATTTTTTAGAATTTTCTTCGTTTCGAGACCGAATTTGAGCTGTTTTGGCGGAGTTCTGTTACTGGGTCGCCTTCTGGACTACCTGTAAAAGATCATTGTGAATAGATGGTGCCGCCGCTACAAGAAACGATGTGGTTGGAGCGTCACCGCGGTCGTCGGTAACGATCGAGCCTGACTCGCGTGCGATCAAAATCCCTGCCGCCATATCCCAAAAGTTCAGGCCCTCTTCGTAGTATGCGTCGAGCCGCCCGATGGCGACTGCACAGATGTCGAGAGCCGCTGCACCGACGCGGCGGACGTCTCGAACTGAGCCGATAATGTTGGCGAGTTGAGAAGCTTGCCGAACCCGGTTCTCCGGTTGGTAGCTAAAGCCTGTCCCAATGAGAGCTACCGCGAGTTCCTCGATGGGGTTAGCGCCGATTGGCCGGCCATCGTGGAGCGCACCTTCGCCCAGGGCCGCTTCGAATAGCTCATCGGCCATTGGAGCGTAGACGGCGCCAGCGACAATCTCCCGATTCGTCTTGTCGTCGGTTGGGTCCCGTTGAAAGGTTGCGCCGATCGAAACACAGTACGGCAAACCGTACACGTAGTTGGTCGTCCCATCAATCGGGTCGATATGCCAGACGACTCCAGAGGTACCGACGGTGGATGTCCCTTCCTCACCTTCGATGCCATCGTCGGGGCGAAGCCTCCTTAGCCCGTCGACGATTCGTTTTTCAGCAGCCTGATCGCTGGCGGTAACCAAGTCGGTTCGGCTCGACTTTGTTGTCGCCGTGGAGCTAGCGTCGTTCTGCATGCCGACAGCGAGCGTTCCAGCTTCTCGGGTCAACGAGGAAGCAATATCTCGAAGTTCGACATAGTCGGGCGGGAGGAGTGGAGTCGTTCGAGGGGGTTCGTTCTTCATCTGTTCAGTCCTTTGTCAGGTCCGAAGCGTCCTCGTCAGGTGACGATTGCTTTCGTTCATGTTCGGCGGCAAGTTCACGTAGACCTTGTGCTGTCGTGCTTTTTTGGCCGGGCTTCTTTTTTACTTCCTCTGGGTGGGTCGTAGCGTTCCATTCGTTCATCGCTTGCAGAGTCAGGCTTACTATTACCCCGACACCAATAGCGGCGGTGGCTGCTCCGACCACAAGGCCCCCTAGAGCCCATGACTGTGTCTCTCCCATTAGCTCACCGCTCCCATACCCGATGAGGCCACCCAGAAGGCCGCTAACGGTCACTGCGAGCAAGCCGAGCCAGCGAGCCCATCGTGGAGGACTGCTCCTGGAAGGCTCTGGAGCGTCGAGGTCTTCGAACGGAAGTAGTTGCGAAGCTGGTCTGGAAGGACTGTTTGATTCGATTTCGTCCACTGGATTGCTTTCTGTCATGTCGGGTTATGCGGCGGGTAGTGTCGCACCCCGTTCAACTACTGTGCAGCGTATCTGAGCCGCAACGCCGATGGTTGTGCTGGGTACCACATGCCCCACAACCACGTCAATAATTTTGCATCAGGCTTGTGTGTTGTCGCGGCAGGCCACACAATGGAATCGTGGCATCACGGCAGACCGAATCAATCTTGCACGTCGATATGAATTCGTTCTTCGTCTCTGTCGAAGTCAGAGAGAATCCTGAGCTGGCTGGCCTGCCGGTCGTCGTTGGCGGCTCTGGACCCCGTGGCGTGATTGCTGCTGCGTCTTATGAAGCCCGGCTGTTTGGCATCCGTTCTGCCATGCCCTCCGCTATTGCACGGCGGTTGTGTCCTCAGGTGGTCTTTATCGACGGTCGGCATGGCCTCTATCGGCAAGTTAGCGCCAGCGTTTTGGCGACCTTCAAGAGCTTCACACCCATGGTCGAGCCGTTGTCTCTAGACGAAGCCTTTTTAGATGTGGCTTCGGCCATCCGCATTTATGGAGAGCCAGCAGAAATCGCGCATAAGATCAGGTTTGCCGTCTACGAGACCGAGCGGCTCTGGTGCACCGTCGGGCTGGCGTCGTCGAAGTCTGTGGCTAAACTCGCTTCCGAGGCGGCCAAACCGCAGCTTGTGGGCGGCGAAATTGTGTTGGGCGACGGCGTGAAGATAGTGCGCAAAGAAGATGAGGAAGCTTTTCTCCGGGGGCTGCCCGTATCGGCACTATGGGGAGTTGGACCTAAGACAAAGAAGAAGCTTGGTCGCCTCGGTTTGAACAGTGTTGGTGATCTAGCTGACCTTCCGTTGGCTAGGCTGTGCAGGGCTGTAGGCGAAGCCCACGGTCGTCACTTGCATGAGTTGGCTCACGGCAACGACGACCGGCCCGTCGAGCCCGAACGTTTGGCAAAGTCGATTAGTCATGAAGAGACCTTCGAAACGGACGTGACCGACCCTGCGATATTACATGCCGAGATTGTTCGGATGTCAGACGCGGTTTCTGCAAGGCTCCGGTCGTCCAAGTTGCGTGCCCGTACAATCACGATAAAGGTTCGGTACGGCACCTTTGAAACGGTTGTCCGGTCTAAAACCATTCCTGGCGCAACCTCGAATGGGTTGACGATAGCTGAGGTCGCCTCTTGGTTGTTTGAACAAGTTGACGTCGTAAGAGGGATCCGGTTAGTTGGCGTCGGAGTCAAAGGCCTATCGGAAGGCTCGTTCGACCAGCTTTCTCTTATGGAGTTCTCTGAGGCCGAGACCCAGTTGAATCGCGAAGAAGTCGATGATGTCGTAGACGAGGTAAGGCGCCGATTTGGTGGCAAAGCGATCGGTCCCGCTGCTGCCATGAGGGAGACGCCAACGGCAAGCGGGTTCACCAACCGGCCAGGTGGACCCTCATCTCTAACCTAGCGGAGAGTCTCCCAACGCTGGGTGGAATCGTCGAAGAAGAGCCGGCCCTTTACCTCGTGGCTAGAAAGCCACATCTGGAGGTCTTCATTCCATTCTGGGCTGGAGGAACCCAGCGGTAGCGTAGCCATGGTAGGCGCCGGGTCCATTATTGTCTCAGTGTCGTCGCTCGCGGCGGACTGGCTTCGTAGCTCGGTTGTCGGTGACGTTTCATCTTCGACCGATTCGAGATCGGGATCAGAACTGTGGGTGGCCGTTTTTTCGTCACCGGAGTCCGTTTCGAATGAACGCCGCCGACGAACTTTAGTGAAGACAAAAAATATGAGGCCTGCAATGGCAAACGCCGCTAGGGCGATGACCGGCAGGCTGATGCGCTGCCAGAACTTCTTGGACGGAGGCGATGTCCGGGCTTCGAGGAGCCCAGGTCCGTTTGTCGGGTCGATACTCCACATGAATGTTCCCCCGACAACATTGTCAGCATTGGTTTCGTCAGCGATCGAAGTGCCAGGGAGCGAGACTTCGTAGCTGAAGTTGGCGGATGCCAAGACCGATTCAGCATCGCCCTCGCTGATGTAGTCGGTGTCCAAATTCTGGACTGAGGGGGCCGGCATCTTGAAGATCCATTGGTCGTCGCGTTCTTCGATGACATAGTCATCATCATTTGGTGGAGTGAACAGGTCTGATAATGGGCCAAATGCTGATTGTTCGATCTCGGCGAGTTGCCCTCCAAAGTCACCACCGGCGGGCACCTCCAGAGTCAAGGTGACACCGCACGTTGACGGGCTCTCGACGGGTTCGATTTTTGTACCTTCTGGGTAGTTGGCTTCCTCAGCCATCTGACTGCAGATTCGCTCAATGTCTTGATCGCCTGGGGATAAGGTCGTCCCGTTGTCCGAAATATAGTTGTCTAGAAAGTTGGTTTCGAGGGTCCGTGTCAGCTCGATAGTGCCTGAACCATCTTCTTCGACTCGAATTGTGCTCGTAGAGTCGATACAGCTGGTCAGGACCCAGAGTCCAGAGGCGAGAACCAAGAAAAGACGGTGTTTCATGTGTTAATCTTATTGGAGGGATCTCAGACCCTCTACACTTGTAACGAGGTGAAACGCAATTCGTTCGGTGAAGTCATTGGTCTGTCTCGAACAGGGCCTACGACCTACCGTCCCCAGGTTAAGTTGCTAAAATATGTAGCTGAGGATTGTTCTTTGCGCAGAGTTGCGCGACACTGTAAGCGAGCGAAGGAAGTTTTATAATGGCTCTGTCAGAGCAAGAGCAGAAAATTCTCGCCGATATCGAACGGCAGCTTAGTGATTCTGATCCGAGGTTTGCCCGCCGAGTTGGATCGTCCGCCGCCTATCGACATGTATTGAATTCGTCCAAAGCAGCTTTGGTGGCCTTCACGGTTGGTTTAGTTTTGATGGTCGCTCTGGTATCGGTCCATTTCTTGGCCGCCTTCGTTGGATTTCTCGTGATGCTCTGTGGCGCAGTTGTGCTTGAACGAAATCTTCGGGCGGCTGGCCAGCCCACAGAGCCTGAAGCCAATGATGACCTCGCGGGCTCAAGTTCAGACTCTGCTCTCGGCTAACAAGGGCGACTTGGATCTTCAGAGCGATAAAGGTCGGTTGGTCAAGTTGGTTTCCGGGACGACTCTTGACAGGTAGGTGTTCTACCCACGCCTAAGTTGATCCCGAGGGTCTTGAACGAGCGAGATGTTCAATATGTTTGCTGTCCGAAGTTAGGGACTTCAGCTTTTGACCAAGACGTGAAAGTACGCGTTTCGGGCTAAGGACTCGGCCCCAATAGATATGTCGCGGTAAACTCGAGTATGAATTGTCCGCGATCTTAGTGGACAAGTCGACCGCCAACGTCGACGCCTGAGTGGTCGTGCCAGCCGGATAGTACTGGGCAGCTGTCGCG
>CAZKEM010000002.1:0-43356 GCA_964551835.1 uncultured Acidimicrobiaceae bacterium | reverse complement strand
GTGTGGCCGTCACCTTCCGGCGAATGCCAACTCGATTAGCAAGAGCCAGACTCTAGCTGTGTCCTCATCGCCTGAGACGGTGACGCGGTCTCGATGGCGGCCCCAGAGGGCGGCCAGAACATCGAGCCCAGCGCCAGTGATTGTCCCGTGCGGAACCCCCTCGCCTAGATCAACCTCGACCCCGAGTTCAGGGCAGAGGACCGTCAGACGGCCTTCGGGTTTATCGGTCATCTGTTGTGCTAGAGGGAAGGCGAACTCTAGCGTCTCCTCTAACGCATCAAGGACCCGATCATTTTGAAGGGAAGGCTGTTGCGTGCTGTCAAGGGCCTCCTCAACATCGATCCGATGAAGCGCTGTCTCGATCGCAGCCCGACGAAACCAGAATTTGGTGGTTCCCGGACCTGCATAAGTCCAACAAGGAGTTTCTGGATCAGTCGACTCAAAGGCTTCGATACATCGGCGCATGGTTGTCGAGAATGTCGACAACACAGCTGCGCCAATCGGATACTCGGCCGGGCGTCCAACATCTACAAACACCTCGTTTGCGGTGGTCAGTGGAGGCTTTGACAATGCAGCTGGGTAGCTGCGGCCGACACCGAACGTCAAATGGTTAAAGACATCTGAAACGTCCCAACCAGGGCAGTTAGATACCTCGACACCAAGTCGATCGATAGGGACTGATTCGAACCATGAGACGTTATCTCGAACCCAATCGATGTGTTGCTGAGGAGTCACGAAGGAACGATAAGAAAGACAAGGAGTAGCCAAGTCGGGGCAGCGATGATGTACGAATCTAGGCGTCGCAGAGCCGGCGCCCATGCAACTCCGCGGGGTAACGCTGCCGAGGCGAAGATCTGGCCAGCCAACGCTCCGATTCCGGTAATAGCGGCAAAGGCAACCACGGTCCCGGCGGTATAGGGCTCAGGAATAACGGTCGTCAAGACAAACGCCATAACCGACAACGAAATAAACCCGGCGATCGGACCTTCGGCTGCGATGTGAGAACCAGATCCGACCAAGTAGTCGCCCGCTTCGTAGGCGCTTACAAGTAGCACTAGGGCAACAGCTGCGAGTTGCTCAGAGCGTGAAAGCGCCACGATTCCGCCTGCCGCTAACCCTGCCGGAAACGAGCAGCGGATCAGCACATCGAATAAAGGTCCGCTGGTTCGGTGATGACCATCGGCGACCAACATGTAAATCCCCAAGATTGTGAACGCCCCTAACGTTCCGCCAGCGAGTCCGATTGCTCCGAAGTAGCCGCTGGCCGCGACAACAGTGCTGGCCGTCGCTGTCCACCACCTGGCTGGAGACGGCCCAAACCAGGCCTGGGCAGTCTGCATTGCGGCGAAACAAGCTACCGACGAGGTTACCAAACCGGTCCAGATCGGGTCGTAGAGAATCGAACCAAAGGTCGCCGCAAACCAAATAACCGCGAACGTTATCTTGGGTCCATCGGTGGGGTAAGGGACAGCTAGACGGGTTCGGGCCCAACGCTGCTCGCGGAGTAGTGCTTGTTGGCGGCCCTTTGCCTTTCGAGGGCTCTCGTTCGGAATCTCAGAAACATCAAGGCCAACGTCATGTCCGACCTTGGAGTTGCCAACGTCGGCGTAAGGGTCCGGTATCGATGGACTCGACCGAGTCCGCCGTTTTTGAGAAGGTGTTGGTTTCGGAACACCAGCCGGTGCCTCTGATGGCGTCGCAATTCGTTTGACCGGCGCTTGACCTGGCGGCGCAGGTTGAGGAGTTCTGGGTCGTTTCTTGTTGCCCAGCGGTGCCGGAACTGGATCGGTTTTGTCTTTTGATTCGAAAATAGGTGGCGCAGGAGCGACAGATTGTTGCTTCGGTTCGAATACGGGCGGCGGAGGACGATTCGAACTCTGCCTCTTCGGTCCTCCTGGCTGTTTGTCTATTTTGACAACGGGTTTACGTCCAGCTGGAGGCTTGCGAGTTGGGGTGCCGCTCGCAGGAGGTGGCTCTGAAGGGCCAGGACTCGATGACGAAGGTTCCGAACGCGTGCGGACTGCGGCCCCCGTTCGGTTGGGCTTTTTTGAATCGTCAGAACGGTCCTGCCCGAAGTCTCGACTCCTGAAAAAGTCGCCGAATGCTGGGTCGGTGGGTTCCGACGCGGGCTTTGAATCGTCCTCGTCGCCGAAGAATCCGTCGTTTCGAGGCGAGTCTGGCATCGTCGTCATCCTCCTGACACCGGCGGGAGAATCGCCAGCTCGTCGGTTGTTTGAAGCGTCGTTGTCAGCTTTGCTGGTGAACCGTTCAGCCAGATCTTACTGCTTTTGACAACTGCCCCAAAGTCTTCTCCAAACTCACAGCATACAATATCTATCGCCTCTGCAACAGTTGTCGCTTCTATTGAAATCGCCGATTGTCCTGCGGTTTCTCTTGCTTGAGCGAATAGTCGTACGGTGACCACATCCGTAGTCTGCCCGGTTTTTCGACGTTATGTGCGTGCTGAGTCATTACGACCCTTCTTTCGAATCGTTAGGATTCCAACAACCGTCACAATTGTGCAGTAACGTCATGGGATGACGTCCAACCAGACCACCAGACTGTTGCTGGTCCGACACGGCCAATCCGAATGGAACGCTGTCGGACGCTGGCAAGGTCAAGCAAACTCGCCATTGTCCGATCTAGGGCGCAAACAAGCTTTTTCTGCGGCCGAAAACATCGGATCTGTAGATGTAATCGTTTCGTCGCCCCAAGACAGAGCGTTAAACAGCGCGCTAATTATTTCAGATCGGATAGGCGTCGGTCCGGTGCAGGTCATAGACGCTATTCGGGAACGCTCAGCGGGTGAATGGTCTGGGCTCACCCACGCCGAAATTGAAGAAAAGTGGCCAGGCTGGATTGAGGATGGTCGTCGGCCGGAAGGTTTCGAGTCGGACGAATCATTGGAGAAGCGTGTTTTTCAGGCGCTGAACGAGTTGGTCGCTGAATGGGTTGGCGCTGACATTCTGGCGATGTGTCATGGTGGGGTGATTAATCTGATCAAGTCTGTTCTTGGTTCGGGAAGTTCCGTAAAACCTGGACGGACCGGCAATCTGTCTGGGTTGGTGATCGTCCACAGCGCTGCTGGCTTTCGACTCGGTGACGAGCTCGAACTTCTTCCCGACACCATCGCCAGTGGCGGCACGTCGAGGCACGTCGTATGACCGCCAATCAGCTACACCTTCTCGACGACGATGAAGGCTCAACCGAATTGCCGCCGTTGGAAGTCAATGTCATTCGTAGCAATCGGCGCACAAAGACCGCTCAGGCCAGACTGTTAGGTCACCAGATCGAACTGCGTATCCCGTCCGGGTGTTCCCAAGACGAAGAGTTCGAGCTAGTCGAGCACTTTACCGACAAATTTGAACGATCTCGAATAGCAAATGTGACCGATATCGCTGCCCGGGCAGCTGGCCTCGCAGATGAATATGGTCTGCCGCAGCCTAAGTCGATCAGATGGGTCTCGAATCAGAAATCTAGGTGGGGCTCGTGCACCCCAGCCGACGGGACGATCCGGATCTCTGACCGGCTGGCCAGCTTTCCCGACTGGGTGCTTGACTACGTTATTGTCCACGAGCTGGCTCATTTAGTCGAACCGAGTCATAATCGGCGCTTCTGGGACTTGGTTTCAATTTACCCACGAACCGAACGGGCCAGAGGGTTTCTTATCGCAAAAGGCTGGGAATAGCCTCGTCCCTGAGGGTCTTCGTCTGTTGGTTTAGGTCAGAATTGTTTCAGACGATCGGATTGCTGGTGTTTGATTCGTCACCAAACCGATTGATCGGTGAGACTATTGGGGACGTAGAATAGTAAATCTGGGTGCCGAACGTTCGGCGCCATGAGATTCCGAGTTTTTAATGACCCTAATTGTTGTTGGCCTAAATCATCGAAGCGCTCCGCCGAACGTGCTAGAAAAACTGACATTTAGCTCCGAAGCGGTGCCGAAGGTGCTCGCCGAGGTTTCGAACTCCGCGGTCGTGGCCGAAACCGTCGTCGTGTCAACCTGTAACCGCACCGAGGTCTATGTTCAGGCCGAACGGTTCCACGATGCGTTTCGCGACATCAGCGACTCGCTGGCGACGTTGGCCAGTATCCCAAGCGAAGATTTCGGCGACCACCTCTATGTCCACTACGATGACGAAGCTGTCGAACATCTATTTCACGTCGCTGCCGGAATGGATTCAGCGGTTCTAGGCGAGCACGAAATTCTTGGTCAGGTCCGACGGGCATGGGACCAAGCCCGGAGCGAAACTAGTTCTGGCGCTCTTCTCAACCTGCTGTTCCAACGGGCGATCGAAGCCGGTAAACGAGTTCGGAACGAAACGACCATAGGCGAAGCCACAGCATCATTATCTCACGCCGCCGTTTCGTTGGTCCAAGACAAGGTCGACGACCTGTCTCAAAAAAACGTCCTTCTTGTCGGCACAGGCGACCTCGGATCGGGAGTTGCTGCCGCTATCGCTCGAACTGGGGTCAACGAGCTCCAAGTCGCAAACCGTACACAGGCTAAAGCAGTAGATGCGGCGGCAGAACTCAGTGCCACCATCGTCGACTTCGACCGGCTGGCAAGTGCGCTAGATCAGGCCGACGTCGTTATTTCGGCCACCGGAGCGGATCGTCACGTCATCTCGGTTGACGACGTAAGTCCGAGGCCCAAAGACCGGCCGTTGCTGGTGGTCGATATCGCCGTTCCCAGGGATGTCGAACCAGCGGTCGACGACCTAGCAAACGTCGAAACCCTGGTGCTGACTGATTTGCAGACCTTCGCTAACCGTGGCATCGCCCAACGGCGGCTGCAACTCGGAGACGCCCGCAAGATAATAAATGAGGAGCTCGAACGACATCGCACCGCCAAGTCGGCTCGAACGGTCGCCCCGCTTATTGGCTCGCTTCATAGCGAAGTCGAAGCAATGCGTCAGTCTGAGATCGAACGGCACCTTTGTACCAACGAAGACTTGACGCCAGAGCAACGAGAAGCAGTCGAGCTGCTCACAAAATCAGTCTTGGCGAAGGTTCTTCATCAGCCGACGACCGAACTGAAAGAGGCAGCCGGAACCCTCAAAGGTGAACGGTTAGCGGAATCGGTTCGGGTATTGTTTGATCTGCCGTGACCGTCGCCAAACATCTTCGTATCGCAACCCGCAAAAGCCCACTTGCTCTTTGGCAAGCAAACCATCTGGCTGAAAAGTTACGGACCGTAGATCCGGATTTGACGTTTGAGTTGGTCTCGATGGACACCGAAGCCGACCAAGACCTGTCGATCGCTATCAGCGAGTTGGGCGGCAAAGGAGCGTTTTGTAAAGAGATTCAACAACTCGTGTTGGCTGGACGAGCCGACGTCGCCGTTCACTCGGCGAAAGATCTGCCGACGAATGAAGTCGACGGACTGATCGTTGCAGGTTTCTGTTCCCGTAGCGACGTTCGCGATGTTCTAGTTGGAACGGCGTTGGAAGACATCGCCGAAGGCGGCGTGGTCGCCACGGGTTCAAACCGACGTCGGGCTTTGATAGCAGACGCCCGCCCCGACATTCGGTTTGCCGAGTTGCGGGGCAACATCGACACTCGTCTAGCGAAGGCCGACCAGTTCGATGCCATCGTCATGGCAGCAGCCGCCCTGAGACGTATGGGTAAGACCGACAAGGTGGACTATTTGAATCCAGACGTCTTTGTCCCTCAGGTTGGTCAAGGAGCGTTGGCATTGGAATGTCGGCCGGATGACGAAGACCTGCTTAAGATGCTGGTGCATCTCAGCGATACGATTATCACAAAAACCGTGCGAACCGAGCGAGCTTTCCTAGCAGAACTTGGTGGTGACTGTGATCTGCCTGCCGGAGCCTACGCCCAGATGAGCGGGCGGCGACAAATGGCGATTACTGGGGTCCTGGCTCCGGGGCCGGTGACTGACACCGACCGGCCGCCGTTGTTTCGCGAAACGGTCAAGGGGTCGAGTATTGACATTGGTCGCGAGCTGGCCCAACGATTGCGGACCAAGGTCGAGGCCGCATAGTTTTTATGCAACCTCTACCTACGCAGCCACTGTCAGGGCAACGGGTCGTTATTTGTCGGGCGGCGGCGGATGCTGCACCTTTACGGCAACAACTTGTCCGCCTTGGCGCAGAAGTACTATCGGTTCCGCTAGTCGAACCAATACCACCTACTGACAACGGTCGATCTCTCGACGCTTCTGTAGCCGAACTCGACCGCTATGATTGGCTTGTTACGACATCAGCTAACGGCTCCCGGGCAGTTCTGAACGCAATGGAGCGGGTACGGGTAGCTGCGACGCCGAAGTTGGCTTGTGTCGGCGCCGTCACGGCTTCGGTGTTTACCGAAGCTGGCCTTGTCGTTTCGTTGCAGGCCTCCGTTAGCAGCGCGGCTGGGCTTGTCGCCCAGTTTCCCGAAGCCTCGACACCGGAACGGGTATTGGCGCCTTTGGCCCGGTTAGCATCGGGTCAACTCGAAGACGGCTTACGAGCCAAAGGCTACGACGTCGACCGTCGCGACGCCTACGACACTGCACCTGCTACGGTAACCGACCGCCAGCGGACTGACATTTCCGACGCGTCCTCGATATTGTTTACCTCATCGTCGACCGTCGATCGATTTGTCGATATCGTCGGCTTAGACCTCGTGCCGACAGTTGCAGTCAGTATCGGCCCAAAGACGAGTAGCACCATGACACGTCGTGGCGTCGCCATCGCAATCGAAGCTGATGTTCATAATCAAGAAGGTGTGATTGAGGCGTTGTGTCAAGTCGTCTCTACGATGGATAGGTGACCTTTCCTCAACGCAGAATGCGCCGTCTGCGCACCACGCCCGCGATGCGCCGACTTGTAGCTGACGTCAACCTTTCGCCGGCCGACTTAGTAGCCCCACTATTTGTTCGCGAAGGGCTTTCAGAACCCCAAGACGTTTTGTCGATGCCGGGCGTCGTTCAACACACGCGGTCTTCGTTGCTGGCCGAAGTAAAAACGCTTGTCGATCTTGGCGTCGCTGGGGTCATGATATTTGGGATACCTGATACGAAAGACGCGACCGGTTCGCAGGCCTACAATCGGGACGGAATAACCCAACGAGCGTTGCGAGATATTCGCGAAGCGTTCGACGATGAGCTTGTTGTGATGGCGGACCTCTGTGTAGACGAGTTCACCGACCACGGGCATTGCGGAATCGTCGATGAACAAGGACGCGTCGACAACGACGCCACCTTGGACATCTATGCTGAAATAGCGATCGCTCAGGCCGAGGCCGGAGCCCATATAGTGGCCCCGTCTGGAATGATGGACGGCCAGGTTCTCGCTATCCGTGAGGCCCTTGACGAAGCACGGTTTGCTGACACATCCATTTTGGCGTATTCGGCCAAGTACGCCAGTGGATTTTACGGGCCGTTTCGTGACGCCGTTGACGTGACTATCACGGGTGGCGGTGACCGTAAGCAGTACCAGCAGGATTGGCACAACAGCCGGGATGGGCTAGAAGAAATCCGCCTCGACCTGTCCGAGGGGGCCGACATGGTGATGGTTAAACCAGCCATGGCGTACCTCGATGTTTTGGTTCAGGCGAGAGCAGAAGTCGCTGTGCCTTTGGCCGCCTATCACGTGAGCGGCGAATATTCGATGATCAAAGCGGCGGCCGATAACGGCTGGATCGACGGCTCCGCAGTGGCACTTGAATCGCTGACCGCCATTAAGCGAGCGGGTGCCGACTTTATCCTCACTTACTTCGCTCGGGAAGTCGCCGAAGAGTTGTAAAGTAGCCGAGCGAAAACCGTGCCCTTGTTCACCCGGCAGCGGCTGACCTTCGCATCTCCGCCAAACCTCAACTTCTCCCGCTGGTTGACTGAAGGGCTCGGCTTGCTGTCGGGGTTCCCGGTCGGGCGACGAGGCGTCTTGTCCCCCGAAAGAGGGAATTGCAACGGGTCAAAGGTCACTACAATGGGTAGTTACGCTAGCCCAGTCTGGGTTTGCGTGTTCGTGGCCTTGCTGACTCAGGCTGGTCTCGGAGAAAATCGAAGTCCCGGTCAAGGCGTTGAGCCGCTAGCGCCTCAACGCCGAGACTAGGTGAGAGGAGGTATTCGACCATGACTATTAGTGCAACCGAGGCGATCACAAGCCGTCGCTCGGTTCGTGCCTACACAAGCGAACCGGTCGATGAAGCCGTTTTACGGACGATTCTGCGACACGCCAGTCGCGCCGCGTCTGGTACGAATATTCAGCCTTGGCACGTGACGGTACTACAGGAACGCAGTCTGTGCGAATTTATCGCGGTGATTCAGGCAGAGTTCGATCAGGGAAATACCAGCGGAAATGAGAAGTACTATCCCACCGAATTTGTTGAGCCTTACCTTGGTCGGCGCCGCAAGATTGGTTGGGACATGTACGGCCTTGTCGGGATTGAGAAGGGTGACAAAGAGAAGATGACCGCGCAAACACGCAAGAATTTTGAGTTCTTTGGGGCGCCCGTGGGGCTGATCTTCTCGATGCACGAGACAATGAATACCGGGAGTTGGCTCGACCTTGGCCTGTTCATGGGTAATATCATGACCCTTGCTCGTGAACATGGACTAGACACCTGTCCCCAAGCTGCGTGGCGAGAATTTGAGCCCCAGATCCACAGCCATCTAGAGCTTCCCGAGGATCACCGTTTCATTGTTGCCATGGCGCTTGGGTATGAGGACACCAGTCATGTCATCAACGAACTACGCACCGTCCGGGCCTCGTTGGACGAGTTCGTCGACTTTCGTTTTTAGCTGAATACCACACCAATAGTAAAACACCGACAGGGGGAGATACATGGCTAGCCAGGAGTTAAGCGAAGTGAAAGGTCCAACGGATCAGGTGTTGTTGGACGAAACGATTGGCGTCAATCTTGCGGCTACTGTCGCCGCCTACCCGGACCGTGAAGCTCTCGTTGTGCGGCATCAAGAAATTCGTTGGACGTATCAGGAGTTCGCGAACCGAATTGACCGGTTAGCCCGAGCTCTTTTGGCTAGCGGATTCAAAAAGGGTGACCGGTTTGGCATTTGGGCACCGAACTGCGCCGAGTGGGTCCTAATGCAGTTCGCTACCGCCCAAATTGGCGTCATCCTCGTTAATATCAACCCCGCGTACCGAACCCGAGAAGTCCAATACGCGTTGGAACAATCGGGCTGTCGCGGCCTAGTCGCAGCTGAATCGTTTAAGACCAGCGACTATGTTGCGATGGTTAGCGAAGTACGCGATTCTCTTCCCGACCTTGAACACGTCTACCATATCGGGTCGCAGAGTTGGGACGATTTGATGGCTTTGTCATCGAGGGCAACTAGCGAAGAGGTCGTCGCGATCGGTTCGACGCTCGACCGAAATGACCCTATCAACATTCAGTACACCTCGGGCACGACCGGGTTCCCTAAAGGGGCAACGCTTAGCCACCGCAATATTTTGAACAACGCATACTTTGTGGCCGAAGGTTGCAAGTACACGTTCGAAGACCGCGTCTGTATTCCGGTTCCCTTCTACCACTGCTTTGGCATGGTCATGGGCGTGCTTGGGTGTACCACCCACGGGGCAACAATCGTTGTTCCTAACGACGCCTTCGACCCTGAGATAACGTTAAAAACGGTGGCCGAGGAGCAATGCACCAGTTTGTACGGTGTCCCGACGATGTTCATCGCCATGCTTAGCGAGCCTGAGTTCGAATCGTTTGATCTTGGGGCTCTCCGGACCGGAATTATGGCTGGTTCGCCGTGCCCGGTTAAGGTCATGAATCAGTGCATCGATCAGATGAACATGGAAGAAGTAACAATCTGCTACGGCATGACCGAGACATCGCCCGTGTCGACGCAAACAGCTACCGACGATCCAATCGATAAACGAGTTGGCACGGTGGGTCGAGTCCACCCCCATGTAGAAGTCAAAATTATCGACCCTGAAACAGGGGAGACCGTCCCTCGAGGCACATCCGGCGAATTTTGCACCCGCGGCTATTCGGTCATGATCGGCTACTGGAACAATGAACAACGTACAGCGGATGCTATCGACGGCTCGGGTTGGATGCACACTGGCGACTTAGCGGAAATGGACGACGAAGGCTACCTCAACATAGTTGGACGGATTAAGGACATGGTGGTCCGAGGCGGCGAAAACGTCTACCCTCGAGAGGTTGAAGAATTCCTCTACACCCACCCGAAGATCAAAGATGTACAGGTCGTTGGAGTCCCTGATGAAAAATTTGGGGAAGCGATCATGGCATGGGTACAGCTCGAAGATGGTGCGGACGAGTTGACGGTTGAAGAAGTCAGTGCGTTTTGCGATGGAAAGATCGCTCGCTATAAGGTTCCCGCGTATGTGGCATCAACCGCTGAGTTTCCGACAACGGTTACCGGAAAGGTTCAAAAGTTCAAGTTACGAGAAGATGCTATTGAAGCGTTTGGGTTACAAACGGCAGCTGCGGTCGAAACGGCCTGAGGAAACAACCACCTACCTCTTCGGACAAACCGATTGACGTCGCGCTAAGTCGGTAACCGAACCTGAGACGGCGTTGATTGATCGTCGGTCTAGTGGTATCCGGTTACCGAGCAATGGTCGTCGACCTAGGTCTTGTCATGTCTCACCTCTGTAAGTCGAGGTGAGACCGACAGGTAGCTTCGGCCGAAGCTCAGAGGGTCGTTTTCTTCAAGTATCTGACGGCTGGTTCTTCGGTGAAGAATCCAAGTAGTTCTTCGTATGCACCGGCGTCGGAAATCTTCGAGATGTATTGCTGATGATCTTCGGTAGTAAGCCACTCCTCGTTGAGTACGAGTTCGGTTTCGTCGAGGTCGAAGAACACCTCTACGAGGCGACAGCCCGGAGCGCTTCTTGTGTTGGGAAGGTTGGCTTCAAGAAAACTGCTCAGTTTCTCCTTCTGGCCGTCTTGTATTTTTCCGTGAACGGTAACGGTGATAGTCACAGCAAAACTCCTTGGTTGTAGAAGACCGACCGTAGCGACGTGGGTGTCGTCGGTTGCCGGGAATCGGTCATCCCTGCCGGTGAGAGTTCAACTTTGGGTCTCGTTTAGGTTTTAAGAGTCTCGTCGGACGGCGGCTTGGGGAGGCTGGTTCTACGTTGGCTAAACCTGGCGTTTTTTGCGTGGTCTATACTCTCGAGCTTGTGTTCCCGCTCGTCCAATGCGATCTGTCGGAGCAGGTCAGCCACGTTGGCATAGTCGCCATAGTCTTGCTTGAAGTCGCTGACCCATGCTTGATCCTCAAGTTGTGGGTTGTCAGCCACAAACCGCATGTATTCGTGCTCGGCATGGTCTTCGAATTGGGCATTCAGCTTGTAGCTGAGCTTGGGGTGAATCACGAACAGAAACCAGGAAAGATGGTAGTAGATCCAAGCCATGACCTGGGGTGCGAGCCGAAAACGCCAGAACCCTTGCCGTACACCAGCTCGACGAAGTAGTTCTTCGATGATCAGGAGATGGAAGAGTTCGTTGTCTTGTTGTTCACGAAACGCAGTCACATCTTCGTGGATCTGGCGGGCAAATGTCGGCGAGGAGTGGGTGTGGGTTATAGCCACATAAGAGACCTGCTCCCACGCGATATAGGGAACTCGGGCTACGACTTCGAGTACCCGAAACTTCGGAAGTGAACCTTCTTTACCGTAGAGGACGTCCATGGCGAGAAACAGGGCTTTAGCGCCAAGCCCGCTGCGCATTCTTGGCTGGGAGAGGGTGTATTCCTGTTCGATGGTCAGCTGGTCTCTGGTTAGTATTTGAGAGGAACCCATATATCGATTTTAAAACAGAAGAAGATAGAACGCTAAGTTTTCCTCGGGTGACAAGGGCTACGCCCTGGCGGCCGAGAGTCAGCCGAATGGCTCAGTTGTTCTGTTTTCTGGCCTGCGACGGCGTGCAACCGTGATGGTTTTTGTAGGTGCTGATGAAATGCGACGTGTTTTGATACCCGACTCGATGCGCAATATCGGTAACCGAGATGTCCGATTCGACTAGCAACGAATGAGCTACCGTGAGGCGACGCTCGATCTGCCATTTCTTGGGCGAAATACCAAACACCGCGCGAAAATCTCGGTTGAAAGTGGACAGGGATCGCCCAGAAAGGTGTGCGAGGTCCGTAATTGTCAGTCGGAGGATCCTCGGGTTAGCCATCAGTTGATTCAAATTTCGCCTCGGTTGGGTGTCTTCGTCGTAGGTGGCGAGTACCTGTGACAGTAGGCGTGAATCGACTTGGTCGAGGATCATAAGCAACTCGAGAAACTTGATTCGAGCGATCCCAGGCTGGTTCATCCCAGCTTCGTGCAAGACTTGAACCGATCGAAAGAACTGGCTGATTGGTTCGGATTGTTCACCAACCAGCCAAGGGTCTCGTTCTTTCGTCTGAGCGTTTAGGTGTGTTGGTCGGATTGCCTTACGTGTAAGGAACTCTTCGACACTGTCCCCAGAGAAGAAGGCCAGGTACGATTTGAGCGTCCCTGACGCGCTGACGTAATCCGACCGCAGGCTGATGCCCCGAGGTAGTAGCAGAGCTGCCGTTGGTTGAAGCGCAAACGTTTCACCGGACCGGTTTGTGATAGTCTCATAACCCTCTTCGATGTAGACCAGGCACGGCATCTTCGTATAAAACTCGACGTTTGGAAGGTCGTGTGTCAACGCCTTGTAGAAAATCGAAGAGTTTCCTGATTGGGCGACCGGCACAGCTTCGCTCGCCATCGAGAAGGCTTCAGGGATTATGAGAATGTGGTTCTGGCAGTATTCAAAGATAGTGCTCATTTCCGCCTTAACCAGCGTCGGCCGCTTTGAACAACTCTTAGCTTCTAGGTTATTTCAATGACGATGCCTTCGATGAAGACACCTTCTAACGGTGTCTGACCTTGGGGACCACCGGTTGGCACAGCAGCAATTTTGTCGAGTACTTCTTGGCCGGCCGTGAGTTCCCCAAACTTCGAGTACAGCGGGTCGAGAGATCGAGAGTTGTCGACCAAGTTGATGAATATCTGACTGCCGTTGGTGTTAGGCCCGGCATTCGCCATCACAACTGAGCCTAGAGCGTATTCGTCGGTCGAGGCTGGCAACTCGTCATCAAAGCTGTAACCGGGGCCCCCGTCTCCTACCGCTGTCGGGTCGCCTATTTGTAGAACGAAACCGGGAGCGATTCGATGAGAAACGATGCCGTCATAGTAGCCCTCGCGGGCGAGAAATACGAAGTTGTTGACCGTCGCTGGGGCAGCAGCCGGATCGAGTGTCAAAACCAAGTCCCCACACGAAGTTGTTATCGTGGCCGTCACGGTTTGGTCGGCGCCGATACCTTGATCTTCGGCTTGGTTGTACTGTTTGGACGCCGGTGGTTCGGGGAGTGTGCCACCGCACGCGACTGGTAACGCCGCTAAGGCTTCGTAGGCCGCCGAGTTCGAAGGAGCCGTGATCGGTTCGCCGTCGGCCGTGGCGGGTTCGCTGGAGGCCGACGTTTCGTCCCTTGATGATTCGGCGCTGGAACAGCTAGCGGCAACTAGAAGTAGTGTGGCTGCGGCGGCAAAAAATCGAATCTGCATGTATTAACCTCAATTGGAATCGGTGTCAGCTGGTAACTTACCGCGGCTGGCGATAAGAGCACAGGTCATTCATCAGAATGTATGATTGTTGGTTTTTGGTGCAGGTGTGCGGCAACTCGTGGCGAGTTTCTGACGGTGGTTACAGGTTGCGTCGAGCTAGGCTTTGTCTATGAGTAACACCGCGTCGCCCGGGGTCGCTATCACCATTTCGGGATTGAACAAGTGCTTCGGCGAGAAGGTGGCGGTGAGTAACCTAAACCTGAGTGTGCCACGAGGTTCGTTTTACGGTTTGCTCGGCCCCAACGGTGCCGGGAAGTCGACGACGTTGTCGATCATGGTCGGCCTACTTCGCCCCGACTCAGGTGCAGTCACCATCGCAGGTGTCGACGTGCTCTCCGACCCTGTCTCGCTAAAGAAACGCATTGGGGTTGTGCCCGAAACCTTGTTGTTGTTCGAACGTCTATCAGGGGCCGAACTTTTAGAATATATCGGACTGTTACGAGGGTTGGATCCGGCGGTGATTCGGACCAGGTCGACCGAGTTGCTTGACGTGCTTGATCTCACCGAAGCAGCAGGAAAGTTCGTCGTCGACTATAGCCAAGGAATGCGGAAGAAGATCAGTTTGGCCGCAGCCTTGATGCACGGGCCCGAAGTTCTGTTGCTCGACGAACCGTTTGAATCGGTCGACCCAGTGTCGGTTCGAACGATCAAGCAGGTGTTGAGAGAACTCGTTTCAGTGGGTGGGACGGTAGTGTTCTCCAGCCATGTCATGGAGACGGTAGAAGATCTATGTGACCACGTATCCATCATGAACCACGGCCACGCCGTACGATCTGGGACGCTGACCGAGGTCCGGGGTGGTCGACGTCTAGAACAAGTGTTTGCCGAAGTAGTCGGCGCCGAGGTGTTGACGGGCGGGCAGCTGAGCTGGTTGCGTCAAAGGTCAAGCGGTGACTAAAGGTTCTTCAGCTGCCGGAAATACATCTTGGACGTCGACGGTCGACGACGATCTTCAGAATGCTGGCGCCGATAAGACTGCCACGGTCGGTCTGTGGTCGTTTGTCAAGATCGTGCTGCGCCTCAAGTTCAAGATGTTGTTACGCGGCCGAAAGGTCCTCAATGTCGTGCTGTCAGTCATCGGGGGAGGTCTCCTGGCTCTGGCTGTCACAGGAATCGTGGCGTCGATGGTGGCTTATCATGGCGATCGTCGTGCACCGGTTGCGATCATGGTTGCTGCCGTGGTGCTGTTGGTGACGGGGACCTTTGCAACGATGTTGTTCGGTGGAGAACATTTTCTGAACCCCCGCCCGTTCACCCTCTTGCCTATACCTGTGGGCCGTCTACTCATCGGCCTTATGTTTGCCGCTGTCTTGGGCATGTTTGGGTTGGCGGGCGGCATCGTGTCGTATTCGGTCCTAATTTATGCTGATTCGGTTGTCACGGGCTTACTTCTGTTTGCCGGGGCGACCGTTTTTTGGGTCACCCTGATCGTTTCGGGTCGGACCGCCGTAGCCACGTCGATGTTTCTGCAACGACGCAGAAGGGGCCGTGATGCTATAACTGCAATAACGGCGGTAGCGGCACTGGTTGTCGCCGGGGTGATGCAGCTTGTCGTGAATATCGCTGAGTGGGTGAGCATCGACCGCCTCGAGACTTTTCGGAACTGGGCGCGGTGGCTGCCTTGGGGTTGGGCGCCGGAAAGCATTGGTCAGGCCATGGAAGGAAATTGGCTGGCAGCTCTGGCTTGGCTCTTTCCGGCCGTGTTAGTTCCGTTGGCGCTGTTCGGTGTTTGGCGTCGTTTGATGATTCAGGTCTTGTTGACCGCGGCCGAAGAGGTAGCGGTCAAAGATGTGTCGCCGTTGTTACCGGCGTACCTTCAGGGCCGAGGTAACACGGCCATGACGGCCGCTTTTTGCCGAACAGGGTTGCAGATGAAGCGCGATCCGCGAGAAGTCATCCAGCTTGCTGGGTTTCTGCCTCTGCTGTTCGTCTCTGGGCTCCCGTTTTATGACGCTCTTGCCGGCGGAGACGACCGGTTGGTGATGACGACACTGTTTTGGGGCGCAACTATTGGTTTGTTATCCGCCAACTTGTTTGGTGCAGACGATTCGAGTACGGCCGTCGACCTCATTACCGCCGAGGACTACCGCCCGATTTTGATCGGTAAGGCACTTTTTCGGCTGGCACTTGTCACGCCCGTTATTGTGCTGTTCGGGTTCTTGGTTGCCGCGGCGACAGGGGGTTGGCAGTTTCTGCCAGCGGCCATAGTGTTGGCGGGTTCGTTGGCGGTTTGTAGCACCGGCTTGGGGATGATCGTCTCGGTACGTTTCCCGTACCCGCTGCCCGACGGTCTTGGCTTTAACCGGAACAACATGGCTAACACGTTGCTCCCAGGGCTTGTGGTTTTGGCGATGGCATTGGCGGCTCCGGTCCTGTTGGCGCCAGTGTTGGTTCCGTCGGTTATTCTTTCGTTCCTGTGGTCGCCCGCCGGGGGTTTAGCGGTAGCCCTAGTCGGGATTCCATACTCTTATTTTGTGTTTGTGACGTGTGCTGGAATCGGCGCCCGCTGGCTTCATAGCAATTGCCCCGAATTTTTCGCCGATCTGAAGCGTGCCGCTAACTAGGAATCGCCGATTTTTCGGTCCCGATTATCTTCAATTAGCCCGGGACCGGGCTTAAGTAGAAGTAACCGGGGGTGCGTCGAGATTTAGTTCCGTTGCGTCGCAGCCGATGGGGGGCCATGAATCCTTTCTTTTTGGAGACATGATGAAGCGACTAGTCCTGGCGGTAGCGGCGGCGAGCCTATTACTGGCGTTACTTCCAGCATCGTCGGCTTCTGCGGCAGGCGAACCCGTTTCGGTCCTGCTGTCTCAAGTCGATGGGACCCCAGCATGGGATTCCGACGACAACCCGGGCAACGATAGTGGGCCGGCGAATGGGGTCGTTCGAACAAACGACGATATCGAATACACCATCGAAATTCGGGTCGAGGATGGGATCGCCAGTAACACAGCGTTTACCTTCAGGTACCCGCAGGGGGTCGAGGCCGAGGGAATCCCTCCCTATTGCGGCCCGAGATCAACGCTAACCCCCGAAACGCTTCTGCCACCGGCCGTTCCGGTAACCGCGACTTCCTGGACAACGCTTCCGACCCAAACCTTGATCTGCGATGTCGGCACCCGTAACCCAGGGTCGACCCTTGTGTACCCGATTGCCGGGAAGGTTAGGCCCGAGGTTCCACAAGGGACTGCCCTCGGACCGGTGTCGGCGGAGGTCACAACCGACGACGTCACCAACCCGGCCGTGTCAAACGAACAAACCGCTACAGTGTCAGCCCGTCCGAAGTTCGACATCTCGAAGAACGCCGTCGCCCAAACAGAAAACCGCGGATACATCGGAGGTAGTAACCTTGCGGCATGCCCGAGCGACCCCGACAAGCTGTGCTTCCGGTACTTGGCCTCGATCCTAATTTCGACTCCTAACCTAGGGAAGGGCGTAGCACCCCTAGCGTCGCCGATTATTCTCACCGACGACTTAACGCCAGCTTCCCTTTACGGTCAGCCGAACGGTTTCCCAGTTTCCAGCGATCCCGACTGGATCGCCGCCGGAGCTGGCGCACTGCAGAAGTACGGGGCTGAACTCGTAAGATGTCCCGCAACCTCGGTCTATACAGCCCCCGGGATTGAGGTGAATGGAACCAGTCTGACCACGACAAACTCGGTACGTGACTCTGGAGCTATCACCTGTACACAGCCGGGCGGGCCGGGAACGCCAGTGACGATATCAATCGCCAACGCCGACACGACGGCCTACACGGTTCCGACAACGTCTTATTATCCAGACGGCTCGGCTCTGCCAGTCGGCATTGGCTACGTGGTCGCAGGCCGTATCGACTTTGCTATTCCGTACGACGCTGTACTCGACCTTGGTGTTCTCGAACCGTCAGGCGCAAGCTTGTTATGGGACAACAAATTTAACGACTTTGCTCCGACCGGTGTCGATGGGACACCGAACGACGCCAGCGCTGACCCAGCGTTTAACGATCATCGCCAAGTAACCTCTCAGATCCGGGCCCGTGGTTCGTGGGGCAAAGACTACATTGGTGAGCCGAACAATCCCGGCAATACTCCACCGGTCCAATTTCGTCCAGGGTGGGCGGCGTGGGAAGGCCCGACTAACGCCGCCCGCTCAGGCTCTGGCGACGGGATCTTACTCCCAGGTCAGGTCGTGATGAGCGGCATCCAGATGCACAACACTTCGACCTCTAATTCCGACGTGTCCTTTGTGATTTGCGATAACTGGGACAACGCCAAGCTGCGTTTGAAGCCAGATTTCTATCCAGGGAGTACCTCTGCACGCATGCAACTAATCTCGTCCAATGGCGACGCGGTTTGGTTCAGCGGCTACAAAGACAGCGGGCCATACCGAACGACCAAAGCAAGCGTTCCGGTGACGTTGAACGTCGAATACGGTACGGGGTCATTCGGTACACCCGAGACTTGCGAAAATAGTGACAGTCCTACTGGTTGGCAGACAGACCCTAACCTCGTGCCCGGTGGTCTCGCTGCCATAACTAAGGTCAGAATTCATGCCATCATTCCGCCTAACCTGCAAACCGTCGGAACCTACACTACCGTTTCGATTGCTCTGGAAGTTTTAGGCGCAGATCCGACTACGGGCGCCGTCTACCCTGCGGGGACGATCCTTCCGAACTTTGCTTCTGGAAAACTCGTTTTCGGGACTCACGATCTCGACGGTGTCCTCAACGACTCGACCGCGTGGAACGTCGGCACGTACGATCCGGCCAGTAATTCGGGAAGCCACGGTGACCGGGTCTTTCTTGGTGCCGCCATCGCTCGGCTCACAAAAGAAGTTCAAAACAGTTCAGGTAAATGGGTCACAGCCGTACCGACCTTCACCACCAACACCGATGTCGACTACCGCTTGTCCCCGACGCTCACGTCGGGCTTGCCAAGTGCAGCCCAAATTCCGGTCACTGTAGAAGACTGCTTGGCCCCGGGCCAGTCTTATGTGCTTGGCTCGGCGTCGGTTATGCCAACGGTGCAGCTAGGTTCGCCGGTAGGTGCCGGCTTGAGCTGCCCGGCAGGACAAATATATCTACGATGGGAATTAGGTCCTCAGACAGTAGGTGCGGCCATTCCTCCGATTGTTTACACGGCTCATGTGTCGAGCACGGCGCTAACGGGAACTCAAACGAACGAGGCACTTATATCGGCCGAGGGTGACCCGTCACCAGAATCGGATCGAACCGCAGGCGCCCAAATCCGAATCGTAGCGCCGTCAGGTGTTGCCATTGACAAGTCCGCTCTTACTCCACAAAGCGATATCAACCGCGCTGGCGAAGGTAACCTCGACCAGTTGTTGTGGAGCCTGGCGTTCCGAAACCTCGACTTCCCTGGAACGTTGAGCGACGTCGATATTATTGATCGTCTGCCCGCCAACGGTCTGGCTGGCACCAGCTTTAGCGGGACCCTGGAATTTGATTCAGCGACCGTTACCGCTGGCACCAACATTAGCATTCTGTATACGAAGGCGGCACCAGGTTCCATTGAGCTGGCCGCCAACGACGTTACGAACCTAGGTGCAGGTTCGACGGTTTGGTGTGACCAGCCGAGCGGTGGTGCTGTAGTTTCTGGCGCTGGTGTTGCCGGTGATTGCCCGGCGGTTCCCGCAGAGGTCACGGGTTTGCGAATGTTGCGGCCTGGTCTGCTAGGTCCGAGTGATGTTATCGACGTCGAAATCACGATGACGCCTGAAGGTAACCGGGAGGGTGATATTTACATCAACCACACCGCGGGTCGAGTCGAAGGGCCACTCCTGCCTGTCGGGCCGGTGCCTTCACCTGAAGTTGTAGTTTCAGCCGAACTCGGCGACGTTGTTTGGCATGACTTGAATGGTGACGGCGTGCAGACCCCAGGCGAACCCGGCATCGATGGTGTCACCGTTTCGCTCTATGGAGTCGATGATGACGGCAACCCGGTCGGAAGTGCGGCGTCACCGCTGACCACGATAACTTCGGGCGGCGGCTTCTACCTCTTTGAAGAGTTGCCTGCGGGAACCTACGCCGTGACCTTCGACGATTCGTCGCTAGCTGCCAGCCAATTCAGGACCCCGAAGGATGTCGGCATCGATGATGCCGTTGACTCCGACGGCGACCCGGTAACGGGAACCGTTTCGCGCGTCGTCATCACGACAAACCAGAATCGTTTGGATGTTGATCAAGGCGTCGTGTCGCCAGAAGTGACTATCGTCAAGTACGTAAATGGCGAAGACGCTAACACGGCTCCGGGTTCAACCATAGCCGAAGGTGAGCCGACCGTCTTCACCTATGTCATCACCAATGCCGGCGATCTTACTTTGGTTGGTATCGAGCTGGTCGACGACGTCCTCGGGGTGGTACCTTGCCCGACGGCTACGCTCGAAATTGGCGAGTCTATGACTTGCACCGTCAACGATGTCGCTGCCAGCGGAGCCTATGTCAACAACGGCGATGTTTCGGCTCAGCCCACCTACCCGGATGGCTCTGACGCTGGCGACCCGATCGAAGGTTCGGACCCTGCGAATTACTTCGGCGGCAGCCCTGCTATCGAGTTAGTCAAATATGTAAACGGGAAGGATGCTAAGGCCTCGCCAGGTGCCGTCATCGGTGTCGGTGACCCTGCTCTGTTTAGCTATCAGATTACTAATACGGGCAACCTAGCGTTAGCTGACGTTGCGTTGACTGACGATGTGCTTGGGCTTGTGAACTGCCCAGCGACCACTCTTGCTGCGGGAGCGTCGATGATTTGCACCGCCAAGGACGTAGCGATCGCTGATCAGTACACAAACATAGGTGAGGTCACCGCTCAGCCTTTGGGCGCCGACGGCGAACCGTTCGGCGGCCCCCTAGTCGACACCGACCCAGCGACCTACTTTGGGATCGACCCGAGTCTCGAGCTAGTGAAGTCGGTCAACGGACAAGAGTTCGAGGCCGGCGCGAGCCTGGCCGTCGATGTCGGTGACGACCTGGTTTTCACCTACGATGTGACTAACACCGGCAACGTCGACATTACCGGTATCGAACTCGATGATGACATCCTCGGAGCCGTGACCTGCCCGGCGACGGCATTGGCGGTCGGGGAGTCGATGACTTGCGAGTTTGAGACGACCGCTACCACCGGGAAGGTAACCAACGTAGCTACGGTCACCGGTACCGCCGACCCGGCAGAATGTTCCGACAATGGAGCGGACAATCTCGATGCGGGCGTACGAGCAGAGCTGGTAGCCGATCTCATCGAGCCGTGTGCCGAGCCGGTCACGGTTACCGCCACCGATGATGCCACCTACGACGCCGCCGAGCTTGCTCCTGACAAGGTGGCCGATGATGCTGGAAACACCAAGTTGGACCCGAACTCGGTTAACGAGCTTGCTTTTACCGGTAGCAAACCCCGGCTTGTTCTGCTTGCAGGGGCGCTATTAATACTGGTGGGAGGCGTTGCCTCCGTCGTAGGTGGATGGCGCCGCCGACTTTCTTAACGGACTGGCTCTGATCGGAAGGCTTCGAGCCATCCCAGCTTTCGGTCGGTATGGATAACGCTGCGGGTGTAGATTCGAGCACCGATCCGAAGGGTTACGGCCAGGCAGACGAACGCGATCCCAAACGCAAGCGCGTGTTCCCAAAGTGGAAGGTCTCCACTTAAGAATCGTGACGGCATCACGAACGGTGAAACGAACGGCAGATGAGAAATCGCTCGGGCGACCAAATCGTCGGTGTTCCCTGAGGCGTAGAAACTCGCAAAGTAGCCAGCCATCAAGACGACAAACACGGGCAACATCACCGACTGGGCATCTTCTTGCGACGGCGCCAGAGCAGCACCTGCAGCTATCAGTACCCCAAAGAACGCAAACCCGACCACAAACCACGTCAGCGCAACCACAAGAAGCGACGCCGGGATCGACGGAATGTCAGCGAGGTCAGTCACGTTGATAGCGATGATGCAGGTCGCGATCAGCAGAACCATCTGAATGACTCCTAGCAGGCCGTTGGCTACAAGCTTGCCGAGAAGAAGGGAGCGGCTCGACATCGAGGAAAGAAGCAGCTCAACAATATTGTTTCCTTTTTCTTCGGTGACCGACATCAGCAGCATTCCGCCAATGATCTGAATTGTAAGAAACATCAGAATGGTCAGAACAGCTCCGACACCGAAGTTGCTTGCCGACTCTGGGTCAGGTTCGAGCTCGGTGAGTGGCAGTTCGCCCGTCAGGCCCACTAGTTCCTGTTTTTGGGTGTCGTCCAGGTCGGAAGATTCGACAAACTCGTTCATCAATGCGCTTTGCCAAACCAACGACAGCAAGGCAGACAAGTTGCTGCCCTCCGTTTTGACCACTAGTTCTTCGTTGTTGACTACACCGACCTCAATGTCGCCATCCAACACGGCGCTTTCAAGTTCGCCCCGATTATTGAACGTTGACACCTCGATCGAATCGAAGCCAGCTTGGTCGGCCAACGTTGGGAGCGCATCCTCGAGAACGGCTGGCTGCGAGCCGACAATGCCGACGTTCCCAACAGGCGATTCGGTGACTTTCATCGCTATCGCGCCGGCGATGATCATGAACACAGCGAAGCCCATCGATGCCAAGAACATGCCCGAGGTTATTCGGGTAAGGAACTCTCGCCGAAACACGATGCGAGCATCGGCTAATATTGAGCCCTGGCTGGTTTTTTGCTTGTTGGTAGTCATTGTGTTACCTTTTCGAATACGTCGGTGAGGGCAGGCAGGTCGAAGGAAAAAGTTGTTAGCGGTCCAACGCGGTTGGCTGCCGCTAGTAACTCGTCGAGGCGACCAGGGTCGTCAAGTCGTATGGTTCCAGTCCTGGTGCTCGTTACCGAAACTCCTTCGTCGGCAAGTTGAGACCAATCTGGCGCAGTTTCGAACGCTAGGTCCAATACGTGGTAGCCCATTTTTTGTCGAACTTCGGCCACGGTGCCAGTAGTTCGAATCGTCCCTTCGTCGATGATTACGATGTCATCGCAGAGACCTTCGATTAGATCGAGTTGGTGAGACGAGAACAGTACGGCTTTGCCCCCGGCCGCTAGACTTCGCAACCGGTCGTTGAGTACTTCTACCGCGGTCGGGTCGAGGCCGTTGAAGGGCTCATCGAGAACGCACAACTCGGGGTCGTGAGCTAGCGCAGTGGCTAGCTGGACTCGCTGTTGGTTTCCGTGGCTAAGCTCCTCCAACTTATCTTTAAGACGTTCGCCGAGGCCTAGTTCGGTCAAGAGCTCGATTGCCGCTTTGTCAGCGTCAGGCTGAGGGAGTCCCTTTATCTGGGCGAAATACGACACTTGTTCTTTAATGCGCATCTTCCTGTAGAGGCCGCGTTGTTCTGGTAAGAATCCGAACCGGCACATCGTTGCGTCGTCGATGGTCTCGCCGTGCCAACGGATCTCGCCTTGGTCGAGGTTTACCAAGCCGAATATTGAGCGCATCGTCGTTGACTTGCCAGCGCCATTACGACCGAGGAATCCGGTGATCCGACCCGGGTTCACCTCAAAGTCGACGCCGTTCAAGGCAACGACATCGCCAAAACGTTTGTGGAGACCTTTGATTTCTAACATGGGAGTAGTGTTGCCGCTGACCGGACGTTTGCCCTCCCTCTGAAGGGTGATTGCGGTCCACCTACGGGTGGAGCCTCGAGTTAGACCGACCCGTTAGACTGGAAAGATGCAGGGCTCAACGATCCGGAAGTTCATCCCACCGGTCACAGACATCGCCTCAGCGGTCGTACTCACCGTGGTGAGTGTCGCGTTGGCGCTCGCTAACAGCCGTGCCTTCTTAGAAATATTCGAAGGGTACGAGGCGCCAGAAACCTGGATCGCGATTGTCACGACGGTCTCGGCGACCGCGCCTATTGCCTTTCGGCGTGTTTTTCCGTTGGGTTCTTTGGTAGTCATCGCCGTCGGGATGCTGCTGATGGTCTTGTACGGGGTTGTGGAGATCACGGCGACGACCATCGCCGCTTTTACGGCCCTGATCTCGGCCGGAATTTACGGGCGGGAAGTTTACCGAGATTGGGCCCGAGGTTTCTTCGCCCTTACTGTTGGCATCCTCTACCTTGCCGCGTTTATCAGCCGCACCGGCTCCGATTCGCCAAATATTCCAGATGGCCTCGAGGTAGCCCAAGTACTGGCTGAACTTGTGGTCAGCGCCATGTTTGTTGGTCTCGGTTGGTTTCTTGGAGATCGCGAACGTGGACGTCGGTTGGTGTCAGCGGAGTTAGAAGATCGCAATGGCGAGCTAGTAGCGGCCCTTGAACGCGTTGACGCCCAGTCGGCAAACGAAGAACGGCTAGCGATCGCCCGAGACGTCCACGACATCGTCGGTCATACGGTGAGTTTGTTCGGCGTTCAGGCGGCGGCTGCTCGGCGCCAGATTGAACATAACCCTCGGGCCGCTGAGAAGATGCTAAAAACGATGGAGGACCAGAGCCGAGAGTCAGTGGGTGAGATCCGGGGCCTTATTGCTGTGCTTCGCGGCCCTTCGGAATCGGAGCTTCCGGCATCGGTAACTCCGACACCTTCGCTTGACCACCTTGATCAGCTGATTGACCATGTTCGCTCGGCGGGAGCACAGCTAGCGTTTTCAAAAACCGGTGATCTTCAGGTCGGTGCTGGGTTGGGACTGTCGATCTACCGGGTGGTCCAGGAGGCGCTTTCTAACGCTATCCGACATGGTTCGGGGGGAACCGAGGTTGTGGTAGTCGGCAGCGATAAGGACGTTCAAATTTTTGTCTCAAATGATATGGCGATTGACCGAACCGGAGGTCTTGAAGCCGACTCGTCGCAGGGATCAGGCCTGGCTGGTATGCGGGAACGGGTTAGTCTTCACGGGGGGACATTCTCCGCTGGCCGTGGCCGTGATAACCGGTTCGAGGTTAATGCAGTCTTTCCGTTTGTGGTGTCGCTCACCGCTGTAGAGGCCCCTAGCCTCGGCGGTGTCGGCGCATGATCAGAGTCATGCTGGTTGACGATCAGGAAATGGTGCGGGCTGGCTTTCGTCTATTGCTTGAAGTCGAAGACGACATCACGATTGTGGCTGAGGCCAGTGACGGTCTCGAGGCGGTCGATACGGTACGGGTGGCTCGACCTGACGTGGTTTTGATGGATGTTCAAATGCCGAAGATGAACGGACTGGAAGCGACCGGGGCAATCTTGTCTTCTAACGATTCAACCGCCCCTCCCAAAATCGTTATCCTCACTACCTTCGGCGAGGACGACTATATTTTCGAGGCGTTGCGGCTCGGCGCCAGTGGGTTTCTTCTAAAGAACGCAGAAGCTGAAGATCTCGTTGACGCAATCCGAGTGGTAGCGGCAGGCGACGCCTTGCTAGACCCGACCGTGACCAGACGGGTTATTGGTTCGTTCGCTGGAGCTGGTTCGGGCGGTCGAAAAGGACCTTCGGTCGGTAACCCTGGAGGGTTGGCGACCTTGACTGTCCGTGAACGCGAGGTCTTGCTACACCTTGGTCGCGGAATGACCAATAGCGAGATCGCGGCCGAGCTTATTTTGGGCGAATCAACTATCAAGACCTACGTCTCCAACGTTTTGTCCAAGTTGCAGTTGCGGGACCGGATACAGGCAGTGATTTTTTCTTACGAGAACAATCTGGTCGACGGCGGCTAACCAGGTGTATCGCGGTAGCTTGACGAATCACGACCGAGAGTCTATTAAGTTGGCTCGGTCCGGAGCTTGTAGAATCGCGGTGAGTTGTTCGCTTCGGTCGGCGACTACGACCTCTCGGTTGCAGCCGCTAATGTCGGCGAACTCGACAGCATCCGACGACGATCCATCTAGCGGAACGATAAGCGGCTCGGTATCGAACCCGAAGTCAGGTTGCGACCCAGCGGTGGTAAATACGACGAAGTACTCGCCTGGGTTAGACGTAGTTGGTGCACAGACAACGCGTTCGACCGATCGGGCATACGCCAGAACGTCTCGTGGTATCGCAGCTTCGCTGAGCTCAGTGGGGATACCACGAAGGCCAGGGTCGAGGCTTCGAGCTTGTTTGACTACTAGTCGACTGGGTAACTCGTCTTGGCTTGAACCCAACGCGGGCCAACCGGCTTTCATAGTCTTGAATTCGAAGTCCAATGTCACCGACTGAAGTCGTTGAGCGGCGCCCAGGTCAAGGTTGGTTTGTTCGAGCCATAGCTGCGACGACGAATCTAGCTGCCTGAACAGTTCGAGTAGTTCGTCGTCGTCGAGTACATCCGAATTGGGCGTTAACGTCGAATTCTTCAGACGGTTGATTTCTACCGATCCGTCGTCGCTCTGACGTAGCTCAATGATCTCCGGCAGTTGGGCATCGTCCAGGTCGGGGTTTGCGACGCTCACGTCGCCTTGTTGGACATTGATCGTGGCGACGGCGCGGTCGCCGGCACCAGCGGGCAGAATGGTAAACGTTGCGACGCCGTTGTTCTCTTCGAGGGCATCGTCGAATCGAGCATGAACTAGCACCCCCATCCCGCCACTCATGTGGTCGATGTTCTCCCGCTCTCGTTCCTCGTACGCTTCGAAACTCCAATACGATGCCCACGTCTTTTTCAGCGAATACTCGACTGACTTCTTTTTGTCGTTGTCGTCTTTTTGGCGGCCGGGCTCGAGGAATCCGGTGTTCGAGTCGTATAGCCCGGCCCCGGTGAAACCTTCGAGGTCTTCGACAGTGCTCGAAGACCTGAATCGGAGGCCCTGGGTTTCGCTGTAGTCGCCGTAGCGGGCTTCGAGCTCATCGGACAGGATGTCCAGTGTCGTTTCGTCTAATAAGGCGTCCCGGAAGACTGCCTTGAATCCGCCGGCGGCAATAATATCGCCGAGTTCGGTTCCCTGTGGGTTTTGTTCGTTGAACGATTCGGCGAACTCGATGTCTGCCTTTGACGTGAACGTCTCGGTGTAATCTTCAGGTCCTTCGAGTAGTAAGAAGCGGGCTTGCGAAGATTGGTTGAAGGCCCCATTGTCGAGCACTGCTTGTAGTTCATCCTCAACTAGTTCGAGGTGTTCGAAATAAGGTTTGACCGTGATGGCGAGAGGCTGGTCGGGTGTCGTCACCTGGTCGGTTCCCAACAGCGTGAGGAACCCGGCCGACTTTCCGCCTATGACTGGTCTCCACTCTTCGATGTCGGCCTCCGATGTTACCCGCCGCGCGACCTGGTCTAGGTCGACGACTAATTCAGTCGTCGCCAAGTCTATTTCCGGAACCGTCAACGCCTCGCTGGTTCGGCCAATTGCCCATTGTCGGTACTCGTCTTCGGAGATGAGGGTCACCCGTAGTTCACCATTCGACACCTCGACGATGGCGGGTGCGCCAGTTGCAGCTGCTCGGACGATTCCGGGGTTGTTGGTTATCCCTGCCATCGATGCGTTTGGAATGCCTCGGTTGCGAGCCAGAAGGTTAACGTGGGCCAGCGGCGTTTGCGGGTTAGAAGAAATCATGGCTGCTGCCGGGGGCAGCGAGTCAGGCACGCTCTCCACGATCAGGATGTCTTGGTCGGTTGTCTCCGACAGGCTAGTGTCGTCGTCGCCCACGATCCGGAGACGTCCAGCGGCAAGACCGTCGTTGTAGGTGTCGACTTCACCGACTGGGACCAGTTCGGAATATCGCACGATTCGATCGCTGTACTCCGAATCGCTCTGTTCGATTTGTTGCGCGAGTTCTTCTTGTCCAGGCGACCGGACGACCCATTCAAGCTCGTCGCCGATTTCGGCCCCGACAGAAGAGGTTATTCGCTCAAAGAACAAGTCGATTTCGGTCGAGTTTACTTGATCGCCGTACTCCAATTCGAATAGCCATCGGGTGCCCTTGTCGCCTTCGAAGCGGATCAGGGAACCGAGTCCGTAGTTGCGAGGCTCGGTGCCGAGAGCTTCGTCGTAGTACCGGTTCGAGTAGATCCGATCCTCGGCTCGTCTCAGGTTGAGCGGCAATTCCGAATCTCTGAGGCCGTCAGCCCAGGTGTAGACCTGTTCGATAGTCTCAAATGACTCTGTCAACTTCGCCGGTTCGACATCGATATTAGGCACCGGTTCGCCGTTGAGGAGCCGAAACCAATACCATTCGTCGTGCAGCGAGTAGAAGTTGCTGTCCATCCAGTAGACGTCGGTCTCGTCGACCATATTTGGTATCGAAAACTTGACGATGGATTGCCGCCCTTCGACCTTCGCCAAGGTTTCGAAGGTCCCAACGCCGTCTATTTGCGAAACGGTGTGGTCATCGAAACCCGCTTCGGAGTCATCGAACCTTGCTTCGGAGTCGCTGCTCGTAGAGCTGGTCAACAGCAGTAATACAGCGACGAGCGTCGCTGTAAGAGTCAATGGTGCCGAACGCCAGGTGAGTGAAGTCATTTAGTCTTTGACGGTTCCGGTACCGAAAGAGTTCCCGTCCCAACAAAACTATCAGCAGGAGGTCATGAATATGTGTCGCAAAAGCTAGGCTCGCTAAGGGCCATAGGACGAAGGCGAATATGACACGTAGTGCCAAAAAAGTGAGCGTGATGGGTGCGGTCTTCGTGGCGGCCTTACTATTGGCTTCTAGCTGTTCAGCGCTCGGCGGCTCATCATCGTCGGCGTCGTCTGAAGGTGACGGCGTCGAACCGCAGGATTCATCGTCGGTTAACAGCGAACCCGTTGACGCTGATTTCAGGTCCTTTATCGCCGCGCCGGGTCAGGTCAGCCTGCATTGGAAGAACAACGAAGATGAGCCTCACGGTCAGTTAGAAAGCGTTCGTCAAGAGTTAGAACAACAAGGTAAGACGGTGAAACTTGTGACCAATTCCGGCATCTTCGTACCGGGTTTTATTCCCGCCGGTCTCCACATCGAAGATGGAGCAGAACTTCAGTCGATCAATCTTTTAGACGGCCCAGGGAACTTTCAACTTCTCCCAAACGGCGTCTTCTATGTGGCTGACGGCGTGGCGGGGGTATTGGAAAGCAACGCGTATGCGGCGTCTGGTATTCAGGCGAACTTGGCCGTTCAGTCTGGCCCTATGTTGCTCGCCGACGGAGTAATCCACCCCGAATTTTCTGAGACTTCAGAGTCGACGTTTGTCCGCAACGGGGTCGGTGTCACCGCCGATGGTCAGGTGCTGTTTCTAATTTCAACCAAGCCGGTAACGTTCTGGGAGTTCGCCTCGGAGTTTATCGACCGTGGAGTCTCCAATGCCTTGTACCTCGATGGTTCGATTTCGGTTATGGACGAGCCGGTCGATGGCGAGCCGCTGTTCCCGAACCTGCCACTGGCCGGAATTCTTGCGGTGAGTGAATAGCGGCGTGTTTAGAGCGGCCGGTCGGGCACACTGTTGGGAATGACTACTTCAACTTCTGCAACAAATGCCGCCCTCCACCATCGAGCTAGCAACGTACTCGTCGGAGGGGTAAACTCGCCGGTACGAGCGTTTCTTTCCGTCGGCGGTACGCCGCATATTGTGGCCAGCGCAAACGGTTCGCGTATCACCGACGTAGAAGGCAACACCTACATCGACTATGTCCAAAGCTACGGTGCCTCTATCTTGGGTCACGCCGATCCGGCCGTGGTTGCCGCTGTCCAAGCCGCTGTCACCTCTGGAACGACCTTTGGGGCGACGACCATTCGAGAAATCGAGTTGGCTGAACTGATTTCAAGTTGGGTGCCCGGGGTTGAAAAGATCCGAATGACATCGTCGGGGACCGAGGCAGCAATGTCTGCTATTCGTCTAGCGCGAGGTGCGACCGGGCGGGACAAGATCGTGAAGTTCGCCGGCTGCTATCACGGCCATGTCGATTCTTTGCTGGTAGCGGGTGGCTCTGGTGTGGCTAACCAGGGGATTGTCGGGGCCCCCGGTATCCCGGACGCCGCCGTTGTCGACACCATCGTGTACGACTACAACACGGTCCCGACACTCGATGAAACCGTTGCGGTGGTTGCCGTCGAGCCGGTCGCGGCAAATATGGGTTTGGTTGAACCAGAACCCGGGTTCTTGCAGGCTCTTCGAAGTGAGTGTGAGCGAGTTGGAGCGTTGTTGTTGTTCGACGAGGTGATCACCGGCTTCAGGCTCGGGCAAGGTGGTGCGACGGTTTGGTCTGGAGTTCAACCCGACGTGTGGGCGTTCGGTAAAGTCATCGGCGGAGGTTTGCCTGTTGGGGTATTTGGGGGCAGCGCTGAAGTGATGGGCAACCTGGCGCCCGAAGGTTCGGTTTACCAGGGCGGCACCTTGTCGGGTAACCCGTTAGCTACGGCTGCCGGTCTAGCCGCGTTAGCCCAGCTAACCACCGACGCTTATGAGAGTTTGTATGCAACGGCGAGCTCGCTGGGTGCTGGACTGAGAAGCGCTTTGACCGAAGCTGGTCTCGACGTTCAGGTGCCGGTTGTCGGCCCCCTTTTAGGGGTGTTTTTCACCGATCAGCCGGTACGTAACTACGACGACAGCAAAGCGGCCGCCGATACCGGCTTGTTCGCCAAATTTTTCCACGCGATGAGAGACCGAGGGGTCGCGCTAGCTCCTGGACCCTACGAAGTAATGTTCCCGTCGCTAGCTCACAGCGCAGCCGACGTCGAACAGACTATCGAGATTGCGTCTGAAGCTGCGGTTGAGATCGCCAAATAGTGGCTGACTATCGAGCGGTTCCCGTCAACAGGACGAGCTCTGGAGATTCGCTGAACCCGAGCATGACCTCACCGCGGCTACTGGCTCCAGAGTTTAGTTGATTGGTCCAGTATTGGAGGCCGAGGTTGTCAGGGTCTCGGGACAAAATGTTGTAGTACAGCAGCGTGACAAAGTCGGTGTTGTTCAGCGATCCGTACGTGTTGAGAAATTCTGTTGACTCGGCGAAGCCGTCCGAAGTCGAGGCGAGCGATTCTCGGCCGGCGTCTAGTTCGCCAACCCAATCGGCAAAGCCATCCGGATCCGGTAACCGCTTAAGATATCCGAGATAGAGGCGTCGTACGCTGCCTTGATTTGAAGTTTCGGCAGAGGTCGACGTGTCGGCGATAAATTCGGCCGAGTTGCTGAGGTTGATGAGTACCTGACCCCTGGACCAGCCGCTGTTCAGGAGTCCAACCCAGCCCCGTCCGACCGGATCGACTGGACGGTTGAAGACGTTTAGGTAGAGCTGCTCTACAAACTGGGTGTTGTTCAGATTGCCGTAGGTGTTTATGAATTCACCTGACTGGGTAAACCCGTTGGCGATGGTATCCAACGGCACAGCCCTGGCGCGTTCCTCTCGCCAAAATTCGACTCCGACTTGGTCCGGTTCTCGGAGGAAGGTTGCTAAGTAGAGGCGACGAATTTCATGATCAAGTGGCGCCGGTCGGACGAACGTAGTTCCGACGGGGACGAACGTCGAGGTGGTGGGAAGGGCAGAGCCGGTGCTGTTGCGTCCCCGAACACGAACCTGGTAGGTTCCTTCTCTGAATCTGTAATTGAGAGTTGACCTAGTCGGGGTCCCTATCGTCCTCCACGTTTGGCCATCGGTGGACATCTCAACCAGGTAGTTGCTCGGGTTGCGGGCCGCATCTGGCCAGTCGATAGTTTGGGTGAGCCCAACCCCTGTGATCGATACGTAGTTGACCTGCGATGGCGTGAACAGAATTGTGCCCCTCGTGCTTGCTGGGGTGCCATCTACGCTAGTGCCGCCGCGTTGGTCTACCGGGGTGACTCTGAACGTCCAGGTACCACCGGGTAGCCCACTGAAAGAGGCTTGCCTGCTAGAAGCTGGGACCTCGGTTGATGCAATGACGGTACTTCCGTTGAGAACATCAACCCTGTACTTGTCGGGAACGTAGCTGAACGTGTCGAAGTTGTTGCTCCAGGTGACAACAGCGGGGTTCGATGACGTGGCTACCGAGACTGCCGTTGGGACAGAAAGCGGAGCGCGTAATTCCCAACCGATTTGTGACATGACGCCAAGCACCGGCCCGTCTAGAGTTCGGTTTGCCTCTCCGGCGGCAGTAGTTGGTGTCATCAGCGCGCCGGCGCTCCCACGAGGATACGAGGCTTCGTCGAAATGCGACAAGCTTGAACCCGACGTCCAGGCCGACGGGGCGAAGACCTTGTATTGATAGGTGTCGCTGGTGGCGATGTAGAGGTTGTCGGAGACGAGAGCGGCCGACGGGTTACTACCGGTCAGGTATGGCCTGCCAAGGTAGCTTACGTGGTGGTCGTACACCGACGCAGGTGGCGCGGCATTGCCCGGAGATTCCGACCCTAGAAACCCAAGACCGTGCCCAAGTTCGTGCAGCATGACCGATTCGAGGTCAAGTTGGTTGCCGGTTGGTGAACCTGTTCCCGTATACCATGGTCGCGCGGAATTAAGGCTGACATAGATCTCTGGGGTCGCTCCGTTGACATCTGTATTGTTCCGGGTGTTCCACAACGCTGTCGGAATGAACCCTTCGTCAGTGTTGTAGAATGCTGAAGGACCGGCTGAGCCCAGAACCGATGTTGACCCAAAGTCGCGCCACGTAACCTCCACCACAATCGGTCCGCCCGAGGTCGATAGCGCGGCAGCCCAAGTTGAGATAGCTGCATCTATCCTTGCTCGTTGCGCGGCGGTTGGAATTGTGCCGTCGCCAGATGTATTGAAGACTCGAGAGAAGCCCGCTGCTCCGGCCTCGGCTCGAAGGGTGGGTTCTTCTGGCGCGGTTTCAGTCGCAGCGTCGAGCTGCTCACTGGTTATTTCTTCTTTGATTCGTTCGGCTTCTTGTTGAACTTCGGGGTCGTTTGGGTCGGCTTCGGGGTCTAACTCGACTATTGGCTCGGCCAAGATCATCGCCGGAGCGGACTCTGTGACTTCGGTCGCCTCAGCTGGGGAGTTTGGGCCGGAGACCAACAACCAGCCTGCGGCCATAACCATTGTTAAGATCGCTGCAACGCTTTTGTTTACGTTCAAATCTTTCCCCGATGATCGTCCCGATACAAGGTTGTATCGTCGGGGTTGGTCAGGATCTGAATGGTTCGTTGGACACTTTAAGCGGCGCGCTAAGGTCCAACTTCGCTAGATCACGTTAGGACAGCCGGATTTTTGGAAAACAGAAGCGAACGTTCCGGGTTTTAGGCTTCTTCGCTGACGGGCTGCGGGCCGGGACATTTCTCGCCTTCGGGGGCGCCTGTACCTGTTGCCCCTGGAGTGTGGTCGGGGTTAGCGCACGCTAGGAGAAGCTCGAGGTCCTCTTCGGTGATCGCCGGTTCGTCAGCCCCGCCGTCTTCCCAGTGCTCTTCCATCGATTCGATCCAAGCTTCATACTCTTCAGAATCGGACTCTTCGCCGCCAAGTGTGTGGCGTTCATGATAAACGATGAGTTCGAGTTCGATCATACTGATTTGGCCGATTTGGGCTGGCATTACACCGCGCGCTCCAGCGACGCGTTGTTGGCCATCGGAACGTTCTGCCCCGTATGACTCGCCGTCGATAGCGCTGGAACCTCGAACGATATGGACCATCATGTCAACAGCTCCGGGGAACGTTTCGAGGACTTCGCCATCTGAAAGCTGATAGCCGTTACCGCCTGCTCCTGTTCCTCCGTGACAGCCAGAACAGCCTTTAGTTCCGTAGAAGAGTTCGGATTCGATCGCCACTATGTCTTCGGTTGGTTGTTCCTGCATGGTGCCGGCGAAGGAGAAGGCCCAGATCGGTAGGGCAGCAATGACCGGGAGCGCCCAGCCTGGAATTTTCTTTCTGGCCTTGGCCGCTGTTATAAACGGTGACTCAGGTTCGGCGATTACCGGTTCTGGGTCCAGGTTGGGAAATTCTTTAGTTGGTGCGGTTGGGGTGGTTTCCGCTGCGGCTTCAACCGCCTTTTCGGTCATTTTTTCTGCGGGCTTTTCGGCGTCTCCACCGGACTTGGCCGCCTTACTGCGTTTTAGTAGATGTTCAGGTATTTCGGTCAACGGTCCTCCGCACGAAGGTTCAATTCAAACAAATCAAGGTGTATAACACCAGCGATTGGAAGCGGTAGCGCGCGCTCCAACGACATTACTCTAGACGAATAGTATGCCGTTGCCATGATCATGGGAACTCACATGGCTTTGTAACGTCGAGCTATGACAAACGTCGCCCAAATTTGGTGGATTGGGCTCGGGGTGTAATGGTCGCTTGCGATTTGATGTAAATCTCCGCGGCTCGATAGATCGTATGAACTCGAGACTAGTATCTTTGTTGTGCTTCGATTGCGTGCAAGTCCGCCGCGTCTAGTACATTCGTGCATAACTTCACAAACTTGCGGATAGCTTGATTGACTGAGGATGTGCTACCTGTTCGGGCCACTTGTCGGCTCAAGCAGGTCGAAATTTTATTGGTAAAGAGTTTTAGGAACTGGAGACACCCGTGGCTGCCTTAGTTACATCGATGCTGGTATCAGTCTTGATGACTCTTGGTATCTTCTGGTACGCAAAACGCCGCCCAGTCGACGCTGAGCTCACCTGGGGTGAAGCAATGGTCGGGTCCGTCTACGTATTCTTCCTCTGTTTCCTCGTCTACGGAATCGTCCCTCACCAGTGGTTAACGCTGGCTGAGAACGAATGGGGATTCCGGGCCGACAAGATCGTTTACGGCTGGGGCAACGTTGTTCAGCCAATCAGCGAAGGCGGACACTTTCCCTTTAACATTACGCTCCGAGCTGTCTCCGACGGGATAGCCACTGTTCTATATGTCGTATTTGTGGCCGCCCAAGTATGGATATGGGCGTTCTGGCAAAAACGAGCCCAACGGGCTAAAGATGCAGCATCGGTCACGCCTGAGATCGACAAGAGCACCTACGGTCGACCACTGGTTAAGCGAGGCTAGCCATGGTAACGACTGACGCAAACCCGCCCCTACCGGAGTTCCGGACTGACTACCTCCTTATGGAGGTGGACGCTGACTACCTAGGTCGCGCGGTCAAACCAAAACAGTTTATTCATATCGACCAATCCGAGTGTATTGCGTGCGAAGGATGCGTCGATATTTGCCCGTGGAAGTGCATTCACATGCAAACCACCGACGTCATCGAGGAAACCTTTGGGGTCGTCAAACCTGGCGACGACCCAAGCGACGCCTTTATCTTCACTATCGACGATGACGTTTGCACTCGTTGCGCGCTCTGTGTCGACAGATGCCCTACGGGCGTAATCATCTTAGGGAAAGTGATGGACCCAAAACCAACTGGTGACCTTCATCAGCGAACTCCGTCGCACGGCTACGGCTACGGCATGCGACTCGCCTAGTAGGCGTAACCACTAGTAGCCGCACTCAATTCATTAACCGCTCTACCAATACGAACCTCCAACAACAAGGACAAGCAGGAAAGACTCATGGCAAAGTCCATTGAAGACAAGCCCAGCCTAGCTGAGAACGTAGCAGCCAAACTTGGTCAGATAACTGACAGTGTTCAAGGCTCGCAGGCTTGGAGTTCCATTTTTCGTCCAGGTTCCGTTTTTCGGAAAGGTTATACCGACAGTCCTCGTAACCGTTCATACGTAATTATGAACAGTGTCCTCTACCACCTTCATCCGGTGAAGGTTAAGCGACACGCAGTAAAGGTTTCTTACACGCTTTGCCTGGGTGGTCTTAGTTTCTTCCTCTTCATTCTGCTGACTGTCACCGGAATCTTCTTGATGTTCTTCTACCGTCCAACGGCGGCAGAAGCTTGGGACAACATTTATGAGCTTCAGACCCAGATCGCCTTCGGCCTGCTAGTCCGAAATATGCACAGGTGGGCCGCTCACCTCATGGTGATCTCGGTGTTCCTACATATGGCTCGAGTTTTCTATCACGGGGCGTACAAGGCACCCCGCGAATTCAACTGGGTTATCGGCGTAATCTTGTTGACGTTGACGTTGTTGCTTTCGTTCACCGGGTACCTCCTGCCGTGGGATCAGCTCGCCCTCTGGGCGGTGACGGTGGGAACCAATATGATGGGCTACACCCCGGTGTTCGGGGACCAAGTCAAGTTCGTGCTACTTGGAGGTTCGGTAATAAGTACCAATACGCTCCTTCGTTGGTACGTGCTCCACGTTTTGTTCGTACCATTTGTAACCGTGATCTTTATGGGCATCCACTTCTGGCGTGTCCGTAAAGACGGCGGAATTTCGGGCCCACTCTAAAGGGAAACTATGACTGAGATACCAGAACATCTCCGTAAACGGGCCCAAGAAGCCCGGAAAAAGGCCGAAGGCGCCGACGCTGATGCAGGCGCACCGGCTGAGTCGAGTGACGACACCGAAGCGGCGGCTAAGTCGAGTGGTATTCCCGCTCATCTGCTCGCTCGGTCTAAGTCGGCAAAGAGTAAGTCGGGCGGTGGTGAAGACGAAGCCGAATCAGGAGGCGGAACCGCAGTCGCGACCGCGACCGCTGGGGCGGTCACAGCCGCTGCTCCGGTTGCTGCGACCCCAAACATCACGGGACCGGCCGGCCACACGCAACGACTGTTGACAGTTGTAAAGTCTGGTTCGATCCAAGACATTAAGGCCAAGCCGATGGACAAGGTCCATACGTGGCCTCATCTGCTCGTGGTTGAGCTCGGTGCGACCTTGTTTATCACGGCGTTTCTTACGTTCTTCTCGATTTTTGTTAATGCCCCGCTGCTTCGACTTGCGGACGTAAACGCAACCCCAAACCCGTCGAAAGCGCCGTGGTATTTCCTTGGGCTTCAGGAACTTTTAACCATGTTCCACCCGATGGTCGCTGGCGTAACAATTCCCGGTATTGGCCTTGCGGCGTTGGCGCTTGCCCCATATATCGACCGCAACCCTAGCAACCGGCCCGAGGACCGGAAATTCGCAGTGTCGGTCTTCACTGTCTTCCTCATGTTCTGGGCGGTTCTTGTAATTATCGGCTCATTCTTCCGAGGCCCTGGGTTCCTGTTTGTGTTCCCATGGGTTGAGGGAATATTCTTCGACCTGTAGAGACTGGACTCACACATGACTACTGGCCTCATAATTGGAATTGCGCTACTGGCGCTGCTGGCTGTTGTTGGCGTCGCCGTAACCCTGCGACGACGCGACACCAAAATCGCTTTCGGTCAGATGACCGAAGAGCCCTCGAAGGAACTCGTCACTGCCTCGGCTACTCAGACCTCGGCGAAGGAGCTGGAACGTTCTGCTCAAGGGGGAACCCCCGGAGCGATCGTGCCCGCGGATTCTGGACCTCCGGCCGTTTATATTCCGCCCGACGCCGAGACGATCGGCGTCGCTCGTCGACAATTCTTGAATCGCAGCATCCTGTCAGTTGGCGGGTTTGGCCTTGGCGTCTTCGGGTTGAGTATCATCGCTTTCCTTTGGCCTTCGAGCGCAGGAGGCTTTGGTAGTCGGGTGAACGTCGGCCGAATAGGCGACATTAAGGCCGGGATTGCGGCCGGTGGCGGCTTCATGTATTTCCCAGAAGGCAAGATGTGGCTCACTGAATACCCGTCCAGTGCACTCCCAAAGGCTCAATCTGCCTATACCGGTTTCTACGACCAGGTCGAGCCGGGCCTTCAGGCTGGTGTAGTTGCCCTCTTCCAAACTTGTCCTCACCTTGGGTGTCGTGTCCCGGAATGTGCCACTTCGCAATGGTTCGAATGTCCATGTCACGGGTCGCAGTACAACCAAGTCGGTGAGAAAAAGGCTGGTCCAGCCCCTCGAGGTATGGACCGTTTCCCCATGGAAGTCACGGCCGCTGATGAGCTCGTCGTGAACACCGGAATCATAATCCAAGGTCCCGCAATCGGGACAAACACAACCGGTCAAGAAGCGGAAGGACCTAACTGCCTCGGCGCAGCTGGTGGACACTAATGACACAATCCATAGTTTTGGCTACTAACTACCGAGCGATCGGCTTAGTAATAGCAGCAGTAGTATTTATTGGTTTCGTTGCCATGTTTGTTCGAAACATGGCAAAAGCAAAGGCCGAGCTTGGCTCGGAAATAGAACTTGCCCCTAACTCTAAGCCGTATCTTTCTGACGAAGAACTCGAAGGCACTAAGCTCGACAGGTCGTTGGAGTTTGCTTTAGGAATGCTCGTTCTCCTGGCTCTGGCCCTTCCCATGTACTGGCTCGCTGAACCAGGTCGTCAAGAAGGCGCTGTCGAAGTGTTTAGCGAGCGGTTCGTGAATGAAGGCGAGAACACCTACAGCGCAAACTGTTCGTCGTGTCACTCTGCAGGCGGTGTTGGCGGCGGTGCCCCATATGTTCTCCAAGACGCAGACGGCGGGTTTCTTGCCAACGCAACGTGGACGGCTCCTCGTCTGGACAATGTTCTGCTCCGTTATAGCGAAGACGAAGTTCGATACATCCTCAACTTTGGTCGGCCAGGCTCGCCTATGGCAGCATGGGGTACCCCAGGTGGTGGACCCCTTACCAGCCAACAGATCGACACTATCATCGCGTATCTCAACTCGATCCAGGTTCAGAGCCTCGACAAAGTCGAAATTGCCGGAGTCAACGGGGACGAAGACAACAACGCTAACGATCCGGATAGTATCGCCGCCCAGGAATTGGCGGATGAGTTGAGCGAAGAAATTCGTCAAGAGGTCGAACGCTCGCTCCAAGAGGACGGATTCGAAACCGTTGGTGAAGCGGTATTTAACCTCGGACTCGAAAAGGCATTTTTCGCCGGGTCGCTTTCTTGTGCTCGTTGCCATACCTCGGGATGGTCTCTCGGGTCAACCACATCCCCAGATGTCCTTGAACCCGGTGTTGCTGGTTGCGGAGGTGGTGCGCCTTCGGGCATTGGCTTCAACCTCTGTGGCGGGTCGGTCAAAGACCGGTTCCCCGATGATTCCTGGAAGCTCCCACCCCTTGCTGTGGTCAGAGGTAAACAGCCAGAACTCGTAGACAAGATCCCTCAGGGGGGACTCATCGACGAGGGTGCCGACATGTGGGCTCCTCAGGCTGGCCTGACGGATGAAAACGGAGATAGTATCATTCTCTCATCCGAGGGTGACATAATCACTCTCGACGAAAAGGGTGCTCCGATCACCGATTCGGGGGACCCGTACATTATCTTGAGTGGCGAAGAGGATTCCGGCGACTTGGCCGAATGTACCTATATATCCACGCTTTGGCAGCCCGAAACAGGCGAAGCTTACCCAGTGTCGCCCGATACTCCGATCGTTGGGGCCGAAGGTGGTGGGTTCGAGGATCCTGAAGAGTTATTGCCTACCGATTCAGAACTATCTGATGACGCTATTCAGCTGGCAGACAACCGAATCGTCGATGGCTGTACAGTCACCGAAATGCCGGAACGTACGAGCCAGGCTCACTACGAATTTATCTATAACGGTGCCGAAGCTGGTGTTGGTTATGGCGAAGGTGGACAGAGTGCGGCTGGCCTGATGCCGGGCTTCGGCTCAACGTTGCCAGTTGAACTAATTCAGGCGGTTGTCGACTACGAGCGGGGTCTATAAATGCTTGCTGAACTGCCACTCCTGTTTATTGACGGGATCGGATTCGATAATTTCTTCCGAGGCTTATTGAGTGTTCTGGTTGCCGTTGTTGTCTTGATCGGCGGCACCTACCTTCTCTTGGCGACGAACACGGGTGCCCGACAAGGCTTTATTTTGTCGCTAGCAGGTCTGTTCGGTTGGATGTTTTTGATGGGCATCATCTGGACCATCTACGGAATTGGCTGGGTTGGTTCGTCTCCATCGTGGGAACTCGTGGAAATCAACATCGACGACGCCGCTGATAGTGATGATGGTCTTCTCTTCTCAGAGGTAGAGTCAGCGCAACAGCTAGCGGGACAAGTCATTGTTGTCGAAGGGGTCGATGACCCAGACGTTGCCCAACTGTTGGCTGTGGCCGGCGGGAACGGCGTGAAAGACATGACTGTCGATAGCCGGGCGTTACTTCTTGCGACGTTACTAACTGAGAACAGTTCTGACCCCGATGCGGAAGCTGTTATGGTCGCACGTGCCGAATATATCACCGAGCCTGGTACCGCAATTGGAGACATATATCTAGAAGCGTCGAAGTTGGGCGCCGATAACATCTCGGATTCAGAATTCGCCGAGGCATTCCGATCGGCGGCAACGGCTGCTTCTGAAAACGTTGAAGACAGCAACGCTGTCATGAACCTAGTCAACATGGGCGTCGAAGACGCGACTGATAGTGACTTTGACTTCATTCTAGCTTTCTATGGAATATCCAAAGTCGACCTAGCTGACTGGGATTACCTGCCAACGACAGACTCTCTTCGGGGCGACGCCCAGGCGGCAGCCGACGGGTTCTTAGTCGAAAACGATGTGTTCGAATCTGGTGAGTACATACCGCTGCGATTCGGCGGTTTTGGTTTCGGTGGGAAAGAAAATCGGCCCGTTGACGGCAACGTAGCCGAACAGGGCTGGCACAAGGTCTGGACAAGTGGCCAGGTGAAACACCCTGACCAGTACATGGCCATTCAGGTACGTGCGACAATCGAACAGCCAACGCTTCCCGGTCAAGCTCCACCGGTAGCGACAGCGGACGAAGAGGCCCAACTGGTCACAGTAATCATGAAATTCGACCGTGGCGGCCCGATACCATCATTCCTGAGTGGTCTACGTTTCGTTCCATTAGTTTTTACTATCGCTAACGCCTTACTTTTCGCAGCGTGTGCGATGTCCCTACACAACCGGGATCGTCGAGAGTCCAAGATCCGAAAGGCTGCAGCGTAGGTAGTCCTGCGGTCAGCAAGACAAGCACAAATGTACGAGGAAAAAGCCGATGGCTCAATATTTACCGGTAGTAGTTCTAGCTGTGCTGGCTACGTTGTTTGCAGCGCTGTCTTTCGTTGCGTCGAAAATTCTGGCGCCCCGTAATCCAACGGTTGAGAAATACGCCCCCTACGAGTGCGGCATCATTCCTGGTCGGGAACCCCCGGAACGGTTCCCGGTTCGGTTCTACCTAATAGCGATGCTTTTTGTTATTTTCGATATCGAGATTGTCTTCCTCTACCCTTGGGCCGTAGCTCACGAGGGTCTAGGCATGTTCGGTTTGCTTGCCGTGTTGCTGTTTTCTGCATTGGTTTTCGAATCATTTATCTATCTGATTGCTCATGGTGCGTTGGACTGGGGTCCCCTCCAAGTGTCTCGGCGTCAGGACGATCCAGCCCGGTCAGCCGAACGGACAGCCGATTCAACGGTGAGGCGCGTCGGTCTCGAGGGGCGGCTAATCGAAGCCGTCGACGAAGAATCAGCGGACTCATCCACCGATGACGTCACCAACGAAAAGGTCTCGGTCTAATAATGGGTTTAGTTGAAAACGTCGGTGAGAACGGCATCGAAGGTCTCGACCACAATTTTGTGACCGCACCATTGGAGAAGTTGGTCAATTGGTCCCGAGCGAGGTCGTCCTGGCCAGCGACGTTCGGCTTGGCTTGCTGCGCTATCGAAATGATGGCGACGGGTGGCTCACACTACGATCTAGCCCGCTTAGGAATGGAAGTGTTCCGAGCTTCACCTCGTCAAGCAGATGTCATGATCGTCGCCGGTCGAGTAAGTCAAAAGATGGCCCCAGTGCTGAGACAAATCTATGACCAAATGATGGAGCCGAAGTGGGTTATTTCGATGGGTGTTTGCGCATCGAGCGGCGGCATGTTCAACAACTACGCCATCGTTCAAGGTGTCGACCAGATCGTCCCAGTCGACGTGTATGCCCCGGGCTGCCCTCCAGGCCCGGAAACTCTCCTTCACGCCATAACAACCCTCCACGAACAGATCGAATCTGGCGAGCTTCTTCGTCGTAGAGCCGAAACTGGCGCAGGCGCGAACATCATGATCGAACAGCTCGATGGCCAGGGGCAGAGTGAACTTATCACATTGACGAGTAAATCATGAGCGAATCGACCGACGCTGACCAACCCGAGGTAACAGTTGTGCCCTTCGACGGATCGCCGTACGGGGCCATCGAACAAATCAGACCCGACGCTCGGGTCCTCCATCCAACCGTCGAAAATTGGGCCCAAGTAGCGTCTCGACTGTTTACCGACGACTGGAACATGTGCATCGATCTTAGCGCCGTCGATTACAGCACATATGCCCCAGCACGCAACCTGCCGGACGGTGTAAACGCCGAACGATTCGAGATAGTAGCGATGTTTCGTTCGCACAAACGACGAGAACTCATTCGGGCTCGGGTGCAAGTTCCCGACTCAGACCCGGTTGTCCCGTCGCTCTACCAAATATTCCCAGGCGTCGATTATGCCGAACGTGAAATCTATGACCTGTTTGGTATCGAGTTCGCCGGTCACCCCGACCTCTCTCGAATCCTTATGCCCGAGACCTGGCAGGGCCACCCGTTACGCAAAGACTATTCAATCGGTGGAATTCCGGTCCAGTTCAAAGCCCCAACGACTGATATCAAGTAAACGGCCATGACTATTACCAACAAACAAGACGACCCGAGTCGATCCGAACTCGCCAACCAGCTTGACTCGGTCCCGCGACGCGGGGCAGTGCTACGGATGAGCGAAGTTCAAGTAGCCGAAATTGCGGACTCCGAACCGCTGCCATCCGAAAACGATCAGACCATGTTGGTCAACATGGGACCGGCGCACCCATCGACTCACGGTGTGCTTCGACTCATGCTAGAGATGGACGGCGAAACCGTTGTTCGGTCGAAACCAATCATCGGCTACCTCCATACCGGAATGGAAAAGACGGCCGAAGACCTCACCTATCTGCAAGGCGCGACCAACGTAACCCGCATGGACTACGCCTCGCCGCTCTTCACTGAGCTAGCATTCTCGTTGGCTGTCGAAAAACTCATCGGTATCGAAGTTCCTCCTCGAGCGGTATGGATTCGAATGTTGATGACCGAGATGAATCGCATCTCGTCGCACCTGTTGTTCATGGCTACCAACGGGATGGACCTCGGCGCTGTCTCGATGATGATCTACGGCTGGCGGGAACGAGAACAAGTTCTCCGTTTCTTCCAAAAGGTCACCGGTCTTCGGATGAACCATAACTACATCCGTCCCGGTGGTGTTGCCGCCGACCTACCCCCTGGCTGGGAAGAAGACGTTATGGGGTTGTTAGAAATGTTGCCTCCTCGCTTGGCCGAGTACGATATTTTGATGACCGCTCAACCAATTTGGCGTGAACGTCTCCAGGGTGTCGGGAACCTAAGCCAAGAAGAGGCGCTTGCTCTTTCTGTTACTGGGCCGATTCTTCGGTCGACTGGCTTACCGTGGGACCTCCGGGCCGACGAACCGTACCTAGCTTACGATGAAGTCGACTTCGACGTCATGGTCGGTAGTTTCGGAGACGCGTTCGACCGTTACGCTATTCGCCTCAACGAAATTCGCGAATCGATGAACCTGGTCCGACAGATTGTCGAAAAGATGCCATCTGGCGACTACCGGGTACAAGACACCAAAGTCACCCCTCCACCTCGCGGCCGTATTGACGAGTCGATGGAAGCTCTCATCCACCACTTCAAGATTTTCACCGAAGGTTTCAAAGTGCCCGAAGGTGAAGCCTACGCGGCGGTCGAATCTCCTCGAGGTGAGCTGGGTTGTTACATCGTGTCAGACGGCAGTTCGAAGCCGTATCGAATGCATATCCGGGGTCCGAGTTTCTACAACCTTCAATGCATGTCGCACATGCTGGCAGGCTCCCAACTAGCTGACGCAGTGGCAATTATTTCAAGTGTCGATCCCATCTTGGGCGAGGTAGATAGATGAGTCGACTGACTCCAGAAAACGTTACATTAGCCGAAGAGATTATCGCTCGTTACCCGCTCCCGAAGTCGGCTCTTATCCCGCTGCTTCATTTGGCGCAGGAACAGGACGGCTACGTTGCTGAAGACGCAATGGAACACCTGGCTGAGTTGGTTGGCGTAACGCCAGCCGAAGTCCTCGGAACATGTT
>CAZKEM010000001.1:0-41852 GCA_964551835.1 uncultured Acidimicrobiaceae bacterium | reverse complement strand
TCCCGCCCGCAACAGCGTCGATAACGTTTTGGGGCAAGCCGATCAACTTCGCAGCGTCGTCAGGGTCAAGCCCGGACTCCAACAACTCCTCATACAGGGCCAGGTCCTCAGGCATGCTTTCCCCACCGGAGTGGACAATCGCCAGTTTGCCTCGCTCAGCTTGCAGAACGCTAAGCCACTGCTCCGCATCAGGGTGAGCGCTTACCGCAAGCGCTTCCTCACCAAGTCGAAGATGCCGATCTAATTCAACCTCATCGATATCGGGTTCAGGTCCAAGATCGAGCCCATCGAACTCGGCCGCCAAACCCCGGTAAATATCGTTCTCGCCGTCCCGAATCGCCGTCCAATCAGCATCGAGACGGTCATAGTCATCCTGGAACGTTCCAGTACTTCCCGGAAAAGTCGATGCGTCTTCCCACGCCACTCCCTCGCCCTGAGACATCACCCACGCTAGTTCCAACATATCGAACCAGTTAGTAATCGATTTCGATTGGAGGTCGTCCAACGCCTCATATGCGACGACGAGTTTGCCTTTCATACCCGACCGTTCACCCTCACCAGAGAACCCACTCACAAAGTGGTTACACGAAACACCAACAGCAGTACTCAGCCCAACAATAAAATCAGTGTTTTCGCTATGTTGATCGGCATCGTAATCAACAGCAATCTCCCCCATACTGGCGGCGTGTGATCCACCTTCGGTGGCTGCGTTCCCGAAACCGGTAGCCAACGTACTAAACGGCCCGGCATCACCGCGAAACGCCGCCTCACCCCGAACCATAAATGGTGCCTGACTCACAGTAAAACCTGATGTCATACAGGTCCGGTATCTACTGGCGTATCCGAGTCAACCACCGTGCCAGACTCATCAGTCGCCACCATCCGAACCATCTCCGAGCCCATCAACGCAGCAGCGCTCCCACCATACGTTTCCAACTTTGCCGACCGAACCGCTAACCTGTCAGCCGCCGCCTCAACCGCATACTGCAAAACCAACGAGTAGTAACCGACCGTGCCCTCACCAAACACTGCCTCTTTGCCTAAAACTTCCGACTCGACCACAAAGTCATCAACCTCAACTCCAAAAGACACTGCGTCTTCCAAACCCGCATCCGGCTGGTACGAAACTTCCGACATTAACTTATGTTAACATGAATTAACAACGTTTAACCAGATTCAGTCGAAAACCAGGTGAGACACTGGAGGCCATATATCCTTCTTCCACCTTCTACAATGACAGCCGCTTCCCGACACTAGTACTACCTCGGGGGAATGTACAATTGAGAAGTAATACAGCCCCAACAACCTCCGCCTGACGCCGATTCGATCACACTCGTCGATACAAAACCCTCGACTTATGACATCCTCATCGTCCTGTTTGCTCTTTCCACCCTCATTTGCGTAGTTACCATTTTTGCCAAGGTCTACGCCATCACCGTCGTCACTCTTTGTGCATCAGTCGTCTTGCTCCCTTTTCTACTACAAGCAGGGCGAACAGAACGAAAATGGCACCCGGGCGAGCTCGTCATTCCGTCCAAAGGCTTCGCCTTGGGAGGCACCTACACGGTCACCTATCGCCGTCGCCCGCGAAAAGTCGCCGATATCCCCGATACAGAAATCGAGCTAACGCTCGAGTGTCAAGAAAAAGCTACCTATTCTGTTGGAACCGAGACCCGAACCGAAACAGAAACCGTCGTGAAACGAACACTTACCAGCACCGGCAGCAGTACGCCAAACGGGTTCGAAGCTTCGTTCCCAATCGAAATTCCATCAGATGCAGGAGGTCCCACCCTTCAACTTTTACACAACCGCATCAACTGGGAATTCCGAGTCCGAGCCGACCAATCAGGGCCCTTACCGACAAGAACGGATACCTTCCCGTTCGTGGTCATGTCCACTCTGGCTACAACAGAAATCCAAGACGCTCGACCCCAAACCGGAACCCAATCACCTCAGGATGGGGTTGAATAGCGTGCAAGACTGGCACCTAGACATCAAGCTTGACAACGACATCGCAGAAGTCGATGGACAATTCACGGGCGACCTCACCTACGTAGTGCCAGATGAGAAACCTGAGGCCATTCGAGGTATACGCCTGGAGCTACGATATTTCACCGAAGGGCGAGGTGACAGGTACTCAAAGCATCTTTCGTCGATGGCCATCGAGATTGATACGTCTCAAAACGCCACCAAACGATTCGAAATCCCGGTACCGGAAAATGCCCCGATCTCCTATGACGGCCAGCTCATTCGAGTCCTGTGGGAAATCAAAGCCACAATCGACATCGCCCGAGGTCCTGACTACAACAGGGTGAAACCGGTGATCGTCGTTCCGGTGAACGGTCTGGGCACATACGAATATCCGCATCCACTCCGGCGCAATGAATGATCGATATTTACGAGCAGGTCTTACCGGTAACCCCTTTGCAGTGGCCCCGCCTAGCGGGCCGCCGCCGGAAGCATTTGTCTCACGTGGACTCCCCGACCCACCCACCGAAGCAGCCAATACCTTCGTGCAAATCATCGGCGACCAAGGGTTCGGCAAGTCGACTCACGTCCACCACTGGAAGTCCCTAGCCTCTGACCCGTACCACTACATCGTTAAGCGCCCATATTGGCGCCGTTGGAAACTGCCGCCAATAGCTCCCGTGGCCTACGGGGACGAAATAGACCGGATGCCTCGACCCCTCAGATGGTGTTGGTTTCGTCAGCTCTCCCAACGCAACGCCACCCTTATAATAGGGACCCATAGGGACCTAGAGAATGCAGCACGAAAGGCAGGCTTTGGTACCTGCTTCACCCATTGGTTGGAGCCCATGGATGAAGAAGTCCTTCGCCGGGTTCTCCAACGCCGACTCGAATGTTCTTCCGCTAACAACGGTCGACCTACGTTCCAATTCTCTGACGCTGATATCAGCCGAATTTTCTCTGAATCCCAAGGAATTCCCAGGGAAGCAGACGCCATCAGCCACAAGGTGTTAGCCGAACGAATCGGTTAACACGTTCAACACAGGAGCCATAACAACCTAAACGCGTGGCCTGACCGTGGAGTCGTTCACGGCGACCCATTGCCTTTTCCATTTATTTCTATTATTGTAGAATTATGAAATTAAAAACATTGCGTGTCCTTTCTGCACTCGGACATGAATCCAGGCTCGACATCTTCAGAGAATTGATCCAGGCCGGACCGTCGGGATTACCCGCCGGTGAGATCGTCGACAAACTAGGGATCCCAGCCCCGACATGTTCGTTCCACCTCAAAGAACTTCGAAGCGCCGAAGTCGTCGTGTCAGAACGACAAGGCCGATCAATTCTCTACTACGCCAACTTCCCACGCCTCCAAGCAGCACTTAACTACATACTCGAGGATTGCTGCAGCGGCCAGGCAGGCCAGCTAACCAACCCAAAGCGTGAGGGAACATAATGCGCAAACCAAGCTCAATCGCCCTATTGTCGGCATTAACTTTGCTAGCCGTCGTTGCGGTAACAACGCCAGCCACGCTAGAGGCCAAAACGACAGCGGTAACTGTGTTCAGCATCGCAGTGATCGCACTGTCGCTACTCATCGAGCGCTTCAAACCGTTTCGACGTTCGTGGAACACCAACAACGGTGACCTTAGCGGAGACCTAGCTTCACTCACCGGGATCTTTGGCCTGTTAGATGGCGCACTCAGGTTACTGGCGCCGCTCGCAGCAATCGCCCTATTCGGCGACCTAACAAGTAACCAATTCGGGGTACCACTACCGGTCGAAATTCTACTCGTCACATTCGTGATCGAGCTAGGGGCATGGCTGGTTCATTGGCTGCACCACACCCAGACCGCACTTTGGAGGACCCACGCCATTCACCACAGCACCGAACGACTCTACACGCTCAACAACTTCAGGTTTCATCCCATAAACCACATAGCAAACGCCCTCGCCATTGTCTTCTTGCCCCTCGTCCTCGGGTTCTCCGAAGAATCGATTCTGATTTACACCGCTATCAGCACACCTGTCCTGGTCCTCCAACACGCCAACATTGATCTTGAATTTGGCCAGCTCAACCGTGTACTAAACACAAACGAGGTTCACCGCTGGCACCACTCGACCGCAGACGGCCACCTCGTCTGCAACCTCGGTCGAGCGTTGACCATCTGGGACCACGCCTTTGGCACCTACATCGCCCCAATACCCGCAAGCGCGCCGAACGAAATCGGACTGACCGGGTACTCCAAAGAACGGGTCCCGCCAGCCAAGAAGTTCTGGGCACAACTGCGTTACCCGTTCACGTCCGTCGAGCCTCGAAAGGCCAAACGATAATGTACAAACTTTCACGCCTTCGAGCTCGGCTCGGGATCGCTGTGCTCATCGTCCTAAGTGGCATCGCATCAGCACCGATCCTGATACCTCGTCTAGACACGAGCCTCGACCCGGCCGCCGACTCAGAAGCCGAGATCTACGAAGTTACCCTGTCGGAAATAACAAAGACAGATGGTGAAGTCGCCGCCCTCCTAACGATGCCGACCAACCTCACCGAATTAGAAGCCGAACTACAACAACTCGACGGCGTCTCTTCAGTTACTAGCCAACAAAGCCGAGAATCGACAGACACCTATCTTCTAGTTGCTTCACTCGACGCTGGCCTAACTGGCGACGATGAGACCCTCCTCGAAGAGTTCCGGGCCGTAACGGCCAACGCAGCCGCAACCGTTGAGCTAGGCGGCAGCCTGGCCCTCGATTCAGAGCTCGGAGATACAGCCGAATCGGACCTGCTAAGGGCCGACGCCATCGCTATTCCGATCGTATTGCTGCTGTTCGGCCTGATACTGCGCAGCCTACGTATCGCTCTCCTACCCCTGGGAATAGTTGTCGTCGTGCTAGCGGGTTCCTTGACGCTCTTGATGCTGTTGAGCCAAATAACGACCGTTTCTGTCTTCGCCCTCAATGTAGTGACGCTCTTCGGGGTCGGTTTGGCCGTCGACTACGGCCTTCTGATCGTCTTCAGGTTCAGAGAAGAGATCTCCAAAGCTGAGACCACTGCAGAGGCTGCGAAAACCAGTCAAAGAACAGCAGGCCGCGCTGTGCTGTATTCCGGCCTTACTGTCGCTGGTTCTCTGCTCGCGTTGCTTGCCTTCAAAGAACCAGCTCTGCGGTCTATGGCCTACGGCGGCATCGCCGCGACATTGCTAGCGGTTGCGACAGCGTATTGGCTTTTACCACCAGCACTCAACAAATGGGGACACCATATCCCACCAACTGAACCCAACACCGACAACGGTTGGCTCTATCGATTAACTCGACGAATTCAACGAGTACCCGTGCTGACCGCCGTCGCGACGGTAGGCATTCTGGTTGCAATGGCTTCCCCACTCACGCAGGTCAAGTTCGAAGGACTAGATTCACGCTCGCTGCCACCAGACTCACCAACAAGGACCTTTCTCGCTGCAACTACGAAAGCGTTCCCTGACTTCAACCCAGCGCCGGTCACGGTCATTGTCGATACCGACGCCCAAGATACCGATACCCGTGAACTGGTGACCGCTATCGAAAACCACCCAGAAACAGCTCGGGTCCAAACCATTTCAGCCGGAAACCAAACCATCGTCTTGGCAAACGCCAAAAACCCTGCGACAAGCAGACCGGCCCAAGAGCTTGTTCGAGACATCCGAAAGATACCGATCGAAACGAGTTTTGGCGTCACTGGTGAGGCCGCGGAAGAAGTCGACCTACTCGACAGTATTCGGGGCCGACTACCTCACGCTGCTGCCCTACTCATAGCCATTATGCTCGGATTACTTATGACATTGACTCGCGCTCCTGTCGTTGCGATCAAAGCCTTGGCAATAAACACATTGTCGGTTGCAGCAGCATTTGGGGTGTTAGTCCTCGCCTTTCAAAACGGGTTACTTTCAAATGTTCTCGACTTCCAAGCGATTGGAGGTTTGAGTGCCGTCACGCTCGTTCTGACATTCGCCTTCGCATTTGGCCTATCCATGGACTACGAAGTGTTCCTTCTCGCTCGTATTCAAGAACACTACACAAGGTCAAAAGACAATAACCTCGCCGTCGCCTTGGGTCTACAACAGTCCGGACGAGTTGTTACACTTGCTGCTGCGTTGATCATCATCGTCTTCGTCGGCTTCAGCTTGGGAGAATTCCTAGTCGTGAAACAGCTAGGCGTTGGGCTCGCTCTTGCGGTGGCAATAGATGCAACAATCGTTCGTCTTGCCCTGGTGCCAGCAACTATGACGCTCCTAGGGAAGCTCAATTGGTGGCGGCCTTCAAACCGGGTTTAACCTCAACCTACTTCGGCGTTGCTGCGCACGACGGGCGCCATCTATTACCGGACACTAGCCGAACGGAACCATGACAACCCAACGCGTCGGCCACTTACCGTGGCAGACTGTAAACCAGGAGAATGTTGTGGCAATATTAGACGTTCCTGGGTTTGTTGCCGAACTCAAGGAACACGCCGGGGAACACAAATTTCATATTCACGATGAGCGGCACTTCGTCGAGACGTACTCGATGCGTCAATCATGGGAAGTTGATCTCCACCCAGAACGAGCCTGTGGCGGACCGATAGATCTACATTTGTCGCTAGAAGTCGAGCCGCGAACTCTGCTTGAATTCGAAGACCAAGTCCTCGATCGACTCGAAATGGATGACCCACCAACCGGCTTCTTTCTCCCTATTGTCTTTACGTGGGTTATGCCGCCGTTGTCAGAACCACCAGACCTTTTGGTCTTGGCTACCGACCTCGCAGGAGTCGGCGGTTCCGATTTACCGCTTAAGGTATCTTGTGTCGATTCGACAGCCGAAGTTACAGATGCCGCCACCCGGACACTTTCAATCACCGCACGAGTCGAAATAGGTCTCGACGACATCTATCAACATCGAGACAATTTATGCGACACGTTAGACCGTTGCCATGCAGTTAGCGAATTTCTGTTAGACCACGCTCCTCTATGGCTGAACGAACTGTAACGTACCCAGCCGAGCTGCCTATCTCCCAGCGACGCGATGACCTCCTTAAGGCCATCAGCGAACATCAGGTTCTGATCGTCGCAGGCGAAACCGGTTCAGGGAAGTCAACGCAACTTCCAAAACTGTGCTTGGAACTCGGCTTAGGTACGGGCGGTAAACTGATAGGCCACACCCAACCGAGGCGCCTAGCGGCCCGAACTATTGCTGAACGGGTTGCGAATGAACTCGAAACCGAGCTGGGAACTGTAGTCGGCTACAAGGTCCGATTCGACGACCGGATCAAACCGTCAACTCAAATCAAGTTGATGACTGACGGAGTGCTGTTAGCCGAAACTCAGCGAGACCGGCTTTTAAAGAAGTACGACGCCATCATTATCGACGAGGCTCACGAACGCAGCCTCAATATTGACTTCATCCTCGGCTACATCAAGCGGATACTCCCGAAGAGACCCGACCTCAAAGTTATTGTCACCTCGGCAACGATCGATACCGACAGATTCTCTCAACATTTTGACGACGCCCCAATCATTGAAGTAACTGGACGGACCTACCCGGTCGACGTCAGGTACCAACCGATCACCGAACCCCAAGACACACCTGAACGAAAAGGCTCAGGGTCACGGCCCCAACATCCTGGAACCGATCGGCGCCGCTCAGGCGGAGGCGAACAAGCCCTCGCAATCGCCGACGCTGTCAAAGATCTTTGGATCGAGACCGACGACGACATATTGGTATTCTGCTCGGGGGAACAAGAGATACGAGACGCAATCGAACAAGTCGACGATCTCAACCTTCCCAACACCGAGACACTCCCCCTGTACGCCAGACTCTCGGCGGCTGAACAGCAGCGCGTATTCAAAGGACACAAAAAACGTCGAGTCGTCATTTCGACCAACGTCGCCGAAACTTCGGTAACGGTTCCCGGCATTCGTTCAGTGGTCGACGCCGGAACAGCCAGGATCTCTCGATATAGCGCCCGCACCAAAGTTCAACGGCTCCCGATCGAGGCGATCTCTCAGGCGTCGGCCAATCAACGTGCTGGCCGATGCGGAAGACTCGGACCGGGTATATGCATTCGACTCTTCAGCGAAGAGGACTTCATTAACCGTGACGAATTCACCGAGCCTGAGATCCAGCGAACGAACCTCGCTGCGGTTATTCTGCAAATGTTCTCACTTAAACTCGGCCGAGTTAAGGACTTCCCATTTGTTGACCCCCCAAACGCGCAGGCCATAACCGACGGTCTCCGAATACTCGAAGAACTCGATGCTATCGACCCGGACAAGGGGGAAGGCAAACTTACCTCGATCGGACGCGACCTGGCTAAGATCCCTATCGAACCTCGGCTGGCACGCATGCTACTCGAAGCTGACCACAATGGCAGCTTGCGAGAAGTTCTAATCATTGTCGCCGGCCTAGCAGTCGCTGACCCACGTGAACGCCCCGTCGATCAACAACAAGCCGCTCGCGAAGCCCACAAGAAGTTCGCCAATCCAGATTCGGACTTCTTGACCTATATCAACCTGTGGGAATACCTCCAGAAGGAACGCAAGAAGCAGTCAGGTAACCAGTTCCGTAAACAATGCCGGCGCGAATTCCTGAACTTTCTGCGGATTCGAGAATGGCAAGCAACCCACAAACAGCTCAAACAACTCTGCAAAGAACTGAAACTCACGGCTTCTACCAACCCGGCGAAACCAGACACCATACACCAAGCTCTTTTGACCGGCTTGTTGGCCCAAATCGGGATGAAGGACGTCGCCAAAGAGAAGAAGAATCCGTCATCGGAACGAGGTAAACGGAAGCGACCTTCAAGCTATGTGGGCGCCAGAAATGTGAAATTCTCGATCAATCCAGGCTCGTCCCTAGCTAAAGCTGGGCCGCAATGGGTAATGGCTGGCGAACTGGTCGAGACATCTCAAGTATGGGCCCGGGTGGTCGCTGGGGTCAACCCGGATTGGGTTTGCGACGCTGCCGCCCACCTAACTAAGCATTCCTTTGGCGAGCCGTGGTGGGACGAAGACCGAGGCGTCGCTATGACGACGGAACGCATCACACTGTTTGGGTTAACATTAGTCGCTAACCGACGTACAATGTTGAGCCGGTGGAGCGAATCCGAAGCCCGAGAAATGCTCATTCACCATGCATTGGTTCTCAATGAATGGCCCAAATCTGCATACCGCTTCGTCAGCGGCAACGACGAAGTCATTTTGGAAGCAGACGAACTACAGGCGCGGCAACGGTCGAATGACGCCACCGAACGCAACGACGTCCTGTTCCGCTTCTTCGATGAACGCATTCCGGACGACGTTCTAAATGTCGGCGACTTCAACGGTTGGTGGACGAAAACCCAGACGACCCACCCCAATCTTCTTTCGTTGACAGTAGAGACTCTTCTCGGCAAAGAACTCACGGTCGATGACCAACTGTTCCCGACCACATGGGTCTACGGTGACCACGAGTTAGAACTCGCGTACGAGTTCGACCCTTCCAGCAACGTCGACGGCGTGAGTGTTCATGTTCCAGTCGAGAAACTCGGCGACCTTAGACCCGGACCGTTCGAGTGGAGTGTCCCCGGTTTCCGGGCTGAACTTCTTAGTCACACGTTACGCTCGCTACCGAAAAGTACCCGCAAAAAACTGCTTCCCATGAGCGAGACTATCGAGTGGATCCAAGGGCAGCTGACACAGTCTGACCATTCGCTTTTGGAACAAGTCGCCCAAACACTCTCGGCAAGATCGGGGTCGGAAATCTTGTCCACCGACTTCGACCTAGGTCGAGTGCCAGCTTACTTACGGCCGACGTTCCGAGTTATAAACGATAGTAATGAGGCGATTCTTGAAGGCAAAGATCTCCGAGAGATCCAATCTCAACTCGCGAGCCACACCCAAGAGGCTCTCGCCCGGCTAGGTTCGGGTAGACCCGATGAAGGGTCGATCGAACGGACAGGGTTGACCCAGTGGAGCTTCGGGGATCTTCCCGAATCGACGATCGTAGTCGTGGACGGTCACAACGCAAAGACATACCCAGCGTTGTTTGACGAAGGAGGAACCGTCGGGATCCGGCTCTACGCTACTCAAACCGAACAGTTTCACTCCATGTGGGAGGGGCTACGACGGTTACTCCGGATCAGGCTGGGTTCGCCGGTTCGCCAACTCGATGGTCTTCTTTCCAACGAGGTGAAACTCTGGCTGGCAGCGCCACCGATTCAATCTAAGGCAGCCTGGTATGACGACGCTATCGATTGTGTTCTTGACGAATGTGTCTCTGAAAATTCCCTGCCTCGAAGTTCAGCTGCCTTTGAGCAGCTATGGGCAAACACCGAGAATCGCTTCGACGCCATGCTTGAACGTATGGCGTCAACGATGGGATGGTTTGTTCTGGAACTGGCGGCATTTGACCGCGACCTGGAAACGAAACCAGCATCCGATGCTCGAACTGATCTGATCGAACATCGTGATCGACTATTTTATCCTGGATTCTTAGTTGGCCTTGGGTATAGCCGCGCCGATGACGCCGTCAGATATCTCAAGACGATGCGCAGCCGACTCAAGGGTTTGGATGCGAGCTCAGGCCGCGATCGTGACAACATGAACCTTTGCCGGGATGTTGAGAGCCAGGTGATGGAGGCGATTGCACAACACGGCAAAACAGAAAAGCTCGAAGCTCTGATCTGGGCGACCGAAGAGCTCCGAGTTTCTGTGTTCTCACAAGTTACAGCTGGAACCACTCAGGGTGTTTCAGCAAAAAAAATCCGGCAGCAGCTCAAAAGAGCCATTGCCGAACCGTAGGTTACGAAGGAAGACGGACGAGAAGTTCTAACTTTGCATCCTCAAATTCTTCCTCAGAAATCGCACCAGTAGCACGCTTCTTATGAAGAGTCTCAACCAATGACATCAGCTCCGCGGCCGAAAGCTCGCCACCAGCTGGGATCAGTTGGCCGTCAGTCGGCTCTTCCTCTTCTACTGTTGCGCTCACGGGGGCATTTTTTGCCAAACGGGCGGCACGCTTTTCGGCTGCACGTTCCTTTTTGGCTTTATCCCGCTGCAACTTGGCAAAACTCGAACGCTGTTTGGCCATAGTCAGCTCCTTAAAATCACACATAGTGGCCGACAATGGCCAACCAGTTCGTCATAATACAGCAGGAATTAGCATTTTGTTGGCTTTTGGGAAGGAGAACCCACCTAACTAGGGCCTCACGTGCAACATGTCACCGCTAAATGCTAAACCTGTACCCTTGAGCGTACCGCAGCATGGGAACATCTCGCCTATCAGAACGGGTCAAGATATTGTGACAAAACCACTATTGCTACGAAGCCGGCCGCAACGTACGGGGCCTACGGACGACCTTCGACTGAAGCTGTTTCGGTTTCGTAACTAAAGCACGGACCGATGAACACGTAACGTCGAGCATCGGCCGTCGATACTGTTTCGCTACCGGCGCTGGGAGACAAGCTGGCTATGTAGTTCTGTCGTTTCAGTTGATAGTTCGATTGGCTTATTCCATGACGACGACTCAGACAAGGTTGTCGAGAAATCGCTGAACACAGCCTCAACGCCATCGATATTTCCTTTGGCGGCTTCGATCTTCATTTGCATCCGGATTAGTGGTTCGTTCGGTCCGGTGCCGGAAAGCCCTTTGGAAATAGCTTGATCAGCCGAGGCGAAATCCCTTGCCGCTACACCCAGCTCCGCAGCCCGAAGTGCCGTCGCCTCGATCAGGTCAATAGCTTGGAGAGCTAGAGGTGTGTCTGGCCGGTAAGCCCAGTGACATAGCGGTGAACCGGTAAAAGGAACACCATCGATGAGTCTTAATGCTTCCAGAAGAAGGATCAATTCGTCATCTTCGCTTAGTCCAACTGACTGACTAACGTAGGATGCGAAGATTTCGAGATCTGTTCGAACCGCCGGACTGACGATTAGTTCATTGGCCGATGACCGACTAATGGAATCGCTGCTTAGCTTTTGTTGAAGTTTCTCGATCTCGTCCCAGAACTCTTCGGTCGTGATTGTCCCGCTCCCCCACACTGTTTCGATCACATCTACATCCAACATCGTGCGAGTTGGAGACGAAAGGACCAGCGAGATCGCAGCCATCGCAGCCTGGTTCGGGTCAATGCCAGATATAGAAGGCTCACCTAGGACATCAACCTTGAGTGGTGCGGCACCAACGACGCTGTCAGGCGTAGGGGTAGAACCGAGTCGCAGCACAATCGAGGCCGCCTTTGCTTGAGCGGTTCCATCATCGAGCTCGATATTCCAGTCGAGGACCGGCTCACCGCCGACTGCTTCGTCGAGCGCCGCCGCTATGTCCGCAGCTTGTTCAGCTGTGACAGCTACCGGTTCGATCACATCTGCTTGGTTGTCGAGGAAGAACGCGTCGACTCCGTTCGGTTGAACGACAAAGTGACGTCTCGTATTTTCGGCTGCGCCGACGACAACGACAGCTGTTCCAGACCCGGGAGGGGACGCCGCCAGCAATGTCTGAACATGTGGCGATTCGTTGGAAACTACAACAATAGCTGCGCCGTCTACCGGGCCTTGAGTGACAGCGGCGCTTCGCAGTAAGGCCAATGCCTCCTCTTCGGAGCCCTCTTTGACTCGATGCATATGTTCGGTCCCGTCGATCTCGAGCCCGACGAGCAAGACCTTTGCGTTGGCAACATTCTCCGAGGTGCCGAGCTCTAGTACTAAGGAACGAGCGGTAGCCATAGTGTGCTCGAGTGTTCCGACAATCGACATTGTTCCGTAGTCAGAGAGATTGACCAGCACCGATTGACTGTAGGATTCGGCTGGTTTGTCTTTACGAAGACGGCCTCTTTCGACCGGTTCACCGGTCAGCGTTCGAGAACCAAGCGTTACCAACGAGCCAAACGCAGCCGGCATCTCACCTCTGATAACCCTGGCATTCGCTCGGTACGGCAAGGTCCATCGCCGACCGCCTTCTGTGACTTCCCAAGGCTTGACACCAGCCATCTGAGGGTTCTGCCAGATCACTTCGATGCCGTCGCCAAGGCGCACCTCAAGCAGTTGCGGATGGTCGGTTGATTCGTCGCTGGCTTGCGATTTGAGTTCGGCCATCAGCATCGACAACTCTTTGCCCGCCCATTCAACTAGTGGCAGTTTCGAAGCCTTAATGAGGTCATCTGGATAGCCGCCTCTGGCTCGTCGACGAAGTGGATTAGTTGCACCCTGAACGAGCTGGCGTTGTTGCAAGGATAGGAATAAGCCAAATAGTCCTGCCCCAAGAACTATTCCGCGTGGCGAGGTGAGTAGAGAGCCAACCGAACTGAGAATTCCTTGGTCGGCTTCGGACATTTCGCGGCCGACATCTGCGTCAGATCCAGGGGAACCTCCAGATGGTCCACCTACTTCTTCTGGCGGTAGAGCGCCCACGGGCGCTGGGGTCACAACCGGAACTTCCTTGCCTATTTCTGGGAACGTGTATTGATCATCTGGGTAGATCAGGTCAGGGTTGGGCTGCACCGACGGATTCGCCTCAACCACCTTGCCGACGTAGTCGACGATCTGAGCATTGCTTGGATCTTCTGGAAGCGATTGTTCCAAACGGTCTTCAGCGATGCCCCACAAGTGGTCGCCTTTGACAATCGAGATATCTGCTTCTGGGAGATGTTCGACTAATCTGTCGGCAGGTACATCGAGTTCATCGGGAACTACAAGATGCATTCCAGGCTCAACATCTAAAGCTGTGTTGATTTCAGGGTTGGCCAGAAAGATCCCGTTCATGATCGCTTCATTCCCGTTGGAAATACTCCAGAGAGAATCGCCTGGTTGAACGAGCCAAACCTGACCGTTGCCAGCGGTATCGGCCTGGATCGGTTCATCGATCGCTTCGCGGTCTGAGCCTGCCGGAGCGGTCGCAAGTGTCGGAACAAATTCTGTTGGCAGAATCGAGTTCGAGGAAAGGCTAGTTGTTATCAAACCAACCGACATGATTCCACCTACCAAACGGGCGGCCAGGTGCTGCATTGGGGATGATGACATCGGTGCAGACTTTGCTTGTAGTCCTTTTGCGAGCTTCGGGCCGACGTAGATAATCTCCCAGATAAGTGACCAAACCAGCTGCAGCCAAACCAGCCACAGGACGACGGCCAACGCTTTGATGATGACTTCATCCGGGATGTTCTGTTGTTGGATCGCCGTCGAGATATTAGAAAAATTTGGGGCTTTAGTCGGCAGTGGCCAGCCGGCGATTTGGATCAGCACAATGGGCATGCCGATAATGACGACTGCGGTAATTAGCACATAGAGGAACGAACTCAGTCTGCGTTTGAATCTTGAGTTTCTCACGGAGTTATCCCCTCTTCAACGCCAAGTATTACCACCGCTTCTGCCTCACCTTCTGCCTTATCCGGTAAGAGATTGACGGGGAAAATGTAGTCCACATCGACTGACACTTCTGCTCTGACGCGCCTATCCCCTTGCTGTCGGATATCGACGACGTCGCCACCGCTATCCTCGACAAAGGTTCTAGCGTTGGCCGCCGCAGTTGGGCTCATCTGCCAGGCTCCGGAGCTGAATCCGTCTACTCTGACGTTGTCTGAGTCAGATTGGGCGCCGATCCTGGCTGCTTCAGCTGCGGTTGCCTGGGCCACACGGTTTGCATCCCAATATTGCTGAGCCGATACCAACAACAGCATCATGGTCAACAAGAATGGGGACGCAACTATTACCGCAATACCGGTATTGCCCCGATCATCAGATCGAGCCTTTCCGAGCTTGGTGATCATGGCGTTCCAGCCTCAAAGACACCTCCACCTCGGAGGTTGTCAACCTGAGAGGCCGCTTGAACGGTGATCGTTCGCGTTCCTGGAAACCCGGCGATAAGAGACTGAGATAAGTCGACATCGCATGTCACTTCAATCTGGATCATAGAACCAGGAACGATGAGCCCGTTTGGCCCCGTTTCAATGTTCAAAAAATTGGTCGTTAGGTTTGTACAGTTCACACCCCTGTCGTCAAGGGTATCTTCGACAACAGCATTGATCTCATTCTGTGCTGCTTGGGTCGTGTACGTTAAGGAACCAGCTCTCGCTCCAGCGCGGGCCGCAGAATTGACGTCGCCGTTCATTTGGACAACCCTCATTGTGCCTATGGCAAGTGCCAGAATTGGGAGAAAAATTATCACCCCAATTGCCGTGGATGCAGACCCGTCCTCACCGCGAAGCCAACTTCTCATGGCGTTGCACCTGGTGTATTGTCACCCTGGTTTCTGAACTCTTCGATAGGGGCGCTTCCAGTGGCCTCGAGGGTCATCTGGAACAGTGGCGTGACGGCCTGCCCAGAAACCGAGATCACGGCTCTTTCTACGCCGTTTTCGGTTTCAAATCCGGAAGAAGTCGAAATGCCTTCGACCAGCGCCGAAGCGCCCGCATCGTTGATCAATTCCGCAGCGTAGTCTTCACCCCGCTCCAGACTAACGTTTGGGTTGCCTTTTGACTCGACGTCGTATCGCGCCGCCACAGACGCCCCTTCGTTGGCCGCGCTCGACAAAATTCTGTACGAATAGTAGGTCAAGACCATCCACACAAACAACACGAGGAGCATTATGAACATGCTCATCGAGATCACCGACCCGAGTGCTCCATCACCACTGTCGTCTCGACGCAGCCTTCTGAGCAGGTCCCTTGTTCGCTTCCTAGTCAACGGTGTATTTGCCGCCGTTACCGGCTGGGTCGGGAACATCATCTACCCAGTCCTGGACAACTGCCGTAATCGCTGCCAGCGCTGTCGCCGTTATAAGAACGACAATCGCAATGGCAACAACCTTTTCGATTCCGCCGCGCTCGTCGTCACGAAATCGACGAACTGCCGAACAAGTCGAAATCCAGGCGTTGTAACAGTGAAAGGATGCGTTGTTTAACTTGTTAGTCATCTGATCTCCGCTTTCAGTTCATTCCGGTAAGTAGGGTCTTTCACACTTCCACCTAGGTGCAATTTTCCTTCACCAACTACTATTGTTTACCATAGGTGATTTTCTTCAACATTGTTGGCCAGGCACCAACTTTACTGGTCAAATAGTGCTGCAATAAAGGGGTACAGCAAGAAAATCATAAATCCGGCCAGCATCAGGGTTTGCGGCAACGTCATTGTCACCGAACGACTGCCGGCCGCTGCCTTCTCGTCCTGTCCTAACCGGGTCCGCACTCGCTGCGCTTGTCGGCGCAGTGCAGATTTAATTTCGCCACCCGTCGACTCAGCTCGATCCATAGCGTTTCCAAGGTCAACCAAGTCCGGTATTGCCAACTCTTCGCCTAAGAGCCGTAACGACTCGTACGGCGATAGGCCCTGCCCTTGTGATGACGCTACTTGCAGCGCAGTACGAATACGACGAAAAGCTGTGCCGCTTCCACGCTCGGCAGCAGCGTCGAGAGATGCGGCGACGCCCGCACCACCCGCGAGCTGCAACACAGCAAGATCTAAGAACACCGAAAGACCGTGACGCATAACGTCTCGCTCCTTACGAGCCTTCCCATGGAACGACCACCAATACCCAACGATGGACAGTGCAAAGACTACGACACAACCAACAGTTGCGATCAAAGCGATTGAAGGCGAACTCTTCGCAGCGGCAAGGAAGAGAAAAAACGCAAGTGGAGAACCAGCAATCAGGGATGCGACCGATAACCGCCGGGTTTCATAGGTTTGCCGGTCGATACCCATCACCGACAAGTCAGAGGCCAGACTCGTACCGGTTTGAGACGATAGGATCTCGTCGAACCACCCGAAAAAGCCAGAATATCCGGGTACCACCGCTTCGACTTCGTGCGTGCCGCCTATTGTGCTCAGCGGCTGAATAGGACGTCGTAAACCAACCACGATCAGAATCAGTCCAATGGTGAAGGTGCCACAAAGTAAGGCTGCTACCGCCGCATTCATAGTTCTTCGCCTCTGAAGTTCAAGAATCTTGGCTGTTCGGTAGGGCGCCCGAGCTGGACGAGAATGTAGCCAGCACCCAGGTACAAGGCGACCACGATTGCCAGGAAAATTTGACCTAGCAGCGGACTAAATGGTTCAAGCCAACGTCTGCCGAACACAATACCAATAACGGTCATAGCGAGGGTTATCCCGACGATCGCCTTCGCCTCGGTATAAATCCGGGAACGGCTGGCGGCAATGTCGGAGACAAACTCCGCTCGACGCTGAGTGAGACTCGCCATTTCCGAAAGAAGGCCAGATAGGTCTGTGGTCTGTCGAGAGTCAGCAACGATCAGCGCCATCGCGATTCGGTCGGACGCTTCGTGGTCTACTCGAATAGCAAAATCAGCCAATGCGTCGGGAAGTGACCTGCTCTGTGCCTCGGCGGCGAGAATCCGAATGTCATTGGAGATCAACGGAGAGGCATACTCGGCGGTAGACGAAATCGACTCGCTCAGGCCCGAGTGAGTTCGCATGACTGCGGCTAAGGACTCGACCCATGCGGCTAGGGCGTGGCCTGTTTCGATTGAGATCCGGGCCCGGCGATTAACGAGGACCGACTGGCGAATGATGCCGGCGCTCGCCCCAACGCCAATACTGAAGGTGACCCACCGGGTCAACAGAAGGGTTAAAACGAACAATACTGCCCCAAATACCAACCAACCAAGGATATTACCTGCGTCAGCACGATCCCTTATCCCTTGACGCCTTCTTTTCCGGTTGTCGCCCCACCCGACCCACGCCAGCCTTATTAGGAGTAGGCCAGAGCTGAGTAATGCCCCGACAGCAGCTGCCATCAATACGTTCATGCCACGCCTCGCACCTGAGAGAATGATTTTGTGTCAAACCCGGCGACGGCAAGATCGTTCCTGGTCTCTTCGGTAAACAAATTCTTGGTTCCGGTCTCACTGTCATAGACCTTGTTAGTCACACATCGTGTGCCATCAAAGCCTGCGACTTCAACAATTTCGGAGATTTCTCGCTTCCCAGTGGTCGCATGCACCCGGACGTGAATGACGAAGTCGACTGCGCTCGAGATCTGCTGCTGGGCGACGGTAGATGGCATCCCTGACATGCCCAGATAGAGCTGTAATTTATCTAAGGCTCCAACCGCCGACTTCGCGTGAACCGTGGACCACGAAGACGCACCGAATGTCATGGCCGCAAGCATTTGTTCAGCTGCTTCGCCATCACGAACTTCGCCCACTGCCATCATGTCGGGACGCATACGCAGACCATGACGCACTAGCTCACCCATTGACACCCCGCCGGCGCCCTCGGCGTTTGGCAGACGAACTTCCCAACTACTAACCATCGGGTGACGAACTTCGTCATACATATCGAGTTCTCGGGTGTCTTCGACTACTACGAGGTGATCATCGCGGTCGCGTAGGTCGAGGCAAGCACGTAAGATAGTAGTCTTACCGGCACCAGTAGTTCCGGCAAAAATTACGCCGCCTTCACGGAGCCCTACCGCTGCCGCCAGAAAGTCCCGTACGACTGCGGGGAACATACCCGACAACGACAGATCGTCCAGCGTCACCCGACCCATAGTGTTACGACGTAACGCAAATGAGACCCGTTCACCAACCTCCATTTGGGCGGCCAGACGAAGTCCGGTACCAAGCCGAAGTACAAGCAGAGGGTTACCGGCATTAAATGAGCGTTCTGTCGTGCCTCGATTTCGGGCAACGAAAGCCAACCAATCCACTAAGTCTTGCTGCGATGACCAGGGCGTGTCTTCACCATCGACGATCTCTCGTTTCCGTCCCGACCGGTAGATGGTCAGTCGATCCCAATATCCCAAGATTTCTTCTACCTGAGGATCCCGTAAGAACTCGTCTACCGGACCAAGCCCGGTAGTCGAAGCCATGATGACTCTGGAAAGCTGAGCCTGCACTTCAAATGGGATCTGATCTTTGCCCTGAGCGACCAACTCGCCATCTATTACCGCTAGTTCTCGCTGTATCAAGCCAACGACAAGGGTTTCTTTCGCCCGGTCAGAAAGCATAGCTTCGCCCTCGATCGAGCGGCGTTGCGTTTCTTTAGACAGCCCATCTCGAGAGACTGCAAGGAGCCTGTTCTCGACCTCCTGGATGGAACTCACGACCCGTCACCGTCGCTGGGCTTCCCACCTGAAGCGTCGGAGTTCGGCTTGGGTCGAGAGACCTTGCTTTTCTTGGTTGGCAAAAGAGTCGGCGCGTCGTAGAAGTAGTCGTGACTGCCGTTTGCAGGCGAAGTTCCTGCTTTCTTTGACTCTGCCGACTGAGTGGGCAGAACATTGTCGGGCCCGTCTCCGACCGACCCGTTGTTTGACGGCTGAGGGCTCTTCGCATTACTAGCTGGCGGCATTCCAGGAACACCCTCGGTTGGATGCCCCTGGTCGGGGGCTCGACCGGAATCCGGGATTGACGATTGCTGACCAGCAGTATTCGTAGCACGTACCTGAGCCCCCGCCAACTGCTCGGAAGAAACGGTTGTAAGCGCGTCGATCGGCGGCATGGCCGGCGCCCCAGGAGGTGCCGTCGCCGGAGGCGGCTGAGACCCGAGTGGAACACCCGGCATCGGCGTACTCGTTATTTCGGTCCTTTCAACCGGTAGGTCCGGTTTGACAGGGATCCATGGTGGCACGGTCGTTGAATCCTTGGGCTGAGCTTGTGGCGGCGAAACCTTGTTGGGAGGGGCCTGTGGAGGCGAATCTACGTTGGCGGGAACAGCGGCCGACGGCGGCGAAACGACACCAGCGGGAGTCTCAACAGAAGCCGACGGTGGCGAAACGACACCAGCGGGAGCCGAAGCCTCAGCAGGAATCGACGGCGGCAAATCCGCCAAGGCCGGAGCAGGAGCCTCAACGGGAATCGACGGCGGCGGCAAATCCGCCAAGGCCGGAGCAGAAGCCTCAACGGGAATCGACGGCGGGCCGAGGTCGGTAGGCGATGACCCTGGTTGCGACGCTTTGGGAAGCGGCGACGCCGCTTCCACCCGCGAATTCGCCAAAGGTTTAGATGCCGTTGGTCGAGGGTCCTGAACGCCCTGAGCCGGTTTGGTGCTGGATGCAGCGAGCATCGACTGCAATTCACTCGACAATTTGAGCGCTTCTCGCCAAGCCTTCGACCGTCGAGACTTAGACCGCTTCGACGTGTTAGAAGTTGCAGCTTGGCCGGCGAGGATATCGAGCTGTTTGATGTATGGAATGTTCCACACCATGTCAGCCCCGAAATTCGCCTCGAGTTCCTCGATTTTCCGTTGCGTCGAACCAACGACGACAACTCCGACTGCGCTAGTCTCCCGGAAATGATGAACCCGACTGCGCACCGAAAGGAACGAACTATCTTGGGCATCGACAAAAACCAGGTTGAGATCGGCTGCCGATGTAATACCGACGCTTGGTGCCGATGGCCACCACCGACCACAGTCAACAACCCAAATATCTTTCCCCGCCGACAGAACTGGACCAAGCTCGCCCATTCGAACCAGGATTGGCCATGCCGCATCAGCGCTACTTGGGGCAGGCACTGCCCACAATTTGTCGTCCAAACGGTGAGCGCTAGCTTTGAGGGTTTCGGTCAGGCCGACACCTTGGCGAACATTCGAAATAAGTTCGACGATTCCAGGTGTAGGAGACATACCATACCGCACGGCTAAGACGGCACCGCTAGAATCTGTCTCCACTAATACCCGATTACGATCGTCATCGCCAGGCCACGCGGCGCTGAGCAGCAACGACCAACTGCTCACTCCTGGCGATCCAGAAATAGACGAAACGGCAATCAACATGTTACCGACCTGCTAGAGCTAGTTGAAGGTCATTGTCAGCAATTGCCTGGATGATCTCGCCTTGTTGCTCTTGGTCGGCGAGCAACGTAACCAAATTAGAAGTTGTACTCGGACTCTGTGCGACGCTGACGACCCGGGCCTGACCCAGAAAGCGGGATTCAGGCGGAGACCCGTCGTCGGATTCACCAGTTGTTGAGAACAAATTGACCGTGTTGCCCTCTGCCAAACTAAACGGCAACACCGAGTCATCAGCGGCGTACGGAATTTCCACTTTCCCTTCGTCTAGAACCAAGGCCGGGTTGGTCAACATCCCTTTGGCGAGGATAGTTCCTTCCGGCATGGCCCCTAAGACCGCCTTACCGACCACTTCGTCTTGGTCACTAACGGCGATCCAACCGAACGATTTATCAGGGTTGACGTCGACAACGCGAAGATCTTCGGGCGCTATTTGTTGACCTGCAGAAACGGCTTGGTCGAGTGCTAACACTTTCCTGGTAGTCGCTGTCCAGGTGAATAACAGAACACCTACGAGCATCGATAGAACTACCAGGCCGATGCCTGCCAAAATCCAGCCAGGGCGGCGACGACGGCGCCGGGGAGTGAGTTGTTCGAACTCCTCCCCATCTTTTACTATCTGGTTAGGACGCGTTGCTGTTGCAACCACTATTCCGCCTTCCACTCATAACATTTGGCATCAGCTATCAAGCTGTTAGCCGGCAATCTTCCCAAGCGCCTTGTTACACTCGGATCTCATTGCAGTCGGATTTGAAATCTTTACTCCACAGCCATAGGTAATACTACCGACCGTAAAGACAAATAGCCATTCACCAACATACATCAACTCAGGTTGTCGCACGAGGTAGGCTTAGACGTGGCAAACGGCTTTAGTAAAGCGGCTGAGCGGCCAAAGAACCTCGGCACCAACCAGACAAAACGCTGACTCTTGACCGGCGGGCCTGGATCACAATAGGCCTCGAGGAGGTTGTACCTACTGAAATTTGGATAAATATACGCTAGTTGACATACTAACGACTGTAAATTTCTGTTATTTGCCAGAAAAACCGGGAGGTGACCTATTCTTCTAGGGAAATCCACCCTATGATAGGGGCTTGGCGGGCCAGATCGTTTGCTGGCCTTAGCAGGTAACCACCTGCGAACAAGCAACTAACGTTCTAGAAAAGGATGCCAATTAATGTCAGTCAGAATTGCAGCAGACCCAATCGTAATCGGAAATTGGGTTCGAGATAGTTTCAACCCAGGACTCGACGAAATTAGCCAGGGCGTCACTGATGCCAATACTGCTATTTCCATGCTTGAGGCGAAGGCGCCCAACTTGGGAATCATACGAACCAACACTGCAAGCGAGTTGCAGGAACTTGGAACCTCAGCTACGACTGTCCTGACCAAAGGTGCGACTGCGGTCGCACAAGTAGTCGAAGCGATCTTGTCAGCCGGCGGTTCCACGACAGCTGTAGAAATACCTGAGACAAAAACGTTCGCTCTCGATGGCGCAATGTTGGAAGATGGCGATGTAGTCGAGGTCGATGAGCCAAAGTTCGTCGCTGCTGCAGCCGACATCAAAGCCGCTCATAAAAAAATCTCTACGGCGTGTGAAAGCATCAAGGCCGACCTGTCTGCGATCTCTGAAGACGCATGGCAGGGTGAGAGCCGCGAATCTGTCGTTCAGGTGATCAACAAACTCATTGGAGAAGGTGCCGAGCCTGCATGGGCCGAAGAATCCGCAAACCATGATTCTGGCGTTGTCACCCCATGGGCAGAACCAGCCGACCAAGACCTTCAATCTGTCAGTTCTGCATCCTTGGCGAACACGTGCAACTCGATCTTTGCTGTGCTCAACAACATCAGGACAACCGACAAGGCGGTAAGCGAAGCCTAGCAAGTACCCGTGTTCCGGTATCCTTTGTTTAACCATGGAGTTTTTTCTACGTGCACAAAGTACAGGGCCTTCCTTTGATGTAGGGGTCGATGCCGAACCATCACATACGGTTGAAGACTTGACCGACGCTCTCGCAAAGTTCTTTGGACTTGCGAGTAGTGTCGGTCTTGTCGCATATAGGGCCAACGGCGAAGCGTTGCTGCCCTTTACCACAATTGCCGAAGCCGGAATAATCTCCGGCGAAACCATTCATGTAGTGGGAGAGGATGTTCCATTCCAGCCAGAACCAGACGTTCTTACTGGCGAGCAGATCTTCATAATCACCGCCGGACCAGATTCTGGAAATTCTCTGCACATGCGGCCAGGGAATTTTACGATCAGTCGATCAGAGCTGGCAGACCTGACCCTCACCGATCCGCATGTCTCGGCAGTGGCAAGCAACCACCTTCAGCTACAGGTCAACGCTAAACATGTAGTTACCATCACGCCTGCCCCAGGCCTAACCAACGAAGTTCGACTCAATGGAACGCCGTTGACCCAATCTGCACAGCTAACTGAAAACGACGTTGTACGAATCGGCACTACCAGCGGACGACTCCGGACGATCGCCCAAGTCACCAACACAACACGCGACGTTTTCGGTCAAGTCCCGTTCCACCGCACCCCCTACTTCCCAGCCCCAGTCGAACCTGTGGACGTGAAGCCACTCGGCTCCGTACCCACGAAGCCTGAACCAAACCGATTCACCTACATGATGGCAATCGCCCCAATCTTCATGGGCATCATGTTCTGGTACCTCGGAAGAGACCCCAGGTACATGCTCTTCATTCTCATGTCACCCATCATTGCGGTAGGAAATTTCTTCGACCAACGAAAACGTCAAGGCAATAAATTCAAGGCCGATGTCGAACGTTTCCGAAAGGATTTAGCGGAACGGGTCTCCGACATCCACGGCAAAATATGGCAAGAACGAATCCGTAAGTTCGGTGAGTCCCCGGACGTGGCAGACTTAGCTAGCCGCTCGAACAATCGCAGCATTGATCTTTGGATCCGGGATCGCGAAGCCTATGACTACCTAACCGTGCGCATCGGCACCGGCGATATCGCTACCAAAGTCCAGGTCAAACCAGAGAGTTCTGGTGACCAGAACTTCCTGGACGAAATGGACGCTCTTGTAGGTGACACTGAGACCCACCGCGACGTGCCGGTCAGCATCAGCCTTTCAGAACTCGGAGTAGTGGCGCTAATCGGACCCGATAGAGAAACCACGGGACTCGCTGCATCAGTTGCCGCCCAAGCAGCATGCCTACACAGCCCCGAAGACCTAATCATATTCTCATCTAGCCACTCTGCCCGACAACTGAACGAGTGGTTGAAGTGGGCTCCGCACTGCCGGTCGGCGAGCTCGCCAATCGGGTCTGAACATCTCGTGTCTACCAAGGCTGAAACCGACGCTCTCATGCGCGACCTCGCTGCTGTGGCGGCCGCCAGACTCGCAAGCGACCGAAGGGACCAGTCGGCCAAGTTCCCGTGGCTCCTCTTCTTTTTAGACAAGGTCTCCGACCCAGACCCAGCCGTTCTTTCCCGCCTACTAGACGTATGCCCAGATGCAGGGATCACAGTCGTCTGGATGACCGACAGTCCGGACCGGGTACCACGTCAAGCTCAAGCGAGCGTGACCTGCCAACCACTCGTCACCGGCCAAATGTCGGAAATAGCGTTCACCGACCCGACACGGCCAAACCAGCCCGTCCATCTTGAACAGCTTGAACCCGCGAACGCAGCCGAAATCGGGCGCTCCCTAGCCCCGCTGCGCGACGCATCCTCTGTCAATGCCGCCACTGCCATCCCCAAAATCGTACCATTGTTCACTTCGTTCGGAGTAGAGGATGTAACCCCAAACTGGGTGATCGACCAATGGAGCATCGACCGCGGGTATTCGTTGCAAGGCCCGGTCGGGATGACCGAAACAGGCCAGATGGTTCTCGACTTAGTTGAGCAAGGGCCCCACGCGCTCATTGGCGGAACATCCGGTGCCGGTAAGAGTGAGCTCTTGATGTCACTCGTAGCAGGCATGATTTCTTATAACCCACCCAGCAGAATCAACTTTCTCTTTATCGACTACAAGGGTGGCGCTTCGTCAGACCTATTCAAAGATGTTCCCCACACCGTCGGCTACGTTACTAACCTCGACGGCCTCCTTTCGTTGCGAGCGTTAACCTCCCTCGGCGCTGAGCTCGACCGACGTATGGACCTGATGCAAGGGAAAGCGAAAGACATCGCCGAGATGATCGAAAAGTTCCCCGACCAAGCCCCACCTTCGTTGGTGATCGTAATCGACGAATTCGCTACCTTGGTCAAAGAAATTCCGGACTTCATAGCGGGCATGGTCGATATCGCACAGCGTGGCCGAAGCCTCGGCATCCACCTCATCCTCGCCACTCAACGGCCTTCAGGCGCCATCAACGAAAATATTAAGGCGAACACAAACCTTCGTATTTCGCTACGAATGTTGGACTCGTCGGAATCCCAAGCCGTCATCGGAACCAACGACGCCGCGAACATTCCGGGCCCGCTTAAGGGTCGCGGGTTCGCCCGTGTCGGCCCAGGCGAACTCTTGGCCTTCCAGTCCGCTTGGTCTGGCGCACCAAAGGCCCGCGCGTCCGGACCAGCACCCGTGACGGTAAGCAGCTTCACCACTCTTCACGTCCCCAAAATCTCGGTCCAGTCAGGCGAACCCGAGCAGACTTCTACCGATAAAGAAGCGACTGAAGATGGTGACGAGATTACCCACATCGACACCGTCCTCGATGCTGTTGCCGAGGCCTCAAGACAACTGGGCTACGAGAGAGGGCGGACCCCATGGAAAGACGAGCTGCCGAAGGTAATCCCGCTTCTAAAACTATTAGAGAACGATCGTCTGGTCGGAGCTCGAGAACCTGGACGCGACGTCGTGATCGGCATGACCGACAGTCCAGAAACTCAAGACCAATACCCTTCGGTTCTCGACCTCGAGTCTGGCGGCGGCTTGACCGTTTTCGGGACCGGTGGGTCTGGCAAAACCACGTTCCTGCAAACAGTCGCAGCCTCCGCAGCAGCAGATGACCACGCAGCCGGTGGAGGTGAACTGACGATTTTCGGTTTAGACTTCGCCTCCCGAGAGTTAGCTATTCTAAACCGCCTTCCACAGTGTGGAGGCATAGGCCTCAGCGACAACTTTGAGACGGTAACCAGGATCGTCGCCTCGTTAGAGGTGGAGCTAGAGCGACGTCGTTCACTCCTTTCAGAAGCGGCGGAAAGAGCCGAAGCCAAGCCGTCATTCTCCCGAATATTGTTCTTGATCGACAGCTACGAGAACCTGACAGCAGCGTTAGAGGGCGGACCGACCGCTCGATTGTTCAACGGGTGGACAGACAAAATCAACAACATTATCGTAGAGGGTCGACAAGTCGGGATTCACTCCGTCATCGCGACCGCTCGCCGTAACGGAATCCGAAGCAACGTCATGTCCGCTATCTCGAATCGGCTCTTCCTACGACAGACCGACCCTAACACCTACGCCGAAGTTGGCATTCGGAGCGCAGACGTTCAAGACCTTGAACTCAACCCCGGCCAAGGTTTCCTCAACACATCAAATATCTTCCAAGCGGCGGTGTTAGCCGACCAGAACAAAACCTCGGAGACAGCCGAAGACGCATCTGCCCCGGGCCAACCCGAACACGTTCACCCGCTCGTCGACTTCGCCGATGAACTGGCCGGGCATGTAGACCCGCGACTAGACACCAAGGCATTGGCTTCGGTGATACCCGTGCCAGCTCATGGAGCCTCCGAAACCAAACCGGTTGTCGGCCTTGCAGATATGACCAACGCTGACTACGTACTGGATCTCACCTACAATAACGTAACGGTGTTTGGAGACCCTCGTTCTGGCCGCTCGACAACGCTAGCTGCGATCGCTCATCAAGTAACTAGCGGCGGCGGTTCGGTCTGGGCGGTCGGCAGCGAGGGCTCACCGCTAGCCAAACTGAACTGCTTCGAGAGAACATCGTTTGGCGACGAAGAGGCGATATCTGAACTGCTCCAGGATCTTGCCACCGTGATTGCAGAAGGCGAGCGCAAATCAGCGCCGATGCTTATCTTTGACGATGTCGATATGTTCGAAGGACGGAAGATCGACAAGGCGATCGAAGGCGTAATCAAGAACACAAGATGGGCCGGGTCAGTCACTAGTTTTCGCGGCTACTCGTCAAATCCATTGATATCAGAAATGAAGAAAGCTCGAACCTTCGTCGTGCTCCGCCCGACAGACCCCCGGACCGTTCAGGAGATGACCAATTCGGCACCCAACTGGCGGCCCGGCTTACCAATGCCACCAGGCCGAGGTGCCGTTGTTGCGGACCGGATGACCACCTACGTCCAATTCTTCGACGGCTTTTCGACCGCAACCGACACGAGCGCCGCCGAAGTGGTCAAAGCCGTCTAGCCGAGACAATCCGGCCTCGGCCCACTCTCGCCCACAACAATGGTGACTGTTAACCGACGGGGCCTTGTTGAAGTTTAGAGATTCGATCTTCAAGTGCCGGGTGGGTGGAAAGCACCCGATTAACCCAGTTCTTACGAGACGAATTTCGGATGCCGAACGCGGCGACCTTGTCCGGAAGTTCAGCCTCGACATTGTCGCCCTGAAGCGACTGCAAAGCTGCGATCATCGGGCCCGGACCGACCAGCATGGCCGCACCGGCGTCGGCACGGTACTCACGCCGGCGACTGAACCAAGTCACGATCATCGAAGCGAAGAAGCCCAGAACGAACTGGATCGCCATGTAGGCGAGGAAGTACGCAAACCGCCCGATCCGGCGAAATGGAAGGGCGACAATACGTGCGACAAAGATAACAATCGTGTTCAGAACACCCTGAAGTAACGTGCTGGTTATCATGTCACCATTTGCGACGTGAGCGATTTCGTGCGCCAGGACGGCCTCAATCTCGCTGGCATCCATTTGGGTTAGAAGCCCGGTACTCACGGCAACCAAGGCATCATCTCGCTTCGCACCTGTGGCAAACGCATTTGCGGCGTTGTCAGGAAATATAGCTACGTCGGGCATGCCTATTCCCGCCCGACTCGACAAGTCTTGTACCCGATCGAACAACCATCGTTCGCCTTCGTCAACCGGCGATTCAATCAAACGGCAGCGGGTCGCCCTGATCGCAATTTTTTTGGACATCGCCAGAGAGAAAAAAGCTGAACCCATACCAAGAACGCAGGCGAAGACCGCCATCCCGCCAATACCAACTGGGTCGAGGCCAATCGCTGCGGCTAAAATACTGAAGGTAGCAACCATCGCAATATTCGTGCCAACGAAGAGTCCGATCCGGGTAAATCCATTGCTTCCAGCCTTACCAAAAGCGGCAGCAGAGAAGTCCGACGTTCCCGACGCGAACGGCGAGTCGGGGTTAACCGCTCCGGGGCCACTAGGCGCGTGCTGTTGCGCTCCAAAACTCTGAGCGGAAGCCATTCCCGCTGCCGGAGATTCGTTCTTTGGTTGCCGCCGCTCGGTCCACTGCTGCCCGTCGTAAAAACGGTTGACTGTCGGATTTTCTGGGTCCTGATACCATCCTGGCTCCGCCATGTCTCTCTCCTGGACTAATCACCAGCGACTATTTGCCAGCCGGCACCTCACCCAACAACGCTACCGCAAACTAGTACCAGACTCACGTTTGTCACGTTATTTCGGCGACTGCAAGGCTCCGTATTGTTTCTAACCTTCGACCTGCCAATGACAAAGGCCGGCCCAACATTGCCGATGTGGTCGTATACTATAAATGGAGTACGAGGCGCTAGGTGTACATTTTTCTGTCCTTATAGACGTCAAACCAACACCAAGAAGCGTTACCAGGATGGGCAGTCCTAAGTCTGGACAGGGTTCTCGCTAACTCAGTTCGGCAACAGACTAGGTATGAGGATAGATGGCGGAAAAAAGGTTGCAGTCAAGTACCCGAGAACGGTTTCGATATTGGTTCGATGGGTTCATGGCCAAGGGCGCCAGTTCAGCCTTTATCGCGCTAACCATCGTCTTTTTGGTTTTGTTCTTCGTGATCTCTGCGCTGCGCGTCATCGCTATCGCCATCGTTGGAGATGTCCCACTCCAGGAAGGCGATGGGTTCTGGCGGCAGATCTACATCACCTTTCTCGAGATAACCGACCCTGGTTCCATGACCCAAGATGTCCAATCGTCGCCGGTGGTGAAAATTTTTGCCGTCATCGCAGGCATGGCTGGCATCGTGTTGTTGTCTGCGCTCATCGCGTTCGTTACAACAGCGTTGGACCAACGCCTTCAAAACCTCCGCAAAGGCCATTCGAGGGTCATCGAAAACGAACACAGCTTGATCTTGGGTTGGAACGACCGGATTCTCGACATTCTGAAAGAACTTGTTCTGGCCAACGAGTCCGAAGAGAAAGCGTCGGTCGTGATCCTGGCCGAAAAAGACAAAGAGGAGATGGACGACTATTTGGCGCTCAATTTACCCGAGAGGCTTACCACCAAAGTTGTGACTCGCTCCGGTTCACCCAGCTCGTTGATTAACCTCAACGTGGCGTCGGCCGACAGCGCCCGTTCGGTGATCGTCTTGGCCGCAGCTGACTCTGGTGGTAGTCAGTCCGACCGCGACCGCAGCGACATGACGGTGATCAAAAGCATCTTGGCTATTCGCAAGCTTTTGGATGACGGCTCGGACATTCCCCTTGTAGCCGAAATCTTTAGCCAGCAGCGCCGGGAGCTGGCCCGTTCGCTCGACCCGCACGTCGTGTGCCTCGACGCCGACGATGTTTTGGCAAAAATCTTGGTGCAGACATCTCGAAGCGAAGGTCTCGCCGTAGTTTACGAAGAAATCCTCTCGTTTGACGGCGCCGAGATGTACTTCTATAAGCACCCGTGGAATGGGATGATGTATGGAATGGTTGCATATCATCTCCCGGACGGTATTCCAGTCGGTGTACTTGGATTAGATGGCGAGATCTCACTTAACCCCGACCCCGGCCGACCACTTGGAAACGGAGAACAACTACTCATTTTGGCTAGCGACGATTCTGCGATCTCGGTCGCACCTCAACCACTGTCCTACCCGATCAACATAGAAGCTTCCGGACTCCGTCGTTCCTTTAAACGCGAACGAGAACTCATTATCGGATGGACACCAAAACTGGAGACACTCGTCCGAGAGTATTCGGACTACGTCGGTCCCGGCAGTGAGATCGATATTGTTCTCCGAAGCGACGACATGATTCCCGCTGATCGGATCGAAACGCTCGACTCCCAGGTTGAAAATATTTCAATAACGGTTTCGAATCTGGATCCATTCGACAGTGAGCAAATGTCGCAACTTCAGCCCGGCGGGTATGACAATATAATCGTTCTGTCCGAGGCTGGGGCTGCTGGCGGAACGAATTGGGCCGACGCTGAAACACTGCTGATCTTGATTCAACTTCAAGAGTTGATGAAGTCCCAGGCTGAGAAAAGGCCAACCCTCATCGCTGAAGTCCTCGACAGCAAGAACCGTGAGCTAGTTAACCAAACAGGGATCAGCGAATTCATAATTTCGAACCGCCTAATTTCGATGTTGGCCGCTCAGATGAGTGAGGATGCACAACTTTTCGATGTCTACGCCAACCTTTTCAGCGAAGATGGTTCAGAAGTCTACCTCAAACCACTATCGCTCTATTTCGACACGGTACCTGGGCAGATGCGCTATGTGGACTTGATAGCGGCCGCCCAGTGTAGAGGCGAAACCGCGCTCGGATGGCGCCGTTTGGCGGACTCGAACGGCCCCGAATCTAACTTCGGGGTTAGGTTGATCCCACCGAAAGATGAAGTTCAGACCTTTACACCTAACGACCTAATTGTCGTTATGGCCGAGGACGAAACCTAGCTAGCTCAGCACCTCGACAGAGTCGCCGAACCTATTCTTCGTCATCAGAATATGATGTATCGAGGTCGACCAGAAACTCTACAGCTTCTTCTAGCGAGCGGGTCCGGCGAAAGTCGGGCAACGCATTTATAAGTTCCCATCGGTACGCCTTCTTGTTCGCCAGTCGGGAATCCAATACCGCTACCACTCCCTTATCGCTGCTGCGCCGGATAAGCCGACCAGCACCTTGAGCCAACAAGACCTGAGCCCTAGGCAAATCAACAACTCGAAATGCGTCGCGCCCAGCTTGGTCCCGTCGGGCCTGATTCACCGGTTCGTCGGGCCGGGGGAACGGCAGCTTGTCGATTGTCACCAACGTCAAACTGGGGCCGGCGATGTCGACTCCCTGCCAAAAAGACAGTGTCGCTAGAAGAACGAGTTCTGGTTCGTCTCGGAACCGTTCGAGTAAAACCTGACGGGAGGCTTCACCTTGACAGATAAGTGGCTGGTCTATCTTCCCTTCCAGTAACTCGGCGGTTTCGTTCATAGCCGAATAACTTGTAAATAGACAGAGGGTTCGTCCGCCAGCGGCATCGATCAGACGAACCATTTCTTCTACTGCGTTGGCACGGAACTGAGTATTGCGTGGCTCCGGAAGATGCGTCGGACAGTACAACATTGCTTGGGTTGGGTAGTCGAATGGGGAACCGACTCGCGTGATCTCAGATTCTGTTGCGTCCAAACCAACTGCGGACACGATCCCCTCAGGCATCGTGGCGCTGGTCAGAATCACGGCACGCCGACCCCAGAGCCGTTCGACGAGTATCGAGCCGATATCGAGGGGCGTCAATTTCAAAGCTGGTGCACGGTCTAACCCATCTACCCACATGACGTCGGAATCATTGGCCTCGATTGCGTCGTCGATGTCAGCGACGAGACGATTAGCAGCTAGCCGGACCCGTTCGAGGCGGGCTGCCGCGTCACTACCCTCTTCGGGGTTTGCCTTACGCAAGACGTTGATAACTTCGTTGACCCGTTCTCGGCCGATAGCAAGCATCTGGGTTAACTCAGGTGAAACCACCAGCCGTTCTCCGACCAGCGGGCGTAGGTAGTCTTCGACGTCTTCGGCTGTTCGATCCAACTTTGCGAACAACGCGTCGTCGGTCGAGAGCGCACGTACTTGGCGGGCTATGCCGCGGAATCGACTTCCACTTATTTCGGTGCCGTTTGTTGCGCTGATAATTTCTGGAAGGTGGTGAGCCTCGTCGAACACGACGACATCATGTTCGGGTAGCAGGACGTCGTCGGAGTTGATGTTGAGACCGTAGTAGTGGTGATTGGTTACGATGATGTCGGCGTTCATTGCCCGTTCTCGAGCTTTTTCCGAAAAGCACACTGAACCCGACGGACACCGGGCCGCTCCCGGGCACTCGTCGGCGCCTACGCTGACCGCTCGCCATGCGTCCGCGGGTGGCGCTGGGTCCAGCTCTTCTCGATCGCCAGTCGTGGTTGATTCAGCCCAGTCAACAATGGTTTCGACGTGATCCGTCTCGCTTCGACCTCGCAGTATTTGGAGTTGTTCTTGTCGACTCGACCGCCGAAACTCGTCGAAGCGTTGCTGGCACAAATAGTTCGAACGTCCCTTCAGTAAAGCCACTGAGATTTCCTGGTCTAGCCCGTCTGAAACAGCTGCGACATCGTGATTTACCAGCTGGCCTTGCAATGCTATGGTTGCTGTTGCGATGACCGCTTGTTTACCGGCGGCGACGATCGGTGTGAGATAAGCCAACGACTTCCCGGTGCCGGTTCCAGCTTCGACGAAAAGAGTCGAGCCTTCTTCGACAGCACCGGCTACAAGTTCGGCCATTTTGATCTGACCTTCGCGCTGCTCTCCCCCACCAGCTAAATGTTCGGTGACTGAACGAAGCTGATCGGAAGTAGATGCCACCCATTGAGCCTAGCCGCCCAAACCAGTTGCCCATCTTGATTCGGTAGATGATGGTTTAGGTCACTTCGACCGGCGTAACCTTTCCGGTTTCGACATCAAAAACCGCTCCCGAGATCGCTAAGGTTTCCGGGATCATTGGGTTGGCCTGTAGTTTCTTAATGTCGGAGGCAACCGCCTTGTACGGGTCCGCAAGATGTTCGGCCTCCAGTTGTTCCGGCTCGACATCAAGATAGGTAGACGCCACGTCAGCAAAGCCCGGGTCAACAAGCCTTGAGACACCGCAGTCTGTGTGTTGGACGATGACAAGCTCGAACGGGTCTTGGGTCTCATCAAGGCCTTCGACTTGGGCGATTATGCCAAGAATGGCGATGTCTCGAATGAATTCGGGCGTTACCCGACCGCCAGCGTTTCGTATCACGACGGCATCTCCACGTTCGATGCCCAAGGCATCGGCTGGGTGGACTCTTGGGTCCATGCAAGTCAAAATAATCGCCGGCAAGTTCAGTTGAAGAGGCAGCGGGTTAAAGTCGCCGAGCGACCTGTCGTTACGTTCGAGCAGTATGTCTCGGACACTTGGGTTTGAGGGTTGAGTTCGGACTGGCATTGTAGTTCTTCCTAATCTTGTCGGTTGTGTAGGGCCTGGCTTCAGAGTCGACGCAACTCGTCGGCCCAAAGTTGTCGGCCGTGTTGGATTGCCTGCGCATCGTCGAGAAGCTGTTTGCCAAAGTTCGCACCCAAGCCGGCGCAGTGGAGTCGAAAAGCGACCGCTTTGTTATCGATTGAGCGGTCTCCAATCCGGCCAACACATGTGGCCAAGAAGTCCAACCATTCACTGTTCGCTTCGGCGATAGCATCGCGGACGGCGCCGGTTTGGCCATCTACTTCAGCGGCGGCGGCGACGAAGAAACAGCCTCCCTTGAACGTGTCGCCTTCCAAGTAGTCAAACCATGCATCGCCAACCAATTCGAGTTGTTTGATGGGTGAAGGTTCGGCCTCTGACGAAGCCACTACTCGAGTGGCGAAAAGCTGCTTGGCGTGCTCGATTGTGGCCAGTTGTAACTGTTCTTTGGTTTTGAATAGCGCCGAGATGCTGCTCTTTGGGGCATCGATGAGTAGTGCGAGTACACCAAAACGTAGGCCCGTTAGGCCATCGGTTGAGGCCAGTTGTACGGCGGCTTCAAGTACCCTAAGCCGGCTTCTATCGCCGCGTTCGCGACGTCCGTCGCTTTTTTCGACGTCCTGTTTACTTGTTGTTTGGTTTGCCATGTATCTTAACTATACATACGTTCGTACGTATTGTTAGCTCGATGTCGAAGAAAATCTCAGAACCAATAGACTCAAGGCCAATGAATACTGCAGGACACATAGCCGTTGCGGCCATACTTCACCCAGCTGCAACGTCGACCGATACTTTCGGTCGTACCAGCGTCTTGCTCGGTTCCGCTCTGCCCGACATCTGCAATATTGCGCAAGTCAAATTGCGCAACCGCCCCGAGCCGACCAGCCTGGCCAAAGGTGTCGACCTCCACCATCGCACCGACTCGCTGTTTCACGCCCATACATGGTTCCGCGATCTGATGAGCGATGCGATGCAAAGCCTCCTCGACAAAGGAGTAAATCGAGGAGCGGCCCGAGCATGTTCGCATGTCGGACCCGAACTTCTCCTAGACGGAGCATTACTCGAACAGGCCTGGGTCAAAGAGGCCAGCCAGAATGCGTTCGAACATATTGAGTTCGTGCTCGACGAGTTGGCCCCGATGGTCGACGAGTCTGATAGAGAGCAGTGGGTCAACACCTTGCAACGCCTAGCCAAGCGCTCCGCGCCGATTGACCACAGCGACCCAGGGCAGGTGGCAATTCGTCTGGAACGTATACTTCGGTCCAGACCGCGACTGGCGCTGGCGCCTCAGTCTGTCCCCGTGGTCGTCGACGTCCTCACAGAAATCCAACCATCGATACAACGCGATGCCCAATGGCTCGCTGCGGACCTCGCCAAACAACTCAACTGACGTAGACCCGACTGGCGAAATCCACCGACCCGTTCGGAACACCTGCAGTAAGTCACACCACCTGGTGTTGCCGAAGAGTCGAGTTTCGGGTTATGGTCCCAAGTCAGCCCTGTCTGCCTACGTTTTGGTTAGAAACTACCGATTGGCACTTCGTGACTCTATTTAATCGATACCGGCCTCACCCCTGGCATGGGCTTCCAATTGGCGACGCCGCCCCAGACGAAGTTGACGCATACATCGAGATGACTCCGTTCGACGAGGTCAAATACGAGATCGACAAAAAGACCGGCTATTTGCGGGTCGATCGACCCCAAGGTTCATCGGCGTTGCCGCCAACCCTGTATGGCTTTATCCCTCAAACTTATTGTGGGCAACGCGTCGCAACACTAACCCCTCAAGCCCAAATCGGAGACCAGGATCCGCTCGACATTTGTGTCCTAAGTCAACAGCGAATCTCTAGGGCCGAACTCGTAGTCCCCGCTCGGGTGCTAGGCGGCCTTCAAGTACTCGACGGCGGTGAAGCCGACGACAAAATCGTGGCGGTTCTGGTCAGTGACACTGTTTTTGACTATGCGAAAGAACTAAGCCAACTCCCGGTCGCGGTCGTCAATCGGATCGTTCACTATTTCGGGACCTACAAAATGGATATCACAGGTGTGAAACCTAACGCGATCGAAGTATTAGGCAGCTACGGCTCCGAGCATGCCCGAGCGGTAATCCAAGCCTCGATGGACGACTACCTGGAAGAACACGGCGACCGGACAGTGTAAACCAGGTGAGCAACCTCGAGATGATAATGATCCTCGCCGTCGCTATCGGCGCAGCGTTGATCAAGGGCATTACGGGAATGGGCTACCCGATTATCCTGGTCCCTTTGGCCGCCCTACTTGTACCCACCGAAGATGCGATAGTCTTTGTGACGATCTCGAACTTCGTATTGAACCTCGCGTTGGCTTGGATGGCCCGAGACGATCGGGGAGATTCGAAGCTACTGACCACCTTCGTCGGCTCCGCTATCGTTGGAGGCGTCGTCGGCGCCGCCATTCTCCCTTCGTTGCCAGACGCTGCCATTCGTCTCATGCTAATCGGGATCGTCATTGCGTTTCTCATCAACCGCTACCGCTCCCCGACGTGGGAAATCCCCCCAGACAAAAGGGCAACACTGACACCGTTAGTCGGTGGCGTCGCCGGCCTTTTCCAAGGTGCTGGTGGAATCTCTGGACCAGTCGTGGCGCCTTGGTTCCTGAGCCTCAAACAAAGCCGCGATGCATACGTGTTCGCCACTACCGTCACGTATGCACTCAGCGGCCTCGCCCAGATCGTGGTCTTTGGGGTTCAGGGGACGTACACGCCCCGCCTGTTCACCATCGCGCTACTACTAGTACCGTTCACATTGGCTGTTCAACCGATCGGGGTGCGACTTCGTCAGCGAATCAACATGGACACGTTCGAGCGGTTGGTGTTAGGGATTCTCGTCTTCGCCATGCTTTCCCTAGCTATCAGGCTAGTTGTTTGAGGTCCCTCGGTTCGCGAGCTCGACTGAGATTAACTAGCCAGCAATAACCGTAATGTCATCCCAGTTGTAAGAGCCCGAGAAAGTAGTCGCTGTCGGCGTGGGTTTCAGCCAAGTCATCGGTCTGTTGAGCCTCAATAGTTGGGCGTAATATGGTCATCTTTTTGACCTTCACAGATTTGCGTCGCATAGCGTCTCGACATTTGTTGACCACTGTGGTCCTGAGGAAACCGGCCGGAGTATGAAGCTCGTCCCACCGTCGGTGGACAATGAGGAATGATTCCTGCACGATTTCTTCCGCATTGGGTTGGGAGTAAACAAGGAAGGTGGCGAGTCGCACCATTCCATCAAGGTGCTCACGGTAGAACATCTCGAATGCGCCACTCCTGTCCTCCGGCGGCGTTAGTCGGCGACCTTCCGTTGTCGAATCGCTTTGCATCCCAACCCTCATGGTTGCGTAGGAAAGACCTGCTGTTGCCATGGTAACTTCGACGAACCAAGGATTCAGATTTATGCACCTTCACCAAAATACTTCAAGACGCATATGCCGGTCAGGTTCTTCGACAGGTTGTCCTACCCTGTTTTGTCAGGGAACAAGGTCATTCCAAGCATAGGCAGAGTCGTATCCGCCAACCTCGACTTCAAATTCTTCGGGCGCCGAGTCACTCATGAGTCGTTCGAATGGTATCTCCCAACCTTGTTCGATTCGACGGCTCAATACGGCGGGAACTTGGTTCGCTATCGCCTGCTGGACGGCATGCGCCAACTTAACGTCTCGACTTGACAACGTTTGTTGGGGTGCGAATATTTGATAACTACTGAAATGCGGACCGTCGCCAACAACGATCCGAATCTGGTCCACCTCGTGCTTTGAAATCATCGACTTGACTACTCTTCGGCCTACACCTCGAAACGGAAACGCTGCTAGCCCTGCCACTGATGCTGCACCTACGCCGAGAAGTGCACCTGTTGCCAACACGTTCGTGCGGTCCTTAACCTGCGGCGTCAAGTGAAAGTCATAGGCGTTTGAGCCGTCAGGGTTTCCGTGTTGAGCTAGCGGGGCGCCGAACATCGCGACCAAACAGTGCATGAAGTCGTTTGCGGATAGAGGGCAGATCCACCACCCCTGTGACATTGCAGGTCCGTCAGCACGAATGCGATGATCTAATACGATTCGGGTAACGAAATTGTTGAAGACCTCGGGAGTATAGTTTTGCGACAGTGCCAATAGGTCGAAGTTCGCCTTCGTAGCGTTGTCGTCTTCGCGCCATAGCTGGGTTCGAGCTATTTCGATATTCTCGAACTCCCCCTCTATCGGAGCAGGTCCGCCGCGCAGCTCGAACGCAACCTTGGACAACTCTTCGTAAAAGGCACCTAGCGCCTTCCTCACTTCGGGAACAACCAGTTTGACTGGGCCTTGGGACTGGGTGAGAAGCGTGAGTGACTCAACAAGAATATTGTTCTTGAATTCAACCCCCACTAAATCGAGATGGTGCACGTGGCCGCTGGAGTCGTTGAAGCCACCTTTACAACTACTCCAGCCAGCGACACATGTTCGTTGGTCGGTGAAGCCAAAGTAGGCCTCGTGGGCGTAGCCGTCATTACTTGTTTCCTGATATTTTCCCGACGCCAACATTCGTTCGCCGGCGAAAACGTCAAGCCCGACGCCGCTGCCGGTAATCGCCGACGCCCCATCAGCCTGATCAAAGCGCGAGATTGGTGGTTGAAGTCTGCCAACCAGCTGTCGTATTGGAGTATTCATATATGTACAACAATATTGCTAACTATGCACAAATACGTATTTAAACGGTCACCTACAATAAAAGTCTTTCAATTATCAAGAAGAGGGTTTCGCGAGATACATAATGCAAGTCATCAAAGTTGACCGCTTAACGCGACAGAACACACCCCCACCAGGCTAGTAACTGTATGCCTTAGTGAGGGTGTGTTCTGCTCTTACAGAGTTTTTGCTATGCGTTTCGCTGTTGGGCGGCGGTGACCCGGTTCACAAATACGATGCCAAGTACTGAGGCGATAGCAAGGAAAACGAAAGCAGCGATAAACAACTGGTCAGAGCCGACGTTTTCGGCATCTGCCTCCCTGACTGACAACCCAACACCGAACAGCAGATTGTACAGCACCCAAGTAACCCACCAGGCAATCGGTAAGGCAGGAGCTGTCCGCTTCGTCTTGCCCCACAAGTCCACCGACAATAGCCCAGGCAGGACCAAACTCACCACCGGCACCCACGCAGCAAATACTAACCCCGCTGGCATGCCCGTTCTGGCGCTTGTTGCGCTCATGAAAAACCAAACCATGTAGATAATTGCCGTAAGAACAATCAATCCAAACGTTCCAATGATGCCGATCCTGGTGGCGTCCTCAATACTTTCCCCTCTTGAAATTAGGTCGGCGGCAAAGTTGCCATTCAGAACGTCGGAGACTAGAGAGTAGCGGCGATAATAACTGACCGCAGTGTAGAGAGCAAAGAGAGTGCATAGTCCAAGAAAACCCTGGACAATGTAGCTAATGACCGTGTTGTTAGGCTTTGACTGCCCAAAAGCTGCCTGCTGACCATACGACTGTTGGGCGTGAGCATCATACAGTTGCCGTTGAGCTGGTTGTCCGCCGACCGGCTGACCATAGCCAGGATTCTGACCAAAGCCGCCTCCTGGTGGCTGTCCTTGTGGTGGAACCCCAGGAGTACCCTGGGCGTATGGATTTGACATGTTCTCTCCTAGTTAGATGGAGCGCCAAAATTAGAGATTTGCAGGCCGCGCCTCGAATCACCACAGCCAATGGTCGAGCATTTAACCGCCAACTAAGCCCAAAAGACGCACTTAATCATGCCCACAATAAGCAGTATCGGTACCGTTGGTAAACAGAACGTCACAAAGCCCGACATATCGGCATAACGCCCGATTACTCTAACCCCGACTGACGTTGCAGAACAGCGAGTGCTTCATTCGGGTTACCTTGACGAGTTCACGTACAGCCTTCACGCAGGCCAGCGTCCTATAATAGCAAATCATGACACAACCAGACTCGATGTCACCAGAGCCCAACGGTCTTACCGAACTCGATCGCAGACGAGCACTAACTCACGCTGTGCATCTGATCGAACGTACGTGGGAAAGCTTTGACCATGCTCGACCCGCCCAGCCAGAGGTTGATGAGGACGTACAGGCCTTGCTTGCTACCTCGCTCCCCAGTGACGGAATTGATCCGATTGAGGCACTGAATGAAACCGACACGATTCTGGATCAAAGCGTATCATCGCCTCGCCCTCGATTCTTTGCATTTGTTGGCTCGAGCGGATTAGAAATGGGCGTTCTTGCCGATGCGTTGGCCGCCAGCCACGATGTAAATCTAGCTCTTGAGGCCGGGGCAGCAAACTTAGTCGAAGAGCAGGCACTTGCCTGGATTGCAGAGTTGATTGATTACCCAGGGCGTTTTGGCTCGTTTACCAGTGGCGGTATGCTTTCGAACTTGACTGCGCTAACGGTTGCGCGTCAGAGGGCTCTTCCCGACAGCCGCACCGACGGCGTCAGTGGCGACGTCGCCATTTATGTCAGTAAGGATACGCACTCGTCGGTTGCTCGGGCGGTAGAAATTTTGGGGATTGGAAGCAATTCGTTGCGCACAATTCCTCTGACAGACGACCGCAAAATGGATGTAGCAGGCCTACGCCGCGCCGTTGAGAGCGACGTCGCACTCGGAATCACGCCAATAGCGATTGTTGCTAGTGCTGGGACAACGCTGGCGGGCGTGGTCGACCCGATCAAAGAGATCGCCGAAGTTGCGATCAATAACAACATTTGGCTTCACGTTGACGGGGCCTATGGTCTGCCTGCAGCTGCGGTTCCTGATGCCCACCACCACTTTGCTGGTCTGGAACATGCAGACTCGATAACTATCGACGCTCACAAGTGGCTATTTCTACCCAAGCCGTGTGGCGTTCTGTTAGTTAAAGACAAGACTGCCCTGACCGCGGCGTTTAGCCACGACGCTTCCTATATCCCTGAGGACCTTTGTGACGTTAACCCTGTCGAATGGACGCTCGAATACTCTCGACCTCTGCGTGCGCTTAAAGCCTGGCTGGCATTGCGCTCCTACGGCGCCAACAGCTTCCGGACCGCAATAAGTCGAAACCTGGAACAAGCACAGCTCTGCGCCACGTTGGTAAAGAACGAACCCCAGCTGACGCTGCTTCAGGAACCACAACTGTCAGTCGTGTTGTTTCGGCACCTCCCACAAGCGGGTGATGTGAACGAGCACAATATGCGACTCGCAGACACACTACGGTCTGATGGGCGCGTTTATATCGTCGGCGCGAAGGTCGACGAGCAAGACTGGTTACGGGCCTGTTTTGTTAATTACCGTACCGCCGATGATGACGTCCACTTCTTAATCGACGTCGTCAAAGAGGTCGGGGAACAAATCGAACAATCATGATCCGCTCGGAGCCAGCCGGCGTTGATCGAGAAACCACCCAAGGGGACGACCGACAATCTCGCACAAAATGTAAAAACTCGGGCTAGACACTCCTCTACCTTTATGGAATCGGCCCAGCCATACGGTATGGCGGCTACGGACAATCGGAGAAAACAGTGTCTACCCATAGAGAAACCTGGCAAACCTACATGTCGTTGTGGGGGCCTCTATCTACGGCCGAACGTCAAGCTGGGGTACAAGAAGCGTTACATCCCAACTGTGAGTATCGCGACCCTCGGACAACCACTACCGGCATCGACGACCTGGTCACCTACATGGAGCACTATCAACAAGAGTTTCCCGGTTTGACGATCGAGATGCGCTACTTCTTAAGCCACAACGACCGATGTACGGTTAGATGGGAAATAGAGGACCCGGAACGCAACGTCGTTATGGATGGAACAAGCTACGGAGAATTTGACCCGGAAGGCAAGATAGTGACCATGTGTGGATTCTATGAAATGCCGGAACCGGCCGAGGTTGGGTGAGTTACCTTGCTGAAGTCCAGCGGGGCGTCGACTACATCGAGGCTCGACTGGAGGACAACATCGCTCTAGCTGATGTAGCAAAAGCGGCCGGAATCAGCCAGTGGCATTTCCAGCGAATATTTAAGGCCCTGACGAACGAGACGTTGAAGTCATACATTCGGTCTCGCCGGATGGCTCGAGCCCTCGACCGGCTATTGACGACCGACGACCGGATCATTGACATCGCAATCGCTGCCGGTTTCGAATCACAACAGAGTTTCACCCGAGCCTTTGGCACCACCTTCGACATCACGCCCAGCGCCTACCGCCAACTTGGCAACAAAAGTCTGTTCCTCAAGAAGGTTCAGTTCGATGAGACCTACCTCCGTCACGTGTCTACCAACGTGACGTCTGAGCCAGAAATATATCATCAGCCGTCGACCCAGTTTGCGGGCTTGCCGACCGTGTTCTTCAGCGTCGACTCTGAAAAGAACAACATATCCGAGCAGCTACCACCGTTATGGGAAGCGTTCCTTCCTCGAATGGGCGAGATCGACCACAGTGTCGACGCAGCCCTGGCCTATGGCCTGATCTATCAGACCCGCGACAGCGGCGAAGAACTCCGCTACCTGGCCGGCCTTGAAGTTGCATCACTCAATGGACTGGCAGACGATATGACAAGCGTTCACATTCCCGAGTCTACCTACGGCCGGTTCGTTCATCGAGGCCGACCCGACACCCTCGACCTGACCGTCAACTACATCTACTCGACGTGGCTTTCACAGTCGGGTATGCGCCATACCTACGGTCCCGATATCGAGATGTACGACGACAACTTCATACCAGACTCTGACGGCTCGCTCATAACCTACGCCATTCCGGTCACGGCCGGAACCTAGCTGAGCCGCCCTGACCCGAGCGCTCGAGAAAAGAA